>JADZAI010000001.1 GCA_020852655.1 Alphaproteobacteria bacterium
AGATTGTGACTCTCGTTCCTATAGGTGCCGAGTCGGCATGGGTCGATCGATTCGTGCCGACCGCGCTACAACGCGAACGGGTCGTCGTCGACTTGGCCTGCGGTCACGCTGGATCCCCCCTCCCCGGACGTGCCGCACCGCTTCAGGGCCGAACTCCAACCGTCGAACGATCCGCGGGCCACGCCTTCGCCTCCCCCCTCCGGCGAAGGCGTGGCCCAACCACTTCCCGAAGGCGACGGCTTGCGCGCAGGCGTTTTGCGACGGCAGGGTCGTTCCCCGGCCGGCCACAGCCGGTGGAGGCGTCGATGGCGACCAAGGCCGCATCCGGCGACTACCTCATCCAACGCTGCCGCGATCATGCGGCGCTGCAGGCGGAAATCGACGGCGAGCTCTCCCGGCCGCGCCCCGACTACTCGATCGTTCGCGATCTCACACGTCGCAAACTGCAACTCAAGGATCAGATCGCGCGCCTCAACATGCCGATCAGCGCGTCCGCCGGACACGGCATCGCGTGATAGGATTCCCCGCCTGGAGTTCTGACGGGGCGGATCGATGCGGTTGCTGATTCTCGGTGCAGGCGGCGTGGGCGGCTATTTCGGCGGCCGCCTCGTACAGGCCGGCGCGGATGTGACGTTCCTCGTGCGGCCACCACGCGCGGAGCAGCTGCGCAGGACCGGCCTGATGATCGAGAGTCCGAAGGGCGGTTTCACGACTCCGGTCACGACCGCGACGCTGGCGCGCGACGAGGATTGGAGCCTGATCCTGCTGTCCGCCAAGGCCTACGACCTTGATGCCGCCATCGAAGCGATCGCCCCGGCGGTCGGTCCGCGCACGCATGTGCTGCCGTTGCTCAACGGTCTCGCGCATATGGACGTGCTCGATGCGCGGTTCGGCGCCGAGCGAGTCCTCGGCGGCATCGCCTACATCGCCGCGACGCTGACCGCCGAGGGCGTCGTCAGGCATCTCAACGCCGTCCACCGCCTCGACTACGGCGCACGCGGCGGCAAGCATCCGGAGAGCCTGCACGCGTTGAGCGCCGCCTTCGCCAAGTCCGCCGCCGAGGGAAATCTCGTCGACGATCCGCTGCAGGTGCTGTGGGACAAATGGGTCCGGCTGGCGCCGCTGGCGGCCCTGACTTGTCTCCTGCGTGGACCGGTCGGCCGGATCGTCGCGACCGAGGACGGCGCCGATCTGATGCATCGATGCATCGCCGAGGCGGCCGCCGTCGCCGCCGCGAGCGGTCATCCGACGCCCACCGGCGTCCTGCGTTCGATCGAGAAGAGCCTGACCGAGCCCGGTTCAAGTTTCGCGGCGTCGATGATGCGCGACATCGAGCGCGGCGGACCCACCGAGGGCGCCCATGTCCTCGGCGACATCGTGCGCCGTGCCGCCAGGCTCGGCGTCGAGACGCCCATCCGGCGCATCGCCTGGACCCATCTGCAGGTCTATGAAGCCGGCCGCGCCGGCGCCTGAGCGCCGCGACGTCCCGGGCCTTGCTCGCTTCGGCCTCGCTGCTATACCTCCCCGCCCTTCGTACCCGCTCCCCATGGACAGCCCGAAACCCACCGACTATCGCGCGCGACTGCTCGCCCGCTACGTCAGCACCCACACTTCGGTGTCGGGCGCGCGCGACGGCCTGGCGCGGCGGCGTGCCTATCTCGAGCGGCTCGTCGTCCGGCACTTCCCGCCGGCGCGCGACGCCACCGTCCTCGACCTCGGCTGCGGCCACGGCGCGATCGTCTGGGCCGCGCGCAACCTGGGCTATACGAATGTCACAGGCGTCGATGCCAGCCCCGAACAGGTCGCCGCCGCCAAGGACCTCGGCATACCCGGCATCCGCCACGGCGACTTGCGCACGGCGCTGAACGAGCTCGCGCCGGACAGCCTCGACTCGATCATCCTGTTCGACCTGTTCCACTACTTCGACAAGAACGAGCAGATGGCGATCGCCGACGCGGTGTTCCGCGCGCTCAAACCCGGCGGGCGTTTCATCCTTCATCTGCCCAATGCCGAGGCGATCTTCTCCGGCCGCATGCGGTACTGGGACATGCTCGCCAACGACGCCTTCACCCAGGCATCGATCGGGCAGCTGCTGTTGGCCTGCGACTTCACGCGGGTGGCGTGTTTCGAGGACACGCCGGCCGTGCACGGGCTGAAGAGCCGCATCCGCGCCCTGCTCTGGCCGGTCGTGCGTGCCGCGATGCGCCTCATTCTCGCCATCGAGACCGGCGAGAGCGGACGCAATGCCGTCTTCAGCCAATGCCTGCTGGCGGTGGCGACGAAATGACCGGGGATCGGACAGCGATGCGACGCGGTGCGGGCGTCACCGGGCCAGGAGGCACCGGGCCAGGAGTCACCGGGCCAGGAGTCACCGGGCCAGGAGTCACCGGGAATGCGCGACCCGAGCGGGCCGTTCTGTCGTCTCGTCGCCCCAGGCAGCCCGAACGATGAAGATCTTCTACGCCGGCTTCGACATCGAAGGCGTGGGCGGCATCGCCACCTACAGCCGCCACCAGATCCGCGCCCTGAAAGCCCTGGGCTGCGAGGTCTTCGCGCTGTCGATCGACAAGCAGGACA
>JADZAI010000002.1 GCA_020852655.1 Alphaproteobacteria bacterium
CGCCCCGGCCGCAGCCTTGCTCACCGAAAAACGCTCCGCCGCCTCCCGCGTCGAAAGCCCCCCTTCAATCGCCGCCACAACACGGCGCCGAAGATCAACTCCCAACGGCTTGCCCATCCCGATTCACTCCCACCATCCCCACGACAGTGAATCAACACCCCAACACCAGGGGAATCCCTCTCCGACTCTCACCGACATGAAAATGCTCTAGACGAAATCGTCGACGGTCAGCGTGCCCGTCGGATTTTCGAGCTGGAAGACCCAGTCCTGGTTGGCCTGGTAGCCGGCGACGCCGTTGGCATCGACCACCAGATAGACGGTATTGGCGAGGTCCTGGTTGCCGCTCGTCGGATTGAACAGCACGGCGCGCCCCGCCGGCAGCGCGGCGGCGGGCAGGGCGGCGGCCAGGTCGGCGTTGAAGGTGGCGGTGTTGAGCGCGCCGCCGTTCACGGCCGCCGCGATGGCCACCGGGATCGCCGGCAGGTCGATCCGGTCCTCGCCGTTGAGATCGAGCCCGGCAATGACGTCGCGTGTGACGCCGGTGGAATCGTTGAGGATCGCGAAGACGAGGCGGTCGGCATCGCTGTCGTTGCCCGGGACCAGCTTGTCGCGTTGCGTTCCTCCCGTCAGCACGTCGGCGCCGAGCCCGCCGTTCAGCGTGTCGCCGCCGGCCGCGCCCGCCAGCGTGTCGTTGCCGCCGAGGCCGGCGAGGACATTGTTGGCGGTGTTGCCGTTGATCTGGTTGGCGAGCGCGTTGCCCGTGCCGTTCGCCGCCGCGGTGCCGGTGAGGAACAGGCGCTCGACATTGGCGGCGAGCGTGATCGTCGCGTCGCTCTGCACCGTATCGGTGCCGCCTGCGCCGCCCGCCGCTTCGGTGATCGTGTCGCCGGCCGGGTTCACATAGGTATCGTTGCCGGCGCCGCCGATCAGCGTATCCACCCCGCCGCCGCCGTCGAGCGTGTCGTTGCCGGCGTCGCCCATCAGCGTGTCGGCGCCGCCGAGGCCGGTGATGGCATCGTTGCCGCCGAAGCCGGCAATGCCGTCGACGGCGGGCGAGCCTTGGATGATGTCGTCACCTGATGTGCCGGGGCCGTCTTCGATGGTGACGGTGACGGCCGGGAGCGGCGCGTCGATCGCCGTGCCGCCCGAGGGCGTGAAGCTGAGGGTGAGGTTTTCCGTGACCTCGTTGATCACGTCGGAGCGGATGTTGAGCGTGACGCTCGCCGTGGTCTGGCCGGGGGCGAAGGCGAGCGTGGCGTCGACGAGCGTGTAGTCGCTGCCCGCAATCGCCGTGCCGGCCGCGCCGACGGCGAAGGTCAGCGCGCTCTCGGACGGTCGCGAGAGGCGGAGGACGATCTCGACCGGCGTGAAGGCGCCGACGGTTTCCTTCACCGTGATGGGGGCAGGCGCCAGAAGCACCGCATCGATCTGCGGGCCGTCATTGTCGCGGACGATGCCGGTCGCGACGAAATTCGCGGCGCCCCCGGCAAAGACGGCGTTGGCGGGGTTGGAGAAGGTGACGAACAGCGTCTCGTCGAACTCGGCCGAAGGGTCGTCGTCGTAGCTGAGCTGGAAATGCGCCGAGTTCTGGCCGGCCGGGATGGTGATGGTGCCGCTGAGGGCGGTCGCAATGTCGCCCGCCGTGGCAGTGCCATAGGTGGTGGCGTATTGCACGGTCACGGCCGTCGCCGCCGGCTTCGAGAGCGTGACGGTGAAGCGCATCGTGCCGAAATTCTCCGACAGCGAGGCGATCGGCGTGATGGTGAGCGTCGGCGGCACGCTGTCGTCGTCGATCAGCGTCGCTTCGCCCGCCGCTTCGAGCAACGAATAGCCGAAGCCGCCCGGCGGCGTGACGAAGAGCGAGAAGCTTTCGCTCGTCTCGCTGGCCGTGTCGCCCATCACCTGGACGGTGACGGTCGCGGCGTCCTGGCCGGGGGCGAACACGATGTTGCCGCCCGCCGCGATATAGTCGCTGCCGGCGACCGCCGAGCCGTCGGCGGTCGCGTAGGCGATGACGGTCTGGGTGTCGACAGGGCGCGAAAGGCGGACCTCGAAGACCGCGAAACGCGTGCCGGCATCGCCTTCGAGGAGGACGGGGTCGCTGACGAAGATCGCGGGGTTGGAGACGGTCAGGGCGGTGTCGAGGATCACGCCGGCCGAGCGCAGCAGGGGCGCGCCGCTGCCGAACTCCGCGCCGTTCGGGTTGTAGAGCTCCAGCGTCAGCTTCTCGTCGTGCTCGTCGGTGTCGCCGGAGGCGCTGCGGATCGTGATGGTCTTCGACGTTTCGCCGGCCGCGAAGGTGAGCGTGCCGTCATAGGGGTTGCTGCCGCCGGCGAGATCGTCGTCCCGCGCCGTGCCGTCGAACAGCGTGCGGTAGGCGATGGTCACCGGCGTCGCGGAGGCTTCCGAAAGCGTGACGGTCCAGCGCACCGAACCGCGCAGCTCGTCCGTGCCGGGGACCGCGAGCAGGGTGACGGAGGGCAGGATGTAATCGTCGGCGAGGATCGTCGCCTCGGCGACCGCGTCGATCGTGGAGAGGCCGGAGCCGGCGGGCGGCGTGACGATGAGGCGGAAGCTCTCGGCCTGCTCGGGCGTCGTGTCGCCGTTGACCGTGACCTGGACGAACGCGACCTCCTGGCCGGGGACGAAGGTGACGGTGTTGTTGGCCGAGATGAAGTCCGAGCCCGCCGTTGCGGTGCCGGTCGCGGTGGTCCAGGCGAAAACCATCTCGGACGTCGCCGGGCGAGAGAGACGGATCTCGAAGAGCGCGGTCGTCGTTCCGGAATCGCCTTCGGTGACGATGGGATCGCTGACGAAGAAGGCAAGGTTCGGCCCCGGCCCGTCATTGTCCTGGATGACGGCGCTGGCGGTCAGCACCGTCACGCCGCCCGCGAAGCTGGCGCCCAACGGGTTGTAGAGCTCCATCGTGACGTGGCGGTCGATCTCGTCGACCGGCGAAACATTGTCGCCCTCGATGCGGTTGATGATGATCGTCTTCGACGTTTCGCCGGCTGCGAAGGTCACCGTCTTGGTGTTGTTGACGCCGCCGCTGGTGTTGTCGAAGCCGGAGCCGCTGAGATCGGTCTCCACCGCCGTGCCGGCGAGGAGCACGCGGTAGGAGACGGTGATGGGCGTCGCCGAGGCTTCGGAGAGGGTGATCTGGAACGCCTGCCCGTCGAGAACCTGGTCCTCCTGGATCGTGGGGGCGCGGATGAGCGAGATGACGGGCCCGGAGGCTGCGTCGTCGTCGAGGATCTGCGCTTCGCCGGTCGCGCCGTCGGTGCCGATGTCGACGGCGGTGGCGGGCGTGACGGCGAGGAAGAAGCTCTCGCTGTGCTCCCGCACGGCGTCGCCGATGACATTGATGCTGACCGTTGCGAATTCCTGGCCGGCGGTGAAGGTGACCGTGCCGCTCTGCGCGACATAGTCGGTCCCCGCGGTCGCCGAGCCGTCGCGCGTGGTGTAGTTGAAGGCGAGCCCCGCCGGCCCCGGCGGCTTCGACAGGCGGATCTCGAACTGGGCGAGGTGCTGGCCTGCGTCGCCCTCGACGATGACGGGATCGGAGACGAAATAGGCGAGGCTGTTGTCGGCCGGCGGCTCGTCGTCCCAGATGACGGCGGAGGCGCGGATGGTGGGGTAGAAGGCCTCGAAATGTCCGTTGACGGGATTGAAGAGCTCGATGACGAAATGCTCGTCGCGCTCGTCGAACGCATCGGCGGCGATGCCGATCGTAATCGTCTTCGAGGTCTGGCCCGGCGTGAAGGTGATCGTCTCGTTGGACGGGAAATTGGAGAAGTTGCCGAGATCGGACCCGACCGCCGTGCCGGCGAGCAGGATGCGGTATTTGACCGTCACGGTCTCGGTGGAGGCTTCCGACAGGCCGATGGTGAAGACGGGATTGCCGGGCAACTGGCTGGGGTTGTTTTCGTCGGTGTCCTGCGCCGGGGCGATGGTGATGAGCGGATCGGAACCGAGCGCCAGATGCACCGGACCGCCGGTGGCCGGGCCCGGCGGCGCGTCCCGCTCCTGGTCGCGGCTGACGAAACGCGAAAATGGCCTACGCATCCTTTCCTCCGCGACACCGGAGCCCGGCATCGACGCGCCTTGCCGCGAGGATAGGCGAACGACACCGGAATGTCCCCGGCCGCCGCAGGGACATGGTGTCGCGCCGTCGTGCCGGTCGGCGCTGCATCTGTCGCATTGAAAGTGCAGCGGAAGGCGGTAGGATTCGCCCGTAGCGTGCGGCGGATTTTCCGAAACGCCCGGGCGCACAGCAGCCGGTCGCGCAGCCGGCAGGGGAAGTGATGACACAAGTGATTTCAAACGCCCCCCGTACCGGGGCGAGGGCAGTGCGTTTGGCCGCGCCCGGCGCCGGACCCCGCGCCGGCGCCCCTCGGCGCCGGCCCGACCGGCGCTAGCTCCTTCGCTGCGCCCCGTTCGCTGTCGAACCACGGATTTCCAGGACACCCATGACCCAGACGACCGTCACCTTCGATCCCGCCCAGGTCACCGACGGCACGGCCGGCGGCGGAACGGGCGACAATGTCCTGTCGGCGGGCGGCCTCACCTTCACGATCGCCGCCAACGGCGCCTGGACGGCCGATTTCACCAGCAATCGCTTCAACTTCGCCGAAGACCCGGCACATGGCGGCGAGAATTTCACGATCACGGTCACCTATCCGGGCGCCGTCTTCGACATGGCGGATTACGACATCTACGTGGACATGACGCCGGTCACCGTCGGCGGCTGGAACGCCACGATGTTCGTCAGCAGCCATGGCGGATCGACGGGCTGGGATTCGGCTGGCGGACCGGGCCCCTTCAACTACCAGACAGCATGGGGTTTCGCCGGCTTTGCCATCTCGCACGCCGCGTCGCTCAGCATCGCCGACGCCACCATCCCCGGCCAAAGCTTCTCCGGCACCGCGACGATCTATTTCGACAACATCGTCGTCGACTACGCGCTCACCAACAACCCGCCGATCGCGAACGACGACACGCCGACGGTCGCCGAGGATTCCGGCGCGACGGTGATCAATGTCCTCGCCAACGACAGCACTGCTCCCGATACCGGCGAAACCCTCACCGTCACCGCGGTCACCCAGCCCGCCAACGGCACCGTGACGCTGACCGGCGGCGTGGTGCGCTTCACCCCGGCTGCGAATTTCAGCGGCGCGACCAGCTTCACCTACACAGTCTCCGACGGCAATGGCGGCATCGATACCGCCACCGTCAACATGACGGTTTCCGCGGTGAACGATGCCCCGGTGGTCACGGCACCGGCCTCGATCTCCGTCACCGAGGATGTCGCCTCGTTCGTCACCGGCATCAGCTTCGCCGACGTGGACGCCGGCTCGGCCAGCGTCACCGCGACGCTCAGCGTCGCCACCGGTCAATTGTCGGCGACCTCCGGCAGCGGGGTCACCGTGAGCGGAAGCGGCACCGGAACGCTGGGGCTGACCGGCAGCATCGCCAACATCAACAACTTCATCGCAGGCAGCAACCTCTCCTACCTGACCGCGTCGAACGCGACGGGCAGCGTCACGTTGAACGTCTCCATCAACGACGGCGGCAGCACCGGCACCGGCGGCGCGCAGACCGGCACCGGTAGCACCACACTGAACATATCCGCCGTGAACGACGCGATCACGGGCCTCCCGTCGAATTCACCGATCGCGCATACTGAGAACACCGCGCCGACGTCGCTGTTCGGCGATCTTACCCTCGCCGATCCCGACAATCCCGCCAACCTCAGCGGCGGCAGTCTCAGCGCCTCGCTGCTCAATCCGGCAGCCGGCGATGCGCTCGTCCTTCTCCCCGGCGCGTTCAGCGTTTCGGGTGCGACCGTTTCGTACATCGGAACCGCCATCGGCACGATCGGCTCGGGTGGCTTCAATACCACCGCCGTTACGGTTTCCTTCAACAGCAACGCAACGGTTTCGATCGTCGAGCAGCTCACAGAGGCGCTCGCCTACACCACGACCTCCGACGACCCGACCGAGGGGAACACGCACAATACGCGCATGATCAGTGTCACCGTCGACGACGGCGGCAACACCGGAAGCGGCGGCGCGCAGTCGGTCTCCAGTACGGCGGCCGTCCTTCTCACCGCCGTCAACGACGCCCCGGTCATCAGCGTGCAGGGCACGGTCGACATCGTGGTGGCGGGCCGCGCGTCGCTGGACACATTCCTGTCGGACGGCGTGGGCAATTATGCGGCGGCCGGCGCGACGTCGCGCGACTACGCCTGGAAGGTCCTGCTGGGTGACATGAACGGCGACGGCATGCTCGATGCCGTCAACACCAATCTGAACGCGGGGACGCTTTCGGTTGCCTTGGGTGACGGAAAGGGCGGGTTCGCCGCGCCTGTCTCTTACGGCTCCGATTACTACTACGGAGCAGCGCTCGGCGATGTCGATGGCGACGGCGATCTCGATGTCATCGTTGGTCGCGCCAATTCGCAGGCCGTCGCTGTGCTCGCGAATAATGGCGACGGAACGCTTGCCGCTGCCACGAGCTACACCGTCGGTTCGATTCCTTATGACATACAGCTCGGCGACCTGGATGGTGACGGCGATCTCGATATCGTCGCCACCAACCTCAACAGCAACACTGTCAGCGTGCTCAAGGGCGACGGCGTGGGCGCATTCGCGGCGGCCACAACCCTCGCTACGGGCACTCTGCCGGACTCCAGCGCGCTTGGCGATGTCGATGGTGATGGCGATCTCGATGTCGTCACCGCAAACCAGAACAGCAATACGATAAGCGTCTTCGTCAATAATGGGATAGGCGGATTTTCAGGCGGCAGTCAGTTTTCCGCCGGATCGGACATCTCGTCAGTCGTGCTCGGCGACTTCGACGAGGATGGGGACCTGGACGCGGTAACGTCCAGTTATACGACGGTGGGGATGAGCCTGCTGCTCGGAAACGGCCATGGCGGATTCGCGGCGCCCGTATCCGTCGCGACAGGCGCCCGCGCCTACAGTCTCGCCGTCTTCGACTACGACGGCGACGGGCACCTCGATATCCTCTCGGCCGACTCTGGCGGCTTTGACTTCAAGATCCTGCTTGGCGATGGAGTAGGCGGATTCGCGGCGCCCATTACCAGGACAACGCCCTATTTTACGCTCGGCTTCGCCTTCGGCAACGTCGACACCGCACAGGTCACGGATGAAGACACGGCCATCGTCTTCGACGCTGCGCACGGCAACGCCATCGCTGTCTCCGATGTCGATGCCGGTGTGGGCGACGAGACCGTCACGCTCGGTGTCGCCCATGGCGATCTGACGCTCGCCACGACCGCCGGCCTCACCAGCTTCACCGGCGACGGCACCGGCAGCGTCACGCTCACCGGCAGCATCGCCGAACTCAACGCCGCCCTCGACGGCCTCACCTACACACCAGACGCCGACTACAACGGCACCGACTCGCTCTCCGTCGCGATCGACGACAACGGCAACACCGGCGGCGGCGCCCTGACCGACAGCGCCCCCGTTCCGATCAGCGTCACCGCCGTCAACGACGCGCCCGGCGTCACCGGTCTGCCCGCCAGCATCGCCTTCACCGAGGATACGCAGGGGTCCCTCGACATCGCGGCGTCGAGTTTCGCCGATGTCGACGACGCCTCGATCACCGTCACGCTGGCGGTGACCCACGGCACGCTCGGCCTCGCGGCGCCCGGCGGCATCGCCGTCAGCCTCGGCGGCAACGGCACCGCGACGGTAACGCTCACCGGCGCGCCGGCCGACATCAACAGCTATCTCGACACCGCGTCCAACGTCACCTTCTCCCCCGAGTCCGCATTCACCGGACACTCAACGCTCACCGTCTCCGCGGCCGATGGCGCCGGCACCACGCAACTGGGCACCGTCACCCTCGACGTCGCCGAACAGGACTCGCTCGTCGTCACGACGCTCTCCGATGTGGTCGACGCCTTCGACGGCGAGACTTCGCTGCGCGAGGCGGTCACCTATGCCAACGGCCATGCCGGCGCCGACACGATCACTTTCGACGCGGCACTCAACGGCACCGTCCGCCTCGACGGCGGTGACGGCGCCGGCGGCACGGCAGGCGGCACGCTTAACGTCACCGGTGCTCTGACGATCGACGGCGACGGCCGCATCACCGTCAGCGGCGACGTCAACGCCGACGACGTGCACCAGTCCGGCAGTACGGTTCTCACCGATATCGCCGCGTCGCAGACAGCGGCCAAGGTCGCCGACAATGTCCAGATCATCCAGGCCGCCGGGACGGACGTCACCGTCGACGGCCTCACCCTCACCGGGGGCGTCAGCGCCTTTAACGGCGGCGCCATCCAGGCCGATCATGTGACGTTGATCGACTCGACCCTGACCGGCAACAGCGCGCCGCTGAGGGGCGGCGGCGCCTACGGTCAGGGCAGCGGCATCGCCGTCTCCGCCACCGGCAGCGCCGTCTACGGCAACATGGCGTCCGCCGGCGGCGGCCTCAACTCCAACGACTCCATGTCACTCACCAACACCACGGTGGCCGGCAACACTGCGTCCAATTTCGGCGGCGGCGTCGTCGCATCGACCCTCACGCTGACGAGCACGACGATCACGGGCAACAGCGGCGGCGTTCAGGGTGGCGCCTTCGTCGCAGGTCTGACGACACTCACCAATTCGATCGTGCTCGGCAACACGGCCCAGAATGACGTCGAGTCCTTTATCGGCGGCGGGCCGGTGCTGGCCGGCGGCAACATCCTCGGCGTCAATGTCTACGCCGGGACCACCCGCATCGGGACGACCACGGTTTCCGACGTGTTCGCCCAGACGCAGGATCTCGGCGGCGGTGTCCTCGGCGGCGTGGTGGCGAATAATGGCGGCACCGTCTGGACCGTGGCGCTGAACACGGCAGCGACCAATCCGGCGCTCGATGCCGCGGACGGGTCGGCGCCGGCGACCGATGCGCGCGGCGAGGGGCGGCTCGATCATTCCGGCATCGCCAACGCCACCGGCGGCAGCGGCGCCGACATCGGCGCCTTCGAGGCGAACGTCAACCAGGAGCCCGCCGGGACGGACGCGACGCTCACCGTCGATGAGGACAGCTACCACACCTTCACGGCGGCGGATTTCGGCTTCACCGACAGCGACGGCGACAACCTCGGCGGCGTGGTCGTGACGACACTGCCGGCGCACGGCGCGCTCTGGCTCGACACCGGGCTGGCGCTGGCCGCGGTGCAGGCGGGCGACACCGTCTCCCGGGCCGACATCGATGCCGGCAATCTCGTCTTCCTGCCCGACGCCGAGGAGAGCGGCACGAGCTATGCCGGCTTCACCTTCCAGGTCGTCGACGACGGCGGTACGGCAGGCGGCGGCGTCGACACCGACGCGACCGCCAACACCATCACCTTCGACGTCACGGCCGTGGACGACGCGCCGCGCATCTTCCTCCAGCCCGCGCTGGACGTTGTCACCGCGCTGCCCTTCGACGATGTCGTTGATATCGTCAGCGGCGACGGCGAAGGCTTCTTCATCGGCGAGTCGCCCGAATTTGCCGATGTCGGGGCCGGGCCGGGGGCGGTCGCGGTCAGCGACTTCGACGGCGACGGCTTGCTCGACATCGCCTACGCCAACACCTTCCAGGACACGGTCACCATCCTGCTCGGCGACGGCTGCGGCTGCTTCACCGAGAGCGCGTCCTCGCCGCTGGCGGTGGGCGACGCGCCGGTCGCGATCGTCGTCGCCGACGTCAACGGCGACACGGAGGACGACCTCCTGGTCGTCAACGCCGACGGCGCCAGCGTCAGCGTCCGCCTCGGCGACGGCCTCGGCGGCTTCACGAACGGCGTGACGGTCGCCAGCGCGGCGACTCCGGTTGCCCTGGCGGCCGCGGATTTCGACGGCGACGGCGACATCGACTTCGCGACCGCCAACGACTCCGGCGCAAGCGTCACGGTGGCGTTGAATCTCGGCACCGGTGTCTTCACGGCATCCGGCAAAGCGGTCGGCGGTGCGATCGTGACGGGTATTGCGGCCGGCGATCTCGACGGCGACGGCAACCAGGACCTCGTCATCACCGACGCGGCGGGCAGCCTGATGAAGGTGCTCGCAGGCAACGGCGACGGCACCTTCACGACGGGCGGCAGCTTCGCGGTCGGCGCGGGCGCCAACGACATCGCGCTCGGCGATTTCGACGGCGACGGCGTTCTCGACGCCGCTGTCGCCAATGCCGCCGACGGCACGGGGAGCGTGCTGCTGGGCAACGGCGACGGCAGCTTCGCCGCGCAGGCGGTCTATACGGTGGGCGACACGCCCGCCACGCTGGCACTCGCCGACATGAACGCCGACGGCCATCTCGACATCGTGGTGGGCGACCAGACGACCGACGACCTGGAGCTGCTGCTCGGGGCAGGGGACGGCAGCTTCACCAGCAACGACATCACGCCGCCGCTCGGCTTCATCACCGACATCGCGATCGGCAACATGGACCCGGATGCGGAGGACTCCTATCCGCTTGCCAAGGAGTTCCATGAGGGCAGCACGCTTGCGCTGGCACCGCGCCTGGTGCTGTCCGACATCGACAGCACCCTCATCCAGGGCGCGACCGTGTTCCTCGACAGCGTGGGCGGGCCGGGTGGCCTTGCCGGCGACGTGCTGGCTGCGACGGTCAGCCGGGCCGGCATCACCGCGACATGGAACGCCGGCACCTTCACGCTGAGCTTCAGCGGCGCCGCCAGCGTCGCGGACTACCAGGCGGTCCTTCGCGGCGTCACCTTCGCCTCCGGCAGCGATCCGGACGCAGGCGGGACCGTGCTGCTGCGGGTAATCGGCATCACGGTCGACGACGGCGGCCCCGGCGGCCCGGCGACCGCCGCGCCGATCTTCCTGGCGATCAACTCGGTCACCGACGACGGTGTCGTCACCCAGGAAAACGCCGTGCTGAACGGCGACGTCTTCGCCGCCAATCCGACGCTGCCGGACAATACCTTCCCGGCCGTGGTCACGGCGGTGAATGGTGTCGGTGCGAGCGTGGGCCAGCAGATCACGCTGGCGTCCGGAGCCCTGCTAACCCTGAACGCCGACGGCACTTTCAGTTACGATCCGAACGGCAAGTTCGACTACCTCCCATCTTTCGCGACCTCGGGGGCGAGCAATACGACGGCGACGGACAGTTTCAGCTACACGGTGGCGGGCGGTTCGACGGCGACGGTGACGGTGACGATCCGCGGGGTGGACAGCTACGACCGGGTGCTGGGGAGCACCGGGGACGACATCCTTCGGGGCGGCCTGTTCGACGACGTGATGTACGGCTTCACCGGAGCGGACCAGATGCGCGGCGGGGCCGGGGACGATGTGTATTTCGTGGACCAGGCGGGGGACCGCGTCTTCGAGGAGCTGAACCAGGGGACGGACACGGTCTACAGCGCCGTCAGCCGGACACTGGGGGACCATCTGGAGGTGCTGCGGCTGACGGGGACGGGAGACCTCGACGGCAACGGCAACGGTCTGCGCAACTATCTGTTCGGCAATGCCGGGGCGAACCAGCTCCAGGGCTTTGGCGGCGACGACGCGCTGCGCGGCAATGATGGGGACGACCGGCTGGACGGGGGCACCGGGGCCGACATGATGCGGGGCGGAGCGGGCAACGACGTCTACTTTGTTGACGATGCCGGGGACCGCACCTTCGAGGATGCGGGGCAGGGGATCGACATGGTCTATGCCTCGCTGAGCTGGACGCTGGCGGACGAGACGGAGAATCTGCGCCTGACGGGCCTGGGCAATCTGATGGGGACGGGCAATGCGGCGGCGAACCTGATCTTCGGCGGCGACGGCAACGACCTGCTCCAAGGGCTCGGCGAGAACGACGTGCTGAATGCCGGGCTGGGCAACGACCGTCTGGACGGCGGGGCGGGGATCGACCAGATGCGCGGCGGCCTCGGCAACGACATCTACTATGCCGACCGGGCGGGCGACAAAGTGCTGGAGGAGCAAAACGAGGGGACCGACACGGTCTATGCGGGGGCGAGCTTCGCGCTGTCGGCGGAGGTCGAGAATCTGCGCCTGACGGGGACCGGGGACTTCATCGGCAACGGCAACGACCTGCGCAACGTGATGTCAGGCAATGCCGGGGCCAACGTCCTCCAGGGCTTCGGCGGCAATGACGAGCTTGACGGTGCCGCCGGCGCGGACGATGTGCGCGGCGGCGACGGGGACGACCTGCTGTCGGGTGGCCTTGGCGCGGACCAGTTGGACGGCGGGGCGGGCAATGACTGGCTGCGGGGCGGAGCGGACGGCGACCTCTTCCGCTTCATCCGCACCAATGCCGGCATCGATACGATCTCGGACTTCGATACCGCCAACGACCGCTTCGACCTGCGCGGCGGGCGCTTCGCCTCCGCGAGCGAGGCGAACGGCAACACGGTGCTGCACCACGACGGCGGGACGATCCTGGTGCTGGGGGTGACGGGCCTGACGCTGGGGGCGTGGAATGCACTCGCCGGCGTCACCAGCCTCAGCCGCCTCGCCGCTGATGCCCACCCCATCGCCACGCTGCAAGGCTTCGACAGCGCCGGCGACACGCCGGGCCCCCTCGCCGAAGCCGTTGCCGCAACCCTCCTTCCCCTCCCAACCCTGGGAACCTTCGAACACACACACCTCAACCCAACCGACTTCCTCTTCGTCTGAAAAAGGAGGGACGCCGATCGGCCGGCAATATTCCAACCCGTTCTAAAATGACGTTGCGTCGCGCCTTGTTGCCGCGGCGCGATTGCCTGTAGGGATGGCGGGAAACGCCATCTGGAGGGACGGGCCTTATGAATTTCGACTTTTCCGACGAGCAGAAGAGCCTGAAGGAGGAGTTGCGCAAATATCTGGCGAAGGCATGTCCTTCGGCCGAGGTGCGCAAGAGCCTGGAAGGCGAGCAGCCCTACAGCAAGGCGGTCTGGAAGGGCCTCGCCGACATGGGTGTCCTGGGCGCCGGGCTGCCGGAAGAGTTCGGCGGGGCAGGCGGGGGTTATCTCGAAGTCTGCATCGTCGCCGAAGAACTGGGCCGCGCCCTGGCCCCGGTGCCGTTCTCGTCGTCCATCCTGCTCGCTGCCGAGTTCCTCATGCAGGCTGGGTCGGAGGAGCAGAAGGCGAAGTATCTGCCGAAGCTCGCCTCGGGCGAACTGATCGGCACCTTCGCGCATGTCGAAGCCAATGGCCCGGTAACGCCGGGGAAGATCAACGTCACCGGCGGCGCAACGCTCAGCGGCACCAAGATCCCGGTCCCGGACGGCATGATCGCCGACATCGCGATCGTCTCGGCGCGCGATGGCGGGGCCGGCGAGCGCGGTATTTCCCTCTTCATCGTCGATCTCAACGGCAAGGGTGTAACCCGGGAGCCCGTAACGACAATCGACCCGACCCGTCCGCAGGCGAAGATCATCTTCAACGGCGCTGCGGCGGAGAAGCTGGGTGGCCAGGGCGACGGCTGGGCACTGATCGAGACCGTCTTCGACCGGGCGGCCGTGCTGACCGCCTTCGAGCAGATCGGCGGCGCCGACAAGGCGCTCGAGATGGCGCGCGACTATGCCCTCGACCGCATGGCCTTCGGCCGTCCCATCGGCTCGTTCCAGGCGATCAAGCACATGCTGGCCGACATGTATGTGTCGGCGACGCTGGCCCGTTCGAACGCCTATTACGCCGCGTGGGCGCTTTCGACCGGCTCGTCGGAACTGGCGGAGACCGCGGCAGCGGCCCGTGTCAGCGCCACCAAGGCATTCCAGCACTGCGCGAAGAACAACACGCAAGTCCATGGCGGCATGGGCTTTACCTGGGCGTTCGATTGCCACCTCTTCTACAAGCGCGCGAATATTCTCGCGGTGAACCTGGGCAGCCTGACCCAGTGGGAAGACAAGCTGATCGATCGCCTGCGCAAGTCCAACAAGGCCGCCTAAGGCAAGGAATTTACTCATGAATTTCGACGATACCCCCGAAGAGGCGAAATTCCGCGCCGAGGCCCGTGCCTGGATCGACGCGAATGCGCCGAAGGACCTCTACGAGGAACTCGCCAACCAGGGCTTCGGCGGCTCGGCCAAGGGCCGCACCGCGGGCCTCGGCCCGGCCAAGGCGTGGCAGAAGAAGAAGGCCGAGGGCGGCTGGGCCTGCCTCAACTGGCCGAAGGAATATGGCGGCCGCGGCGCCAGCCCCATCGAGCGCGTGATCTGGGGCCAGGAAGAGGGCGTCTACGGCAAGCTCTCCGGCGCCTTCATCATCGGCCACGGCATGTGCGGCCCGACCGTCATGGCCTATGCCGACGAAGAGACGAAGCGCCGCCTGCTGCCGCCGCTCGCCTCGGGCGAGAAGATCTGGTGCCAGCTCTTCTCCGAACCGGCCGGCGGCTCCGACCTCGCGGGCCTGCGCACCAAGGCCGAGAAGGACGGCGACGACTGGGTCATCAATGGCCAGAAGATCTGGACGTCCGGCGCCCAGCACTCGGACTACGGCATCCTCATCACCCGCACCGATCCGACCGTGCCCAAGCACAAGGGCATGACGATGTTCTGGCTCGACATGAAGTCGCCCGGCGTCGAGGTTCGGCCGATCAAGCAGGCCAACGGCCAGAGCGAGTTCAACGAAGTCTATTTCACCAATGTTCGCATCCCCGACAGCCAGCGCCTCGGCGCGGTGAATGACGGCTGGAAAGTGTCGCTCACGACACTGATGAACGAGCGCCTGACCATCGGCGGCTCGATGGCGACCGGCTTCTCGGAGCTGTTCGACTTCTGCTCGCGCATCCAGACCGAAGACGGCCTCGCCATCGAGGACCGTGCGGTCCGTTCGAAGCTGGCCGACTGGGCGGTGAAGACCTCGGGCCTGAAATACACCGGCATGCGTGCCATCTCGGCGGTGTCGAAGGGCGAGAATCCCGGCCCCGAGAACTCGATCGGCAAGCTGGTCGCCGGCTCGATGATGCAGGACATCGCGATGTATGCGCTGGACCTCCAGGCCCAGGGCGGTGCGCTGAACGATCCGGAATTGTCGGATTTCGGTGCCCGCTTCCAGGCGATGCTGCTGCGCTCGCCGGCCACCCGCATCGAGGGCGGCTCGGACGAGATCCTGCGCAACATCATCGCCGAGCGCGTCCTGGGCCTCCCAGGCGACGTCCGCGTCGACAAGGACGTCCCCTTCAACAAGATCCCGACCAGCGGCCGCGGCTAAACCCTGCGCAAGACAAGACAGCAACGGCCCGGGAGCGATCCCGGGCCGTTCTGTTGTGGTGACGCAAGCGGAAGGCGGGTCGCCGAACTTCCTTGCTCGCTGGCAAATTTGTTTCAGAATGCCCCCAGAACACAAAACCAAGGGAGACGGCCATGGGGTGGATCGCACTCGGCAACCGCACGATCGACAGCGCTGAGCTGAACGTGCGCGCCCAGAAGGTGGCGACAGGGCTGGAGAGCCTCGGCGTCGGCAACGCCGACGGCGTCGCGATCTATCTGCGCAACGATTTGCCGTTCTTCGAGGCGAGCTTCGGCGCGTCGGCGCTCGGCGCCTACACGATCGCGGTGAACTGGCACTGCACGCCTGACGAGGCGCGCTACATCTTCGACGACTCCGGCGCGAAGGTCGTGGTCATCCATGCCGACCTGCTGGGGCCGATCCGATCGGCGATACCTGAGGGCGTCCACATCCTCGTGGTCGAGACGCCGCCCGAAGTCGCCGAGGCCTACGGCCTGTCGCCCGACCAGTGCAAGGCGCCCCGGGGACTGCCCGCATGGGAGGCGTGGCGTGACAGTTTCGCGGTGAAGGAGCGCGACCCTTCGGTCGCCGGCTCGACCATCATCTACACTTCGGGCACCACGGGAAAGCCGAAGGGCGTAAAGCGTCCGCAGGCGACGCCGGAGCAGGCGGCGGCCGCGTCGGCGATGCTGGCGCAGTCCTATGGCTTCACGTCGTATCTCGACAGGCCCGCCGAGATCGTCACTGCGGTGGTCGGGCCGATCTATCACTCGGCGCCGAATGCGCATGCGAATTTCTCCGCCCGCCTCGGTGTCAATGTCGTCGTGCTGCCGCGCTTCGAGCCGGAGCTGCTGCTCCAGATGATACAGAAGTACCGCATCACCCACATGAACATGGTGCCGATCATGTTCACGCGCTTGCTGAAGCTGCCGGAGGAGGTGAAGCGGAAATACGATCTCTCCAGCCTCCGCTATGTCGCGCACGCTGCCGCGCCGTGCCCGCCCGCGGTCAAGCGCGCGATGATCGAATGGTGGGGGCCGGTGATCTCAGAATATTACGGCTCGACCGAGATGGGGAACGTGACCATCTGCAATTCCGAGGAATGGCTCGCCCATCCCGGGACGGTCGGCCGTCCGATGCTCGGCGCCGACATCCGCGTCATCGGCGAGGACGGCAAGGATTTGCCGGCGCGCGGTGTCGGCGAGGTGATCGCGCGCGCGAAGGGCCTCACCGACTTCACCTATCACGGCGACGACGCCAAGCGCCGCGCGGCGGAAAAGTGGGGCCTCATCTCGCCCGGTGACATCGGCTATTTCGACGAGGACGGCTTTCTCTATCTCTGCGACCGCGCCAAGGACATCATCATCTCGGGCGGCGCCAACATCTATTCCGCCGAGATCGAAGCCGAGCTGCACAAGATGCCAGGCGTAGCCGACTGCGCCGTGTTCGGCATTCCCGACGAGGAGTTCGGCGAGGCGGTCTGCGCCGTCGTCCAGCCGCTGGACGCCTGCAAGCTGACCGAGCAGGAGGTGAAGACGTATCTCCGCCAGCACATCGCCGGCTACAAGGTACCCAAGCGCATCGAGTTCGCGAGCGAGCTGCCGCGCGAGGACTCAGGCAAGATCTTCAAACGCAAACTCCGCGAACCCTTCTGGGCGCAAGCGGGGCGGTCGATTTGAACAACAAGATGTCATCGCCGGCCTTGTTCCGGCGAGCCGTCGTTCAACCACTCCGCCGTCTTCAGGCCGCACGCTGCCGCCGACGTTTCACCACCACTCGCAACGCCGCTGACCCATGGCTCGCCGGAACAAGTCCGGCGATGACATTGGGGGTGGCGGCATCAACTCAAGGACCACCATGAAAGCCCTCTGCTATCGCGGCCCGCGCCAGATCATCTGCGAAACCATGCCCGACGCTCAGCTTCAGGCCGACACCGATGTCGTCGTGAAGATGACCAAATGCGGCATCTGCGGCAGCGATCTGCACATCTATCACGGCGAGGGCTTCAGCCCGGACCTCGGCTTCTGCGTCGGCCATGAATCGGTGGGCGAGGTGGTCGAGATCGGCCGCGCGGTGAAGCGCGTGAAGCCGGGCGACAAGGTGATGCTGTCGGGCGCCGTGAGCTGCGGCCAATGCCGCGAATGCCTCGCCGGCAATATCTCGGGCTGCCTCACGGGCGGCGCCGGCTGCTACGGCCTCAGCGCTGCGCTTCAGGGGACGCAGGCCGAAGGCATCCGCGTGCCGATGGGCGATTTCAACGCGACGCCGATCCCCGATGGCGTCAGCGAAGACCAGGCGCTGATGCTGACCGACGGCCTCGCCACCGCCTGGTTCGGCTGCAAGAACGCCGATATCGGCCCCGGCAAGACGGTCGCCATCGTCGGCCTCGGCCCGATCGGCCTGATGGCGGTCGAGAACGCCTATGTGATGGGCGCCAACCGCGTCTACGCGATCGACCTCGTGCCGGAACGCCGCGCCATCGCCACCTCGCTCGGCGCCACGGCGCTGGCGCCGGACGCCGCGATCGAGACCATCAGGGAAGACACCAAGGGCCAGATGGCCGATTGCGTGGTCGAGGCGGTCGGCGCCGACGCGACCATCGCGCTGTCGCTGAAGCTCGCGGGCCGCAACAAGACGGTCTCGGTCATCGGCGTCAACCAAACGCGCAAGTTCGACTTCCCGATGGGTGTCGCCTTCGCGAAGGGCCTCACCTTCCGCATCGGCACCTGCTCGGTGCCGAAATTCTGGCCCGAGCTCGTCCCGCTCATCCAGGCCGGGCGTCTCCACCCCGAACGCTTCATCACCCACCGCATGACGCTGAGTGAAGGCGAGAAAGCCTATTCCATCTTTGACGGACGCAAGGACGGCGTGCTGAAAGTCGTCATGACGCCTTAGGCGCAAAGACAACAGGGACGGGCAGGGCGATGAGCGGCGAGAAGACCTGGGATGACGTCATCCCGCTCGACAGGCTGACGGCATGGATGGACGGACAGGGCCTCGGCCGCGGTCCGATCGGGGATGCCGGCCTGCTCGCCGGCGGCACGCAGAATTTCCTGCTGAAGTTCACCCGCGACGGCCGCGACTATGTGCTGCGCCGTCCGCCGCGCCACCTACGCGGCAACTCCAACGAGACGATGCGCCGCGAGGCGCGCGTGCTGGGGGCGCTGAAGGGCAGCGACGTGCCGCATCCCGGCCTGATCGCGGCGTGCCCGCAGGAAGACGTGATCGGCGCGGCCTTCTACCTCATGGAGCCGATCCACGGCTTCAACCCGTCGGTCGAGATGCCGGCGTTGCATTGCTCCTCGCCCGAGATGCGCCGGCAGATGGGTTTCTCGCTCGTCGACGGCATCGCCGCGCTGTCGAAGGTCGATCATGTAAAGGCGGGCCTGTCGGATCTCGGCAAGCTCGACGGCTATATCGACCGCCAGGTGCCGCGTTGGCTCGGCCAGCTCGAATCCTATCGCGAGTTCAAGGAATGGCCGGGACCGTCTGAACTTCCCTCGGTCGACGGCATCGTCGCGTGGCTGGAGGCGCACAAGCCGACCACTTTCAAGCCCGGCCTCATCCACGGCGACTATCACCTGCTGAACGTGCTCTACCGGTACGACGCACCGCGCCTCGCCGCGATCGTCGACTGGGAGCTCTGCACGCTCGGCGATCCGATGCTGGATCTCGGCTGGCTCTACGCGACCTGGGCGAGCCCGGAGGAGATCGCCGCCGGCCAGACGAGCGTGCGGCCGTGGGACGGCTTCCCGGCCTTCGAGGAACTTGCCGAACGCTATGCGGAGAGCACCGGCCGCAGCCTGAAGGACGTGAAGTGGTTCTCTGTCCTTGGCTGCTTCAAGCTGGGCGCGATCCTGGAAGGCAGCCACGCCCGCGCTTGCGCCGGCAAGGCGCCCAAGGAAATCGGCGACCGCCTCCACGCCAGCACCATTCGCCTCTTTAACCGCGCGCTGAACCTCATCGCGGCGTGAACACAAAAGGACACAATATGGACCCCTTCGTTCCCAATCTGCTTGCCGGCAAGACGGCGTTCATCGCCGGCGGCACCAGCGGCATCAATCTCGGCATCGCCAAGCGCCTGGCGGGCCTTGGCTGCAAGGTCTCCGTCGCCGGCCGCAATCCGGAGAAGGCGGAAGGCGCGGCGCGCGAGATCGGCGGCACCGACATCGCCCTCGGCCTCTCCTGCGACGTTCGCATCTATCAGTCGGTCGAGGAGGCGCTGAAGAAGGCCGCCGACACGTTCGGCAAGTTCGACATCGTCGTCTCCGGCGCCGCCGGCAATTTCGTCGCGCCGGCGCTCGGCATGTCGGCGAACGGCTTTCGCACCGTAGTCGACATCGACCTCAACGGCACCTTCAACGTCTTCCGCGCCTGCTACGAGCATTTGAACCGTCCGGGCGCTTCGCTGATCGCCATCACGGCCGGGCAGGCGGTCAATGCCTCGATGTTCCAGGCTCATGTCTGCGCCGCCAAGGCGGGCATCAACCATCTCTGCCGCGTGCTGGCGATGGAGTGGGGCCCGACCGGCGTCCGCGTGAACGGCATCTCGCCCGGTCCGATCGCCGACACCGAAGGCATGGCCCGCCTCGCCCCGACGCCGGAGGCCGAGGCCAACATCAAGGCGCGCGTGCCGCTGCGCCGCTATGGCACCAAGGAAGAGATCGGCGATGCGGCGGTGTTCCTGTCGTCCGACGCCGCCCGCTACATCACGGGCACGATCCTGGATGTCGACGGCGGCTCGCAGCTCGGCGACGCCCGTTCGCGCGACGGCTCAAACGGCCTCGCCTGATGCCAGGGCGCGTCCGGCCGTCCGCCGCATGGCGATGACGGCTGCGACGCCGCCGACCAGCACGGCGATGTTGTAATAGGCGCCGATCCGGTTCGCCGGGTCGGTCCAGAGGAACGACACGAACTCGACGCTCGACCACACCATGGCCGCGCTCGCCGCGCAGAAGAGCAGCGGGAAGATGGGATAGAGCGGCACGCGGAAGGGGCGTGGCGTATCCTTCCGCGTCACGCGGAGGATCAAAAGCGCCAGGCCCGACAGGAACATGAAGCCCCAGTAGATCGGAGCGGTGAAGTTCACCAGCGCCTCGAACCCGTCGCGCGTCGTCGAGCCCCAGGCGATGAGGCCCAGCGCCACGGCGCTCTGCGCCAGGATGGCGCGCGTCGGGATGCCGCGCGAGCCGTCCCAGCGGCCGATGCTTTCGAGCTGCGGCCAGTCGCGCGCGGCGGCGTAGGTGGTACGGGCGCCGACGATGATCGTGGCATTGATCGAGGTGATCGTCGCGACCGCCACTGCGAGGGCCAGGGTGAGCGCCGCGTAGGGGCCGAAGGCCTGGTGCATCAGGGCGGCCGCCGGCGCTTCGGACTGGGCCAATCCGCTGATGCCGAGGCCGCGCCACAGCGCCCAGTTCACCGCAAGATAGAGCAGGGTGATCACGATCGTCGAAATGGCCAGCGCCTTCACCATGCCGCGCCGCGGGTCCTTCACCTCCGACGACATGGTGGCGATCTCGCTCCAGCCGCCGAAGGCAATCAGCACGAAGACCATGGCTTGGAAGATGTCGGGCGGGGGCGGTGCGGTCGAGGGATCGACGGTCGCCGGCGGCGAACCTGTCGTCACGATCACGAGGCCGGCGGTGAAGATCACGATGACGCCCGTGACCTCGAGGCCGGTCAGCGCATAGTCGACGCTCTCCGCCGTATACATGCCCTTGAGGTTCCAGACGGTCAGCAGGGCGACCGAGCCGAACGCATAGAGCGCCGGGCCGTTCGGCCCCAGCGAGACCACTTCGTTGGCGTAGACGCCGAGGACGAACCCGAGCACCGCGAGCGAGCCGGTGTTGATCACCGCGAAGCGTGTCCAGGCGAACAGGAAGCCCAGTTCCTTGCCGTAGGCGGTGCGCAGGAAGTGATAGTCGCCGCCGGCATTGGGAAATGCGGTCGCCAGCTCGGCATAGCAGAAGGCGCCGACCAGCGAGATGACACCGCCGCCGACCCAGACCGCGATGAGCCAGCCAAAGGAGCCGGCATTCGCCGCGACATCGGCCGGCGACTTGAAGATCCCCGCGCCGATGACCATCGCGACCGCGACCATCACCAGATAGGTGACCGAGATGTGCCGCTGCGGCTGCTCGGCGAAGGAGGGGTCGGAAGCTGCGCTCATTGCCCTGCACTCAACCGCGTGCGGCGCCCAGCGCAAGGGGATTCTTGCCGCCGCCCGGCCGCGCCTGAATGCCCGGTGAACAGGGCGTTCATGCAGCCCGGCAACGGCACGCCGCTTCTGTCGGGCTGAGGGTGGAACCTCGGAACGGGCCTTTCCCACGACCGTTGTGAGGCCGACAGCGTTGCGGGCGCTTCGTCAGCAACACGAGGTATCGAGCATGAAGATCACCACCCCCATGATGGCGCTTGTCGGCGCCCTGGCCCTCTCGGCGCCGCTCAGCGCGAACGCCAGCGTCCCGGCCGCATCCGCCTCCGGCGCCCACCACCTCGCCGCGGCCAAGGACGACAAGGCGAAGGAGCACCGTCGCGTCCAGGCCGAGAACCGTAAGGTTCAGGCGGAGAACCGGCGGCAGCGCCAGGAGGCCGAGAACCGCCGCATCCACGCCGAGAACCGCGACCAGCTCCGCGAAAACCGCCGCATTCAGGCCGAGAACCGCGAGCAGCTTCGCGACAATCGCCGGATCGAGCGCCGGAACGATGCAATCGAGCGCCAGAACGACCGGCGCCAGGCTGCCGTGCGCCGGGCCGACCTGAACGACTATCGCGCCCATATGCGCGAACGTCAGCGCGAGCGGCTGGTGCGCTACTACCGCAATGCGTATGAGCGCCATTCCTGCCCGCCGGGGCTGCGCCGCGAGTATGGTGGCTGCTACCCCGCCGGCTGGGACCGCCGCCGCGACTGGAGCATCGGCTACGCGCTGCCGTCGAATGTCGTCTATTACGACCTTCCGGTCGCGATGTACGACGTGATCGACCCGGCCCCCTATGGGTATCGCTATGTCCAGGTCGGCAATGACATCCTGCTGATCGACCTCACGACGCGCATCATCGTCGACTCGTTCTCGATCTACTGAGACCGATAGGCCAAGCCTTCGTAACGCCCCCTCGCGCTGCCGCGCCGGGGGCGTTACTCATGTCCCGTCCAAGCATATCGAAGGAACGGCCATGACCAAGACCATCCGCATCGGCGGCGCCTGCGGCTTCCTGGGCGACAGCTCGACCGCCGCGCCGCAGCTCATCGCCGCAGGTATCGACTATTTGATGCTCGACTACCTGGCCGAGGTGACGATGTCCTACCTCGCCATGGCCAAGAAAGCCTCGCCCGACGGCGGCTATGCCCGCGACTTCACCGACTGGATCTGGAAGGACAATCTGAAGGAGATCGTCCGCAAGGGCGTGAAGGTCGTCACCAACGCCGGCGGCACCAACCCGCATGCCTGCCGCGCCCGCATGGAGCAGATCGCGAGAGAGCAGGGCGTTTCGGTCAAGATCGCCATCATCGAGGGCGACGACATCGCCGCCCGGGCCGCCGAGTTCGCCAAGGGCGGCGTCAAGGAGATGTTCTCCGGCGCCGGCTTCCCGCCGGCCGAGAAGATCGCCGGCATCAACGCCTATCTCGGCGGCTTCGCGATCGCCGAGGCCTTCGCCAAAGGCGCCGACCACGTCATCACCGGCCGCGTGGTCGATTCCGCGCTTGGCCTCGCGCCGCTGATCCACGAGTTCGGCTGGACGCCGGCCGATTACGACAAGCTCGCCTCGGGCACGCTCATCGGCCACATCCTGGAATGCGGTGCACAGGCGACGGGCGGCCTTCACACCGACTGGCGCGACGTGAAGGACTGGGCGCATATCGGCTATCCGATCGCCGAATGCCGGGCCGACGGCACCTTCGTCGTCACGAAGCCCAAAGGCAGCGGCGGCCTCGTCACGCCGGCGACGGTCGCCGAGCAGATGCTTTACGAGATCGGCGACCCGCAGGCCTATATCGTGCCCGACGTCGTGTGCGACTTCGCCGGCGCGACCTTCCGCCAGGCGGGCGAGGACCGCGTCGAGGTCGCCGGCGTGAAGGGCTATGCGCCCACCGCCACCTACAAGGTCTGCGGCACCTATGCCGACGGCTGGCGTGCCACATCGCTGACGCCGATCCTCGGCATCGACGCGCCCGCCAAGGCGCAGCGCCAGGCCGACGCCGTGCTGACGCGCACCTCGGAGATGCTCCGCGACCGGAACATGGCCCCGTGGCGCGCCTCGCGGGTGGACGTGATCGGCTCCGGCGCGACCTATGGTGTGGACCCGAACACGAGCAGTTCGCGCGAGGTCATCGTGAAGCTCTCGGTCGAGCATGACGACGAGTCGGCGATGAAAATCTTCCAGCGCGAATGGATGTCGCCGATCACCTCGATGTCGGTCGGCACGACCTCATGGCATGGGCTGAACGCCTCGGTCCTGCCGATCGTCCGCCTGTTCTCGTTCCTGGTGCCGAAGGCAGAAGTGCCGGCGATCATCGACATCGGCGGCGAGCGCACCGAGCATGTCGCGGCGCAGCCGGCGGTGTTCGATCCCGCCGAGGTGAAGCGCCCCGGCGGTCCGGATGCTCCGGCGGCCAATGACGATCTCGTCGAGGTGCCGCTCATCCGCGTCGCCTGGGCGCGCTCCGGCGACAAGGGCGACGCGTTCAACGTCGGCATCTTCCCGCGCAAGCCCGAGCTCGCGCCTTACCTGCGCGCCGCGCTGACGCCGGAATTTGTCGCCGAGGCGTTCGGGCACGAGTTCGAAAAGGGGAAGGCGCCGAAGGTCGAGCGTTTCGACCTTCCGGGCATCCACGGCATGAATTTCCTCGCCCATGCGGCGCTTGGCGGCGGCGGCGCGGCGACCATGCGCGTCGACATGCTGGCCAAGGGCAAGGCCCAGCAGCTCCTCGACAAGAAGATCAAGGTCCCGGCGCGCCTGGTCGCCTAGAACGACACGCAGTCCCTGCCGTCGACGCGCATGACAGAGAGCTGCCGGAACTGCGTCTTGAACGCCTCGCGGATCGCCTGGATCTTGGCCTCCGCCTCGGGCGTGGGCGCGTACCAGATCTGAAGCACCTTCGAGCGCAGGCGCACCACGCCGCGCTCGGGATGTTGCCACTGGCCGTAGACGTCATAGGCCGTCAGCCCGTCCGGGAAGCGGGGCGTGACCTCCTTCTCCAGGAAGCCGCGCCACGCCTTCTCGCTGACGCCCGAATTGCCGTCGCCGATCCCGAGTCCGAAGATCAGCTCCACCCGTGCCATCTCCGTCCCGCCGGCCGCGCAGATGGCGGGCGTCGCGTCCACCGGCCCGGCCGCCTGCGGTGATGCGCAGGCGGTAAGCCCGAGACCGAGCAGCAGGAAGGCAGCGCCGGCCCGCATCAGAAATGCGTCCGGACGCCCATGTAGAGATACCGGCCGTTCATGCCGATCGGCGACAGCACGTCATAGGGCAGGTTGCCGAAATAGTTGATGTCGGCGCTCGAAAGGTCCGGGTACTGATCGAACAGGTTCGACGCGCCGGCATAGACGTTGATGTTCTCGGTCACCTGCCAGCTCCCTTCGACGTCGACCTGCCACTCGCCGCCATAGGTCTGCTCCGGCTCGAAGCCGCCGCCGAAGTTGAAGATGCGGGTCGCCTCGCCCTGATAGGTCAGGCGCACCAGGCCGGAGAGCACGTCGTCGGTCCAGTCCGCGGTCAGGATAAAGCGCTCCTTCGGCGCCGCGCCTTCGATCGTGTTGCTCTCCTCGACGCCGATCACCACCACCGGCCCGATATTGCGCACACCGGTGATATCGGTATCGGCGTAGGAGAAGGCGGCGGAGAGATTGAGCTGCCCGCCCAGCACTTCGTCGAAGGCGTGCGTGATCACGACATCGATGCCCTGGGTCTGGGTATCGATGGCGTTGGTGAAGAAGTTCGCAGCCGAGATGTTGCGCGCCGCGAAGATCGGCTGGACGCTGAGCGGCGCCGAGCTCGCATCGATGCGCTCCGACAGCGTGATGCGGTCGTCGACATCGATCTGGTAGGCATCGACGGAGAAGGTGAACGAGCCGGGCAGCGTCGCGGTGAAGCCGGCGCTGTAGGCGAGCGCCTTCTCGGCGTCGAGGTCCTGCGCCCCCAGTGCGCGGGCCAGCGGATCGTCGACCGACAGCGTGCCGACGCTGGTCAACTGACCGCCGGCCCCGAAGCTGGTGGACGAGGTTGCGAAGCCGACCTGCACCAGCGACGGCGCGCGAAAGGAGTTCGAGACCGAGGCACGCAGCGCGAGGTTCGGCAGGAATTCCCAGCGCAGGGCCGCCTTGCCGGCAAGCGTGTCGTCATAGTCGCTCGAATTCTCGTAGCGGCCGGCGACATCGAGGAACAGGTTCTCGGCGAGGTCAGCCGAGAACTCGGCGTAGACGCTCACGACGTCGCGGTTGAGGTCGCGTTCTTCCTCCGGACGCAGGCCGCTGCCGGCCTGGGCGCCGATCGCCAGCGAGTCGGCGAACGGACCGGCTGCGTAGGACAGCGGGTCGCCGGCATGGCTCTGGAACGCCTCGCGGCGATACTCGGCGCCGAAGGCCAGCGTCGCCGGGGTGGCGAGGCCGATGTCGAACTCGCGGCTCGCGTCGGCATTCAGCGTGAACAGCTCGTTCTGGAACGAGCCGGTGAAGAACTCCGTCGGGCTCGTCGGGCCGAGCGAGGGGTTGATCGTGTGCTTCACGCCGCCGTCGAAATCGTTGCGGCCGTAATTCGCGCTGACGTCCCAGTCCCAGGCGCCCGCATCGGAGCGCAGGCCCGCCGTCAGGGCGATGTCGCGGTTGTCGCCGGTCGTGATCGGGCGATAGCCGTTCGGATAGACGCTCGGGATGTTCTGGAAGCCCACCGGATAGCGGAAGAAGCCCGTGCCCTCGGCGTTGCGGTCGTTGTAGGTGCCGAAGGCGTAGAACTCCATCGCCTCGTCCACGGGGATCGCACCGTTGAACCAGACATTCAGGTTCTCCGTCGCGCCGTCACCGGGACGGAAATTGCGCTTGCCGCCGACCAGCGGGATATTCGCCGGGTCTTCGAAGAACGGCACCTGGTCGAAGCCGGCGCGGTTGGTCTGGTTGCGGTCCTTGTATTCGAAGCCGGCCCGCAGGAACGCGCCCTCGACGCCCAGCGGGATGCCCGCGCTGCCCTGGATGATCCAGGTCTCGCCGTCGGTGATGTCCTGCTGCGTCGGCGCGAAGCTGGTGTCGTGGAAGCCGTAGGAGGCGTCGATCTCGATGCCCTCCGGCGCGTCGTCGAGGATGACGTTCACCACGCCCGCGATGGCGTCCGAGCCGTATTGCGCACCTGCGCCGTCGCGCAGCACTTCGATGCGCTTGATGGCGTTCGACGGGATCGAGTTGAAATCGACCGGCGCCGTGCCGCGGCCCGTCTTGGCCTCGGTCGTCGTGACCGAGGTCGTGTGCCGCCGCTTGCCGTTCACCAGCACCAGCACCTGGTCGGGGCTCATGCCGCGCAACTGGGCCGGGCGGATGATGTCGGCGGTGCCGGAGTTCGACTGGCGCTGCATGTTGAACGACGGCACGATGTTCTGGAGCGCCTGGCCGAAATCGCCGCCGATCGCGCCGGCCTGGTCCAGTTCGGCCTTGGACACAACATCGACGGGGACGGGCGTGGTGACGGCGGTGCGGCCCCGCGCCCGGGTGCCGGTGACCAGCACCTCTTCGTCCGAATCGGCCGCGGGCGTCGCAGGCGCGGCGTCCTGGGCTGCGGCCATCCCGGTCAGCAGTCCCGCCAGTGCGGCTCCGGCCAATGCCGTCCGCCTCACAATGTGTCGTTTCATATGCGCCCCCGCGTCAGATCCGTGTCAA
>JADZAI010000003.1 GCA_020852655.1 Alphaproteobacteria bacterium
AACTTGGTGCCCAGAAGAGGACTCGAACCTCCACGCCTCGCGGCGCTAGTACCTGAAACTAGTGCGTCTACCAATTCCGCCATCTGGGCACGGAAATGAGCGCGGGTGACTAAGGCCCGGCGGGCATGATGTCAATTGCTGCTTCGCGCCCTTAACGCGGGGCGCATGATCCGCTAAACCGCGGCGCAGCGAAGGGGCGGATATGAGCGGACGCATCGTCACAGTTTTCGGGGCATCGGGCTTCCTGGGCCGGCACACCGTGCGGGCCCTCGCCAAGGCCGGATGGCGCATCCGGGCCGCATGCCGCTATCCCCAGCTCGCCGAATTCCTGCGCACCGCCGGCATGGTGGGCCAGGTCCAGCCTTTCCACGCCGATGTGACGAACGCGGCCGAAGTCCGCACCGCTTTGCGCGGCGCCGATGCGGTGGTCAATCTCGTCGGCACGATGCAGGGCGGCCTCACCGGCAAGCGCTTCGACGCGATCAACGCCGGCGGCGCCGGGATCGTCGCCCGCGCGGCCGCGGAGGCCGGGGTCGGCCAGCTCGTCCATGTCGGCGCGCTCGGCGCGCGGGCCGAATCGGCCTCGCACTATGCGCGCTCGAAGGCGGCCGGCGAGCAGGCCGTGCGCGACGCTTTCCCCGGCGCGACGGTGATCCGCCCCTCCATCCTGTTCGGTCCGGAGGACGCCTTCTTCAACCGCCTCGCCAATCTGGTGCGCTACGTGCCGGTCGTGCCGATGATCGGCGCCGACAGCAGATTCCAGCCCGCCTTCGTGGGCGACGTCGCCGCCGCGATCCTCGCCTGCCTCGAACGGCGCGACGATGACGGGGCGGCGTTCGAGCTCGGCGGCCCCGGCGTCTACACCATGCGCCAGCTCATGGAGCTGGTGATCGCGACCGTGATGCGCCGCCGCCTCCTGCTGCCCGTGCCGTCCTTCGCGGCGCGCCTTGCGGCCTATCCGATGCTGCTCGTCCCCGGCGCGCCGATCACGCCCGACCAGGTCACGCTGCTCGGCGAGGACAATGTGGTGACGCCGGGAACCGACGGCTTCGGCGCGCTCGGCATCCACCCCGAATCGGTCGAGGCGATCCTGCCGACCTATCTCTGGCGCTTCCGCCGCACCGGGCAGTTCGAAACCGCGGCCCACACCTGATCGCGCTGCGCGCCTGGTCCTGGATTCCGCTCACCATCGCGGCGGCGATTTCGCTCGCGCTGCGCACGGCGGCGCAGAAATGGCTGACCGGCACGCTCAGCACCGGCGCCGCCACCTATGTCCGCTACCTCTTCACGCTGCCGTTCGCGGCGGCGTGGGCGGCGCTGCTGGTGCTCGCCTTCGGGGTGACGCTGCCGCTGCCCAGTCCCGGTTCGCTGCTCGGCTCGGCGGGCGTCGCGGGCGGACAGATCGTCGGCACCTTCTTCCTGCTCCAGGCGCTGCAAAGCCGTAACTTCGCGGTCGGCGTCGCCTATTCGAAGACCGATGTGCTCCAGGCCGCGCTGTTCGAGGCGCTGGTGCTGGGCAGCGCCGTCACCTTGGGTGCGGGCATCGCGATGCTGGTCGCGACCGCCGGCGTCATGCTCATCTCGCTGAAGGCGACGCAGGCCGGTGTGCGCGGCCTCGTCGGTGGCCTTGCCCATATCTCGGCCGTCTATGGCCTGCTCTCGGGCGCCGGCTTCGCGATCGCCATCGTTTCGGTGCGCAGTGCGGTGCTGGCGCTGGCCGGGTCGGGGCCGTTCGCCGCCTCGATCGTCGCGCTGCTCTCGACGCTGGCGATGCAGGTCGTCGGCATGGGGCTCTTCCTGCTGTGGCGCGAGCCCGGTGCCTTCGCGGTGATGGCGCGGCACTGGCGCGTGCCGGTCTTCGTCGGACTGATGGGGGCGCTCGGCTCGATCTGCTGGTTCCTCGCGATGAGCGTGCAGGAGGTCGCCTATGTCCGCACGCTCGGCCTCGTCGAGATCGTCGCGACGATCGTGATCTCGCGCGTGCTGTTCAAGGAGAAGACCGTGCTGCGCGAGGTGCTCGGCATCGTCCTGCTCCTCGCCGGCATCGCGCTGCTGCTGAACTCAGCGTAGCACCGCCTTCAACCGCCCCGCCGCGTTCAAGCCCGCGAGAAGCGCCGCAACATGCATCGCCTGCTGGATGCCGCCGGTCATGGCGAGCCGCACCGCTTCGGCCACCGGGACGCGCAGGATTTCGATCGCCTCGGAGCCGTCGAGCTGCTGCGTGCCGGCCGGCGTCACGCCTTCGGCCAGCGAGACATGCATGCGGTTGGCATGCGTTGCCGTGTTGGGTGAGAGCGTCAGCACATGGCGGATCGACGGCGCGCGATAGCCCGTCTCCTCCATCAGCTCGCGCGCGGCGGCTGCGGCCGGGTCGGGATCGCCGTCGTCGACCATGCCGCCCGGCAGCTCCAGCGAGATGATGCCCGCGCCGTGGCGATACTGCTTCACCAGGATGACGCGGTCGTCCGCATCGATCGCGACGACATGACTCCAGTCGCGATATTCCAGCACGTGATAATTGCCCAGCACCTTGCCGCCGGCGGTCTCGCAGGCATCGCCGCGCAGGCGCACCCACGGATCCTCGTAGAGCGTGCGCGAGGAGAGCACGCGCCACGGCTTGATCTCGCTCACGGCGGCATCGCTCCCCGTACCGGCGGCATCCGCACCTGCTGGCGGCGGCAGGCCGAGCGCTGGGTCTGCTGGCCGCAGGCGCGGAAGCGCAACTGCTTGTCCATGCAGAGGCGCACCTCATCGAGTCGCGAGCCGCCGCCGCAGGTGACGACGATGGCATCCGCCGTCAGCTTGCCGCTGTTGGCGCCCAGGAATTCGCGGGCGATCTCCGACGGCGCGATCGTCACCGCCTGCTCCAGCACCTCGAAGCGGTCGGGAATATCGACAGTCTCGAAGGCGGCGCGCACTTCAGCGAAATAATCTTCCTGGCTCATGCCGGTGCAGGCGCCGTGGCTGCGCCATTCATGCCCGATCAGCCCGCGCGACGGCATGATGTCGAGCAGGTCGTCGACCAGCGCATCGCCCACCCGGGGCGCGTCGGTCGGGCAGTCCTCGGGATAGCCGCGCTCGTTCTGCGGCCACAGGCCATGCACGATGAAATGGAACGGCCGCCCGCCGCATTGCAGCTTGTCGCGCTCTGTCGCTTCGGCCTCGCAATAGGATGGCGACCACGAGAGCGCGAGCACGTAGTAATCGAAATCGCCCGCGGGAACGGGACGCGCCGCGGGCGTCCCGGCGGCCGGCCCGGCCGGTGCGCCGGGCGCCGGCGCGGGCGGGGCAGGGGCTTCGGCCTGCGGCGCTGGCGCGCTCTGCGGGCCGAGCAGCGCCTCCAGGTCGAAGCCGAACCAGGCGGCGAGCGCGACCAGCAGGGCGGCGAGGGCGGCCGGCCAGGCGCCCGCCTTCTTCATGGCGACACCGCCGTCGCAGCCAGAGTCGGCGCCGTCCGCATGGGGTCAGCTCATGCGCAGCGCATGAGGTAGAGCGACGTCGCCGCGTAGCTCTTGTCGGCACCGGCGGGGATCAGCTCCATCGCCGATCCAGTCCGGATCGCGACACCGATCTCGCTGCCCTGGCCCGCCAGGAAGACGTCGATCCGGATCGGCGTATTCGGCGGCGGCGGCACGACGTTCATGAGCGTGTCTTTCGAATTCAGCGGCATGACCCCGCCGGTGCGCTGGCGCACGCTCATGTTGAACGTCTTGCCGTCATTGGTGCCGAAGCCGATGTAGAAGCCGTCGGCGGCGCAGTCGGTCGGCATCCGGCCCGGCGTGCCCAGCCAGTTGCCCTGGAGCGCGATCGGCGAAATCGTGCGCCGCTGCGCGGTGGCGGCCCCGGGTATGTCGCCGGCCGCCGCCGGCATCGCGAGTGCGATGCCGAGCGCGAGGGCGCCGAGGCGCGGCACGGTCAGCACCGGCGCAGATACATCGACGGCGCGGCGTAGGACTTGTCCGCACCCGCCGGAATCCATTCGGCCTGCATGTTGTTGATGAGCGCGACGCCGACGCCGCCCTGCGCGCTCTTCAGGAAAAGGCCGATCTTCATCGGTGCGGCGTCGGGCGCCTTCACGATGTCGTAGATGGTGACGACCGGCGTGGTGTAGGTCGCGCCGGTGCGCTGGGTGACGCTGACGGAGACTTTTTTGGAGCCGTCCGAGAAAGCCAGGAACCAGCCGTCGCCGTTGCAACTGTCGGGGCGGGTCGACGGGCTGGCGAACCAGCTGCCCTTCATCGTGCTGGGCAGCAACTGGGCCCGGTCCTCGGCGCCCGCCGTTGCGGCAAGGAGGATGGCAGCGGCGGCGAACGCAATACGCATGATTGTTTCCCCTCAGGATTGTCGGGCGAGATTAGCCCATCGCCAGCACGGCGAGAATAAGCGCACCGAGGCCGATCCGATACCAGCCAAACGGTTTCAGTCCATAGCGGCCGACGAAGCCGATGAAGCTCTTCACGACGACATAGGCGACAAGGAACGAGACGACGAAGCCGACGGCGATCTCCATGCCGGCATCGGCGGTCAGCACGTCGCGGTTCTTGTAGACGTCGAGCACGGTGGCGCCCAGCATGGTGGGAACCGCCAGGTAGAACGTAAAGGCCGCCGCCGCCTTGCGGTCGACCCCCAGAAGTTCCCCGCCCAGGATCGTCGCGCCGGAGCGCGATACGCCCGGAATGATGGCGAGAACCTGGCAGAGCCCGATCTGGAAGGCTTTCCACAGCGGCAGCGCATCGCTGTCGAAATGGCGCGGCTTGGGCGCAATCCGCTCGCACACCAGGATCACGATGCCGCCGAGGATCAGGGTCACGGCGATGACGGTCGGCGCGATCTCGGGCGAAAACAGCACCCGCTTGATGAAGCCGTGCAGCAGCGCGCCTGCCACGGCCGCCGGCAGGAAGGCGACGATGACCGAAAGCGCGAAATGCCGCGCGTTGGGATAGCGCGGCAGCCCGACCAGAGCGTCCCAGAAGGTGCGCCAATAGATCACTACGACCGAAAGTATCGCTCCGAACTGGATGACGATCGGGAACACGTCGCCCTTGGGCCGGAAGCCCAGCATGTCCTCGAACAGCAGCAAATGGGCGGTCGAGGAAACCGGCAGAAACTCGGTCAGGCCTTCGACGATGCCGAGCAGGACGGCGAGAAGCAGGGGCGACATGGAGCCTATGGGGCGAGGGCGATTCGCACATGACCACAGACCGGACAACGCGCCAAGGCCCTGCGGTTTGCGTTTCAGATCAATACGCTGAACGTATATAAGTCCGAAACGGACTCATTATGGAGAGATAACGGCTGGAATGTCGACGCCCGTGCCCTGCTTTCCGGATATTAGGTCATAATAATTGTCTTAAATGGGCCGATCCCCTCTTTCCCTCGGCATTTCGTGCGTTATGATGCCACCTCACCGCGAATGGTGCAGGGCAACATGGCGACATCCCGAATGCTGCGTTTCGTCTCGGTCGGCCATGACGGCCCCGAGAAGCGTGACGCGCCCGAGCGGCGCGCGGATTTCCATGAGATCTATGCGGGCTTTATCGCCGCCAAGGCCGAGGAGCAGGCGAGCCGGTGCAGCCAGTGCGGCGTGCCCTTCTGTCAGGTGCACTGTCCGCTGGGCAACAACATCCCCGACTGGCTGAAGCTGACCGCCGAGGGGCGGCTGGAGGAAGCCTACGAACTCGCGTCCGCCACCAACAACATGCCCGAAGTCTGCGGCCGCATCTGCCCGCAGGACCGCCTGTGCGAGGGCAACTGCGTCATCGAGCAGTCCGGCCACGGCGCCGTGACCATCGGCGCGGTCGAGAAATACATCACCGACACCGCCTGGGCCGAGGGCTGGGTGAAGCCGATCGTCCCGGTGCGCGAGCGCCGGGAAAGTGTCGGTATCGTCGGCGCCGGCCCGGCCTGCCTCGCCGCCGCCGAGGAACTCCGCAAGCTCGGCTTCCAGGTCGAGATCTACGACCGCTACGACCGGGCCGGCGGATTGCTGATCTACGGCATCCCGAACTTCAAGCTGGAGAAGGAGATCGTCGACCGCCGCACCCAGCGCCTCGCCGACTCCAGGATCGTCCTGACGCAGAATTTCGAGGTCGGGCGCGCCGCCGGCCTCGCCGACCTCAAGGCGAAACACGACGCGGTGCTCATCGCGACCGGCGTTTACAAGGCCCGCGCGCTGGAGGTGCCGGGCGTCGGCCTCCCCGGCGTCTTCCCGGCGATGCGCTACCTCACCGCCTCCAACCGCAAGGGCCTCGGTGATACAGTGCCGGACTTCGACGACGGCACGCTCGACGCGAACGGCAGGAATGTCGTCGTCATCGGCGGCGGCGACACGGCGATGGACTGCGTCCGCACCGCGATCCGCCAGGGTGCGCTCAGCGTCACCTGCCTCTACCGCCGCGACCGCGAGAACATGCCGGGCTCGATGCGCGAGGTCGCGAACGCCGAAGAGGAAGGCGTCCGGTTCGAGTGGCTCGCCGCGCCCCGCGCCGTGCTCGGCACCGAAAAGGCGGCCGGCGTGCGCGCCGCCCGCATGCGCCTCGGCCTGCCGGACTCCTCCGGCCGCCGCGCCCCCGAGCCTGTCCCCGACGCCGATTTCGACATCCCCGCCGACCTCGTGATCGAAGCCCTCGGCTTCGACCCCGACGACGTGCCGGCGCTCTTCGGCGCGCCGGACCTCGCCGTCTCGCGCTGGGGCACGATCGCTATCGATCAGCGCACGCTGATGACCCGTATCGACGGCGTCTTCGCCGCCGGCGACATCGTGCGCGGCGCCTCGCTCGTCGTCTGGGCCATCCGCGACGGCCGCGACGCCGCCGCCGGAATCGCGACCTACCTCGACGCCAAGGCGGCGCTGAAGCTCGCGGCGGAGTGAACCCTGATGCCGTATCGCCATACGACCGAAGACACCGCGCCCGGCGCGTCCTGCGGCTTCCTGTCGGCAGTTGGTGCGAGCCACGCCCCCTCCACCGCTTCGCGGTCCCCCTCCCCCGTGCCGCTTCGCGTCACAGGAGAGGATCAATCGCGCCAGGCTTGTCAACGGATCGCACCGACCGATCCTCCCCTGCGGAGCGCAGCGCAGCGGGGGAGGGGGACCGCGAAGCGGTGGAGGGGGCGTGACGTAGAGCGTCGGCGCCGGAACCTTTCGAGCGCCAGCATCCGAACCGGGAGGCGCGCATGACTACCCCCTTCACCCTCCACGGCGACAGGCGCTCCGGCAATTGCCTGAAGATCAAGTTCGTCGCCGACCATCTCGGCCTGCCCTACGCATGGCGCGATGTCGACGTGCTCAGCGGCGAAACGCGCGCGCCGTCCTTCCTGACGATGAATCCGTTCGGGCAGGTCCCGGTGGTGACCTGGCCGGACGGCCGCACGCTGGCGCAATCCAACGCCATCATCCGCTATCTCGCGCGCGGCTCGGCGCTGCTCCCCGACGATCCCTTCACGCAGGCCCAAATCGACTCATGGCTGTTCTGGGAACAATACAGCCACGAGCCTTACGTGGCCGTCGTCCGCTTCCAGCTCGCCTATCTCGGCAGGCCGCTCGCCGAGGTCGAGCCGAAACTGATCGAACGCGGCAATTCGGCGCTGGGCGTCATGGAAGCCGCGCTGTCGCGTGCCGACTGGCTCGCCGGCGCCGGCGCCGGCCCGACCATCGCCGACGTCGCGCTGATCGCCTACACGCGCCTCGCACACGAAGGCGGCTTCGAGCTTTCCGCCCGCCCGAACCTCACCCAGTGGATCCAGCGCACCGAACGCGCTTTGGACATTCAGGGGTCGCCCGCATGACCGACCGCATGAACGCCGCCGAAGCCGAGATCGCGCGCTATCTGGAGAACCGGCAGCGCCTCACCGACGGCCATCTCTACAATCCCGAAGACGAGCACGATGCCTGCGGCGTCGGCATGGTCGCGGCGATCGACGGCACGCCGCGCCGTGAGGTCGTCGAGGGCGCGATCCAGGCGCTGAAGGCCGTGTGGCACCGCGGCGCCGTCGATGCCGACGGCAAGACCGGCGACGGGGCGGGCATTCATGTCCAGGTGCCGCGCGCCTTCTTCGAGGAGCAGGTTCAGCGCGCCGGCCATCGCCTGCGCGACGGCCATCTCGGCATCGGCATGATCTTCCTTCCGCGTACGGATTACGGCGCGCAGGAAGCCTGCCGCACCATCGTCGAATCCGAGCTGCTGAACTTCGGCTACTATATCTATGGCTGGCGCCAGGTGCCGGTCGACATCTCGGTCATCGGCGAAAAGGCGAACGCCACGCGGCCCGAGATCGAGCAGATCATGTTCGACTATCCCGGCCACGAGGATATCGAACAGGTCGAGCGCGAGCTTTTCATCGTCCGCCGCCGCATCGAGAAGCGCGTCCGCGAGGCCTCGATCCTCGATTTCTACATCTGCTCCTTCTCCACGCGCTCGCTCATCTACAAGGGCATGTTCCTCGCCGCCTCCCTGCCGGTCTTCTATCCGGACCTTCAGGACGCGCGCTTCGTCAGCCCGATGGCGATCTTCCATCAGCGCTATTCGACCAACACCTTCCCGACCTGGCGCCTCGCCCACCCGTTCCGCATGCTCGCCCACAACGGCGAGATCAACACGGTGAAGGGCAACACCAACTGGATGCGCTCGCACGAGATCAAGATGGCCTCGGAGGCCTTCGCCGGTCACGAGAGCGACATCAAGCCGATCATCCAGCCGGGCTCGTCCGATTCGGCGGCGCTCGACGCGGTGTTCGAGACGCTGGTGCGGGCCGGCCGCAGCGCGCCGCTCGCCAAGATCATGCTGGTGCCCGAAGCCTGGGCCAAGAAGGGCTCGTCGATCCCCGACGCCCACCGCGCCATGTACAGCTATGCCAACGCGGTGATGGAGCCGTGGGACGGCCCGGCGGCGCTCTGCGCAACCGACGGCCGCTGGGTCATCGCCGGCCTCGACCGCAACGGCCTCCGCCCGCTGCGCTACACGATCGGCGAAGACGGCCTCCTCTATGTCGGCTCGGAATCCGGCATGGTGGTGGTGGACGACGCCAGGATGACGCGGCGCGGCCGCGTCGGCCCGGGGCAGCTCATCGCCGTCGACCTCAAGGAGGGCCGCTTCTACGACGACCGCGCGATCAAGGACCGCCTCGCCGCCGAGCACCCTTACGAGAAATGGGTGCAGAACATCGTCGATCTCGACCCGATCATCGCGCCAGGGCCTGAGCCGCGCCTCTTCGAACGCGACGACCTTCGCCGCCGCCAGGTCGCGGCCGGCACGACGCTGGAGGATCTGGAACTGATCCTCGCCCCGATGGTGGAGGATGCGAAGGAGGCCGTCGGCTCGATGGGCGACGACACGCCGCTCGCCGTCCTCTCCGACCAGTACCGGCCGCTCTCGCATTTCCTGCGCCAGAATTTCAGCCAGGTCACCAACCCGCCGATCGACTCGCTCCGCGAGGAGCGCGTGATGAGCCTGAAGACGCGCTTCCGCAATCTCGGCAACGTCCTCGTGACCGACGAGAGCCAGACCGATGTCTTTGTGCTGGAAGGCCCGGCGATCTCCACCGGCATGTATCAGCGCATGAAGGACCACCTCGAAGGCCGCTTCTACGAGATCGACTGCGTCTTCGAAGTCGCCGGCGACGGCGCGGCGAAACCCGGGGCGCTGAAGCTCGCGCTCGACCGCATCCGCAGCGAAGCCGAAGACGCGGTGCGCCAGGGCTACAGCCACCTCATCCTCACCGACGAGCGCATCGGGCGCAGCTTCGCCGCCGTGCCGATGATCCTCGCGGCGGGCGGCGTGCACGCGCATCTCGTCTCGAAGGGGCTTCGCACCTTCACCTCGCTCATCGTCCGCTCGTCGGAGTGTCTGGATACGCATTACTTCGCCTGCCTCGTCGGCGTCGGCGCGACGGTGGTGAATGCCTATCTGGCGCAGGAATCGATCGCCGACCGGCACGAGCGCGGCCTCTTCGGCGAGCGCGGCCTCGGGCCGTGCGTCAAATCCTTCATCGACGCGATCCATGCCGGGCTGCTCAAGATCATCTCCAAGATGGGCATCTCGGTGATCTCGTCCTATCGCGGCGGCTGCAATTTCGAGGCGATCGGCCTCAGCCGTGCGCTGGTCGCCGAATTCTTCCCCGGCATGCCGAGCCGCATCTCCGGCCTCGGTCTCGCCGGCATCCAGGAGAAGATCGTGCGCCAGCACGCGCGCGCCTTCGCGACGGATGCGGCGGTGCTGCCGGTCGGCGGCTTCTATCGCTTCCGCCGCGGCGGCGAGACGCACGCCCATTCGGCCGAGACCATCCACATGCTCCAGGAGGCGGTGGGGCGCGACAGCTACGCGCTCTACAAGAGATATTCGGCGTTCGTCTGGCGGGAGAAGCCTGTCGCGCCGCGCCACCTCATGGATTTCCGCCCCGGCCGCGCGCCTGTGCCGCTGGAGGAGGTCGAATCGATCACCGAAATCCGCAAGCGCTTCATCACCCCGGGCATGAGCCTCGGCGCGCTGTCGCCGGAAGCGCATGGCGCGCTGAACGTCGCGATGAACCGCATCGGCGCGAAATCGGTTTCCGGCGAGGGCGGCGAGGACCCGGCCCGCTTCAAGCCGATGCCGAACGGCGACAACATGAACTCCGCCGTGAAGCAGATCGCCTCCGGCCGCTTCGGCGTCACCGCCGAATATCTGAACCAGTGCCGCGAGATCGAGATCAAGGTCGCGCAGGGTGCGAAGCCCGGCGAGGGCGGCCAGCTCCCCGGCTTCAAGGTGACGGAGCTGATCGCGAAGCTGCGCCACGCGACGCCGGGTGTCACCCTCATCTCGCCGCCGCCGCATCACGACATCTATTCGATCGAGGATCTCGCCCAGCTCATCTACGACCTGAAGCAGATCAACCCGAAGGCGCGCGTCTGCGTGAAGCTGGTGGCGTCCTCGGGCATCGGCACGATCGCCGCCGGCGTCGCCAAGGCGATGGCCGACGTGATCCTGATCGCCGGCCATGTCGGCGGCACGGGCGCCTCGCCCCAGACCTCGGTGAAATATGCCGGTGTGCCGTGGGAACTCGGCCTCACCGAGGCGAATCAGGTGCTCACGCTCAACAATCTTCGCCATCGCGTGACCTTGCGCACCGACGGCGGGCTTCGGACCGGCAAGGACATCGTCATGGCGGCGATGCTGGGCGCCGAGGAGTTCGGCATCGGCACCGCCTCGCTCATCGCGATGGGCTGCATCATGGTGCGCCAGTGCCATTCGAACACCTGCCCGGTCGGCGTCTGCACCCAGGACGCAAGCCTGCGCGCGAAATTCACCGGCACGCCCGAAAAGGTCGTCAACCTCTTCAGCTTCATCGCCGAAGAGGTGCGCGAGATCCTGGCCGGCCTCGGCTTCCGTTCGCTCAACGACATCATCGGCCGCACGGACCTCTTGATGCAGGTCAGCCGCGGCGGTGAAAACCTCGACGACCTCGACCTCAATCCGCTGCTGGTTCAGGCCGACCCCGGCCCGAACAAGCGCTACTCCGACCGCGTCACCCGCAACGAAGTCCCCGACACGCTGGATGCGCAGGTGGTGAAGGACGCCGTGCGCCTGCTCGAGGACGGCGAGAAGATGCAGCTCGCCTATAACGTCCGGAACACCTACCGCGCCATCGGCACGCGGGTGTCGTCGCATATCGTGCGGAAATACGGCATGACCGGCCTCGCGCCCGGCCACCTCACGCTGCGCCTGCGCGGCACCGCCGGCCAGTCGCTCGGCGCCTTCGGCGTGCAGGGCCTGAAGATCGAACTCTTCGGCGACGCCAACGACTATTGCGGCAAGGGCCTCTCCGGCGCCACCATCGTAGTGCGGCCCACCGCCTCGTTCCGCCTGCCGAGCCAGGACAACACCATCATCGGCAACACCTGCCTCTACGGCGCCACCGGCGGCAGGCTCTTTGCCGCGGGTCAGGCGGGCGAGCGCTTCGCCGTGCGCAATTCCGGCGCCGTCACCGTCATCGAAGGCTCGGGCTCCAACGCCTGCGAGTACATGACCGGCGGCACCGCCGTCATCCTCGGCCACATCGGCGACAATTTCGCCGCCGGCATGACCGGCGGCATGGCCTTCGTCTACGACGCCGATGAACGCTTCGAGCGCCACGTGAACCCCGACAGCGTCGTCTGGCGCCGCGTGACCGCGCCGCATTGGGAGCACATATTGCGCTCGCTCGTCACCGAACACGCGACGGAAACGTCGTCCACTTATGCCGCCGCCCTGCTTGCCAACTGGGACCTCGAACTGCCCCGCTTCTGGCAGATCTGCCCCCGGGAGATGCTCACCCGCCTCGCGCACCCGCTCGAACCCTCCGCCGCCCTCGCCGCGGAGTGAAGGGATGATCTCGATCTGAGCGGGTTCCCAAGCGTTTGGGTTCTCGTTACTATGGCGATCCATGGCTCTTACCGAACGCGATGTGGAGCGGGCCAACCGGAGCATGGCCGAACTGCGCGAGAACGGCTTTGCCGTTGCCGCGCGCTATGACCGCCGGGCGGCGCGGATCGTCATCGATATGAATACGGGGGTTCAGATCGCGGTCCCCGTGGATCTTGTGGAGGGTCTGGCCGGGGCGTCCCCGGCCGATCTGGCTGATATCGAAATCGGTCCGGCCGGCCTCGGGCTCCATTGGCCGAGGCTCGACGCCGATGTCTATGTCCCCGCTTTGCTTCAGGGCGTGCTCGGCTCCAAGCGCTGGATGGCGGCCCAACTCGGCGCGGCCGGCGGCAAGGTGCGGTCCCGCGCCAAGACCGCCGCATCGCGCGAGAACGGTCGCAAGGGCGGCCGTCCGCGCAAGGTCGCTGCCGGGTAGCCGGACTACGAGGGCGCCTTGATAAAAGTCCTAGGCTGCCCATCTCCGCTGGGTGCGGGCCCGCGTGGCCGGCTGGAGGGGATGGAGGAGGGGTAAAAAAGCGACAAACGAATATTTGGCGGGGCCTTCCCTTGGGTCTATGGATGGCGGCATGAGCGACGCCGTCGGCCCTGGCGATCTGGTTCTGTGCGTCAACGCGGCCCCGAACCACGTCACCGGACAACCCGTGCCCCTGGTGGCCGGAGAGACCTACCGGGTTTTCGGCGTGTATGAATATTCCTGCCCCTGCGGACGGGGCGACGCGTTGCTGGACATCAACGTCGACTTCGCCTGGTGCCAGACGCGCTTCCGCCTCCTGCCCAAGCCTAAGGCCGAGGCCAGGCCGCGCCGCGTCTCGGCGCCCAAGGAGAAGGAAACGGTCCGCTGACCGCCGCCTTCGTCGGTGGTCCATAGCGCCGGGCCTTGGGCCTGGAAGCTGGCAACCCGCGTCGGCGAAAAACGACAAACGAATAGCGCGCCGCCTCGCGCCTCCGCAAAATGTCGCGAAAATCGACGTTCGAATATCCTCAAGCGAACCCGGTCAGCGCCTCCAAAAAAGCGACAAACGAATAGGACCCCGCTGCACGCCTCTGGAAAATGTCGCGAAAATCGACGTTCGAATACCCGTGCGACGCTCGTCACATGGGTTATTGATTGAATTTTGATGATGCCATGAGTAAATTCTTCCTGCCAGGTCAACTCAGGGAGGTTTGCCGTGGCCAAGTACAATGTCGGGGTCGGCGACGCATGTCCGGTCGATCAGCCCGAGAAGCCGCCGGAGGCCGAGCCCGAACGGGGCTGCGGCCCACGCTCCGGCGACGACCGCGCCGCCCGCGAGCGCCGGCGCCATTATTATCGCTGGAACCGTTCGGCCCCGCTGTTCGAGGCGACCTTCGTGCTGCTCGCGATCTGGGGCGTGCTCCATCTCGTGAACGGTTACGGCCCGAAAGGCCTGCTCATCGCGGCCGGCATCACCTTCGGCGTCGGCGTCATCCAGCGGCTTTTCTGGCGTTCGCACTGGGAGCGGCGCGAATGGCGCGAAGAGCGTCGCCGCCGCCGCGCGGAGGGCCTGTGATGTCCCATCACCGCCACCGCCGCAGCAGTTTCGTCGACGGCGACGAGGGCCGCTCCACCACGCGCGTCCAGCTCGAAATGCCGCCCCAGGCGATGGAGCGCCTCCAGCGCCTGAAGGACCGCACCGAAGCCGCCTCCTATGCCGAGGTCATCCGCAACGCGCTGCGGCTTTATGAAGCCATGGTCGCCGAGGCCGAACAGGGCCGCGAATTCGCGATCAAATCCCCCGACGGCGTCATCGCGCCCTACCGCATCTTCGTATGAGGTAGGGCGCGGGAGCCCTCAGCTTCGCGCGCGTATCCAGCCGTCCATCAGGTCCATGACCCGGTCGCGGTGCTGGCGCGAATCCTCGAAATAATGGGCGCCGGGCAGGAACTCGAGCGTCTTGTCCTTCGAGCCGATGAAGCCGTGGATCGCCCGCGCATCGCTCGGGAAGACGCCCGTGTCGGCCATGCTCTGGATCACCAGCGCCGGCAGGTCGAACTTCTTCAGATGCGGCGCGCCCTGGCACTTCGAGGTCTCCAGGCTCCACATCGAGAGCCAGGTGCGCAGCATGTTGTTGCGGCCGATGCTCGGCGTCCGGTTCGCCCGCGCCGGGTGGCCGGCATAGCAGAGCGGCGTCACCCGGTCCGACGGGTCGATCGAGGGATCCATGCAGCGCAGGTCGCCCCAGACCCGGAACATCGGGAAGATGCGGTCCGGCGTGCCGGCGTCGTTCAGGCGCTTCAGTTCGGCTTTCGCCCAGTCGGTGATGCGCTGGTTGCGGGCCCGCTGCGCGGCGCGATAGCGCGTGATGAAGTCCTGGCTGTAGGGCGGGCCGTTGTCGGGGTTGAACGGGTTCAGCGACTCGTCCGTGGCGACCGGATCGCCCTCGTCGACGACCGATGCGTCCATCCAGTCGGTCAGCACCTCCGGCCGGCCCTGGTGGGCGTTCAGCGAGATATAGAGGTCGCCCTTCGGCAGCGCCGACAGCGCGTCCTGGGCCGCGCCCTTCTGGTCGGCCGCCAGCGTAGGCGCGATGGCCTCGGCCTGATAGGCGCCCATCAGCGAGCCGCCGCCCGAATTGCCGAGGACAACGATCCGCTCGACGCCCTGGCTGCGCAGCCACGTCATGCCCGCCCCGATGTCGATCAGCGCGCTCTCCAGGAGGAAGAGATCCTCGTTGCCGCGGAACCGCGTGTTCCAGCCGAGGAAGCCGTAGCCCCGCGCCGCGAAATACGGCGCGATATAGTGTTCGGCGAAGTCGACATTGTAGTGCGTCGCAATCACCGCCGTCTTCGGCCGCTGCCCCTTGGGGGTCCAGTAGAGGCCTTGGCAGGGATGGCCGCCGGCCCCGGCGCGCATCGAAGTCGCCGATGTCAGCCCGACAAATTGGCGCTCGACCGCGCCCAAGAGATCATGCTCGTCCATGTCGCTTCCCCCTAATTTTCGGCCCCATGATGCAGCCTCTGGCGCTCCGGCGCCATATTTGTGTAAGATTAGTTGACGGAAATCACGCGGGACTGAACCCGTATGGAGGAAGCCATGTCGAAGCCAGTCAACCGCGAATTCGAGATGAAGGGGATCAACCACCTGGCCCTCGTCTGCAAGGACATGAAGGCCACCGTGGATTTTTATGAGGGGCTGCTCGGCATGCCGCTCATCAAGACGATCGAGCTCCCCGGCGGCATGGGCCAGCACTTCTTCTTCGACGTCGGCAACGGCGACTGCATCGCCTTCTTCTATTTCCCGAACGCGCCTGAGGCGGCGCCCGGCGTATCGTCGCCGGCCGCGCTCCCGGGCGAAGGGTCCTTCGTCACCGCCAACGGCTCGATGAACCACATCGCCATCAACGTCGATGCCGACAAGTTCGACGAATACTACGAGAAGCTGAAGGCCAAGGGCGTGAAGGTCTCGATGGTCATGAACCACGACAATTCGCCCACCCAGATCAGCCCGACGGTCACCGACGGCGTCTTCGTGCGCTCGGTCTATTTCTTCGACCCGGACGGCGTTTGCCTGGAGTTCGCGGCCTGGACCCGCGGCCTCGATGAAAGCGACGTCGCACCTGCCTGGCGCCGCAAGAAGGCCCCGGCCATGGCGGCCGAGTAGGCCTTCGCCTCCACGCCGCCAGCATGCCGGTGTGACGATTTGATGCTAGAGCCTCGCGCATGAAGATGCGCGAGCTCGAATTGCGGTCCGGCGTCGGCCGGGAAACGATCCGCTTCTACATCCGCGAAGGCCTGCTGCCCGAGCCGGATCGGCTTGCCCGCAACGTCGCGCGCTACGGCGAGACCCATGTCGAGCGCCTGCGCACGATTAAGCGGCTCCAGGACGAGCGCTTCCTCCCGCTCGACGTCATCAGGCGCGTGCTGGCCGGCGATCCCGATGCCGTCCCGGCCGAGATCGTCCCCTTCCCCGATCTCGCTGCGCTGATCGCGGCCCGGCTCGGCGTCGCACCGTCGGAGCCCGACGTGCCGCTTGCATCGCTCATCAACGACGATCCCGTGGTCGCCGCCGATGCCGAGGCGTTCGAGGCGCTGGGGATCATCCGCGTCCAGCGCGACGGCGCGGCGTCGTCGCTCTCACGGCTCGACGCCCACATCCTTGCCCTGTGGCGCAACGTGCGGCGCCAGGGCTATCGGCCGGACGCGTTCCCGCCGGACTTCATCCGCACCTACGCCGATGCCGCCGCCGGCATTGCCGAGGTCGAGGTCGCGCGCTTCTACGAGGGTCTCGCCGGGCGCGTCGGGGAGCGCGAAGCGGCCGACATGGCGCAGGGCGCCATCGAGACGATCAACGTTCTCATCGGCCTGTTCCGTATCCGGGCGATCCTGGAGGAAGTCGCGAAACGCTCGCCCGGTCAGCCGCCGCGCCAGGAGTCGCGGTCGTAGCCGAAGGCCTCGAAGTCGCGCCGGAATTTCGCATACACCGCGTCAGCCGTCTCCGCCGTATAGATCGCTGCCTTTTCGCGGCCGGACTCGTTCTTCGCCTGGCGGGCGCGGGCGAGCGTCCAGTCCGGCGGGATGCCGAGCTTCGAGAACACCTCGACCATGCCGGTGTCGCGCTCGGTCTCGATTCTGTAGAGCCGCGCATAGCTGAAACGATCCATCATCAGCACCGAATGCTGCGCGTCCCAGTGATGGTCCATCTGCCCGATCTTGCCGGCGAGGACGTTGGCGAGAAAGGTTTCAAACGGGATGAGGGTGTTGTCGGCCCCGCCGGGGAGACCAGCGCTGCGCGCAAAGGCCCGCATCGTGTTGAGGCGCCTCCCCAGAAAGCGCTTCGGATAGCCCCGATGGTGGCCGTTATAGAACTTGTCCTTCCAGGCCGAATGCAGCCGCGCATAGGGGTTGCGCACGAAGGCATGGAAGGCGAAGCGCTCGGGGTGCCGAATCGCCAGCCAGTAGTCGCGCAGCCGCGCCATCGGAAAGCGGCGAGCCATGCCGAACGGCCGGTAGCGCCCTTCCGAGGGGTCGCGGCGCCCCGTCAATGCCAGCCCTTCGGTCAGCGCGTCGCGCAGGAATGTCGTCGCGACCTTGGGGTTGAGCACCAGGGCCAGATGCGCCTCGGGAGCCAGGAACATCCGTGTCGGGCTGAAATGCTCAAGGCCGCGAAAGCCCGGAAGGCCCATGGTCATCCTGCCTGTTGCGGAAAGCGGGATGCATAGGCGGCTGCGAGGGACGCCTCAACCCCGCTTGACACCGCGGAAGCCCCATCTATCGTACGGAGTATAACTACGCATTCTAGGAGAGTGCGAGCAGGGAGGGCGATCATGGCAGACGGCGCAGCCAGGCAGCAGAAGTTCAAGGATCTCTACGTTCTCGCCACCGATGGGGCGAAGTGGACGATCGACCAGGATTTCGAGGCTTGCTTCGACTGGACCTACGACGACGGCCGCGCCGCGATGATGGGCCTCTACGAGAAGGGCAAGGAGATGCAGTGGAATGCGCAGACGCGCATCGACTGGTCCCAGGAGCTCGATCCGCTGAATCCGCAGGGCATGCCGGACGAGTCGCTCCCCGTCTACGCGGCGCCCTGCTTCATGAAGATGAACGAGACCGAGAAGGGCGAGGTACGTCGCCACTTCCAGGCCTGGCAGCTCTCGCAGTTCATGCAGGGCGAACAGGGCGCGCTGATCTGCGCGGCGAAGATCGTCACCCAGGTGCCCGACTGCGACTCCAAGTTCTATGCGGCGACGCAGACGATCGACGAGGCGCGCCACGTCGAGGCGTACAAGAAGCTGCTGACCAAGTTCGACGCGGTCTATCCCATTACCAAGCCGCTCGCCGAGCTTATCGACCAGACGCTGCGGGACAGCCGCTGGGACATGACCTATCTCGGCATGCAGGTGGTGATCGAAGGCCTCGCACTCGCCTCGTTCGGGACGATCCGCGATCACGCCAAGAACGCCCTGTGCGCGCAGGTGAACGCCTATGTGATGCAGGACGAGTCGCGCCACGTCGCCTTCGGGCGGCTGGCGCTGCGCGACTATTATCCGCAGCTCACCCAGGCCGAGCGGGACGAGCGCGAGGAATTCCTGCTCGAAGCCTCCTATCTGATGCGCGACCGCTTCGATGCGATCGAACTCTGGCAGAATCTCGGCCTGCCGATCCAGGAATGCGCCGAGGCGATGTACACATCCGGCTTCATGGAGCGTTTCCGCAACTCGCTCTTCAGCCGCATCGTGCCGATCGTGAAGGATATCGGCCTGTGGGGCCCGCAGGTGCGCGAGGGCTACGAGAAGATGGGCGTCATGGGCTACGCCAATGTCGACGCCCAGAAGCTTCAGGACGAAGACGACACGATCGCCCGCGACTTCGATGCGCGGAATGCGGAGATCGCGCGTGTCATTGCCCGGGCAGGGGCCAACCAGGGCCAGCCGGCGGAAGCAGCGTAGCAGGGCTGGCGAAAGGCGAAGGCGTCGCATGTCTGAAACGCGCCGCGCCGCGTCTTCAGCCTCTGTTTACCCTTGTGACGGGACTATGCGCCGTCGCGCTGGTCCTCGTGCCGTTCTGCAAGACGCGGCCGGCCGCAGGTCCGGTGGCTGAGGCCCATTGAACGCCCTTGCGCGCGGGGCGACCGGACAATAACACCCGCATCATATGCGCGAGTTGTTTCATCAAAGCTTGTCGCCGGCCTGCCGCATTGCGCGCCTCGCCCTGGCGGAAAAGAAGCTGGACGCGGCAGCCACCATCGAACGCTTTTGGGAGCGTCGGCCGGAATTCCTCGTCCTCAATCCGGCGTCGCGGGTTCCGACCCTTGTGGACGACCGGGTGGTCGTTTCCGGCGCGTATCACATTCCGGAATATCTGGAGGAAACCTACCCCGACCCGGCGCTGTGGCCCGCTGCGCCAGAGGAGCGCCTGGAGGCCCGCCGCCTGCTCGACTGGTTCCTGACCGTCTTCCAGGCCGAAGTGACCGAGCCGCTGCTGATGCAGAAGGTCAACCCGCGCTTCTGCGGCTTCGCGCAGCCGCCGCGCCCGGGCGGGCCGGACATCAACGCCATTCGGGGCGGTATGGACGCGATCCGGCGACACCTCGACCTCATCGGCCATCTCTCCGACAGCCGGCGCTGGCTGGCCGGTGAGACGATGTCCTATGCGGACCTCGCCGCGGCGGCGCAGCTTTCCTGTCTCGACTATGTCGGCGACGTGCCCTGGAGCCATAACGACCAGGCCAAGACGTGGTACATGCGCATCAAGTCGCGCCCGTCCTTCCGCCCGCTGCTGGCCGAGACGGTTCCGGGTGTGCCGCCGGCGCGGCACTATGCCAATCTCGACTTCTGACACGGCGCGGCTGCGGGCGAAGCTGGACGCCAAGGCGAAGGCGCTGGGCTTCGACGCGCTGGGAATCGCTGCGGCTGAGACGCCGGGGCTGACCGGACGGAACCTGCACAGCTTCGTCGCGCTGGAACGGCACGGCACGATGGCCTGGCTCGCCGAGACGGCGGACCGGCGCGAGAGTCCGAAAGCGCTGTGGCCCGAGGCGAAGAGCGCCGTCGTCGTCGCGATGAATTATGGCCCGGACAGCGATCCGCTCGTGACGCTCGGCCGACCCGACGCGGCGACGATCAGCGTCTACGCCCGCAACCGCGACTATCACGACATCATCAAGGGTAGGCTGAAGGAACTGGCGGCGCAGGTCGCGAAGCTGACCGGCGGCGACGTGAAGGTCTTCGTCGATACCGCGCCGCTGATGGAAAAGCCGCTGGCCCGGCTCGCAGGCCTCGGCTGGCAGGGCAAGCACACCAACCTCGTCAGCCGCGACTTCGGCTCATGGCTCTTCCTCGGCGTGATCCTGACGGCCGCCGAGTTCGCGCCGGACCAGCCGGCCGACGATTCGTGCGGTTCGTGCCGCGCCTGTCTCGATGCGTGCCCTACGGCCGCGTTCCCGGCGCCGTATCAGATCGATGCGCGACGCTGCATCTCGTATCTGACCATAGAGCACGCCGGCCCGATCGACGCGGCGCTGCGGCCGCTGATGGGCAACAGGATCTATGGCTGCGATGACTGCCTCGCGGTCTGCCCGTGGAACAAATTCGCGCAGACCGGTCATGAGGCGAAGCTCGCGGCGCGCGACGATCTTCGCGCGCCGGCCCTCGCCCAACTGGCGCGACTCGATGACGCGGCGTTCCGAAGCCGCTTCACGGGTTCGCCGATCAAGCGCATTGGCCGCGACCGCTTCGTCCGCAACGTGCTTATCGCGATCGGCAACAGTGGCGACGCGGCACTCGCGGCTTCGGCCGAGGCGTTGCTGAATGACGCAGCGCCGGGCGTCCGGGCCATGGCGGTGTGGGCGTGCCGCCGGTTGATGCCCCACGGCGAAGTCGAGCGGTTGCGCGGCAGGTGGCTGCCGCACGAGACCGACGCGGATGTGCGCGCCGAGTGGGCCGCGGCGTAAGCCGGCGGAGAGCGCGCGGGCGCGTTCCCCGTGTCGTCACGAGCCGTCGTGACGCAGCAGCGTACCCGCACCGTGCTCGGTGAAAAGCTCGATCAGCAGCACATGGGGAATGCGCCCGTCGAGGATGACCACGGCCTCCACGCCGGCCTTGAGCGCGTCGATGCAGGTCTGCACCTTGGGGATCATGCCGCCCGAGATCGTGCCGTCGCGGATGAGGCTCTGTGCCTCGGAGATGGTGAGCGAGGGGATGACGCGCCCCTCTCTGTCCATCACGCCCGGCACGTCGGTGAGGAACAGCAGGCGATCGGCGTTCAGCGCGCCGGCGACCGCGCCTGCCACGGTGTCGGCGTTGATGTTGTAGGTCTCGCCGTTCTTGCCGACGCCGATCGGCGCGACCACCGGGATCAGGTCCGAGTTCATGATGGTCTCGAGGACCTCGGGATTGATCGAATCGGGTTCGCCGACGAAGCCGAGATCGATCAACCGTTCGACATTGCCGCTCGAATCGCGCTTCACGCGATTGAGCTTCTTGGCGACGATGAGATTGCCGTCCTTGCCCGAAAGGCCGACGGCACGGCCGCCGGCGGAATTGATGGCCGAGACGAGGGCCTTGTTGATCGAACCGGACAGCACCATCTCGACCACGTCGATTGCATGGCGGTCGGTGACGCGCAGCCCGTCGATGAACTCGCTCTTGATCGCGAGGCGGTCCAGCATCGCGCCGATCTGCGGTCCGCCGCCGTGGACGACGACGGGGTCGATGCCGGTCTGCTTCATCAGCACGAGGCTCTGCGCGAAATGCTCCGAGACGCCGTCCTCGCCCATCGCATGGCCGCCGTATTTCACGACGATGGTCTTCGAATCGTAGCGCAGGATGTAGGGCAGGGCCTCCACGAGCGTACGAGCCGTGCGGCGCCAATTGGCGAGCTGCCGCCGCTCGAAGGGCAGGTCGTCGCGCGTCAGGTCGTCGCTGGACATCGTGTGGCGCCCTTGGGCCGGTTCAGGTCGCGGGCTTATAGCCCGGCAATGTCGCGGGCTCCAACCCGCTCGCTGCGGCAGCCAGGGCACGAAGTTCGGGGATGCCAAGGCCGAGTTCGGACGACGTCGGCACCACGATGGGGTGGGCGGCGCCGTGCCGTGCCGCCCGCTCCTGGGTGGTGCGCAGCATCCTTTCGAGCTCGGCGGTCTTCAGCTTGTCGCACTTGGTCAGGACGAGCTGATAGCTGACGGCGGCTTCATCGAGCGCCTCCATCGCTTCGTTGTCGCTGTCCTTGATGCCGTGGCGGCCGTCGATCAGCAGTATCACCCGCTTCAGCGTCGCGCGGCCGCGCAGATAGGAGAAGATGAGCTTCGTCCACTGGTCGGAGAGCTTGCGCTCGATGCGCGCATAGCCGTAGCCCGGCAGGTCGACGATATTGAGCGCCCCGGCGAGCTGGAAGAAATTCAGCTCGCGCGTCCGCCCCGGCGTGTTCGAGACGCGGGCGAGCGTCTTGCGTCCCGTCAACGCGTTCACCAGGCTGGACTTGCCGACATTCGACCGGCCGGCAAAGGCGATCTCCGGGTGATCCGCCGGCGGTAGCCCGTCCATCTTCACCACGCCGCGCAGGAAGACGCATTCCTGCGCGAACAGCCAGCGGCCGAAGCCGAGATCCTCCGCGCCGATCGCGGGGAGCAGGTCTTCGTAGCGCGCGGCCATCAGGCCTTGGCGTCGCGGAAGAACAGCTTGAACGGCCAGCTCTTGCGCAGGTTCGAGAACAGGTGAATCTCCACCTTCATGCGCTTCATGATCACATATTGCTGGGTGATCGAGAGCAGGCCGTTCCAGATCCAGTAGACCACGAGGCCCGCGGGAAACGACGCCAGCATGAACATGAACATCCACGGCATGATCGCGAAGATCTGCTGCTGTGCGGGGTCCGGCGCCGGCGGGTTCAGCTTCATCTGGACCCACATGACGATGCCGTTGAGGAACGGCAGCAGGCCGAGATGGAGGAAGGCCGGCACGACGAATGGCAACAGGCCGAAGAGATTGAAGAGCGACGTCGGATCGGGCGCCGACAGGTCCTGGATCCAGCCGAAGAACGGCGCGTGCCGCATCTCGATGGTGACGTAGAGCACCTTGTAGAGCGAGAAGAAGACCGGGATCTGCAACAGCATCGGCAGGCAGCCCGTGATCGGGTTGACCTTCTCGCGCTTGTAGAGCGCGAGCATCTCCTGCTGGAGCCGCTGCGGGTCCTCCTTGAAGCGCTCCCGCATCGCCGTCATTTCCGGCTGGATCTTCTTCATCTTCGTCATCGACTCCATCGACTTGTTCGCGATGGGGAAGAAGAGGGCCTTCAGGATGACGGTGAGCAGCAGGATGGCGACGCCGAAATTGCCGACGAGGCCGTAGAGCCAGTCGAGCAGCAGGAAGATCGGCTTCGTCAGGAAGAAGAACCAGCCCCAGTCCACCGCCATGTCGAAGCGCTGGATTCCGGGATTCTCGGCATATTTGTCGACCACCGAGACGATCTTCGCGCCGGCGAACATGCGGTGGGTGACGGTCGTTGTCGCGCCGGGCGCGATTTCGCGCGGATTCTTGTAGACGAAGTCCGACTGATAGCGCTCCCACGTTCCCTGGTTCGTCGCGCGGAAGGTGGCGGCGACCGGTTCGCCCTGATCCGGTGCGAGGGCCGCCATCCAGTAGTGGTCGGTGAAGCCGAGCCAGCCGCCGGTCGTCTCGTTCGTCTGCGTGCGTTCGCCGTCCTTGACGATCTCGTCGTAGTCGACCTCGTGCAGTGTGCCGTTCATCACGCCGATCATGCCCTGGTGGACGACCCAGATCGGATGGAAATACGGCACGCCGCCGCGCACGATCGCGCCGTAGGGCGAAAGCTTCACCGGCGCGCCGCTGTTGTTGGTGACGCGGTCCTCGACCGTCAGCATGAAGCCGTCGTCGATGGAGATGACGCGGTCGAACCTGAAGCCCTGGTTGTTCGTCCAGGTCAGCGTCACCGGCTTGTTCGGGGCCAGCGTGTCGCCTGCGGCCAGTGTCCACGTCGTGTCGGCCCCCGGCAGTTCGACGGGCGTGCTGCCGTCGGCGACCCAGCCGAACTCGCCGTAATAGGGGTTCATCACGCCGACCGGCTCGAGCAGGTCGACCTCCGGCGCGTCGCCGCGGACTTCGGTGCGGTAGTTATGCAGGCGCAGATCGTCGAAGCGCGCGCCCTTGAGGCGGATCGAACCGTCAAGCGAGCTGGTCGCGATCGGAATGCGCGCGTCGGCGGCGAGGGCGGCCTCACGCGTCGTGTGCGTGAACTCGGCCGTGCCGGCCGGCGTCGTCACCGGGGCTGTCGCCGTTGCCGCTTCCTGCTGCTTGGCTTCCTGTTTCGGCTTGTCGAGAGGCGGGAAAACGATGAACCACACCACAAACACCGCCATCGACAGGATGACGGCGATCAGGAGGTTGCGGGTATCGCCCTGGGGCTGCTGATTCATAGAAGACCGCTCAGTGATCGGCGCAGGTATGCGCGCGAGGCTTGGCGGGCGGCACCGGGTCGAAGCCGGAACTGCCGCCAAGCCAGGTGATGGGGTGGCAACGGAGAAGACGGCGTATGCCGAGATAGAGGCCCTTGACCACGCCATGGGTCTCGATCGCCTCGACGGCATAGCGAGAGCAGCTCGGCTCGAAGCGGCAGGCCATCGGCAGGAAGGGCGACAGGAAGAGCTTGTAGGCGCGGATCGGCGCGGCGACGGCGGCGCGCGTCCAGCGGCGCAATCCTGTCGTCTCAGCGTTGGCTGCCATCCGGCGCGCTCGATTCTGCCTGCGAGTTGGTGGGGCGGGGCGGCTTGGCGCCCTTGGCGGCCCGCCTGGCCGCCTCGGCGAGGGCTTCTTTAAGGTCCTGCACGAGGCTTTGGAAGGGGCTGTCGAGTGCCGCCCGTCGCCCGATCAGCACATAGTCGGCTCCGGGCGCTCCGAACTCGGGCAGAACTTCTCGGACGGCAGCCCGCAGGCGGCGCCGGATCCGGTTCCGTTCGACCGAGCCGCCTTCCTTCTTGGTGACGGTGAAGCCGACGCGAGCGGCCGGCTCGCTATCACGGCGGTCGCGGCGCTGAAGGCTGAGATTGGGCCGATGCGCCCGGACGCCTTTGGCAGCGGCGAGGAAATCCGCTCGGGCCTTCAGCGTAAGCAAACGACAAGGACCGGCCGCCGGGCCGGTCCTTGATGTCGTATCGTGGTCGTCCATGATCCGGCGGGCCGTGTGCCCGCGAAAGGCTTAGGCCGACAGGCGCTTGCGGCCGTGGGCGCGACGCTTGGCGAGGACCTTGCGACCGCCGACGGTGGCGGCACGGGCGCGGAACCCATGGCGGCGCTTACGGATCAGCTTGGAGGGCTGATAGGTACGCTTCATGACACTCAACTCCTGGCCGATATGCGGGCGCCGGCACCCGGCTGGCCGTCCGAAAAAGAGGCAGTTCGATACGGGAACGGCCCGGCCAAGTCAACCTTCTGCGAATGTGATTTCGGCTGAGTGACGCGGCCGGGGCGTATGTCTAAAATGGCCGGAATCCTGCCATCGGAAGGCTCCTGCCATGTTTCGGGTCCAAGACCTGTCGATTGCCTTTGCCGTCATCGTCGTCGCGATCTTCGCCGGAATCGGGACCGGCTACTTCAATCGCGGCCCCGCACCCGGCCAGGCCGTCCCCGCTCCAGTCCCGCCCCCTCCCCCAGCCGCGCCTCCCGCACCGGCTCCTCCCGCGATGCCTGCGCCGCCCGTGCCGCCTGCACCCGGCATTGCCCCGACACCCGGGCCGGCGCCGGCACCGATGCCCGGGCCAAGCGCGTTCGCGCCGGGCGACTATGTGGAAGGCACCATCAAGACCTGGTGCCTCGATGAGGCGGGCCGGCGCACCGACAGCCCGGCCTCGACCTTCCGCCTGACCGTCCTGGGCGCGGGGCAGGCGCAGTTCCGCCTCGGCTCCGCCACCGGCGGCCAGTCCATGCCTGGCACCTTCAACATGACGACTGGCGAAGCCGAAGGCCGGCTCGACTGGCCGGACGGCAGGCACTACGCCCTCTGGAGCGCCAGGCTGACCCGCGAAGGCGCCACCCTGAAGGTAGCCGGCCTCGCCTGTGCGGCGCCCAAGGAGGCGAGCCGGCAGCGCTGCGGTGCCTGGTTCTGGGGCCCCGCGACGAGTCCCGAGGTCAAGCTCGCGGAGGAACATCCCGGCTGCCAGCCGGCGACGGGCCTGCCCTAATCCCGCCGCGTGGACGGTAAACCCTCTCCGCGACGAGAATGAGGAGCCGCCCATGCGCACGAGGATACTGGCCGCCCTGCTGACGCTCGGCCTGTCCCCGGTGGTGCCGGCCCGGGCCGACGCGATCCCGATGCCGGTCGAGCTCGACGAAATCCAGGAATTGCTGATCGGCGAATGGCACGAAGACAGCAGCGTCATGTCGACCGGCCTTGGCCACAGCGCGACGACGCGGACCATCGCCTTCGGCAATGACAGCGTCGCGATGCTGTATTTCGGCGGCATCAGCTACTCCAACGACTACGGCGCCAGAGCCGTCATCGGCACCTGGACGGCGGAGCGGGTCGACGCCAGGACCGTCAAGGTGAAGATGGTCCAGTCGGCCGAGCGTGGTACCGAGTGGACGCTGGTCTTCGACGGCAACGACGCCTTCATCTTCAGCGACGCGGAGTGGTCCAACCTCCCGCCGTCGCGCTTCAGCCGAATCGGCGCCAGGATCGTGCCGAACCGTCCTTAGCGCTCTCCCGTCACCGACGGCACCGCTCGCCAAAGCGTGACTACGCTCGTCTTGGATCGAGGTGGCGCACGCTTATGGTGCGCACTCTCGTCTTGTCCAACCGGAATCACCTGATGCTGACGCCGCTTCGTGCTCTCGCCGCCGCTCTCGCTCTTTCGAGCTGTCTCGCCGCGCCGCTGGCTGGCGTCGCCCTGGCCAAGGCGGTCTACGGCGAATGGGGCGTCGTCCAGTCGGACCAGGATACGACGGTCAAGCCGGGCGACGACTTCTACATGTATGTGAACGGCGGCTGGGACAAGCGCGTCCAGATCCCGGCCGACAGGGCGACCTATAGCGACGGCACCGACATCGAGGCGCAGGCCGAGTCGGACCTGCACGAGATCGCCGAGAACGCCAAGGCGGCCGCCCCGGGTACGACCCTGCGCAAGGTCGGCGATTACTATGCCAGCTTCATGGATACCGCGGCCATCGAGGCACAGGGCCTCGCGCCGCTGAAGCCGCAACTCGACGAGACCGCCGCGATCGCCTCGCCGGCCGATCTCGCCCGCGCCTTCGCCCGCACGGTCTACGGCTTCGGCACCAGCCCGATCGCGGTTTATCTCGATACCGATTCGAAGCAGCCGGGCAACTACGCAGCCTATTTCACGCAGAGCGGGCTCGGGCTGCCCGACCGCGACTACTATCTGAAGGATACCGACGAGAACCTGAAATACCGCGCCGCCTATCAGGCCTATATCGAGAAACTGCTCGGCCTCGCCGGCGTGCCGGACGGTGCCGCCAAGGCCAAGGCGATCCTCGCGCTCGAAACCGAGATCGCGAAGCTGCACTGGGCCGCGGAAGACGCCCGCGAGACGCTGACCACCTATAACCCCGTGACCCCCGACGAACTGGCGAAGCAGGCGCCGGGGATCGATTGGGCGGCGTTCCTCGAAACCGCCGACCTGACGCACGCGCCGAGGCTGGTGCTGGCCGAGAACACCGCCATTGTGAAGCTGTCCGCGCTCACCGCCGCGACGCCGATGGAGACGTGGAAGGCCTATCTCACCTTCCATACGCTGAACCAGGCGGCGCCCTACCTCCCCAAGGCGTTCGACGACGCGCAGTTCGACTTCAACGGCAAGACGATGGAAGGCCAGGAGGTCCAGCGCGAGCGCTGGAAGCGTGCGCTCGACCTCATCGACGGCACGATGGGCGAGGCGATGGGCGAAGCCTATGTCGCCAAGCGCTTCACGCCCGAGGCCAAGGCCGAGATGGCGAGGATGGTCGCGAACCTCAAGACCGCGCTCGGGCAGATGATCGACGAAGCGGCGTGGATGGATCCGAGTACCAAGAAGGCCGCGCACAGGAAGCTCGACGCCATGCAGGTCATGATCGGCTATCCCGACACATGGCGCGACTACACCAGGCTGGAGATCAAGGAAGGCGATCTGCTCGGCAACGTCGCGCGCGCCTATGCCTTCGACTGGACGCGCCAGACGACGCGCATCGCCGATCCGGTCGACAAGGCCGAATGGGGCATGACGCCGCCGACGGTGAATGCCTACAACTCGTTCAACAACAACCAGATCGTCTTCCCGGCCGGCATCCTACAGCCGCCCTATTTCGATCTCGGCGCCGACATGGCCGTGAATTACGGTGCGACCGGCGCGACCATCGGCCACGAGATCAGCCACGGCTTCGACGACCAGGGCCGCAAATATGACGAGACCGGTGCGATCCGCGACGGGTGGACCGCCAAGGACGCCGCGGCCTATGACGCCGAAGCGAAGAAGCTGATCGCACAGTTCAACGCCTACGAGCCGCTGCCCGGCATCCATGTGAACGGCGCGCTGACGCAGGGCGAGAACATTGCCGACCTCGCCGGCCTCGCCATCGCCTACCGCGCCTACAAACTGGCGCTGAACGGCAAGGAAGCGCCGGTGATCGACGGCCTCACCGGCGACCAGCGCTTCTTCCTGGGCTATGCGATGAGCTGGCGCAGCAAGCGCCGCGAGGATTCGCTACGGGCGCGGCTCGCCAGCGATCCGCACGCGCCGGCCTATTACCGGGTCAACGGCATCGTGAACAATTTCCAGCCCTGGTACGACGCCTTCGGCATCGGACCGGATGCGAAGCTGTATGTCGCGCCGGAGAAGCGCGCTCGCCTCTGGTGAGCGCGCTGACCTTGGTCCCGGTCAGGCGGCCTGTCCGCCGGCGAGGAAATCCATCTTCCCGATCTCGACGCCGTTGTGCCGCAGGATGTTGTAGGCGGTCACGGCGTGGAAGAAGAGGTTGGGCAGCGTGAAGGTGCCGAGCAGCTCCTGGCCGCTCATCTTCAGCTCACGGCCGGGAAACTGGAGCGTGATGACGCGCGTGTCGGCGCCGTCGAACTGCTCCGGCTTCAAGCTCTTGATGAAGTCTACCGTCTTGTCGATGCGCTGGTAGAGTTCGGCGAAGTTCGTCTCGGTATCGGGCATCGACGGCGGCTCGACGCCGGCAAGGCGGGCGGCGCCGCCCTTGGCGCTATCGGAGACCATCTGCACCTGCCGCACGAGCGGATGCATGTCGAGCGCCAGGCGGCTGTTGAGCAGGACGGCCGGATCGACCTTGCGGGCCTCGGCATGCGCCTCGCCCTTCTTCAGGACATGTTTGAGATTGCCGAGAACGCGCAGAAGCGTGGGTACGGCGGCGTCGTGCATGGACATAGGCAAATGACCTCCCTGGGATGACCCAAGCGAGGTGGCGATCAGGCGAGCCGGTTTCCAGCGGCTGCGGCGAAAAGTCTTGTTGTCTCAGGACAGACGCGGCGAAAGCGGCATCATCCGGCGCAACGTCTCGTCGCCGCGGACGAAGTGATGATACAGCGCGGCGGCGACATGAGCGCCGATCAGGAACAGCAGGGCAAACCCCACGAGTTCATGGACCTCGAAGGCGAAATCGGCCCATCCGTCATCCGCGGGAGATAACCGGGGAAGTCTGACCAGCCAGAAGAACCGGACGGTGCCGCCCTTGGCACCGGTATAGAACCATCCGCTGAGCGGCAAGGCGACCATGAGCAGATAGAAAGCGGCATGGGTGGCCCTTGAGAGCAGGTCCATCCATCGGGGCAGACCCTGAACCGGCCGAGGCACACCGAGCCGGCTGCGAAGGAAAAGCCGGCTCACGGCGAGCAACACGACAAGCAGCCCGATCGACTGGTGAACCGTCAGCAGCAGCTTCCTGGTTGCCGCGGCGGATGTGAAATCTATCGCCCATCCGATCGCGAACAGAGCCAGCACCAGCCCTGCCGTCGTCCAGTGAAGGGCCCTGAGAGGGGCGGCGTAGGGAACGGTCATTTCCGTGTCGCCAGGAACGCGATGATGTCTTCCGCCTCGTCGGAATCCGCGACGCCGTCGAACTTCATCTTGGTACCGGGCATCGCAGCGCGCGGGTCCGGCAGGTAACCCCGCAGACGATCCTCGTCCCACACCCAGCCCGACTGGCGGTTGGCGTCGGAATACTCAAAACCCGGCACGGTCCCGGCCTTGCGCCCGACGATGCCGAACAGGCTCGGGCCCTTGCGGTTCACCATGTCCGCCGACGTCGAGTGGCAGTCCCCGCAATAGGTTGCGAAGTCTTCCTGCCCGGCCTCGGGATCGGCGGCTGCCGCCGGTCCCGTCGTCAACACGGAGGCAGCCAGCGCGCCGAGCAGCGCGATCAGAATGCGGTCCACAGGTATCCCAGAAATGCGTCGTTGTCGGAGGCGTCCCGACCGAAGCCGTCATAGTCGGAGCTTGCGCCGTTGAAGGTGAAGTCGTGCGTGTAGCGAATCCCGAGCTTCAGGTTTGCATAGGGGGCGCCCCAACTGCCTTCCTTGCCGAACGGTGTCCACGCGCCTTCGAGGCTGAGCGACGTTGTATTGGGTTTGCCGTTGCGGCTGCCTTCGACCGGGTCGGGAACGTAGAGGATCGTGTCGCGTCCGCCCCACACCGTGCTGAGGCCGAGGATGCCCTCATAGGTCTGGTCGTAGACATAGGTCGCGTCGAGGGTCAGCGACTGGAGATTGGACTTCCGGTCTCCCGCCGCGTCGATCAGATAGCTGCCTTTCAGGTCGCGCCATTCATAGGTGTAGGCGCCCTGGATCGTCGCGATGTGCTTGCGGCTGCCGAGCCACTGATATCCCGCGTCGATGACGAGATCGGTATAGTGGTCGGACGGCAGCGACGAATCGCGATCGGGGTAGAGGGAGGCGTCCAGGATGGCCATGCCGACATGGGCGTTCTGCTTGCCCCAGTCCTTCTGATAGGCAAAGCGGCCGTAGAAGGCGGCGCCGTTCAGCTTGGCCGACTCGTCGGGCGCGACGCCGATCGCATCCAGGAAGCTGTCGCCCGGCGTCGCGTAGGCGCCGGCCTCGACATAGAATTTGTTGTCGATCATCGCATAGGCGGTTGCGCCGACCACCTGGATTTCCAGCCCGCCGTCAATCAGCGGCGCGGCGGCGCCGCCGATCGCGAACTCGGAGTCGTTGTAGGGGTAGCGCCAGGCCCCGAAGGTGTTCCAGGGGTCCTGGACGCCGGGATTGTTGTTGATGCTGACGCCGACGACGGCATCCATGCCGTCGAGCACCGTGTCGAACGCCGCACGGAGGTCGACATTGTCCAGGCCCCAGACATGGCCCGGTCCTTCATAGGTCAACTGGGCGAACGAGCCGACCGGTCCGGCGATCTTGCCCGCCAGGAAGAGGCTCGCCTCGTCCATGCGGAAATTGTCGTTTGCGTCGCCTTCCGAAACGGGATTGTCCGCCCTGGTGCTCAGATACGATACGACCGCCATGGCCGACACCGGCGGTGTCCAGCTGCCGGTCGATTCCGCATAGGCGTGCAGCTTGAAGGCCTGGCCATGCGGCGTGAGCTGAGGCCCGAACGCACTGACATGGCAGGCCGCGCAGGTGTCGCCGGTCTGACGCGAATAGCTCGGGAGCGCGCTTGCGGTGGGGACCAGCCAGACAGCAACCAAAGCGGCAGCAGGCGCCATCGGCCATCGCCCGTATCCATGCCTCATGAAAACAACCTCGTCCCCTGCTCGCGTCGGCCCAGACGCATGCAAGAAAAGGCTGAGGGCGGCCAGTTAAAAGCGGGACAATGGCTGGCCAACAGGCCGGTAGGTCAAATGCAGATATGTGAGATACTGGAAGAAAGTAACGGCATGAATTTCGTCATGCTGCGGTCATGTTGTGGCGGAGATCTGCGCAGGGTCACGATTCCTGGATCGTGTCGCCCCACCGGGCACGACGTGCGGCACGATACGACGCGCCGTTGCGGCGGCTGAGGCTCCGCGTCTCGATCGTGCCGTCGGGCTTGCAGAGTTTCAGGCTCAGATGGCCATGGCCGTGGCTGACAGGCGCCACGATGCGCGGCGATGGCGCTGCGGCGTCTATCCGGGTGGCCGCCAGTGCGATGTAGCGCTCGTCCTCCCAGCCGACATCGGCGCGTTTCGCGATCCGGTGCGAGCGGCTGCGCGAAACCCGCTGGCTGAAATGACACCAGTCGGGGCGCGAGAGAGGACAAGCTAGTGCGTGCGGGCAGGGTGCAACAATGTGGGCCCCGCTTCCGATCAACCGCTCGCGGACTGCAAGGACGCGATCGTATCCAGCCGGGGTTCCCGGCTCCACGACGACCAGCATGCCCAGCGTCAAGGTCCACAGGCGGTCGATCAGCGCCGGCATGTCCCGTGCCGGCAGTTCGTTGACCACATAGGCTGCCGTGACGAGATCGGCCGGTGCGATCTTCGGGAGGCCGCCTGTAACTTCCGCCGCATGCCACGTCACCGCCAGACCGGACTCGCCCAGCGCGGCGCCGGCGGCGCGCATGGCGGCGCTGGCTTCCAGGAGGTCGGCCTCCCGGAGCGTGGGCCACAGATCGGCAGCCGCCCACAGCGCCGTGCCCGGGCCTGCACCGACATCCAGCAGGCGCCGCGGCGTGAAGGCCGGCACGCGTTCCGCGGCCATGCCGAGTGCCGCTCGTGTTGCTGCGTAAGTCGCCGGCATGCGGCTCGCCAGATACGCCAGCGCGGCCGTGGAGTCGGCGACGTGGGGCCGGTCCGGACGGCCGTCCCCGTCACGGTAGCCGCGCGACAGCCGCGTCGAAGCGTCGGCCAGCTTGTCCGCCGGGGTGCCTGCGAGGGCACGGTCGATCGCTTGGCGCAGGGCAGATGGCAGTTCCATCAACCGCCTGCGGCGTCAGGCCACTTTATCTCGACGCCGATCTTGAGATCGCAGATGGAGAAGTCGGCGCGCTTCTGGCCCCGAATAGCGCCTGCGAAGGAAAGGAAGTCGGTTGCCGAAGGCCTCATCGCCTCCACGGCCGGACGTTCGTCCTCCGGCATGTCCGCAACGACACGCACGCGCGTCATGACGTCGGGCTGCGCGGGTGGTTCGCCCACATTCAGCTTGTAGAGCACGTCCACGCCTTCGATGGTCATGCCCCAGGCGGTATAGAGGCGGTCCAGCCGCCGCGCGGCGCCACGCATGAAGAAGATCTCGCTGTTGGCGCTGTCCAAGGCCTCGCCCCGGCCCATGCCGGCAACCCCCGGGCAATAGGCGCCCCACATTTCTGTCGTCCCCTCGGCGCGGCGCTGATCCTCCAGAGCGGAGACGGTCTCGACCGGCAGCGTGCCCAGGAATCCTGCCGTCCCATCGGAACGGGTCACGACCGCAACATAGCCCGCGTCGGGCTTCACCCTGGCCGTGAATTCGGGTTTGAGGTTGGGATAGGACGAGGCGCCGCCGTCCTTGTTGTCGGGGTTGCCGGTCTGCGCGACGAAGCCGTCGATCACGCGATGGAACTGGAGCCCGTCATAAACTCCGTCGCGTGCCAACTGGCGGATGCGAGCCACCGCTTCGGGCGCGAGGTCGGGCCGCATCTCGATCAGGAGGCGGCCCTTCGTGGTTTCGATGAGCAGCAAATTCTCCGGCGCAACTTTCCGCCAGTCGGGATTTTCGGCGCTGCATGCGTTGGTGAGCAACAGGCAGGCGGCAATGGCGACGCGCGACAGGATCTGCATAGAGCGTTGATAGCACGGACGCGCCGCCGCCAAGAGGCCGGAAATCGTCTGGCGCTAAAGCGGGCGGCGCGATTTGAAGGCGGCCGCCAGCGTGCCTTCGTCCAGATAGCCGAGTTCGCCGCCGATCGGCACGCCGTGGCCGAGCCGCGTGACCTGCGCGCCCGAACGCGAAAGCTGTTCGGTCAGGTAGTGCGCGGTCGCCTGGCCCTCGACGGTCGCCGAGAGGGCGAGGACGATCTCGAGCCCGGTCTTGCCCTCGATGCGATCCAGCAGGGCGGGGATGTTGAGCGCATCCGGCCCGCGCCCGTCGAGCGCCGACAGCGTGCCGCCGAGCACGTGATAGCGGCCGCGATAGACGCCCGAGCGCTCCAGCGCCCAGATGTCGCCGACATCCTCGACGACACAGAGCAGGCTGTCGTCGCGCCGCGGATCGACACAGAGGCCGCAGGGGTCGGTCGTGTCGATATGGCCGCAGACGTGACAGACCTTGATCGCCTCGGCCGCTTCGCGCAGGGCAACGGTCAGCGGGTCGAGCAGCGTCTCGCGCTTCTTGATCAGCGCCAGCGCGGCCCGCCGGGCCGAACGCGGCCCAAGCCCCGGCAGCTTGCCGAGCGCCTGGACCAGACGTTCGATCTCGGGACCGGAAAGAGCGACTTTCAAGTCGGGCTCAGAACGGCAGCTTGAAGCCCGGCGGCAGGTTCAGCCCGGACGTCATCTTCTGCATCTCGGCGCCCATCGTCTGGTCGAGCTTCGCCTTCGCATCGCTATGCGCCGCCGCGATGAGGTCTTCCAGAATCTCCACGTCCGCCGGCACCAGCAGGGACGGGTCGATCTTGATGCGCTTGAGCGCACCCTTGCCGGCAAGCGTCACGCGCACAAGGCCGGCGCCGCTGACGCCCTCGGCCTCCAGGCCTTCGACCTTGGCCTGCGCATCGGCGAGCTTCGCCTGCATCATCTGCGCCTGCTTCAGCAATTCCTGCATGCTCATTCGTCGGATCCTTCTTCGATGTCGGGCGCGTCCACGATCTCGGGGTCGATGACCTCGACGATCTTCGCGCCGGGGAATGTCTCGAGCGCCGCCTTCACGAGCGGGTGCGCTGCGACTTCGGCGAAGACCTGGGCCTTCGCATCCTCGCGCGTCTTTTGGATTGGTTCGGCGCCGCCGGCCTGGCGCACCTCGATCTTCCAGAACCCGTCCGTCCAGCGCTTCAGGTTCTGCTGGAGGCCCGTGACGATCTCCTGCTGCGGCGCGTTCGGCTCGAAGGCGAGCGCGATATGGCCTTGCGCGAAGCTGATGAGGCGGACGCTGCGTTCGATCTTGCTCTTGAGGATGAGGTGGTCCTCGTCCTCGAGCTTCTTCAGAAGCGCCTCGAACGACGGAACGGCGGCAGCGGCCGGCTGGTCCGCCGGTTGGGCACGCGGCTCGGCCCGCACGGCGGTCGCGCGGGCCTCGGCGCGCGGCGCAGGGCCGGACGGCGCACGGCCGGCTGCGCCCGCCGGTGGGGCGGCGGCCGGCCCTCGCGATTCGGCGTCGGCGACGAGGCGGTCTAGCGGCGGCAGGTCGGCGGCAAAGCAGAGGCGCGCGATCGCCATCTCCGCAGCCTGAATCGCAAGCGGCGCATCGCGCGTCTCGACGAGCGACTTCAGCAGCAGCGTCCAGGTCCGCGTCAGCGTCTGCATCGAGAGGCGCTGTGCCATGGCGAGGCCCTGGTCGCGTTCGGCCGGCGAGGCGCTCGCGTCCTTCGATGCGTCCGGCACGATCTTCAGCCGCGTCAGCCAATGCGTCAGCTCCAGCATGTCCTGGAGCACGGCGATCGGATCGGCGCCGGAATCATATTGCGAGCGCAGTTCGCCGATCGCGCCCGCGACGTCGCCCTTCATCGTGAGGTCGTAGAGGTCGAGCACCCGCGCCCGGTCGGCGAGGCCGAGCATCGCGCGCACGCTTTCGGCCGTCGGGGCCGCGCCGTCCTCAGCCAGTGCCAAGGCCTGGTCCAGGATCGACAGCGCATCGCGCACCGAACCTTCCGCGGCGCGCGCAACGATCGCGAGCGCCTCGTCCGGCACGTCGAAGCCTTCCTCGGACGCGACCGACCTGATGTGCGCGATCAGCGTTTCGGCCGGGATGCGACGGAGGTCGAAGCGCTGGCAGCGCGACAGCACCGTCACCGGCACCTTGCGGATTTCGGTGGTCGCGAAGATGAACTTCACATGCGGGGGTGGCTCTTCGAGCGTCTTCAACAACCCGTTGAAGGCGTTCTTCGAGAGCATGTGGACTTCGTCGATGATGTAGACCTTGTAGCGCGCCTCGGCGGGCAAATAGCGCGTGCCGTCGATGATCTCGCGGATGTCGTCGATGCCGGTGCGGCTGGCGGCATCCATCTCGAAGACGTCGGGATGGCGCGACTCGGCGATGGCGATGCAGGTGTTGCAGACGCCACAGGGGGTGATGGTCGGCTCGGTGCGCTTGCAGTAAGGCCCGACGCAGTTCAACGCCCGCGCGACGATGCGCGCCGTCTTCGTCTTCCCGACGCCGCTCACGCCCGTCAGCATGAACGCGTGCGCGATGCGCCGGCTCAGGAAGGCGTTGCCCAGGGTGCGCACCATGGCGTCCTGGCCGATCAGGCTGTCGAAGGTCTGCGGGCGATATTTGCGGGCGAGGACGCGATAAGCGCCGCGATCATCTGCCGTCTGTGGCAGGTCCAGTCCGAGCGCCGGTTCGTCCGTCATGCGAGGCGGCCCGCGCCCTTTGAAGCTGGAGGAGTGGGCGGGAGGCTGACATGACCCGAGAAGAACTCGTTACGGCTGCTTCCTTCCGGACCTGACCGGGTTGGCGAGGAACTCGTCCGCGCCAACCTCCCAGTCCGAGTATATCAGAAGCGCCGCCCCATTGCGCAACCCCGGAACTTGGGGCGGTATGGGGCCAACGAGGAAACGCATGGCCTTCACTTTCGAGAATCCCAATATTTTCGCGAATTACCCACTCGACAGGGCTTCGCACTTGCGAACCGACGCGATCGGGCTCGACCGCATGGCGGGCGACGCCAATGCCTTCGTCATCCCGTTCTGGAAGCTGAAGCCGCTGGCTTTGCGCGGTCCGCACGGCAAGGAAGCGGGTTTCCTGGCGCCGGGCCTCGCCGAGGCGCAGCAGACGCCGGGCTCGCCGCGCATCTTCCTGGGGCTCGACAAGAAGCAGCGGCCCTATTTCGCCATCGACATCTCGGCGGCGGGCGATCCTGAGAACAAGGGCCCGCTGGCCGGCATGGGGGCCTTCGAGGATCTCCGCGTGCTGGCGATGCAGATCCCGGCCGACGACGTGGCGATTCTCGGCACCGCCCGCTCGCTGCTCGACTGGCACGAGAACCACATGTTCTGCGCCAAGTGCGGCCAGGGCACGGCGGCGCTCGACGGCGGCTTCCGGCGCGTCTGCGGCGACTGCAACACCGAGCACTTCCCGCGGGTCAATCCGGTGTCGATCATGCTCGCCACCTCGGGCGACAAATGCCTCGTCGGCCGCGGCAAGCAATTTCCCCCCGGCATGTTCTCAGCCCTCGCCGGCTTCATCGAGCCGGGCGAGACGATCGAGGAGGCCGTGGCGCGCGAGCTCTATGAAGAAGCCGGCGTGAAGGTGAAGTCGGTCACCTACTATTCCTGCCAGCCTTGGCCCTGGCCCTCGCAATTGATGATGGGCTGCTTCGCCGAGGCCGAGAGCGAGGACATCAAGGTCGACGAGAACGAGCTCGCCGAAGCGCGCTGGGTCGACCGCGCGACGATGAAGGCGGTCATCGCCGGCAAGGGGCCGGAGGGCTTCTGGATTCCGCCGAAGCTCGCCATCGCGCATATGCTGATCAAGGCGTGGACGGAGCAGGGGTGAATGGCGGAACATGAGGCTTCCTTCGTCCGCACACTTTGCGGCAACTGCTCAGGAGAACGAAACTGCGACGTTAAAGGTAGTCACGCTCGGACTGACGATGCTGAGGGAATGTGGTTCAGCTCGCGCTGGGAAATTCTGGAGTGCCGCGGCTGCAACTATGTGTTCGTTCGTTTAGTTGAGACGAATTCGGAGAACTCGACACCTCAATATGTCGAGGAACTCGGAGAGCATGCTCTCGTTCCCGACGAGAACATATCATTCTGGCCAGCAATACGAACTCGAATGCCTCCAGACTGGCTTCCTGAACTTAGTTCCGGCACCGACGATGCAACCGAAGAACTCGAGAGCGCCATGAAGGAGCTTTATGGTGCGTTGAACGCAGACCTGAGTATGCTGTCCGCGATAGGCGTGCGTACGTGCTTTGATGCGGCGGCTGCGGCGTTGAAGATTGACGCCAATCTGCCTTTTGCCGGAAAGCTCAAGGCGCTGGTAGAGCAAAACAGCATAAGCGCAACGGATCAAGGGCGACTCGCCACCTTGATTGATGGCGGTAGCGCATCAGCGCATCGCGGCTGGATTCCTTCGCCGACAGACCTCACGACCATGGTGGCGCTGCTTGAGGACTTCGTGTTCGACAGCATTGTGAAACCAATCCGCAAAGCCCGGCTGGACAGCGACGCGAAAAGACTTTCGACTAAGGTGCCAAAGCGGAAAAGAACTTAGCGCTCAGAACGCCTCGGCCAGCCCCAGTGCGTCGTGGTTGGCCGCGGACTTCGCCACATCGTGGGCGACGATGACGATGTCGTGGGTGACGCCGTCGCGGTCCTTCACATGATCGCGCAGCAGGGCCTCGGGGCGGAAGCCGAGGCTCGAGAACATCGAGAGCGCGCCCTGCTGGTCGGGCGTCATCTGTGCGGTGAGGCGCTCGAGGCCGTTGGCGAGCGCCAGCGCGAACGCCTCCTGTGTCAGCGCCCGGCCGAGGCCGGTGCCGCGCATCTCGGGCGAGACGAGCACGCGCAATTCGCCGACATGCCGGGACCAGGACAGCGCGTCGGTCACGATCGCGGCGCAGCCGACGATCTGTTTCTCGCGCAAGGCAAGGACGGTGACGATCGTGCCGTCCTCGATGTCGCGGAGCCACGCGGCGACCACCTTCGGGTGGGTGATGTCGCGGCGCAAAAAGAGCAGGTCGGTCGCCGGCAGGGACCGGGCAAAGCGAAGTATTTCCGCCTCGTCCATGCCGGACATGAAGCGCAAGGTTATGCGGTCGGCGCCGTGATCGCAGATGCGGGGATAGCCGCGAATATTGTCGGTCATGTCGAACGTTCTCCCAGCCAGCGGTCGATATGGGGCCACATACGTTTGACTGCGTTGGCGCCCGCCAGCACGCTGACGTGGCCGCCTTTGACTACCAACTCCTCCTTGTCCGCCGATCCAACCATCTGGATCAGCGGCTTCGATGCGTCATACGTGACGATGTGATCATGCTCGGCGATGATGTGGAAGATGGGAACCTTGATGTTTTCCAGCTTCACGGGCCGCCCGCCGAGCGTCAGTTCCCCGGTGTAGAGCTTGTTGTCGCGGGTCAGTTCGTTGGTGGTCTGGCGGAAATACTCGCCGGCCAGCGGCAGCGTCTCGTTCGACCAGCGCTCCATGCGGCGGAAACCCTCGACGTATTCGTCGCTCCACATATTGTCCCAGAGCCGGACCTGGCCGGCCCCGCGGGTGGCGGGGCGCAGCATGTCGAACGAGGTGACGATGATCTCGGCCGGCACGTTGCCAAGCGTGTCGACGAGCCGGTCGACATCGAAATTCTTGCGGTCCGACCACATGCGAAAAAGCGTCATGTGGTGGAAATCGACCGGCGTCGTGAAGCAGATGAGGTTCGTCAGCGGCCCGTCCGGATGCGTCGCGGCGTAGCAGGACGACAGGACGCCGCCCATGCAGTAGCCGATCAGGCTGACCTCCCGTTCGCCGGAGCGTTGCTGGATGTGGCGGATGGCGTCCGGGATGAAGTCGAGGACATAGTCCTCCATCCTCAGCTTGCTCTCGTCGCGCCGGGGCGGCGACCAGTCGAGCACGTAGACGTCGTAGCCGCGCTTCAGCAGGAACTCGACGAGGCTCTGCCCAGGGGCGAGATCGAAGATGTAGCCGCGATTCGTCGTCGCCATCACGAAGAGCACGGGCACGCGGTAGATCTCGTCCGCCATCGGCCGGTAGTGGTAGAGCTGCATCGTGCCGCGCGAGGCGACGACATCCTTGGGCGTCAGCCCGACCGGCTGCGGCGGCGCGGTGAACTGTTCCAGGCCTTTGATGTTGCGCTGGATCATGCGCTCGACTTCGATGCGCATGCGCTCCGCCATCGAAGGCTCCTTGCGGGCGGCCGCTTCGCTCATCCCTGCGGCGCCTTCGGAGCCGGCTTGCGCGTCCGCGGCGGACCGGCGAAAGGCTGCGCCGGCCCGCCCTTCGCGTCGAGCGCCGCGCCGATGCGGTGGAGCTTGTCCTCGATTGCGCCAAGGCGCTCGCCCAGCGCGACGATGTCGTCCCGGCTCGGAAGGTTCATGGCGGAAAGATACTTCGCCATGAACTCGCCGGTCAGCTTCTGCATCTGGAGCGGCAGTGTGCTCGCCTTGCCCATGACCCCGCTGAACTGCTCGGAGCCCATGACCTTGTTGCCGGTCTCGTTGACCTGCTTTTCCCACTTGTCGAGCATGTCGCGCCAGAGCGCGATCGGGTCCTGAAACGGCGATTTCGCCACCGGCTTCCTCCCAGCCCGGCTTTCGATAGCCGGCATGCCGAGCGTCCGACGCAAGCCAGCCCGCGTCAAGCACCGTCAGCCGACAATCGCGAGGTGCGGCGAAGTTCCGCAGACGGACGATTCGCCCTGGATGACGCTGCCGTTGACGGCAGCGTCGGCGCCTCAGTCCGCGAGCGCGTGCGCGCTCTCGCGATAGGCATGGCCCTGGTAGACGCCGAGGATGCGCAGATGGGTCGAGAAGAATTGGAGTTCTTCCAGCGCCAGGCGGACATTGTGGTCTTCCGGATGGCCGTGGATGTCGGCGTAGAATTGCGTCGCCGTGAACGCGCCGCCGAGCTGGTAGCTTTCCAGCTTCGTCATGTTGACGCCGTTGGTCGCGAAGCCGCCCATCGCCTTGTAGAGCGCTGCGGGCACGTTGCGGACGCGGAAGATGAAGCTGGTCACCGTCGTCCCCGGCGCACCCTGCCCGATATGCGCAGGCTCGCCGGACATGATGAGGAAGCGCGTCGTGTTGTGCTCTGCGTCCTCGACATTCTTCCGCAGGATGTCGAGCCCGTAGACCTCGGCGGCGAGCGAAGAGGCGATGGCGGCCGCCGTGGGATCGCCCGCGTCGGCAATGTGCTTGGCGGAGCGCGCGGTATCGGTACCTGCGATCGCCGTGAGGCCGAGCTCGCGGATGATGCGGCGGCATTGGCCCAGGGCCGGCGGCTGGCTCATCACCGTCTTCAGCCCCTCGATCCGGGCGCCCTTCACCCCCAGGAGCTGGTGATGGATGCGCAGGAAGTGCTCGCCCACGATGAAGAGGCCGGATTCCGGCAGGAGATGGTGGATATCGGTGATCCGGCCGTAGAGGGAATTCTCCACCGGAATCATCGCCAGACGAGCGCGGCTCTCGGACACCGCGACGAAGGTGTCCTCGAAGGTCTGGAACGGGGCAGGGTCCAGTTCCGGGAACACTTCGCGGCAGGCGATATGCGCGTAGGAGCCGGGTTCGCCCTGAAAGGCGATCACATTGGGGTTCGGGTGCGGCCGCGTCGTCATGATGGGGCGGTGAGGGACAGCAACGCGCGGCATATTGCAAGCGGTACGCGCCGCACATTGACTTAGCGTCACCGATCGGAATTCGGCACGATCCGGCTTTGCCATGCCAGCGGGGCGGGTTATACGAGCGCCGCCGCGCCGGGGTGCTTGCGCGGAATCAATAGGCGTGGCCGCCGCGCACGCATGGTCCGGAGTGGGGCATGGATTCCTTCGAGTGGAACAAGATCTTCATGGGCCTGGGCTTCTCGGCCCTGGCCGTGCTCGGCATCAAGGAGCTGACCAACGCGGTTTATGCCGTCGAGAAGCCGGAGCAGCCGGGTTACGTCGTCGCCGGCGTTGAGGCCACGGGGGGCGGCGCCGAAACGGGCGGTGAAGCTGCTGCCGCCGCTTTGCCGGACTTCGGGACGGTGCTGGCGGCAGCGGATGTCGCGGCCGGCGAGAAGGTCTTCGCCAAATGCACCCAGTGCCACACCGCCGAGAAGGGCGGTCCCAACAAGATCGGTCCGAATCTCTACGGCGTGGTCGGCAACCACCACGCGCATCTCGGCGATGCATTCGCCTACTCGGCAGCCATGAAGGCGCTGTCCGGCGAGACGTGGGACTATGCCCACCTGTATCAGTTCCTCGAGAGCCCGGGCAAAGTCGTCAAGGGCACCAAGATGGCCTTCGCGGGCCTGAAGAAGTCCGAAGACCGCCTGAACGTCATCGCCTATCTGCGCACCCAGGCCGATACGCCGTTCCCGCTGCCTGCCCCGGCGCCTGCCGGTGCCGCTCCGGCCGCGCCCGCGGAAGGCACGACCCCTGCGACGCCGGCCGAAGGTGCGGCCCCCGCCCCCGCCGGAGAGACGCCGCCCGCGACGCCTCCTGCTGCGGGAGAGCCCGCGCCGTCTCCGGCCGAGCCGGCGGCGGCCCCGGCCCCGGCCCCGGTCGCTCCGCCGCCGCCGGAGCGTGTCGACGGCACCTCGCCGAGCACCGATCCGGCGACCGGCTCGGGCAGCGCCCAGCCCGAGACGCCTCCGCCGCCGCCCCCTGCGGGCGGCCACTGAGGCTCAGCCGAAACTGTCGTGATAGCTGCGGAGCGCGCCGATCGAGCGCGCTTCGTAGACCCCTCGCGTGAGGGCCCGGGCGGCGCAATCCGCCGCCAGCATTCCGATCCGTGACACCATCAGCGGCCGCGGTTCATCCAGCGCCTGTTCGCCCGTCGCCAGCACGAACAGGGCGTCACCGTCCATCGCCGTGTGAATCGGCCGGCAGGCGCGGGCGAAGCCGTCGCTCGCCATGATCGCCACGCGCTTCGCCTCCGACGGCGTCAGCGCCACGTTACAGGCGACGACCCCGATGCTGGTATTGGTGCGGGCGATGGGGCCGCGCTTTGTGTCGTCCGGCAGATCCAGGTCGATGCGATAGCCGCGCGGCGGAGGGGCCTGGCCGCCGAACTCGTCGCCCTGCTCCAGGGCATAGGCCCAGAAGGTGCGCGTCCCCGGCATGACCGGCGAGCCGAAGGCGTTGGCGGCAACGACGGCGCCGACGACGAGGCCATCGTCGGTGACGAGGGACGCCGACCCCAGTCCGCCCTTATAGGCCCCAGTACGTGCTCCCATTCCGGCGCCCGCATTGCCGAGCGCGAAGGAGCGGCCGACCTTAGCCAATGCCTCGGCGCCAAGCCGCCTGTAGGGCGGCTCGCGGCCCCAGGCCTTGGCGCCGCCATTCGTCAGATCGAACAGGATCGCCGCCGGCACCACCGGCGCCACGAGTGACGAATTTGCCAGCGTATAGCCGCGCCCGGTTGCACCGAGCTCCGCCGTGACGGCGCCGGCCGCGTCGAGGCCGTAGACCGAACCGCCGGACAGCACGACGGCGTCGACGGCGTCGACCAGATTCTCGGGCGCCAGCGCGTCCGTCTCGCGCGTGCCGGGCGCCCCGCCGCGCAGGCTCACCGCTGCGACGGCGCGCCGGTCCGGCACCACGACGGTGACCCCGGTCAGCACGTCGCCGTCCTCGGCGTTGCCGACGCCGAGGCCTGGGACGTCGGTGATAAGGTTCAGCGGTCCGGGCCGAGCGCTCATGCCGTGTCTCCCAGCAGCACCAGAAGGCCGCGGAATGTCGCCTTGGGATCGGTGATGAGCGTGACGGGAATCTTCTCCATCAGCGGCCGGTGCGTCCCCTTGGCCAGGAAGCGGCGGCGGAACAGCGCGGTATCGAACAGCGTGCCCCAGCGCGGCAGTACGCCGCCCGCGAGATAGACCGTGGAAGCGCCCGCGATGAGGGCAATGTCGCCGGTGAAGGCGCCGAGCCATCCGGTGAAGATCGCGACGGTCTCGACGGATACGTCGCAGGCCTTGCGGCGCGCCCGCTCGGCGATCTCGCCGGCGGTCGGCTTGCCCTCGACCTTGACGCCGTCGAGCTCGGCAATCGTCTGCCAGAGAATCTCGAGGCCGATCCCCGACAGCACATACTCCGCCTTCACATGGCCGAAACGGTGCATGAGGCGGAACACGATGGCGATCTCGCGTTCGTTCGTCGCCGCGAGCGCGGCATGCCCGCCTTCGCTCGCCAGCACCGTATGTCCGCCGCCCGGCCGCGGCGCCAGCAGCGCGACGCCCAATCCCGTGCCCGGCCCGATGACGGCAATGACGCCGTCGCCGCCGTCGCCGGGCGCCAACTCCACCGCAAACTCCGGCGGCGTCGACGGCGCCGACACCGCAAGGCCGACGAAGTCGTTCACCAGCAGCACCTCATCGAGCCCGAGTTCGGCCCGGACGGCATCGCGCGCGATCGGCCATTGCGGACCGTTGGTCAGCGTGATCAGCCCATCGGTGAGGGGGCCCGCCGCGGCGATCGCGGCACGGCGCGGCTTTGTCGCCACGTCATGCAGAAAGACCGATGCAGCGTCCGCGAAGGTCCTGTAGGTGCCGCTTTCGAGCACTGTGGTCTCGCCGATGACGCCGTTGTCGGCGACGGCGAAACGCGAAAACGTGCCGCCGACGTCGGCGAGCAGCACCGGTGCGGTCATGATCAGGCGGCCCTGGTTACCGTTTGGTCTGCCGGCGTGTCCGGCAGGGTGAGGCGGAAGATCGTGCCATCGCCGCTGGTACGCAACAAAATCAGCTCGCCGCCATGCCCCCGTGCGAGTTCCCGCGCGATCGCGAGGCCGAGCCCGGTGCCTGCGACGCGCGACGTTCCGCCGAACGGCTCGAACAGGTGCGGCAGGATCGCATCGGGGATACCCGGTCCTTCGTCGGCGATCTCGATCACCCAGTGGGTCGCGTCTCGGGTCGCGCTGACCGATACCATGGCCGGTGCGCCGCTCGCTTCGATGGCTTGCACCGCGTTGCGCGAGAGGTTGAGGAGGATGCGGTAGAGCTGTTCGCCGTCGGCCTGCACGAAATGGCCGATGGGGACTTTGTTCTCGAACGCAACCCGGCTGCGGTCCAGCGCTCCGGCCGCCGCGGCAACCTCCTGGACGAGCGCGTGGAGATCGACCGGCTCCTTCACCGGCGCGCGCTCGCCCGCCTTGCCGTAGGTGAGCGTATCGGTCGCAAGTGCGATGGCGCGGTCGAGCGTGCGCAGCAGGCGCGGCGCCATGCGGCGCACCTGCGGATCGCGGCTCTGCTCCAGCCGCTCCGACGCGATATGGGCTCCGCCCAGCATGTTGCGGAGATCGTGGTTGATCTTCGCGACCGCCGCACCCATGGCCGCGAGATGCGCGCGCTGGCTGAACGCCGCGCGCAACTGGCTTTGCATGCTGGCAAGCGCATTTTCCGCATCGCCGATCTCGTCGCCCCGGCCGGACGGGACGAAGACGCGCGTCGGATCTTCCGGCGCGTCCTGAAAATCGGTCATCGATCGGATGAGGCGCTGGATCGGGCGGACCAGCGCGAAATTGAGCACGGCAAAGACCAGCAGGCCGATCGCCAGCGCGATGGCGATGCCGATCAGCAGCGTCTGCGTCGCGAAGGCCGCAAGGGCGTCGCGAATCGGCCGCTCCTCGGCGATGGCTTCGATGAACTGCCCGCCGCCGAGGCGCGGCGTATCGACGATGCGGATGATGCGTGTGCCGTCGCCCCACAGCGCCTCGGCGGCGTCGCCGATCGAGGTGAACCAGTTCGCCAGGCGAAGGTCGTAGACCTTGCTGACCGGGCCCGGCACGGGATCGGCAAGGATCAGCAGGCGCGCCTCGTCGCGCTTCAGCGCCACGGTCTTCACGCCGGCATTGGCGAGCAGCTCCTGGCGGAGGCGTGGGCTGACCTGGTTGCCCTCGGTTTCCTCGAGCGCCAGCACGGCGGTCTGCGCCGCCTGGATGCGGCTCCGCAGCAGCGCCTGATGTTCGTTCGCCACGACGGGCGCGTAGACGGCGAACTGCAGCGCCAGGGCAAAGGCAATGGTCGCAAGCAGCAGGCGCCGCGACAGCGAACGGCCGGACAGCAGCCCACGCCGGTGCGGCTGGCGCGGGCCGGTCATGGCGCGCATTCCCGCGGCATCGAGGCGGGCTGGCCGGAGCGAGGCATCGGCTGATTGTCTAGCAGAGGCCGCGAATCCGCCAAAATGACCACCGCGCGCCCGACGGCTCGGAGCCCCATTCACCGCTCCCGGACTGACGGGCGCAGCGGGCTGTATTTCCGGCACGCGGCGCGGATTTCGCAGCTTGCCTTTCCCGCGCCGCCCCCTTAAACGCTGGCCCCTTCGCGAGACGGCCCCGGCCGCCCCGCGGCGCGCGCCCGTAGCTCAGCTGGATAGAGCACCAGACTACGAATCTGGGGGTCAGAGGTTCGAATCCTTTCGGGCGCGCCATTTTTCCCTGCAATGCCAGAAACTTGCAGACGGCGCGATCCTAGGTCGAGAACTACTTTCCTACGCTGTCACACCCTGGTCACAACGGGTGCAGCATGGCGACAATTCGCAAGCGGGGATCGCGGTGGCAGGTACAGGTGCGGCGACCCGGCCGCCCGCCCATCAGCCGATCGTTCACAGTGCGTGCTGATGCAGAACGGTGGGGACGTGAAACGGAGACGCGCCTCGAGCGCGGTGAGCTTCAGGCGACCTAAGCCAACTCCGCCGTCTCACCTTGGGCGACCTCCTTGCGCGATATCGAGACGCAGTTTCGCCCACGAAGCGCAGCTTCATGACGGAGCGTTACCGGATCGAGCTTGTCCGCAAGCTCCCACTCGCAGACCTCGCCGTTGGCGTTCTCACCAGAGAAGCCTTCGCCAGTTTCCGCGACGAGCACCTGAAGAGACTCTCTTCTGAGAACGTGCGCCAACATCTGGTTCTTCTCCGGCAGGTGCTTGAAGTGGCGCGGAGAGAGTGGGGTGTTCCGCTCTCGATGAACCCGCTGGACGGGGTTCGCCGCCCCCTTGGTTCAAGGCGCGCGTACCCGGCGGGTTGCCGAAGACGAACTCGGCCGCCTTCGCGAGGGGCTGCGCGGGCTGAGGTGCGCCGACATGACCGATATTGTCAGCTTCGCTCTGGAGACCGGCATGAGACGCGCCGAGATTGTCGCAGCGCGGTGGGTGGATGTGAACTGGACGGCAATGACCTTGGCGATCCCTGTGACGAAGAACGGCGATCCCAGAACTATTCCTCTTACGCCTGCAGCGCTCGATCTGCTCAGTCGCGCCACGAGAAGCACGGTGGCCGCTCGCTTGTGTTTGGAACAAGCGCCAATGCTGTGAAGCTCGCGTGGCGACGGCTTTGCGCGCGGGTGGGCGTTTCCGATCTTCGCTTCCACGATTTGCGCCACGAGGCGGTCAGCCGATTCTTCGAGTTGGGGCTTTCGGTGCCGGAGGTTGCCTTGATTTCCGGTCACAAGGACGTGCGTATGCTCATGCGGTATACACACCTGCGGCCGAGTCACCTCGCCCGAAAGCTTCAGCGTGGCGCCTTACCCATGGGTCGGAATGACGGTCTGGCCGTTGTCACGCCGCGACCTGATGAGGTCGTCGACGAGCTGTTGGGTAGCTGGGTCAAAACCGTCGAGCCCAGTTCGGAGTGAGATCCGGGAGCTATCGAGCATCTCCTTGAGTTCACGCGCCTCCTGTCTGCCGCAACTTTCGCCCGGACGAATGCTCTCCGGCAACCGCTTCCAGACCTCTCCGAGGAACTCGTCTTCGTCCCGCCAATGAGGAATAATGTTCTGCCTCCCTCTGAGCCTACAGTACTGCGAAATTGGTTCGATGGCGACGGTTGGACGCATCACGCTCAACGTCTAGCGCCTTCTGCGCTTCATCCTTTGGCACCGATCATTCTCCTGCTTTGCGTTAGAGACCTGCGGCCTCGCGTCAATTATGGAACTTGATGCTGCGCTATCGGAACCTGGGTTGGCCGAGCCTGAAAGAAATGAGGTCGGCGGTAGGCGGCTCTCTCGATCTCCATGAGCACGGCCGAGAGAAGCCCTCCGGTGCAGCTTTCGACGGTCGCGAGCTTCAGCGCATATTTGTCCGCTGCATGCAGAACCGCATCGGCAGGCGCCATGACCGACGGATCGGTGTGACTGGACATTGCGGGTCTCCTGTCCGCGCAAACGTGGCGTGGCGCGGTGGCTCCGGAACGCAATCCTGCGATGCGACGTTGGGCGCTTGAGACGACAAGCCATAGGAGGCGACATGGCGAGCAAGCGAGAACTGATCGACACCGGAACCGACAAGCGCTACGTGCGGCGCGACGGCGAGGGTCGCTTCAAGGAGGCGGATGACGTCTCGAAATCTCTGCGCGCCGACCGTGCGGTGAAGGCAAAGACAGTTGCCAAGAAGGGCATGGGGGATCGCGGCGACCGGAAGACCAAGCACTAGCGGCAGCGCCGAAGCGCCCGGCTCCGAACGCAGGACGGAAGACCGCACTTAGCGGGCGGTGAAGACCAGCGCGCAACGCACGCCGTCCGGCTCAAAGCACAGCGCGACCCGGCTGCCGGGAATGGCGCTCTTCAGCACGCGCGTACCAAAGCCCTTCCGCTCGGGTGGACAGACCCTGGGACCATCGTGCTCCGACCAGCAGAGGGTGATCTCGGGTCCGGCCGTGGCGGACACGGTCCAGAAGAGCTCGACCCTGCCCCCGGGCGACGACAGCGCTCCATATTTGAGCGCGTTGGTTGCCAGTTCATGAATGACCAGCGCTACGCCCGCGGCGCGCTGTTCACCGAGGTCGCAGTCGCTGCCGGCAATAGTCACCTGAGACAGGGCAGGACCGACGAGCGGCGCAACAGCCGCCCGTATGACCGCGTCGAGACGAGCGCTGCGCGTGGCAGAACCAAGCACCGCCTCCGTCGCATCGTTCAGTGCTCTAAGCCGGGACACCAGGCGGTCGAATGACTCCAAGCCCTTGGCGGGATCGGTCGGCCGCGTCTGGCGGGCGATGGCGTCCAGAACGGTACCGAAGTTCCGCGACCGATGCCGGACCTCCCCGACCAGCAGGTCCTTCTGCCTTTCCGCGGCACGTTGCTCGGTGATGTCTGAGGCGACTCCAACGACGATGCGTCTCGGCCAAGCCGATGCGAGAAGGTTGTCGCGGTTCACGAAGGTCAGCCACGCGCCGTCCTGACGCTTCAGACGATACTCCCACTGGATGACTTCGCCGAGCTTCAAAGCGAGGAGGCGGGCGAAGTGCGAGGGGTAGGCGGCGAGGTCATCCGGGTGGGTGTAGCGCCGCCATTCGTCGAATACGGGCGCCGTCTCGGGCACGTCGTAGCCGAGATACTGGCCGAGGCTGCGGTTCTGAAAGAGGTTCTGCCGGCTCTCCACGTCGAACACGTAAATGATCGTCGGCACGGCGCCGAGCAGCTCCCAGCCTTGAGTGTGTTCTGCGGGGTTGTCCATTGCCGGTAACCCGCTAAGCCCTGAGGCCGGTCCTGACTTGCCGGTGCGGGCGCAAAATATCCCAGGCGAATGACAAGTCCAGCTTACCCTCAATGGAACTCTACGGGACCCGAAACTCGGCCCGGCAAAAAAAGTTCCATCCCGGATCGACATTGCTGGGCTCTCGCTCCCCGTCCGCCCTTCTGGGCAAGCCACTCGGAGGCCCGATAGATGGGCGCCTGCACGCGTCGGTGTGGAAGGCGGCCGGCCGATTGTGGTTGTCATGGTTAGAGCATTTTCATGTCGGTGAGAGTCGGAGAGGGATTCCCCTAGAGTTGGGGTGCTGATTCACTGTCGTGGGGATGGTGGGGGTGAATCGGGATGGGCAAGCCGTTGGGAGTTGATCTTCGGCGCCGTGTTGTGGCGGCGATTGAAGGGGGGCTTTCGACGCGGGAGGCGGCGGAGCGTTTTTCGGTGAGCAAGGCTGCGGCCGGGGCG
>JADZAI010000004.1 GCA_020852655.1 Alphaproteobacteria bacterium
CTGCACCGAAGGCACGATCGCCTTGGTGTCGGACGGCGTCAGCAGGATGCCCTTGGCGCCGTCGGCGATGCAGGTCTCGATCGCCGCGACCTGGCTTTCATTGTCGCCGTCGATCTTGCCGGCATAGGATTTCAGAGTCACGCCCAGCTCCTGGGCCTTGGCGGTCGCGCCTTCCTTCATCTTCACGAAGAAGGGATTGCTGTCCGTCTTGGTGATCAGGCAGGCGCCGATTTCCTGCGCGGAAGCCGGCATGGCGAAGCTGGCCAGCCCCATGGCGGCGGCCGCGAGTACAGTCGTTCTCAAAAGCGATTTCTTGTTCACCGTTTCCTCCCAGTGGAACCAAACACTCAAGCCCGGCGGCGCGCCTCCCGCGCCCGGAGCCGGCCGACCTCGGCCTTCCTTTCACCAACACATTCTGGTAGCGCTGTCAATAATTAAATCACTCTTATTTAAGTATTGACAGCCGACCGCACTGCGCGCATGCTTTCGCCTTACGCATTGCCAAGACTGGAGGAAATCTTGGAAGCCGGCAACCCCAAACACGGTTCCGCCGAGCCGTTGGAGAGCCGTATCCGCGGAACCAACCAGAGCGGCATGCGCGACTACAACGAGCGGCTGGTGCTTTCGCTCGTCCGCCAGCACGGCGCGCTGGCCAAATCCGACATAGCGCGCATGACCGGCCTTTCGGCGCAGACCGTCTCGGTGATCATGCGGGAACTGGAGGCCGAGCAGCTTCTCGTGCGGCAGGAGCCGATCCGGGGCCGCATCGGACAGCCCTCCGTGCCGATGGCGCTCAATCCGGACGGGGCCTTCTTTCTCGGCCTGAAGATCGGCAGGCGCAGCGCCGAGCTGGTGCTGATCGACTTCCTCGGCAAGGTCCGCTCGATGCAGCACTACGCCTATCGCTATCCCGCTCCGCAGGACACGATCGATTTCGTCCATGCCGGCATTGCCAAGGCGCGAAAACTGCTCACCGACGAGCAGGACGCCCGCATCGCCGGACTGGGCATCGCCATGCCGTTCGAACTGTGGAACTGGGCCGACACGATCGGCGCGCCGGCGGAAATCATGAACGAGTGGCGCTACCGCAAGATCCAGACCGAGGTGCAGGCCGAGGTCCCCTTCCCCGTCTATCTGCAGAACGACGCAACCTCGGCCTGCGGCGCCGAGCTCGTCTTCGGCGAGACGGGCGGCCTGCGCGACTTCGTCTATTTCTACATCGGCGCTTTCGCGGGCGGCGGCGTCGTGCTGGACGGGCGCCTCTATGACGGCCCTTCCGGCAATGCCGGCGCCCTCGGCTCCATGCCTGTGCCGGATCGCGACGGCCGCACCCGCCAGCTCATCGACATCGCCTCGATCGCGCGGCTGGAGAAGATGCTGGCGCTGCACGGCGGCGACGGCTCGCGCCTGTGGACCTCGCCCGACGACTGGGGGGATGTCGGGCCGGATCTCGGCCAATGGCTGGAGACCGCCGGCGAAGCGCTCGCCTATGCCATCGTGTCCGCCACGGCGGTCATCGACTTCGAGGCCGCCATCATCGATGGCTGGATGCCGCGGACGGTGCTCGCGGCGCTCGTCGACGCCGTCAACGCCGCGCTCCCGAAGATCGATGCGGAAGGCCTGCGCCCGCCTCCCGTCCGCGAGGGCACGGTCGGCATCCATGCGCGGGCGCTCGGCGCCGCCAGCCTGCCGCTGTCGGACCGCTTCCTGATCGGCGCAAACCTGCTCTCCAAGCGGAACTGACGCCGTGAGTGCCGGTGCCGCCACGCCTATTGCAGGCCGCGCTCCGCAAGCCTATTCGGGCAGGCCTTTTCCTTTTGAACCGGCATGTGCGCGGGATTTCTTGCCATGATCATCTGTTGCGGCGAAGCGCTGATCGACATGCTGCCGCGCGACACGTCGCTCGGCGAGCCGTCCTTCGCTCCCTATGTGGGCGGCGCGGTTTTCAACACCGCGATCGCGCTTGGCCGTCTCGATATCCCCGTCGGCTTCTTCACCGGCATCTCGACCGACTTCTTCGGCGGCATGCTGAAGGATGCGCTGGTCGCCAGCAACGTCCGCCTCGACGCGATAAAATTCTCCGACCTGCCGACCACGCTCGCCTTCGTGCGGCTTGTGAACGGCCACGCCAGCTACCTGTTCTACGACGAGAACACCGCCGGGCGCATGCTCTACGAGACCGATCTCCCGACGATCGGCGACGACGTGGAGGCCATGCATTTCAGCTGCATCAGCCTCATTCCCGAGCCTTGCGGCTCCACCTACGAGGCGTTGATGCGCCGAGAGCACGGCAAGCGCGTCATGATGTTCGACCCGAACATCCGCAAGAACTTCATCAGGGACAAGCCGGCCCATCTGGCGCGCATGAAGCGCATGCTGGCCATGGCCGACGTCGTGAAACTGTCGGACGAGGATCTGGACTGGTTCGGCGAGGACGGCGCGACGGACGAGATCGCCGCTCGCTGGCTGACCCTCGGGCCGAAACTGATGATCGTCACGAAGGGGGCCGACGGCCTGATCGCCTTCTCCGGAAATCACAAGGTGACGATGCCGGCGCCCACCGTCGCGGTGGTCGATACGGTCGGAGCCGGCGACACGATCAATGCCGGCATACTGGCTTCGCTGCGCGATCAGGGCCGGCTCACCAGGGCCGGCGTGGCGGCCTTGAGCGAGGCCGAGATCGCGCGCATCCTCGCCTTCAGCGCCAATGCGGCGGCGGTCACCGTCTCCCGCGCCGGGGCGAATCCGCCCTGGCGCAACGA
>JADZAI010000005.1 GCA_020852655.1 Alphaproteobacteria bacterium
AAGCAACACTGCCAACACAATCCACCAATCCAGCCAAACCCAAGCCTCTCAGCCCAGACCCAGCCAAACCAGCAAACCCCGCCGCCCGCGTCGCCCTTCCAATACAAACAACAATGTCAATCAGCGTCGCCGTCTGGAGCCAAGCCCCGTCGGCGAGGCGCGGCTTTTATGCGCGGCCCGGAGTCGTGTCAACGCGCAAAACGTATTTTCCCGAGATTCTTTTTCCGCCGCGCCGCAGGCCAATTTCTCAAAGAAAATCCGCGCGCTAGAGTGCTCCCATGACAAGCGTGAGCATCGGTCTGGCGCTCGGCGGCGGCGTGGCACGGGGATGGTGCCACATCGGCGTTCTGCGCACGCTGATTCAGGCCGGCTACGAGCCCGACGTCGTCGCAGGCACCTCGATCGGCGCGGTCGTCGGCGGGTTCTATCTCGCCGGGCGGCTCGACCAGCTGGAAGCCTGGGCGCGCGCGCTCGACCGCAGGAAAGTCCGTTCACTGATGGATATTTCGCTGCGCAGCGGGGGCCTGATCGCCGGGCAGAAGCTGAAAGACCTCCTGGAGGAGAATGCCGGCGGCGTCCTCATCGAACACCTCAACCGCAATTTTGCGGCGGTCACGACCGAGTTGAAGACCGGCCACGAGATCTGGCTGCGCGACGGCCGCCTGACGCGCGCTATGCGCGCCTCCTATGCCCTGCCCGGCGTCTTCCCGGCGGTGAATATCGACGGCCGCTGGTATGTCGACGGCGCGCTGACCAATCCCGTGCCGACCGCCGCGGCGCGCGCCATGGGCGCCCGGCTCGTCATCGGCGTCGGCCTACATGTCGACGGACAGCTTGCGGACGACGACATGGGTGAGCCGGGTCCGTTCGGCGAGAACGGCAATGGTGAAACCGGCGCAGCTACGTGGGGCGACTGGATACGGCCGGAGAAGATCGTCAGCCGCCTGGTCTTCGGCAAGCCACGCGAAGGTCCCGGCCTGGCAGCCACGATGACCGGCGCGCTCAACATCATCCTCGATCGCCTGACGCGCGTGCGCCTGGCGGGCAACCCGGCCGACGCGATGATCGAGCCCGACGTGAGCCATATCGGCCTGCTGGAGTTCGACCGCGCGGACGAGCTCATTGCGCTCGGCGCGCAAGCGGCGGAGAAAGCCCTGCCGCTGATCGAGCGGCTGGCGAACACGCTCGATTAGGGCGCCGGGGCGTCCGGGAATTTGCGGATGATGAGCGACTGGCCGGCGGTCGCCATCAGTTCGCCCGTCTCGGCGAAGAGCGACATGCGGCCATGGCCGAAGCCGTCGTGCACCGCGCTGATCTGGAGATCGCCCAGCACCCAGCGCGTCGGCACGACCTGGTGGATGCGGATCGTGTTGTCGAGGCTGTTGCCGCCGCGATTGGTGCCGAGCGCACGGCCGACACCCATCGGCACGAAGTCCGCCATGATCGCCAGCATCTCGGCGTCGATCGCGACCTCGTCATGCGGCTTGATCCAGAGAAGGACCCGGCCATCCTCCGTAGACAGACGGACTTCGCCGCCCGGCGTCTCGGCGATGCGCGTGTCCATGTGGTAGTGCAGGCTTTCGGTCTCGCCGCGGTTGCGGATGATCGGCCGGCTGCTCTCCGGCGGCAGCACCTCGGGCGCGACGACCCATTGCCTGTTGAACTCGGTCGGCCGGCTGCCGAGGGCGGCGTTGACCGAAATGATGAGCTGGTCGCCGACACGGCCCATCGCCGTCGCCTGGGTGTTGTACTTGCCGCGCGTGTATTCGGTGACCGTCCATTCGACGGTGCTGCCGGGCCGCGCATAGGAGATGTATTGCGCCGCCGCCCAGATCACCCGGCGTTCGCAGGCCCGCTGGAGCGCCTGCACCGCCGTCGCCAGGCCGACGCCGCCGAACATGAATTGCTGCCCCGGCGGGCCGACGCAGAAGCGTTCCGCGAGCGGGAGCTTCCAGTGTGCTTTGTCCGAGCCGGGCTGAAGGTCGATGAAGGAAGGCGCCATGGCGCACCCTATGGGGTTTCTTCGATCACGGGATCAAGCGTCTCGGTGCTGAGCCGGCGTATCGTTTCGAGCACATGGAGCAGCGCCGCAACACGGTCGTCGCGCTCGTCCGCTTCGTTATCGACGCCATAGGCGGCGGCTTCCTCGTGCAGGCCGCTCTCCCGGACGATCCGTACCGGCGGTCCCGGCGGCGCCAGGCCGGGGTCGAGGCCGTTGATGAAGAACTGGAGCGAGACGTTGAAGAGCCGCGCGATCTCGACGAGCTGCGAGACGGCCAGCCGGGACGCGCCGGATTCGTATTTCTGGACCTGCTGGTGCTTGACCCGCAGGACCTCGGCCAGCCTGCGCTGGGTGTAACCCTTGCCCTGGCGCAGACGGCGCAGGCGGTAGCCGATATGCCGGTCGATGGTCGGGTGCGCGCTCTGCTTGGGCATCAGGCTCCGGTCAGCCGGCCGTCGAGACGTATTCGCGCAGCGCCGCCGCCTCGTGGACCGCGTCCTCGATGCGCCGCTTGACGACGTCGCCGATCGAGATGATTCCGACCAGCCGCCCGCCCTCGAGTATGGGAAGATGGCGGAAGCGCCCGTGTGTCATCTTCTCCATCAGCGCTTCGACGGAATCGCTGGGCGAAGCGTGGACGACCTCTGCGGTCATGTAGTCGGAGACGGGCCTGTCCAGCGCATCCGCGCCATGGCTGGCAAGGGCACGGACGACATCCCGTTCCGACAGGACGCCGGCCACCCTGCCCTCGCTGCCCAGGGCCAGCACGGCGCCGATCCGCTTCGAGGACAAAACCTCAACGACGGCCCGCAAGCTGTCGTCAGGCTTGACGGAAATGACGCTGGCGCCTTTGGCCTTCAAAATTGCCGCTACGGACATGCTTCACGAACCGCTCACGCGGCCTCCCTGGTCGAGGGTGCGGCGGCCCGGTCCCCTGCCGGCCCGCAGGCCACCGCCGAGACACGAAAGCGTGAACCGGTTTTCGGGGATTCGCAAGCGAAACGGCCCGGCGGCGCCGGACGCGGGGCGTGGCCGAAATGCATCGCTGAGCCGGACTGAAGTGTCGCTAAAGCACACCGGTCTTTACACGCCCTGCCGCCTCGCGACATCTGACCGCCGTTTGACACGGATCTGACGCGGGGGCGCATATGAAACGACACATTGTGAGGCGGACGGCATTGGCCGGAGCCGCACTGGCGGGACTGCTGACCGGGATGGCCGCAGCCCAGGACGCCGCGCCTGCGACG
>JADZAI010000006.1 GCA_020852655.1 Alphaproteobacteria bacterium
GATGGCTGGCTACAAGGCGATGGCGCCGATCCGCGACGCCGTGATCGGTTGGCTCGACTGGTGTTTGCGGGTCTACTGACCCGTACAAAAGAACGGGAGGATGCGATGCTGACCTGGCGTATCGGGGACGTGACGATCACGCGTGTGCTGGAGTCGGAGACGCCGTTCCTGCGCGGCGGCGGCCCGGAATCGGCCGTGCCCGATGCCTTTCCCGAAGCGGTGCGCGAGATCAAATGGCTCCAGCCGCATTTCGCCGACGAGAGCGGCCGGATGCGCTTCTCGATCCACGCCCTGCTGGTCGATGCGCCCGGCCTCAGGCTGGTGGTCGATACCTGCGTCGGCAACGACAAGCCGCGCGACGTGCCCTTCTGGAATATGCTCCAGACCGGCTTCCTCGCCGAGTTCGAGAAAACCGGCTGGAGGCGCGAGACGGTCGACGCCGTCGTCTGCACCCACATGCATGTCGACCATGTCGGCTGGAACACGATGCTGGCGGACGGCAAGTGGGTGCCGACCTTCCCGAAGGCGCGCTATCTGCTTGGCAAGGATGAATGGGCGCACTGGTCCGCCGAAGCTGCCGGCGAGCAGCGCCAGATCCTCGACGATTCCATCCAGCCGCTCTTCGACGCCGATCTGGTCGATCTCGTGCCGAGCGATCATCGTCTCAGCGACGAAATCCGCCTCGTGCCGACGCCCGGCCATACGCCGGGCCACGTTTCGGTCGAGATCGCCTCGAAGGGCGAGCTCGCGCTCATCACCGGCGACCTGATGCACCATCCCTGCCAGATCGCGCGGCCCGACTGGTCGAGCAATTTCGACAGCGACCAGAACTGGTCGCGCCGGACGCGCCATTCCTTCCTTGCGGAGGCCAACGCGCGGCGCGCCCTGGTCATCGGGACGCATTTCGCGAGCCCCACCGCAGGGCGGCTGGTACGCGACGAGGACACCTATCGGCTGGACACCGGCGCTTGAGGCGTCAGGGTATGGCGCACCAGTCGGGCCGCTGCCGCCCGTCATAGGGCAGGGCGAGTCCCTGCGCGACGAGGACGTTCGCCAAATCCGCACCGTCCGCGTCCTGAACGCGCGCCACGACCCGGCCGCCATATTTGTCCGTTTCGACGGCGGTCAGCGTAACGGTCCCGCCTTCGACATGCGCCGCGAGGAACGCCTTGGCCGCCGCCGCCCGTTCGTGGGCCCGGGGACAGGCCGCACGCAATTCCGCCGTGTCGATGCCGGCGAGCCGTATCGTGGTGGTCACCTCCTGGCCGAGCCAGATCGTGACCCGTGCCCTGAGGCTGTCGCCGTCGATCACCCGCTCCACGCGGGCCGTGTAGGAGCCGGGCAACGGCTCCGCTGCGGCAATGCCGGCGGCCGCGGCCATGCAGAAGATCGCGCAACGGATCATCGTCCTAGGATAGCGAAATTCCTATCCTAGGACAAGACGCCTGACCTCTATTCGGCTGCGAGCCTCAGGTCGCCCCTTCCGGTCGCCAGCGGCGCCTCTAGCACCGACCAGTCGATCTGGCCGTCATGCTTGAGGTCTTCGAAGTGGAGGACGCCGAGCTCCTCGAACTTCGGGCGGATCTTCTCGGTGAGCAGGCCGACCCGCTTGAGGTTCGGGATCATGCGTTCGAAGAGGAAGTTGCGGAACGCCTTGCCGCCCTGGCTCGCGGCGTTGATCTCGAGCGCCTCGTCCTCGGTGAAGCCGAACTCCTGGGCGACGTTGGTCGAGACCAGGCGGTTGCGCATCACGACGCAGGCCTCGTATGCGAACTGCGCCCGTTCCTCGATCTCTTCGGCCGGTAGCGCGCGGATCCAGTCTTCCAGATAGTTCACGCCGAAGGCCACATGGCGCCCCTCGTCGCGCATCACCAGGCCGACGATGTCCTTCAGCAGCGGGTCCGGCGTCATTGCATGGATCATCTGGAAGGCCGCCAGCGCCAGCCCCTCGATCAGGATCTGCATGCCGATGAACTTCAGGTCCCAGCGCGGGTCCGTCAGCACCTTGTCGAGCAGGAATTTGAGGTTCGGATTGATCGGATAGATGACGCGGCAGCGTTCCATCAGATAGCGGTGGAACACCTCGACATGGCGCGCCTCGTCGAAGGTCTGCGACGCGGCATACAGCTTCGCGTCATGGGTCGGCGCGCAGCATACGAGCTGCGAGGCGACCATCAGCGCACCCTGCTCACCGTGCAGGAATTGCGAGAAGAGCTGCGCGTCGGACCGCCGGATGAAATCGCGCTTCTGATCCTCGGTCAGCAGCTTCCACTTGGGATGATCGCACCATCCCTCCGGCTGGTCGTCGGCGAGGGTCGTGGGCGGCGGCGCCGGCTGGTCCCAGTCGATGTCCATCTCGACATTCCAGTTGAAGCGCTTGCCGAGCTCGTAGAGCCGCCGGATCTTGGCGTTGGCCGTTTCGTAGTCCCAATTGTAGGACCCGGTCAGCGGCGTGTTGAAAATCTCGCGCACGACTTCGACGTCGTGGTCGGTGAGGCGCCGCGCCAGGTCGTCATCGGTGAAATGCTGGATTTCGGTCGGCGGTCCCTGCACCAGCTTCACATTCAGCATGACTTCCTCCTTCGACAAGGGCGAGATTGCGAAGGCTAGAAGGTGACGCTGGTGTCATCTTTGATCTGGATCAAACCCGGATCAGAAGTCGCTGACGATGCCCTTGACCTCCCAGTCGCCGTAGCGGGTCGGCTCGGGACCCTTCGGCCCCCCGATCTCGGGCGGCAGCGCCTTGGCCGCTTCATCCGCCTTGGCCCGGCGCTCGGCGGCTTCGGCCAGTGCGCGCTGGGCCGCCTCGGAAAGGACCTTGGGCTGCTCGTCGGCGTCAGGCATGGAAGTCCTTGATCGGGGTAGGGAATTGAACGTCGTTTCGGCTCTTCTTAGATAAGGGACGCCGCGCCCTCTGTCATGGGCGGCGCGGGCACGAGGAGGCTATGAACCAGTTCAAGACCGGCCTGCTGATCGCCGCGCTCACGGCGCTGTTCGGCGGGGTCGGATATCTGATCGGCGGCGCCGGCGGCATGGTGATCGCGCTCGGCATCGCCGCGGCGACCAATCTGTTCGCCTATTGGAACGCCGACAAGATCGTGCTGCGCATGTATGGCGCGACGGCGCTGGATGCGCAGAGCGGCGGCGATTTCTACAGGATCGTCGAGGGCCTAGTCCGGCGCGCCGGACTGCCGATGCCGAAAGTCTATCTGATCGAGAATCCCCAGCCCAACGCCTTCGCGACCGGCCGCAATCCCGACAATGCCGCGGTCGCCGCGACCACCGGCCTGCTTCAGCGGCTGAGCCGCGAGGAAATCGCCGGCGTGATGGCGCACGAACTGGCGCATATCCGCAACCGCGACACGCTGACGATGACGATCACCGCGACGCTCGCCGGTGCGATTTCGACACTCGCCAATTTCGGGCTCTTCTTCGGCGGCGGCAGCGACAACCGCAACAACCCGCTGGGCGCCATCGGCGTGCTGCTGATGGTCATCCTGGCGCCGATCGCGGCCATGCTGGTGCAGATGGCGATCAGCCGCGGCCGCGAATTCGAGGCCGACCGCGGCGGCGCCGAAATCTCCGGACGCCCCGACTGGCTCGCCAACGCGCTCGAGAAGATCGCGACGACAGCCCAGCGCGTGCCCAACATGGATGCCGAGCGCAACCCGGCGACGGCGCATATGTTCATCATCAATCCGCTGCACCTGCGCGGCATCGACGGCCTGTTTTCGACCCACCCCCGCACGGTCGACCGCGTCCTCCGCCTGCGCGCCATGGCCGCCGAAATGGGTGTGTCGGGCGCGCCCGAAAGCGGCTTTGCGGCGGCCGGGGCAGGACCCTGGGGACGAGCGCGATCGGCCGGCCCGTGGGGCTGAGGGCCCTGAACCACGAGGACGAAGCGGCGGGCCTCCCGGCGCGCCGCTTTGCCTTTTCGCTGGTCACGCGCGTCCTGGACCAGCGCCAGACCCTGGACGAGGCCAACACCGGGCTCGCCGCGGTCTCGGGCCGGATGCCGGGACGGGACGCCGCCTTCGGGCGGGCCATTGCCTACGCCGCCCTGCGTCACAAGGGCTCGCTTGAGGCCGTGGTGAGCCGGGCGCTGGAACACCCGCTTCCCGAACATGGCCGCGCCGCCTCTCGTGTCCTGCTGTGCGGTGCGGCGGAACTGCTCGCCCTCGAAGGGAAACCCCACGCCGCCTGCGACGGCGCGGTCCGCCTTGCGGTCGCCATTCGCGATGCCAAGCCGTTCCGGTCGCTCGTCAACGCCGTCCTGCGCCGCGTGGCCCGGGAAGGCGCCGCCTGGCTGAAGGGGATCGACCGTCCCCGCGCCGACACGCCCGACTGGCTGTGGCAGCGCTGGTCCGCCGCCTACGGCACCGCGACCGCCCACGCGGTCGCCGCGGCCCACGGCGTCGTCGCCCCGCTGGACCTCAGTCTCCGCGACGAGACCGAGCGGGCTGCATGGTCCGCACGCCTGGAGGCCACGCCGCTGGCGCAGTCCCTACGCATCCCGGGCGCCCCGCCCGTCGAGACCCTGCCCGGCTTCGCCGACGGCGCGTGGTGGGTACAGGACGCCGCGGCGGCCATTCCCGCCCGCGTCCTGCTGGGCCTGCTCGGCGACCCCAAAGGCCGCGCCATCGTCGATCTCTGCGCCGCACCCGGCGGCAAGACGCTGCAATTGGCGGCCTCGGGCGCCGCCGTCACGGCGGTCGATTCCTCCGCCGCCCGCATGAAGCGGCTTCAGGCCAATCTCGCGCGAACCGGCCTGCCCGCCGCCGCCGTTACGGCAGATGCCCGCAATTGGCGGCCGGAGGCGCCCGCCGACGGCGTCCTGCTCGACGCGCCATGCAGCGCCACCGGAACCATTCGCCGCCACCCGGACCTGCCCTGGATCCGCGACCAGGGCGCCATCCACCGCAACGCCGCGCTCGCCCGCGAGCTTCTGGATGCAGCCTGGGCGATGCTTCGTCCCGGCGGCGCGATGATCTTCGCGGTGTGCTCGCTGGAACCCGAAGAGGGCGAGCAGCAGCTTGCCGACTTCCTGGGCCGGACGCCGGACGCCGCGCTGCTCCCGGTCGATCCGGTCGCCTACGGCCTGCCGCCGGACGCGGCAGCGGCAAAATGTCTCCGGATTTTGCCCTGCATGTTCGGGAACCAGGGCGGCATCGACGGCTTTTACATCGCGGCTCTGCGCAAGGCTCCCGCAATGGACGCCCCGTTCAGCCGGGGTTAATTTCGGAACTCGCAGAGGAGAGCTGCGAGGTTCAACGAAGGAATGAGCATAATGAAGACCTTAGTCGCACGCGCCGCGCTTGTGATTGCAGCGACGGCCGCGCTGGGTGCCTGTGCCAACCCGACGGGCGGCGGCAATGTCGTTTCGTCGCGCGACGCGGGCCGCGTGGCGGAAGTCGAATACGGCGTCATCGAAGATGCTCGCCCGGTTACGATCCAGCACAACAACGATGGTGTCGGCGCGGCCGCCGGCGGCGTTGTCGGTGCTGCAGCCGGCTCTCAGATCGGCGGCGGCCGCGGCGAGCGGATCGCGGCAGGCGTGGTCGGTGGTGTCGTCGGCGCCGTCGTCGGCAACGAGATCGAGAAGAGCGTCGATCGCGAGCAGGGCATGCAATACACCGTTCGCCTTCAGAGCGGGCGCACGATCGTCGTGACCCAGGGCGCCAAGCCCTACCTGCAATCGGGTACGCGCGTGCAGGTCATCTATGATGCGTCGGGCCGGGCGCGCGTTCAGGCCTACTGAGGCATTTCTCTTTCACCCAAGAAGGCCGGGCGGACCATCGCCCGGCCTTCTTGCTGTCTGCCTTCCGCGTGTTGTCGCCGGCAGGATGGCTGGCTAGACTCGGCGCCACACGTCTCAGGTCGGGCTCTCGAGAACATGAACTCTCCTCGCATGGGGCAACGCCTCGTCGCCGTTGCCGCGCTTGCTCTTCTTGCCGGCGCCTGTAGTTCCGGCGGCTCCACGCCGAAGCCCGCATCGCTGGAGCCCCTCGAAGCCGGCGTGGAGGGCGGTCTTCCCGGCCAAATCCTCGACGCGCGCAAGGTCGACGGCAGCAATCCGCCGATGCTCCAGTATACGGTGCGCCTCGACAGCGGCGAGACGATGACCGTCGATGAGCCGGCCAGCCGGTACCTCTCGGCGGGCGCGAAGGTCTATGTCGTCTCGCGCGACGGCCGGCCCTATCTCGTCAAGCGCTGATCTGCGTTTGCGCGCGCAGCCGCGCGTGTTACCGCTTCGGCCATGGGTGACCAGGTGAAAATCGCGCCGTCGATTCTGTCCGCGGACTTCGCGCGGCTCGCCGAGGAAATCCGCGCGATCGATGCCGCCGGCGCGGATTATGTCCATATCGACGTGATGGACGGCCATTTCGTGCCCAACATCACGATCGGCCCTGCCGTCGTCGCCGCGTTGCGGCCGCACACGAAGCTGCCCTTCGACGTGCACCTGATGATCTCGCCGGTCGACCCTTACGTGGCGGAGTTCGCCAAGGCCGGCGCGGACATCATCACGGTGCACCCCGAAGCCGGCCCCCACATACACCGCACGCTCCAGCTCATCCGCAGCCTCGGCAAGAAGGCCGGCGTCGTGCTCAACCCCGGCACGCCTGCCAGCGCGCTGGAGAATCTGATGGACCTCGCCGACCTCATCCTCGTGATGAGCGTCAACCCGGGCTTTGGCGGCCAGAGCTTCATCGCGAGCCAAGTCCAGAAGATCGAAACCATCGACCGCATGATCCGCCAGTCCGGGCGCACCATCGAACTGGAAGTCGACGGCGGCGTGAACCCGGAAACGGCGCGCCAATGCATCGGCGCTGGCGCGACCGTGCTGGTCGCCGGATCGGCTGTCTTCAAGGGCGGGGAAGCCGCCTATGCCGGAAACATCGCCAACCTCCGCGGGTGAGCCCGCAGTCCGGCCGGCGGCTGGCACGGGGCCGCGGGGGCGCGCGCCCTATCCCGGCCTCGCGGCGGCCCTCGCGCGCGATGCGGCCCTGAAGGCCCGCCGCAAGGCCGAGGACACGGCCTGCGGGACTGCCGCCTATCGCCTCCTCCTGCGGGGCCCGCTGCCTGACCGGCTGGCGCTCCACCCCGACGCGCTGACACCGGCCTCGCTGGAGCGCGCCCAGGACATCCTGCGGGGCCGCTTTGCGCTCGCGTCCGGCATTGTCGACGTGCGCGACTGCTCGCCCTTCGATGCGCCCGGCCCGGATGCCTGGCGCGCCGAAATCCACCGCTTCGAGTGGCTTGCCCATCTGGAGAAGGCCGGCGGCGCGACAGCCGCCTATGTCGGCCGGGCGCTGACCGAAGACTGGCTCGATCGCCATGAGCGCTTTGACGCCTTCGCCTGGCGCCCGGAGATACTGGGGCCGCGGCTCGTCGCCTGGGCTGCGCATTTTCGCTTTCTCAACGCGAGCAACGACCTGGTCTTCCGCTCGCGCCTGATGAAGGCGCTGGCCGAACAGGCGCGGCACCTCGAACGCTACGCGCGGACGGCACCCCCGGGCCTGGCGCTCCTGGAAGCGGCCTCTGCGTTGTGCGTGATGTCGGCGGCGCTGCCCGAAGGCGAAAAGCGCCCGCTGCGGGCCGTGGAGGCGCTGCGCGAGGCCTTGAATTCCGGCCTCCTCGACGACGGGGGCATCGTGACGCGCGCGCCGCACGAGCAGGCGCTGGCCGTCGCGGCGCTGGCGCGGGCCCAGCGCGCTCTGGCCGACGCCCGGCGCCCGCAACCGCCCGACCTGGCCGCCGCGCTCGAAGCCGCACGCACCTGCCTCGGCCGGCTGATGCACGGCGACGGCAGGCTCGCCTGTTTCAACGGATCGGGCGAAGGCGACGAGCCGTGGCTCGCGGAACTGCGGGACGCCGCGGCATCCGAGACCGGGCCAGCGCGGCCGGCCAATTGGGGCTATGCGCGCCTGTCGGCGGCCTCGGCCCTGGTGCTGTTCGATTGCGGCGGCCCGCCCCCCGGTCCGCATGCCGCCGAAGCCCATGCCGGACCTCTGGCCTTCGAGCTTTCGCACCGCTCCGCCCGCATCGTGGTGAACGGCGGTACGGCGCGCGCACGGGGCGTCGAGTGGCGCGAGGCGGCGCGCCGCACCGCAGCCCACGCGACGCTGCAACTGAACGACCAGGACGCCGGATCGCTGCTGTCCGGCGCGGCAGGGGCGAGGCTCGGGCCGCTGCTGTATGGCGGACGGGCGCAGGGCAGCCTCGAGATGGGCGCCGAGGGTCAATGGGCCGAAGGCACGCATGACCTCTACCGCCGCAGCTTCGGCGCGGTGCATCGCCGGCGTCTGTTCCTGAACGCCACGGGCGACGACCTGCGCGGCGAGGACCGGCTGACTTTTCCGGCCCAGCGCGTGTGGTGCGAGGCCGTGATCCGCTTTCCGCTGCACCCCGACTGCAAGGCGACGCTCGCCCAGAGCGGCGACAGCGTTCTGATCGTTCCGCACGACGGCGAGGCCTGGCGGTTCCGGACCGAGCTTGTCGGGCTCAACGAGAAGCTGGCGCTGGAGCCGCACGCCTATATGGGCGGCGAGACCGTGCGCACGGCCCAGGCCATCGTGATCCGCGCCATGCCGGCGGGACGCGAGTGGACCATGCGCTGGGCCTTCAAGATCGAGGCGCCATACAAGCGCACGCGGCGGCGTTTGGTGTGAGGCGCGCGGGCGTGCTAGAGGCCCGCCCCTGAGACGACCCCGGGATTCGCCATGACCGACCAGACGCGTCGCCCCATCCGCCGCGCGCTCCTCTCCGTTTTCGACAAGACCGGACTGGCCGATCTCGGCCGCGCCCTCGCCGACCGCGGCGTCACGCTGATTTCGACCGGCGGCTCCGCCCGCACGCTCCGCGAGGCGGGGCTGAAAGTGCTGGACGTCTCCGAGATCACCGGCTTTCCAGAGATGATGGACGGCCGCGTGAAGACCCTGCACCCCAAGGTGCATGGCGGCCTGCTGGCCCTGCGCGACAACCCCGACCACGCCGCGGCCATGGCGGCGCATGGCATCGACGGCATCGACCTGCTCGTCTCCAACCTCTATCCGTTCGAAGCGACGGTCGCGGCAACCGACGATTTCGACGCCATCGTCGAGCAGATCGACATCGGCGGCCCGGCGATGATCCGCGCCGCCTCGAAGAACCACGGCTATGTCTCCGTGGTCGTCGACCCCGCGGACTATGTCCGCGTCCTCGCCGAGCACGATGCCGGCGGCGTCACCGGCGCGCTGCGCCGCGAACTCGCCGCCAGGGCCTTCGCGCGCACCGCGGCCTATGACGCGGCGATCGCCGCCTGGTTCGAGCGCTGGCGTGCCGGGGCGAACGAGTCCGAAGGTCCGGCCCGGCGCGTGACGATCTCCGGCGAACTCCGCCAGGCCCTGCGCTATGGCGAGAACGCACACCAGACGGCGGCCTTCTATGTCACCGGCGAGAACCGGCCCGGCGTCGCGACGGCCCGCCAGCTCCAGGGCAAGGAGCTGAGCTACAACAACATCAACGACACCGACGCCGCCTTCGAGCTGGTCGCCGAGTTCGATGCGGCGACCCCGGCGGTCGCCATCATCAAGCACGCCAATCCGTGCGGCGTCGCGACCGGCGCCTCGCTGCGCGAGGCCTACGAGAAGGCCTATCTCTGCGACACGATCAGCGCCTTCGGCGGCATCGTGGCGCTGAACGGCAGGCTGGACGCCGCAACCGCCGAGGAGATCGTCAAGATCTTCACCGAAGTCATCGTCGCCCCCGATGCCGACGAAGAGGCGCGGAAGATCGTCGCCGCGAAAAAGAATCTGCGCCTGCTGCTGACCGGCGGCCTGCCCGACCCGCTCGCCCGGGGCATGAACTTCAAGGCCGTGTCGGGCGGCTTCCTGATGCAGGAGCGCGACGCGCATCGCCTGACGCCCGCCGACCTGAAGATCGTCACGAAGCGCCAGCCGACGCCCCGCGAGATCGAAGACATGCTGTTCGCCTTCACGGTCGCCAAGCATGTGAAGTCGAACGCCATCGTCTTCGCCCGGGACGGCCAGACCGCGGGCATCGGCGCCGGCCAGATGAATCGCCGCGAATCCTCGCGCATCGCCGCATGGAAGGCCGAAGACGCGCGCGCCGGCGCCGGCTGGGACGACGTGAAGACCAAAGGTTCGGCGGCCGCCTCGGATGCCTTCTTTCCGTTCCCGGACGGTCTGCTCGAATGCGTCAAGGCCGGCGCCACGGCTGTGATTCAGCCCGGCGGCGCCATGCGCGACGACACCGTGATCGCCGCCGCCGACGAGGCCGGGATCACCATGGCATTCACCGGCGTGCGGCATTTCCGCCACTAGACGGCCGGGGCGGCTAGCCGATTTTGCACGGCTCGCAAAGTCTTTTCCCGCCGTTTGGCGCAGGGTAAGGGCGCAGGCGTGGGTACCGCCGGGCAACGGCGGCCCCGCGGGCATGGAGAGATTTCATGATCACGACGTTCTTTGCCGCCGCTGCGGCGCTCGCGACAGGACAGACGGTAGCGGTCGCCACGTCTGCCGAAACGATTGACACCTTCCGCTCGCAGGTCGGCGCCGCCTGCGTCGAAGCCGCGAAGCTGTCGATCGGCGACGGCCAGGCGAGCGTCGATCCGACCGGCAGCGCGTCCTACGGTCTCGCCGTCGTCCGCTCCAACATCGACCCCAAGCTCGCCGTGATCTGCGTCTACGACAAGCGCAGCGGCCGCATCGAGCTCGGCTCGCACATGGTCTCGCGCTAGTCGGGCCGCGTCACCGCCCGCTCGTCCTTCACGAACAGCATCATCGCCAGGCCGATCCCCAGGAAGAGGAGGATCGAGTACATGCCGGCCGCTTGGCTCTTGAACCAGGTCGTCGCGACGCTGTTCACGAACGGCGCCATGAAGGCGGTCGCCGTTCCCGAAAGCGCATAGAGCCCGAAGAACTCCGTCATCTTCTCGGTCGGCGCGATGCGCGCCAGCATCGTGCGGCTGTTGGCATAGGCCGCGGTGATGAAGATCGCGACGATGATGACGATCGTCACGAACGTCGCCTCCGGCACCGTATTGAAGAACGGCCCGTGATAGAGGAGCGGAACCGTCTCGGGCGTGTATCTCCAGATCCCGAACAGGTTTGTCGGACCGACCTGAAGCATCAGGATCAGCCCGATCGCCGTCCCGCTGATCGACACTAGGATGGCGCGCTGGCTGCCCAGATTGTTGTCCAGCCAGCCGCCGAACACGCCGCCGAACACCGCGAAGACCGACAGGATGATGCCGTAGGCCAGCATGTCGAGCGGACCCCAGCCGAATGTGCCGGCCGCGTAGATGCCGCCAAAGACGAGGATCGCGGTCTTGCCGTCATTGTAGAACATGCGCGCGATCAGATAGATCGCGACATTCTTGTAGTGCCGCAGGCTGCCGACCGTCTTCAGCACGCGGCCGACGCCCTTGCCCATCAGCGAGACGATGCTGATCCCGGTCGGCGCCCGGTCCGGCGTGAACAGCAGCAGCGGCAGCGTGAAGACGACCAGCCAGATCGCCGAGATCGGGCCCGAGATGCGCTCGTGCTCATAGGTTGCCGCATCGATGCCGAACAGCGGGGTGGCCGGTATGAACGGCCAGTCCACCTGCCCCGGCAGCATGAAGGCGAAGATCATGCCGAGCATGATGATGAGGCCGGCGAGGTTGCCGAGCGCCAGACCGAGGCCCGATATGCTGCCGACCCGCCGGTGGCTGCATATCTCGGGCAACATCGCGTTGTGGAAGACCGCGGTGAATTCGAAGGCGATGCCTGCCGCGACGAGGCACACGCCCGTCATCACCAGCGGCATCATCGCCTCGCCGGGTACGGCAAACCACAGGGCATAGCTGGAGATCGCCAGGACGGAAGCGAAGCCGACGATCCACGGCTTGCGGCGCCCGCCGAGATCGGCCACGGCGCCGAGGAACGGGGCCAGCAGGGCGATGGCGAATCCGCTGAGACTCGACAATTGCCCCCAGAGCGCCTGGCCCGCCACCTTGTCGCCCACCAGCCGCTCGCTGAAATACGGCGCGTAGACATAGATGGTGATGAGAAGGACGTAGGGATTGCGGGCCCACTCGAACAGCGCCCAGGACACCTGGCCCAGCAGCCCGGCGGCGCGCCCGCCTGTCGCCGAAACAGACTCATCCCCCACGGCGACTGCCGCGCCTGAGCTCAACGCCATGAACGCTCCCGCTGATTTTATGTCACCCACCCTCGCCTGCCCGATAACGCGACGCAAGTCACGTTGACGCCTGCGTCCGCTCATGCGACGGCGATGTGCCGCACAGAATACTCCTTTGCCCGCCGAAGCCGTCATTGCCGCCCTGATCGCGGCCGTCCTGCACGCGACCTGGAACGCGATGGTCAAACGCGGCGGCGACCCGCTGCTGGACCTCGCGCTCGTCTGGGGCGGCTGCGGCGTCGCGGCCCTGCCCTTCGTGCCGTTCGTCCAGGTCCCGGTCGCCGAGGCCTGGCCCTATCTGCTGGCGACCATGTTCATCCACGCGCCCTATGGCCTGTTCCTCGCGGCGGCCTATGGCGCGGGCAGTCTCAGCCACGTCTATACGATCGCCCGCGGTTCGCCGCCGATGATCGTCGCGATCGCCATGGCAGCGCTGGGGGAGACGCTCCTGCCCGGCCAGTATGCCGGCATCGGCCTCATCAGCCTTGGCATTCTGTGCACCGGCATCGCGCCGCATGCGCCGCCGCGGGCGTCGTTGCTGGCGCTCTGCGTGGCGCTCACCATCGCCGCCTATTCCGTGCTGGACGGGCTCGGCGCGCGGGCCAGCGGAGAGCCCATCGGCTACGCGGTCTGGTTCTTCGTGGCGCTCGCCCTCTTCTTCACGCCGCTCGTCGCCGCCATCCGCGGCCCCGGCCGCCTCGCCGCCTATGCGCGGACGAACTGGCGCCGCGCGGCGGTGGGCGGACCGGCCGGCGCGCTCGGCTACGGTCTCGTCCTGTGGGCGATGAGCTTTGCGCCGGTCGCCGGCGTCAGCGCGCTGCGCGAGACCAGCGTCGCCATCGCCGTCTTCATCGGCTGGGCCTTCATGGGCGACCCGATGAGCAAGCGCCGCATCGCCGGCGCCGCCCTGGTGCTGGGCGGCGCCGCCTTGCTGAAGCTCACATAGCGAGATCGCGGAGCTGCGCGGTCGCGAGCGCCAGCTTGGCCGCCGTGAAGGCGCCGTCGCGTTCGAGTTCGGCGATCAGCGCCTGCGCGCGTGCGATGCCGCCCTTGGCCTCGTCCGCCCACACGGCCACCGCCTGCTGACCCTTGTCGCGCCGCGCGCCGTTGCCGGCTTCGACGCGCTTCAGCGCCTTTGCCGCGACGAGCCGCTGGATCGCGAAGAGATCGTCCTCGATGCGGCTGAGCGAAAGCGCGTCCCAATGGCCCTGCGGCTTCACCCGCCCGGCCTGCTCGCGCAGCCGGTCGATCCCCAGCGCCGCCCCTGCGGCAAAATAGGCGCCTGCCACCGCATCGAGCTGGATGCCGGTCTCCGTCGCGAGCGCCACCATGTCGGCGACCGTCGCGAAGAGCGGCAGGGCGCCCGCGTCGTCCGCCAGATCGGCCGGCACGCCGGCCTGCACGAGGTCGCCGATGCGCTTTTCCACCGCCTCGCGTTCGACCGGCGAGACGAGCCCCGAGAACGTGCCCTTCAGCGAGTCGATGCCGGCCCGGTATTGCGCGACCGTGTCGTCGAGCGGCGCATCCGGCGCGACATTGCGTAGCATCCACAACGTCTCGCGGCGCAGCAGTTCGATCGCATCGCGATGCATCGCGACCTGCACGTCGGCGGCGACCTTGCCGTCGAGCGCATTGATGCGGTCATACAGCGCATCCAGCCGGAACGCCCCCGTTGCGATGAAGCCGGCGCGGGCGACGAGCGCGAGGCCGGCGCCGCTGGCTTCCGAAAGGCCGTGCACGAAGGTGAAGCCGGCCCGGTTCAGGATGTCGTTGCACAGGATGGTGGAGACGAGCTCGCGCCGCAGGCGGTGATGCGCGATATCGTCCGCAAAGCCCTGCCGCACCTGCTGCGGGAAATATCCCGCCAGGTCGTCGGCGAAGCCCGGATCGTCCGGCACGTCGCTGTCGAGCAGCGCCTGGTTGAGGTCGATCTTGGCATAGGCCAGCAGCACCGCCATCTCGGGCCGCGCGAGGCCCTGGCCCGCCGTGCGCAGCGCGCGGATCGCCGCATCGTCCGGCAGATACTCGACGCCGCGGTCCAGCTTGCCCCTGGTTTCCAGCGCCCGCATCAGCCGTGCATGCGCTTCCAGTTCCGCAGCGGCGTCCGACTCGGCGACCGAGAGCGCGAGGGTCTGGCGGTAATTGTCCTGGAGCACATGCGCGGCGACATCGTCCGTCATCTCCGCCAGCAGCGCGTCGCGCCGGTCGCGGGTGATCGCGCCGTGTCCGGCCGCCGCCGCGAACAGGATCTTCAGGTTCACCTCGTGGTCGGACGTGTCGACCCCGGCCGAATTGTCGATCGCGTCGGTGTTCAGCTTCACCCCGGCCCGCGCCGCCTCGATGCGGCCGGGCTGCGTCACGCCGAGATTGGCGCCCTCGCCGATCACCCGCGCCCGCACCTCGCGTCCGTCGATGCGGATTGCGTCGTTCGCCCGGTCGCCCGCCTGGAGATGCGATTGCGCCGACGACTTGATGTAGGTGCCGATGCCGCCGAACCACAACAGGTCCGTCGGCGCCTTCAGCAGCGCATGCATCAGCTCGGCGGGCGTCACCGCATCCTTGGCGAGGCCGCTGATCTGCTTCATCTCGGCGGTCAGCGGAATCGACTTCAGCGCGCGCGAAAAGACGCCCCCCCCCTTCGAGATCCGCCCCGTGTTATAGTCCGGCCAGGACGAGCGCGGCAGGTTGAACAGGCGATTGCGCTCCTCCCAGGAGCTCGCCGGGTCGGGATCGGGGTCGATGAAGATGTCGCGGTGGTCGAAGGCCGCGACCAGCCGGATCGCCTGCGACAGCAGCATGCCGTTGCCGAAGACGTCGCCCGACATGTCGCCGACGCCGATGACGGTGAAGGGCGTCATCTGGATGTCGGTGCCGAGTTCCCGGAAATGCCGCTTCACCGCCTCCCATGCCCCGCGCGCCGTGATGCCCATCTTCTTGTGGTCGTAACCGACCGAGCCGCCGCTCGCGAAGGCATCGTCCAGCCAGAAGCCGCGCGCCTGCGCGATGCCGTTGGCGGTATCCGAGAAGGTCGCCGTGCCCTTGTCGGCCGCCACGACGAGATACGGATCGTCGCCGTCGGCGCGCACGACACCGGCCGGCGGCACGATCGATCCGTCCGCCGCGATCGTATCGGTGAGATCGAGCAGGGCGTTGATGAAAAGCGTATAGGCCGCGACGCCCTCGGCCTGCACCGCATCGCGCGCCGCATCCTTGGGCAGCATCTTCGGATAGAAGCCGCCCTTCGAGCCCACCGGAACGATGACGGCATTCTTCACCTGCTGCGCCTTCACCAGGCCGAGAATCTCGGTGCGGAAATCCTCCCGCCGGTCCGACCAGCGCAGGCCCCCGCGCGCCACGCGGCCGAACCGCAGATGCACCCCTTCGACGCGCGGGCTGTAGACGAAGATCTCCACCCACGGCACCGGCGCCGGCAGATCGTCCAGCTTGCCGCTCTCCAGCTTGAGCGCGAGCACCGGGCGATCGCTGCCGTCCTCGCTCTTCTGCCAGGCATTGGTGCGCAGCGTCGCGTCGACGACATTGCGGAAGCGCCGGATGATGCGGTCCTCGTCCAGGCTCTTCACGTCGGCAAGCGCCGTCTCGATCCGGGCGCGCAGGGCGTCCGCTTCCTCGTTGCGCTGATCGGCGCTCCGCACGCCTGCGGGATCGAAGCGCACATGGAAGAGATCGACGATCAGGCCCGCGAGGTCGGCGTTTCGCAGCAGCGCCTCTTCCATATAGGGCTGGCTGAAGGGGATGCCGGCCTGCCGCAGGAACTTGGCGATGGCGCGGAGGACGGTCACCGCCTTGTGGTCGAGACCCGCAGCCAGCGTCAGCGCGTTGAAGCCGTCATTTTCCGTCGCGCCGTGCCACGCCGCGGCGACAGCCGCTTCGAATTTCGGTCCCACCTTCGAGAGTTCGAGGGACTGCGGCTGCTTCAGCCGCATCACGAAGTCGTGGATCGTGACGGGCAGTTCGAAATCGCGCGGCGCGATTTTGTAGTTGCGCTCTTCGACGACCGTCAGTCCCATATTCTCAAGGATCGGCAATACGCTGGAGAGTTCGGCCGGTCCGCCGGCCCGCAACAGGCGCAGGCTGAACTCGCTCTGCGGCTGGTCCGGCGCACGATAGGCGTGAAACGATGCCTCGCCGTCCTGAAGCCCGTCGGCCCGCAGCGCCTCGAGCCGTTCGATATCGGCGATCGCATCCGCCGGCGATACCTGATCGCGATAGGCCGCCGAGAACGCCTCCGCGTAGCGCGGGAACAGATCGGCCGTGCGCTCCAGCTTGGTCACACCCAGCGCCACCTTCAGCGCATCGGCCCATGTGACGGTCGCCGCTTCGATATCCTCTTCGAGCTGCGCGATGTCGGGACTGCGCGGTTCGCCTTCGAGACGCTGGACGATGGTGTGAACCCGCGCGACGGCCGTCTCGTCGAAGAGCGGCGCCGACAATGTGACCTCGCCCCCGAAGGCCTTGGCGAGGATGTCGCCGATCTTCATGCGCACCGCGCCGGAATAGCGGTCGCGCGGCATATAGGTCAGCGCCGACACGAAGCGGTCGAAACGGTCGGCGCGCAGGAACGTCTTCACCCGCGGCCGTTCCAGCACATGCATGATGCCGAGGGCCTGCGTCAGCAGTTCCTCCTCGGAGATCTGGAAGAGGTCGTCGCGCGGGAATGTCTCGATGACGTGCGTGAGCGACTTGCCGTCGTGGCTGCGGGGGCTGAAGCCTGCGCGCTCCACGGCCCGCGCCGCCTTGCGCCGCAGCAGCGGGATCTCGGACGGCAGTTGGTGATAGGCTGCGGACGTGAACAGGCCGACGAAGCGCCGCTCGCCGGTGAGCCGGCCGGCCGAGTCGAACCGCTTGACGCCGATATAGTCTTGCAAGGCGGTGCGATGGACGCGCGAGCGCGTGTTCGTCTTGGTGACGATGAGCGGCTGCGGATCGGTCAGGAAGCCCACGACCTCCGGCGTCAGCGCCGCCGCTGCGGCCGGGCGCCGAATGATGCGAGCCTCCGCGTCGCGCAACACGCCGAGCCCGCTCGCGGCGATCGCCTTATGCTCGCTGGCCTCGCGATCGAAGACATATTCGCGATAGCCGAGCAGCGTAAAATTGTCGTCGGCCAGCCATTTGAGGAAGGCGATCGACTCGGAGAGTTCGGACGGCTCGACGGGCGGCGGGTTGCGCCGGAGTTCCTCGACCGCCTCCGCCAACTGCCTCAGCATCGCCTGCCAGTCGGCGACCGCCCAGGCGACATCGGCGAAGACCCGCAGGGCGCCTTCCTCGACCGCCATCAGGCGGGCGGTCGAGCGTTCCTTGGCTAGGGCGATCACGATGATCGATTCGCGGATGCGTTCCCCGTTGCGCTCCGCCTCGATGAGCGGATGGAAGGCCGCCGCGACACTCAGCCCCTGGAGGCTCAGCTCGCCCAGGATCGAATCGAACAGGAACGGCTTGTCGTCGTTGATCGCGATCAGGATCGCGCCGTCATAGTCGAACCCATCGGCGGCTGCCGACGGCGCGAAGACCCGAACCAGCGTCTCGCCCCCTCTCCGGCCCGCGCCGAGGTCGCGCGTCATCTCGATCAGCCGCACCAGCGTCCTGGCCGGGAACGCCGCGACGTCTTCGGGCGGCGCCGTATGCAGGAAGGCGCGCGCGAAGGTCGCGGCGGCTGGACCCGCCGCTTCGCCCACGAGACGGATCGCGTCGTCGCGGACGGCCGTGAAATCGTTCATGTCGCTCCTCCGGTCGCGGCGGTCGCCGGCCAGGCTCCGTGGCCCCGATTTGCCGGCGAATTTACCTCAATCGCGCTTCCCTGCATAAGGCGCGTGATGAAGCTGATGACCTGGAACATCTGGGACATTCCCGGCGCCCACGCCCGCGACCGGCGCCTCGGCCGCGTCGCCGCGACGCTGAAGGCGATGGCCGCCGATCCGGGCGGCGCCGACGTGGTGCTGCTTCAGGAGGTCTGGTCGGCCCGCCGCCGGCCCCTCCTGCGCCCCCTCTATCCCCATGTCGGCGAGGCCGAGCAATATTGGCGAAACCCGATGAACTGGCTCGCGGGGCCGATGGAATGGCTGCGCGGCCGATATCTCACCATCGACAGCGGTCTGATGACCCTGTCGCGCCACCCGATCCGCGAGGTGAGGCGGCTGCGCTACAGTAAAGGCCGCTCGCCTGCGAAGCGATCGGCCCTCGCCACGCTGATCGAGAGCCCGGATCTGGGCCCGGTCTGGGTCGTGAACACCCATCTCTGCGCCGCCTATCCCCGCACGACCAACACGCCGACCCGCCTTGCGCAATTGCACGAGCTCGGCGCCTATCTGCGGACGCTGCCCGGCCATCCCGTCATCGTCGGCGGCGATTTCAACATCGCGCCGCCGTCGGTCGGCCCGCTGCCGGCCTGGTCCCATGATCCCAGCCTCTGGCCGGAGGCAATGCAGGCGGCGCTTGCAGGCTTCCATGCCGCGCCCGAAGCGGACGGCCACCTCACCTACACCGCGACCCATAATCCCTGGGCCGATCCGCGCGAGGGCGACAACCGGCTCGACTATATCTTCGCCGGCCCCGGCCTCGTGGCGCGCGACGGCCGTGTGGCGATGACCGAGCGCTATCCGCTCGGCCGCGGCCGGCCCAAGCCCTTGAGCGACCATTTCGCCGTCATGACGACGGTCGACCGCAGCCCCTGACCGGGCTGCGCCGGTTCGCTATCCCGCGGCGCCTGCGATGAAGCTGCGCAGCGCGCGCTCCGTGGCATCCGGCGCATCGCGGAACGTGCCGTGGCCGGTGCCGGGCATCTGGAGCATCGTGCGGATGTCCGGCCGCAGCACATCGAAGATGTCCTGGGCCCGCGCCGGCGGCGTCACCGGATCGGTCTCCCCGGTCAGCACCAATACCGGCATCGCCAGCGCCTCCAGCCCGGGGCGCAGGTCCATCTTCCAAATCTCGCCCGCCGGCAGGCTGAAATGGCGGAAGACCGTCCAGTTGAACAGCCCGCCCTGCGAGGCCGGATCGCGCGCCGTCTTGTTGTAGAGCGGCATGCATATCTTGAGATAGGCGGCGATGTCGTCGTCGCTCGCGCGCGTCCAGAACTGCGCCGCCGCATGCCGCGCCTCGGCGCCGCCCAGCGCTTCGAAGGCCTCCAGCACGTCGTCGAGCCGCATCGTCGCAGCGGTCGAGGAAAAGACCAGCGCGCCCGCATGCTGGGGATGCCGCCGTGCATAGGATTGCGCCACCATGCCGCCGAAGGACTGGCCGAAGACGATCGGCCGCTCGATGCCCAGCACCTCGCAGAAACTGCGAATGTCGTCGCCCCACTGGGCCAGCGTCCACGTCGTCGGATCGCCGCCCTTGCCGCCGAGGCTGCGTCCGTTGCCGCGGTGATCGAGATAGACGACCTGCGCGATGTCGGCGAACCGGTCGAAGAAATGGCGCAGGCCCCAATGGTCGAAGCCCGGCCCGCCATGCAGCACGATCAGCGTCGGCTTCGGCCGCGGCCCCGTTTCGCCGAAGCCCAGATGCGCGCCGACGCTGTCGAAGAACAGGCGCGCACCGTTGACGTCCACATACATCGCCAGGGGTTCCCTTACGGCTGCGCCAGCAGCGTTTCCATCTCGTCCATGATCGCGTTCATGCGCGTGATGAGCGCCTTGTAGGGTTCGGGGCTCGCCATATCGATGCCCGCCTTCTTGTAGAGCTCATAGGGATAATCCGACCCGCCCGCCTTCAGCAGGTTGAGGAAGGTGTCGCGCTCCTTCGGGTCGCCCGTCTCGATGCGCTGCGCCAGCAGCGCCGCGCCGGTGATCGAGGTCGCGTATTGGTAGACATAGAAGTTGCGATAGAAATGCGGGATATAGGCCCACTCGATGCAATAGGTCGGGTCGATCTTCACCACGCCTTCCGCATCGCCGTGATAGCGCTTGAGCAGGTCGCAATACATCTCGCTCATCCGCTTGCCGGACAGCGGATTGCCGGCCTCGGCCTCCTCGTGGATCTTCAGTTCGAACTCGGCGAACATCGTCTGGCGGAAGAAGGTGCCGCGGATGCTCTCCAGCGCCATGCCGAGATAATAGAGCTTCTCCTCCTTGCTCGCCGCGTTCTTCACCATGTAGTCCTCGAGCAGCATCTCGTTCATGATCGAGGCCGTCTCGGCGGTGAAGGTGGAGTAGTCCGACTTCTCGAACGGCTGGTTGCGGCTGGTCAGTACCGTGTGGACCGCATGGCCCCACTCATGCGCCCAGGTCGACATCGAATCGTAGTCGTCGTTGTGGTTGAGCAGCAGATAGGGGTGGACGTCGTAGGCGGCGCCCATCATGTAGGCACCCGACGCCTTGCCGTGCTGCGGATAGACATGCGCCCAGTGGCCGGCGAAGCCCTGCTTGAGAATGTCGAGATATTCGTCGCCCAGCGGGGCCAGCGCCGCCAGTGTCGTCGTCTTGCTGTCCTCGACGGAGAATTTCTTGTCGAGCTGAACGAGAGCCGGGTAGATGTCGTAATAGCCCATGTCGTCGGTGATCCCGAGCATGCGCTTGCGCAGCTTGAAATAGCGATGCAGCGACGGCAGGTTCTCGTTCACCTGGCTGACGAGCGTGCGGTAGACGGTCTCCGGCATGTTGTCCGGGAAGAGCGCCGCCTCCAGCGCATTCTTGTAGTGGCGCGTCTTGGCGTTGAAGATATGGCCTGCGACATGCGCCGCCAGATTGGCGCCGAGCGTGCCTTCATACTCCTTCCACTTGCCCCAGAACGCGTTGAAGACCGCCTTGCGGTCGTCGCGGTTCGCCGCCTGGCGATACTTCGCGTAGCTCGCCTGGTCGATGCGCACGTCTTCGCCGGTCGAGAGCTTGATGGTCGGGAACGGCAGTTCGGCATCGGCGAGGATGTCGTAGGTCGTCGAGGCGCGCGACAGCACGTCGGCGGATTCGGCGAGGACCGCCTCCGACTCCGACGACAGCGTGTGCGCCTCGGCGCGCAGGATATTGTCGAGCATGAAGCCGAAGACGTCGTTCAGCTTCGGCTCGGCCGTGCGGAATTCATCGATCTTCGCTTTGCCCGCGGCGAGGATCGCCGGGTTCAGCCACGAGGTCTGCGCGCCGAGCTGCACAAGCAGCGTCTGCGCCTGCGTCTTGCGCTCGATATTCTCCGCGATGCCAAGATTCTCGTCCGATTTCAGGAACGCATAGACGTAGAGCTTCAGCGTCTCCTTCTGGATGCGCGAGATCGTCTCCAGGCACACGAGCATCGTGCCGGCATCCTTCAGCAGCGTGTCCTTGCACGCGCCGGCGCTGCCCATGTCGCCCTTCAGCCGCTCATAGTCTTTCGTCCAGTCCTCCGGCGTGGCGTAGAGGTCGCCGAGATTCCAGATCGCGTCGTTGACCGCCACGGCGGCCGCGGGCGGCGTCTCTTCGGCCACCGACGGCAGGGCGGCGAAGCCGGTCAAGGCGGTGGCGGCAAGCAGAAGCGCACGAACGCTGCGCAGCATGGGCAATCCCCTCAGGTCAGTTTTGCTGCATAGAGCCGGAGGGCCGCCGCACTGGCAATGCGAAGGGCGTCACGTCCCTGTGACACGGCGTCGCCGCTCGGCCCATTTTGCGGGCTCGCGCTCGCCGCGCGGTTCGATAAGGTGCAGAGCGGCAAATTTCTCGGGAGATCGGATGATCCGGCTGCTGATCGTTGGGCTCGCCTGTTTGTGGCTTTCGGCGCCGGTCGCCCTCGGCCTCACCCTCAATCGCGGCAACGGGGCCGAGCCGGACACGCTGGACCCGCAGAAATACAATCTCACGGTCGAGCTCAACATCATCGCGGACCTCTTCGAAGGCCTCGTTACGGCAGACGAGAAGGGCAATCCCATCCCCGGCATCGCCGAGCGCTGGGACGTGTCGGCCGACGGCACCGTCTACACCTTCCACCTGCGCCCGGACCTTAAATGGTCCGACGGCGTCGCCCTCACCGCCGACGATGTCGTTGCCGGCTTCCGCCGCGGCGTCGATCCGAAGACCGGCGCGCAGCTCGTGGACCTCGCCTATGTCGTGAAGAACGCGCGCGCCATCGCCCATGGCGAGATGCCGCCGGACCAGCTCGGCGTGCGCGCCGTCGATGCCCGGACGGTCGAGGTGACCCTGGAAGGGCCGAGCGCGACCTTCATCCGCCTCGCCGGCAATTTTGCGCTGTTCTTCCCGGTGCCGCGCCATGTGCTCGCGGCGGCCGGCGATCAATGGGTGCGGCCCGGCGTGATGGTTTCGAACGGCCCCTACAAGCTCGCCGAATGGACGCCGCAGGCCCGCGTGCGGCTGGTGCGCAACCCCGCCTATTGGAACGCCGCGAGCGTGAAGGTCGACGAGGTCGATTTCTATCCGGCGGCGGACGAGAATGCGGCGCTGAAGCAGTTCCGCAACAACGAGCTCGACTTTCATCTCGGCTTTCCGGTCGCGCAGATAGAATGGCTGCGGCGGAACATGCCGAACGAGATGCATCTCGATCCGGCCTCGACCGTCACCTTCCTCGCGGTGAACCAGGCAAAGGCGCCGTTCAACGATGTCCGCGTGCGCCGCGCGCTCTCGCTGGCGATCGACCGCGACACGCTGACCGCGCGCGTCCTGAATGCCGGACAGGTGCCGGCCTATCACTTCGCGCCGCTCATCATCGAAGGCTGGAAGCCGTCACCCGATGTCGAGTTCGGCACGATCCCGCTCGCCCAGCGCCAGGCCGAGGCGCGCAAGCTCCTCGCCGAGGCCGGCTACGGCCCGGACCATCCGCTGACCTTCCGCTTCGACTACCGCGCCGGCGACGCGAACCGGAAGGCGGTCGTCGCCATCGCCGGCATGTGGGCGCAGATCGGCGTGCAGGCCGATCTCCAGGCGAACGAAGTGAAAGTCCACTATGCCAAGATCCGGCAAAAGGATTTCGAGGTCGCCGACGCCGGCTGGCAGGGCACGCCCGACCCCGAATTCTTCGTGCTGCTGCTTCGCTCGACCTCCGAGAGCAATTACGGCAGTTGGAGCAATGCCGAATTCGACCGGCTGACCGACGAGGCCAGCATCACGCTTGATCCCGCAAAGCGCATGACCCTCTATGTCGAAGCCGACCGCATCGCCATGCAGGACGTCGCCTTCATCCCGGTCATGTACGGCGCCCATCGCGCCCTCGTGCATACCTGGGTGACGGGCTTCGCGGGCAACGCGCTCAATGCCCATCTCTCCCGCTTCATCGGCCTCGAGCGTTGACCATGCTCCGTTTCGCCTTCGCGCTTGTGCTGATGGTTCTCGGGGCGGCGGTGGCGGCGGCGGATGGCCCGCCCGGCCCGGTCGTCCTGCACCGTGGCAATCTCGCCGAACCGGACACGCTCGACCCGCAGAAATGGTTCACGACCTACGAGGCCGAGATCCTGCGCGATCTCTTCGTGGGCCTTCTCCAGATCGATGCCGACGCCAGGGAAATCCCCGGTGCGGCCGAGCGCTGGGAGATCACCCCTGACGGGCTGACGCTGACCTTTCATCTCCGCCCCGACGGCAAATGGTCGGACGGCGTCCCGGTGACGGCGGAGGATTTCGTCACCGGCCTGCGGCGCTGCATGAATCCGAAGACGGCATCGCCCTATGCCAATATGGGCGGCTTCGTGATCCGCAACTCCAGGCCGATCTCCGAAGGGAAGATGCCGGTCGACCGGCTCGGCGTCCGCGCCGTCGATGCGCTGACGCTGGAGATCACGCTGGAGCGCCCCAGCCAGACCTTCCTCTGGCTGCTCGCCGCCTATCCCCAGTTCGCGCCCGTGCCGACCCACCTCCTCAAGGCCAGCGGCGATGCCTGGATACAGCCCGGCACCATGGTCTCAAACGGACCCTTCGTGCTCGCGAACTGGGTGCCGAACGACTATGTGCTGCTGCGGAAGAACGCGAATTTCTTCGACGCGAAGGCGGTGCTGATCGACGAGGTCTATTACGAACCGACGGACGACGACGCGGCGGCGGTGAAGCAGTTCCGCGCCGGCGAGCTTGACCTCAACGTCCGTTTCCCGCCGGGCCAGTATCAGATGCTGAAGCGCGACCTGCCCGCCCAAACCCTCGCGACGCCGGCATCCTGGATCGGCTACGCCGTCTTGAACCAGACCGATCCGCGTTTCGCCGACGCGCGCGTGCGCAAGGCGCTGTCGCTCGCCCTCGATCGCGAAACCATCGTCAACAAGGTGCTGAACAACGGCGAGCTGCCGGCCTGGTCCTTCGTGCCGCCGATGACCCGCAACTTCACGAGTTCCGGCGCCGGCGATTTCTCGAAGATGACGATGCCCGAACGCCAGGCCGAGGCGCGGCGGCTGCTGGCGGAGGCCGGCTACGACGCCGGCCATCCCCTCGCCTTCGCCTTCCAGCATCGCATCGGCGAAGCGAACAAGCGCGTCGCGCTGGCGATGCGCGACATGTGGCGCGCGGTCGGCGTCGACGTCGTGCTCCAGCCGACCGAGGTCAAGGTCCACTATGCGCGCCTGCGCGAGATGGCCTTCGAGGTCGCCGACGGCGGCTGGTCGATGCCGCCGGATGCCGAATTCTTCATCTACCTGCTGCGCTCCGATTCCGTCGAAGTGAATTTCGGCGGCTGGCACAACGCCGCCTTCGACCGCCTCGCCGATCTCGGCAACGCCGAACAGGACGTGAAGAAGCGCGGCGACTATTACGCCGCCGCCGAGAAGATCGCGCTCGACGACACCGCCCTGATCCCCGTCTACATCCCGGTCGAGCGCGCTTTGGTGCAGACCTGGGTGAAAGGCTTCCGCCAGAACGCCGTAAACTACCACCCCACCCGCTGGCTCAGCATCGAGCGCTAGCGCTTTTGACAGGGGAACCGAACGCATGCAGATCCTGATGGCCGAGGCCGCCTATCTCCGCCTGAAGGACCGCCTCGCCGTCCATCCCGGGCTCGATGTGCTCTGCCTCGCCTCCGACGGCGCCATCAAGCGCGGCGACACGCTCCTGGCCGAGGGCGAGGCCGATCCGGAGGTCTTCTGGGCCGGGCGCGACATCTTCTTCGCCGGACAGTTTCCCGCCTTCGTCCGGCGCATCCATGCCGGAACGAAGGGGCGCTGGCTCCAGGTCCTCTTCGCCGGCCTCGACAATCCCGTCTTCCGCGGCCTCATCGAGAAGGGCCTGCGGGTCACCAAGAGCGATGCCCAGGCCCCGGCCATCGCCGAATATGTCGTCGCCCACGCGATCAGCCTGATGCACCCGATCGCCCGGCAGGCGGCGCAGCAGCAGGCGCATGTCTGGAAGCGCGTCGAGTTTCGCGAGATCGCCTCCAGCCACGTCCTGCTCGTCGGCTACGGCAATATCGGCCGCCGCATCGCCGAGCGCTTCCGCCCCTTCGGTCCGCGCATCTCGGTCGTGCGGCGCAGTCCCGGCAGCGATCCGCACGCCGACGCGGTCGCCGCGATGGACGCCCTGCCGCGCCTGCTGCCGGAGGCCGATCTGGTGGTCCTCTGCTGCGCGCTCAACGACGACACCCGCGACCTCGCGGACGAGGCCTTCTTCCGCGCGATGAAGCCGGGCGCCATCCTCGTCAATATCGGCCGCGGCGCCCTGGTCGACGAGGCGGCGCTGAGGGCCGGCCTCGACCGCGACCAGCCCGCCCATGCGGTGCTCGACGTCTTCCGCGCCGAGCCGCTGGCGAAGGATTCCTGGCTCTGGGATCACCCCAAGGTGCGCGTCACGGCGCACACCTCCAATGCCGGCGACGGCGTCTCGCCGCGCGGCGACGAGCTCTTCCTCGACAACCTCGCCCGCTATGTCCGTGGCGCGCCGCTGCGCAACGAGGCCAGGCCGGACGAGGTGGGGCTCTGAGCGGGCCGGGCCGTCAGGCGCGCCGGGCGAGCACGGCCAGCCACGTCGTCCACCCGAGGTTCAGCGCCCAGGCGGCGACGATGGCGGCCGATTGCGCGGGCGTGAACCCGTTCGCGCCGGCAACCCAGCCCTGGACGAGGCAGGCGAGGCCCGCCAGCGTCACCGGCAGCGCCAGAAGCCGCGGCAGGGGGTCCATCCGCCACGCGCAGGCCGCTGCCAGCAGGAGGGCGAGGCCGAGCGCGAAATCGCAATAGCTCCGCAGGCCCCACTCCAGCCAGCGCACCGCCTCGGCCGCGGCAAAGCGCATCGCCTTCTCGGCCTCCGGCGCACCGGCCCACGCATCGACCGCATGTTTCAGCGCGACGCCGTCGACCGCCTGGAGCGCGCCGTAAAGGGCGAATGCCCCGGCCGCCGCGCCCGCCCCTATGCACCCCAGCGTCTGCGTCCTGCCGCCCGTTGCCGCGCAGGCGAGGAAGAAGCTGCCGAGGCCGGCGAGGAAGACGGACAGGCCGGCAAACTGCGCCAGATGCACCGCGATCCACGACGGGCTCGCGGCATAGGCCGCGAAGATCGCCGCATGGTCGTTGGCCGCGCCGCCGGTGTGGAGCAGCGTCGCGGCGATGGTGAGGAGCTGCCCTGCCGGCAGCAGCCAGGCCGCGGCGCGAAATCCCGGCGGCAGGGGCGCGCCGGTCCTCATGGCCGAACCCCGCCGGGCGGCGCCGCGTCACGGGCGCTTGGCTTGACCGGCACAGGGCCGCCGTGACACCTCGGCGCCCGAGCCGGCGTGGGCGCCGGTGTGGGAGGAAGAGACATGTTTTCGCATATCATGATCGGCACCAACGATCTCGCCAAAGCCAAGACATTCTACGACGCGCTGCTGGGCACGCTGGGCGTCGCCCCGTCGGTGGTCGATGGGCATCGCATGTTCTACATGACGCCGACCGGCGTCTTCGCCGTGTCGCAGCCGATCAACGGCCAGCCCGCGACGCACGCCAATGGCGGCACGATCGGCTTCGCCGCGAAGTCGCCGGCCGAGGCGGACGCCTGGCATGCGGCCGGCATCGCCAATGGAGGCACAACCTGCGAGGACCCGCCGGGCGTGCGCGAAGGCGCCGTCGGCAAGATGTATCTCGCCTATCTGCGCGACCCCGACGGCAACAAGCTCTGCGCCCTGCACCGCATGTAGGCGGGCACCGGCCGGACGCCGCCGCCGCGCGGCGCCCGGCCGTTTACATCGCGGCCGTCTACATCACCGTGCGCCGGTGCGCGTCGCCCTTGGCGGCGAGGGCGAAGCGCGGCTCGGGACCGGCGCGCCGGCCGAGCACGAGGTCGGCCATCAGGCGGCCGGCTTCGGGGCCGTGCTTGAAGCCGTGCCCCGAGCCGGCGCCCATCAGGAAGACCTCCGCCCGCTCCGGATGGCGGTCGATGAGGAAGTCGCCATTGCCGCTGTTCTCGTATTGGCAGACGCGGAATTCGCTGAACGGCCGTTCGGCCAGCGCCGGGAAGCGGCGGGCGAGATAGGCCCGCAGCGTCTCCATGCCGGCGGCGCTCATGCGGCGGTCGCCGTTGTCGGGATCGAACGGTGGCCCGTGCCGGTCGAGCGCCAGCTTGAAACCGCGCGCCTCAAGATCGGGGAAGCCGTAATAGAGGTCTTCGCCCTGGAGGTCGGCCCAGCAGGGCAGCGCGCCGGGGCCGAAGCTGCGGTCCCCCGGCGGCGGCGCGACGAAGGCGATCTCCTGGCGCGTCACGAAGAGCCGGCTGCCGAGGAGATCGGGGAACAGCTTCGCCAGCCAGGGCCCGCAGGCATAGACGATGGCGTCGGCGTGATAGGCCTCGCCGTCCAGCAGCACGGCATGCGCCTCGTCCGACGGGGCGGCATGGGCGATGCGGTGGATGCCCCCCGCCGCGACGAAGCCGGCGACCAGTTCCTGCACCGCACGGCGGGCCATCAGCGCGCCGAAGGCCGGCTCGTGGAGGCCGAAGGCGATGTCGCGGCTGTCGATCTGCGGCCAGCGCCGGGCGAGGAAGGCGCGGTCGAGTTCCTTCAGCGGCAGGTTCAGCTCGCGATGCACGGCGATCGTGTCGCGCGCATACTCGCCCATGCGGTCGAACAGGAAGAGCGCGCCGGCCCGGTGGAAGAGCGGCAGCGAGGCGCGGTCGGACAGCCCCTGCCACGCAGCGAGCGAGGCATGCGCCATCTGCGTATAGATGGCGTCGCGGCCATAGGCGGAGCGCGTCATGCGGCTTTCGCAGCCCGACGATGCCAGCGCATTCGCAGCGCCCAAGTGGTCGACCAGCAGCACGCGCTTGCCGGCCTGGCGGAGATGTTCGGCGGTCCAGGCGCCGAAGACGCCGGCCCCCACCACGATCGCCTCGGGGCCGCGGCCGGGTGGCATCTGCCGCCGTTCGTTCATCGTTTTTCCATCTGTCCCGCGCCGACTATCGCCGTGCGCCGGACCCCGGTCCAGCCGGCACGGTGTCGTCAGCGTGTCTCTGGCGCATCACCCGCGAAATCCGTGCGGTGGAAGGCGGATTTGCCGGGTTCCCGCGCTGGACAGAACTTGGAGTGCAATATAATTATCCGCGTTAAAATCAGTCGCGTAGGTTTACCGCTTCAGGGCCGGGCACAATATGAAGAACTTCAAGCAAGGTGACGCGCAGCAGATGGAGAAGCTGGCTGCCGTTCCTTCGAACTGGC
>JADZAI010000007.1 GCA_020852655.1 Alphaproteobacteria bacterium
ATTGCGTCCGCCATGATGGCGGGGCCGGTGCTCTTGAGCTCCTGCTGACCGACGACGACGACCGGCGTCGGGCTTTCGAAACCCTTGCGGTCGATCCGCGAGCCGGTGACGACCACCTCCTCGACGGCTTTCTCGGAGGCGGCGTTCGTCTGGGCCAGGGCGGGCGAAGCCGCCGCGACCAGTGCGGCGAGCGAAGCGCTTGCGCACAGCGCACGTGTTTTCAACATTGGTTTCGGCCCCCTTTTTCCCCACGCGCTACTGAGCAGCGCCTCATGCAAGTCTCGCCATGACGATTGTTCCGATGGCGTCGCCTTCAGCTTCCCGGACACACCGAACTGCCGGCGTCGCGTGCGCCCTCATCGAAGCGCTCGCTCGGTCTCTTTCCACTTACGAGCCGTGATCTTCAGAGCGGACCCGTTAGGGTGCAGCTTGGCGCGACGACCTGTCACCAACCTGTCATGACGTCCTCCGTTACAAAAAAAGCATCGACGCCCGACAAGGGTCTCGCGACGTGGCCGCTTCGCCCTCGATCCTTGACGAGAGCACCCAGCCACGCGCTGGCGACGGGCGCCCCGGATCATTTTCGCCCGCCCGTTCGGACCGGTGACAGCTGGCCGACAGCCGCCCGCATAAAACGGCACTAAGTATCGTATTGAATATCTAGTCCCGAAATGGCATGGGCTTGCAAGCGAAGAAATTTGATCAATCGATGAGAGGTCGAGCCGCATGGAGCTTCCGGATTCCCCGCTCGCATTCAGCGATGTGTTGCCGATGGTGGAGCCCCGGCCGAAGCCGAGGAACGTAGGTCTCACCGAGGTGCGGACGCCGGCTCACTCGCTGGCCCGCATCAGCAGCTACGTCGAGGTGCTCGCGCCCTATCTGGACAGTGTGAAGTGGACCTGCGGCACGCAGCGTCTGCTCCCGCGCAGCACGGTGCGGGAGATCAACGACTATCTTCACAGCAAGCAGATCGAGGTGTCGAGCGGCGGACTGATCGAAACCGTCATGCCGCTGGGGGAGAAGGCGGTCCGCCGCTACCTCGAGCAGTCGAAGGAGCTCGGCTTCGACATCATCGAGATCTCTTCGGCGTTCGTCGGCATTTCTCTCGAGGACAAGTGCAATCTCGTCAGGGCGGTGCGCGAGTTGGGATTGAAGCCCAAGCCGGAGGTCAATGCCTACAGCCCTGGCGACCGCCGGCACATCAGCTCGGAGAAGGTGATCCGCGAGGCCTCGGCCGTCCTCGAGGCCGGGGCCTGGAAGATCATGATCGAGGAGGACGGGATCTTCAGCGTCGGCAACGACGGCGCCGATCCGAAGTCGTGGAACCGCGATCTGGCGTGGCGCCTCGCCAATCGCATCCCGCAGGAATACCTCTACTGGGAAGCCAGCGACAACCGCATCTGCATGTGGTTGTTGAACAGCTTCGGGCCGGACATCAACCTGTTCGGCGGCGATGAGCAACTCGGCTACATCGCCGCCTTCCGGGCCGGGGTGTTCGCCACCAACATCGCCGCCTTCCGAGGCTGACGATGCCGGTCGGATCACGCGTCCCGACCTATGGGGAGCTCGCAACGCGGACGGACGCGCCGCCGGGATCGTCGTGGAGCGTCTTCGGGGATGGCGATCAGCTCGGGATGCTCAACTTCCTGACGCCGGAGCGGACCGCCGCCGCCGCCGCGCTGGTGCGGCGCGGCGCGACCTTCAACCTCGACTACCCGATCAACGCTTTCATGCCGCCGATGAACTCCACCCGTCACGCGGCGGAGCATCATATCTTCGCGAACGACGCCAACCATCGCGACGATTGGCTGGACTCCTTCTACCTGCAGTCGACTTCGCAGGTCGACGCCCTGCGCCACATCCGGCATCACCGCTACGGCTTCTACGGCGGCGTCGGCGACGACTCGATCGCCGTCGGCACCCCCGACCTCGGCGTCCAGCAGCAGGCCGAGAAGGCCATAGCGGGGCGTGGGGTGCTGCTCGACGCCGTCCGCTATGGCGAGGCCATCGGGGATCCGATCGCGTTCGGCGCCCTGAAGCGGTTCACGCCGGCCTATCTCGACCGCATGGCCGACCATTTCGACGTGGACCTCCTCCCCGGCGATCTCGTGTTGCTGCGCACCGGCTTCGCGGAGCAGTGGCTGGCGATGACCCGCGACGAACGCCGCGCGGCCATGTCGAAACTGGACCGTTCGGCGCGAGGCCAGGCTGGCATCGACCAGTCGGACGAGATGCTCGCCTGGATATGGAATCATCAGCTCTCGATGCTGGCGGCCGACAACGGCGCCGTCGAATCCTGGCCCATCAATCCGGGATCCGGTTGGTTCGACCCGGACGAACCGCCGCCGCCGGTGCACGTGTCTCAGAACGGCATGATCCACCGGCCGTTGATCGGCCTGCTCGGCCTGGTGCTCGGAGAGCTCTGGAAACTGGACGAGCTGGCCGCGGATTGCGCGGCGGACGGCGTCTACGAGTTCATGGTCACCGTGAAGCCGTTGAACCTGCTGGGCGGGGTCGGCTCACCCCCCAACGCCATCGCCATCAAGTGATCGACGTGGGGACAAGATGAACCAGACGCCCTCCGCCTGCGAGGCGCTCAGCCGGTTTTTCGGGCGCGAGGCGCCGTCGGGGGCCTACCTGGACGGGGCGCCGCGCGCCACCAGCGGGCCGGGCAATCCCGTCGAGGATCCGGCGACCACGCGCATCCTCACCGAAGTGGCCGAGGCGTCCGCCGGGGATGTCGCCGACGCCGTGGCCTCCGCGCGGCGCGCCTTCGAGACGTCGTGGCGCGACAAGCGGGGGTCTTCGCGCGCGACGATCCTCTTTGCGATCGCCGCGGCGATCCGCGCCGAGGCCGAGCAACTGGCGATCCTCGAGACCTTCGACACCGGCAAGCCGCTGCGGCAGTCCCGCGCGGACATCGCCACGTCGGCGCGCTTCTTCGAGTTCTACGCCGGGGTCGCAGACAAGATCTATGGCGAGACCATCCCGGGCGAGCGCAACTTCTGGGCCTACACCCTGCGCGAGCCCTACGGCGTCGTCGCCCACATCACCCCCTGGAACTCGCCGCTGTCGCTGATGTGCCGCGGCGTCGCGCCGTGCCTGGCGGCCGGCAACACCGTCGTCGTGAAGCCCTCCGAGATCGCGCCGCTCTCGACGCTCGCGGTGGCGGCGCTGTTCTCGAAGGCCGGGCTTCCGGCCGGGGTCTGCAACATGGTCGCCGGGCGCGGGCCGACGACCGGCGCGCTGCTGGTCCGGCATCCCGACGTCGCGCACATCACCTTCACGGGCTCGGTCGCCACCGGCAAGGCCATCCTGACCATGGCCGCCGAGCGTGTCGTCGGATGCAACCTGGAACTCGGCGGCAAGAGCCCGACCATCGTGATGCCGGATGCGGACTTCGACGTCGCGGTGCAGGCGGGCGCCATGGCCGTCGTGCGCAACTCCGGCCAGTCGTGCACGGCGACGACCCGGCTCCTGGTCCACGAATCGATCGCGGAACGCTACGGCGCGGAGGTCGCCCGCGCCGTCAGCGGTCTGAGCGTGGGGCCCGGGATCGACGACAAGGACCTCGGACCGCTCGCCTCCCGCGTCCAGTATGAAAAGGTGCGCGCGGCGATCGCCTCCGGCGTGGCGGACGGCGCGACCCTGATGGTCGGCGGCGTGCGTCCCGACGATCTCGACGGCCATTTCCTGACCCCGGCGGTCCTGACCGGCGTGCGCAACGACATGCGGATCGCGCGCGAGGAGATATTCGGCCCGGTCCAGTCGGTGATCAGCTTCGCGGACGAGGACGAGGCGGTCGCCCTGGCCAACGATTCGACCTACGGCCTCTCGGCCGGCGTGTTCACGAACAACATCGCCACAGCGCACCGTCTCGCCCGGCGTCTGCAGGCCGGCCAGGTGCAGATCAACCAGTACCCGATGGGCGGCGTCGAGACGCCGACCGGCGGCTACAAGGAAAGCGGCCTCGGCCGTGAGCGGGGCCTCGCCGCGCTCGAGTACTACACCCAGCTGAAAGCGGTCCTCGTCGCCGAGGCGCCCCCCGCCCGTCGGCGGCGGCCGGACGACCGAAGCGCGCCGGCGTGAAGCGTCCACCCCAACGCAGGATCAAGGAGACAAGGTCATGAAGGGCGCGGTTTTTCTCGGCGACCGGAAGGCCGAGCTGCGGGACTTCCCGGAACCGCAGCCGGGGACGGGCGAAGTGGTGATCGCCGTGCGGGCCTCCGGCCTGTGCGGCAGCGACCTGCACTACTATCGCGGTCCATCGGGCCGGCCGAACACCTCCGGGACCTGCATCGTCGGGCACGAGCCTTGTGGCGTCGTCCATGCCGTGGGGCCCGGCGTTTCGCCGGAAGCGGCCGCGGTCGGCGACCGCGTGATGGTCCACCATTATTGGGGCTGCAGCCGTTGCGACTATTGCCGCTCGGGATGGCCGCAGATGTGCAGTCGCGGCACGAAGGTGTTTGGTTCGCATGAGCACGGCGCGCACGCGCCGTTCATGCGCGTGCCGGCGGCGACGCTGATCCCGCTGCACGAATCGCTGAGCTTCGAGGCCGGCGCGGCCATCGGCTGCGGCGCCGGCACGGC
>JADZAI010000008.1 GCA_020852655.1 Alphaproteobacteria bacterium
AGAAGCTCCGGAAGATCGTCGAGCTGATGGCCGACAATCTCGACGAGCCCTATTCGGCGGTGGAGCTCGCCAAATCCGCCAAGCTCTCCGTCCGGCAGGTCGAACGGCTTTTCCTGAGGCACCTGAACGTCACGCCGGGGCGCTATTATATGCGCCTCAGGCTGGAGCGCGCACGCGAACTGCTGCGCCAGACCAACATGCCGATCCTCGACGTGGCCATCGCGACGGGCTTCACCTCGCATTCCTATTTCGCGCAGAGCTACCGTCTGCAGTTCGGTCGCCCGCCGAGCGAGGAACGCCGCACGACGTATTGAGCGCGGCCCTTCCGTAGCGTCAACATTTGCTTGTATCCGTACGGTTGCGCCGATAGCCTGCGTCGCACGCGTCAAGCGAGCGGGGGAGCATGTTGGCAATTCTGCGCACTGTAGGAATGTTGCTGGCGCTCCTGCTGGCGACGGCGGCTTCGCTGGCAGGCGAACGGGCAATCATCGTGCTGGATGCCTCGGGCTCGATGTGGGGCCAGATCGGCGGCAAGCCGAAGCTCGAAATCGCGCGCGAAACCCTGCGAACGGTGCTGAAGACCATACCCGCCGATATGGAACTGGGCCTGATCGCCTATGGCCATCGCGAGAAGGGAAGCTGCGAGGACATAGAGCTGGTGGTTCCGCCGGCGACCGGCACCGCCGCGACCATCATCGATGCGGCCGAAAAGATGCGCTTTCTCGGCAAGACGCCGCTGACCGCCGCGGTGAGGCAGGCGGCGGAATCGCTGAGATTCACGGAAGAGAAATCGACCGTCATCCTCATCACCGACGGGCTCGAGACCTGCAATGCCGACCCCTGCGCGCTGGCGACGGAACTGGAGCAGGGCGGCGTCGACTTCACCGCTCATGTGGTGGGATTCGGGCTATCGGAGGAGGAGGGCAGGCAGGTCGCCTGCCTCGCCGAAAACACCGGCGGCAAGTATCTGCCGGCGGCCGATGCCGGCCAGTTGACCGACGCGCTCGAACAGGTGGTGCAGGCTGAGCCAGCCCCCGCGCCGCAGCCTGCGCCCGAACCCGCGCCGGATTTCAACTTCGCTCCATCCGCCACCATGTCGGAAGGCGGGCCGGAACTCGGCCGGGACGACAATTTGGTCTGGGAGGTTTATGCCGCTAATGCCGATGGCTTGCGCGGCGAGAACGTCGTCACCGACTACTATGGCGGCTGGAAAGGCAGGCTGGAGCCCGGCGACTATATCGTCAATGCGCGGCTCGATCATGCCGCTGTCGAACAGAAGGTCACGATCGAGCCTGACAAGGTTGCCACGCCGCATTTCGTGCTCGATGCCGGCAGGCTGGTGATCCGCGCGAGAGCCAGCGAGGGCGCGGAGATAGCCGGTAATGCCTCGATCAACGTGCGTTATCCGGGCGACGGCGACACCACATATTACGGCGAGATGAAGGCCGCGTTTCCAGCCGGAGAACAGATCCTGACGATCAAGCTCGGCGACGGCGCGGTGACGGAGACGATTGCGCTCAAGGCCGGCCAGACGATCGAGAAGGACGTCATCGTCGGCGTCGGACATGCGGTGGTCAATGCGCTCTATGCGGCCGGCGGCGACAGGGTGGATTCCGGCAACATGTTCACGCGGATATTCAAGGCGAAGAAGAAGATCGACGGAACGCGGGAGGAGCTCAGCTACGCCTACGGTCCCGACGCTGCCTTCGATCTCCCGGCGGGCGATTATGTGGCGCTGGTCGCAATGGACCAGGCGGCAGTCGAACAGCCGTTTTCGATCAAGGTCGGCGAGCGTCAGGACGTGACCGCGGTGCTCGATGCGGGCGTCCTGGCGATCTCTGCGCCGGGCGCGAAATATATCGAGGTGTCCGGCGCGGCGAAGGACATACAGGGCAACCGCAAGCAGTTCGGCTATGCCTTCGCCGAAACGCACCAGACGACCTTGCCTGCGGGCGACTATGCGGTCTCGGCGGAGCGGGGCGATCCCGCTGTGAAGACCGAGGCTCCCGCCACGGTTAAGGCCGGCGAGAGGACCGAGATCACCGTCCCCTAGGCATCTCAGACGCTCTACGCCGCGAAGGCCGTCGCGCCATGATCGGCGCGGCCGGCGAGCTGGCGGAAGCCGGCGAAGAGTTCGCGGCCCATGCCATGCGCATTGGCGGCGAGGTCCGGCACGAGACTGGGCCGCGCCTCAAGCTCCCCTGCCGGCAGCAGCACCTCCAGCGTGCCTTCCTCCGCGTCGAGCCGGATGAGGTCGCCGTCGCGGATGCGGCCGATCTGGCCGCCCTCCACCGCTTCCGGCGTGACATGGATCGCCGCCGGCACCTTGCCGGACGCGCCGGACATGCGGCCATCCGTGACCAGCGCCACCCTGTGCCCGCGATCCTGCAGCACGCCGAGCACCGTCGTCAGCTTGTGCAGTTCCGGCATGCCGTTGGCCCGGGGCCCCTGAAAGCGCACCACGGCGATGAAATCGCGGTCGAGATCGCCCGCCTTGAAGGCGTCGTTCAGCGCCTGCTGACTGTCGAAGACGATCGCCGGCGCTTCCACCAAGCGCCGCTCCGGCTTCACCGCCGACACCTTGATGATGGCGCGGCCGAGATTGCCGCCGAGCACTTTCAGGCCGCCCGTCGCCTGGAAGGGCTTCGCCGCTGTCGAAAGCACCTTTTCGTCGCTGCTTTCCTTTGGCGCGGGCCGGCGTTCCACGGTGCCGTCCGCGCCGAGCAGCGGCTCGATGGCGTAGGGGCGCAGCCCTTCGCCCCAGACCGTCTGCACGTCCTCGTGGAGATAGCCGGCGTCGAG
>JADZAI010000009.1 GCA_020852655.1 Alphaproteobacteria bacterium
AAAAGACTGCGAGCGTCACGCCCGAAAAACCGTCGCCTTCATCCGCCTCGCCATGATCCGCATCATGCTCAAACGCCTCGCCTCAAACCCCTCCCCTTGAATCACAACTTTCCGGTCGGGCTCTTAGCCCGCGTTGCCGGCCGGGTCGCGGGTGGGCGTAACCTTGATGTTCAGGCAGCCGGACTGGCGCAGCCGCGCGACCTCGCGTTCGGCGTCCTGCGCCGTCAGCATGGCGCGGATAGCCGGCGCGCCGATCTGCGGATTGTCGGCGGTCACGGTGTAGGTGAGCTTCACCTCGGCTGCGCTCATGCCGGAAAGAACGCGGGGCCCGAGGGGTTCGATCCCGCCCGGCGTTCGGGGACCTGTGACGGCCATCAGCAGGACGGCAGTTTGGGAGCGAGTTCCCGCGCGAATCCTGCGGCGTTCCTCAGGACCTGCGCCTATAACCGCTGCCAAACTGCGCCGGCCGCCGGCGGGCGCACGGATAGAGGACGCCATGACTGTCACGACACATACCCTACGCCGCTCGATCTGGGCCGCGCTGCTTGCGACCAGCCTGATCACGCCGGTAGGCATCGCCCTCGCCGCCCCGACCGAAGGCGGCGCCAAGCTGATCCCGCGCGCGGAGATCTTCGGCAACCCGTCGAAGGCAGGCGCGACGATCAGCCCGGACGGCAAGTGGATCGCCTATCTCGCGCCGAAGGACGGCGTGCTGAACGTATGGGTCGCCCCCGTCGGCAAGATGGACGAGGCGAAGGTCATCACCGACTCGAAGGACCGCCCGATCCGCCAGATGTTCTGGGCGAACAACAGCTCTGTCGTGCTCTACATGAACGACAAGGGCGGCGACGAGAACTTCCTGCTCTACAGCGCCGACCCGGCGACCGGCGCCAACAAGCTGATCACCGACTTCCCGAACACGCGCGTCTATATCTACGGCACGAGCGAGAAGCGGGTCGACGAGATGGTCATCGGCCTCAACAACCGCGACCCGAAATATCACGACCCGTATCTGCTCAACACGAAAACGGGGGCCCTCACCAAGATCACCGACAACACCGCCGAGTATGACGGCTTCACGGTCGACGACGACCTGCGCCTGCGCTTCGCGTCGAAGTCGAACGCCGACGGCTCGTCGGAGATCTTCTCGCTGGATGCCGACCTGAAGCCGACCTCGTTCACGAAGATTCCTTTCGAGGACGCGCAGACCACGGGTCTTGCCGGGATGAGCACCGACGGCAAGACGCTCTACATGATCGAGACGCGCAACCGCGACACCGGCGCGCTGACGGCGACCGATCTTGCGAGCGGCCAGGTCTCTGTCGTCGCTGAGAACCCGAAGGCCGACCTCGCCGGCATTATCGCCGACCCGCTGACCGGCAAGCCGCTGGCCTTTTCGATCAACTATCTGAAGATCGAATGGACCGCGATCGACCCGTCGGTGCAGGGCGACATCGACTTCCTGAACGCGAACCTGAAGGGCCAGTGGTCGGTGCAGTCGCAGTCGCGCGACAACAACATCTGGGTCATCGGCAACGATCCGGTGACGGCCTCGACCAACGCACAGCTCTATGACCGCCAGGCCAAGACCCTGACGAAGCTCTACGACACACGCCCCGACCTCGCCGACGAGACGCTCGCGCCGATGTATGGCATCGAGATCAAGTCGCGCGACGGCCTCACCCTGCCCTCGCTGCTGACGCTACCCGCCGGCGCCGACACGAACGGCGACGGCAAGCCCGAGACGCCGGTACCGATGGTGCTGAACGTGCATGGCGGGCCGTGGGCGCAGGACACCTACGGCTACGATCCCGAGGCGCAGTGGCTCGCCAATCGCGGCTATGCCGTGTTGCAGGTGAACTATCGCGGCTCCACCGGCTACGGGAAGAATTTCATCAACGCCGCCGATCGCGAATGGGGCGGCAAGATGCATGACGACCTGCTCGACGCGGTGAAGTGGGCGGTCGACGCCGGCGTCACCACCGAAAACAAGGTCGCGATCTATGGCGGCTCGTATGGCGGCTACGCGACGATGGTCGGGATGACTTTCACGCCGACGACCTTCGCCTGCGGCGTCGACATCGTCGGCGTCACCAACCTCAACACCTTCATGAACACGATCCCGCCCTATTGGGAATCGGGACGCCCGCAGCTCTACAAGCGCGTCGGCGATCCGACGACCGACGAGGGCAAGGCGTTCCTGGCTTCGCGTTCGCCGATCACCAGGATCGGCGACATCCAGCGGCCCCTGCTGGTGATGCAGGGCGCCAACGACCCGCGCGTCAACAAGGACGAGTCGGACCAGATCGTGAATGCGATGAAGGCGAAAGGCCTGCCCGTCACCTACATCCTGTTCCCCGACGAGGGCCACGGCTTCGCCAAGCCGCAGAACCGCATCTCGTCCTACGTCGTATCGGAGGGCTTCCTCGCGCAGTGCCTCGGCGGCCGCTACCAGGAAGCCGGCACGGATCTCGACGGTTCGAGCCTGGAGGTGCTGGACGGCATTGACTACGTCCCCGGCCTCAAGGCTGCGGTCGAGGCGATGAAAAAACCGTAAGGGCGCATGCGCCCACGGCCTTCGGACCGTGGGTGTCGCTCCTAGTTCAGCAGCCAGTCCGAAAAATGGAAGGCGATCGGCGCGTGATACGCCTCCAGCACGTGTGACGGCGGGCTGAACGCGGCCGTGTCAGCGCGATGCGTGTCGGCGCTGAACGCGGCCGTCCTGCCCGCACCCGGGATCACGAGCGCGTTCCACTCCGCCAGCGTCAAGCCGGCGACGCCGCCGATCCGGAGGCTGCCGCCCTGATAGGTGAGGACAGTGTCGCCGCTCGCGGTGACGTTGGCGCCGGTGAAGCTGCGGCCGCCGAGGTCGAAGCGGTCGGCGCCTTTGTCGAAGTCGGTGATGCGGTCCGTGCCGAGATTGGAGCCGAGGAAACGGTAGAGGTCGGCGCCGCTGCCGCCGCTCAGCGTGTCGTTGCCGGCGCCGCCCTCCAGCGTATCGTTGCCGGCGCCGCCGGCGAGCGCGTCGTTGCCGTTGAGGCCTCGCAGCAGGTTGGCGCCGCCGTTACCGTAGAGGCGGTTGTCGAGGCCGTTGCCGGTGCCGGCGAGATTGGCGGAGCCTTCGAGGCGGAGATTTTCGAGCTGCGCGCCCAGCGCCAGGCTGATGTTGCTATAGACGGTATCGCTGCCCTGTCCGGCGCTTTCGACGGCGGTGTCGTTGGCGCTGTCGACGTAGTAGCTGTCGTCGCCGATGCCGCCCACCATATAGTCCCCGCCGGTGCCGCCGCTGAGCGTATCGTTGCCGCCGGCGCCGCGGATGGTATCGTCTCCGCCGCCGCCGGAGAGGCGGTTGGCGAAGCTGTCGCCGATCATGGTGTCGCTGGCGTCCATGCCGATGACGTGCTCGACGCTGTCGAGCATGTCGGTGGCGAGGACGATGGCGGGGCCGGGGATGTCGATGTCGTAGGCCGAGACCGTCGCGGTGTGGGCGGCGAGGTTGATTTCGACATGGGCGTTGTAGAGGAACCCGTTCAGCACCTCGAAACGGCTGTAGTCGGCAGTGTCGGCGCCGTCGCCGCCGTAGAGCAGATTGACGCCGTTGTCGCCGACGAGGACGTCGTCGCCGGCGCCGCCGCGGATCGTGTCGCTGTCGTAGCCGCCGTTGAGCGTGTCGTTCCCGTCGCCGCCGAGGATGGAGTCGGCGCCGTAGCTGCCGCCGAGATAGTCGGCGTTGGCGGACCCGGTGAGCGTGTCGTTCCAGCCGGAGCCTTCGACGCCTTCGAAGCCGGCGATGAGGTCGCCGGTGGCATAGCCGCCGGTGGCCGTCTGGGCGGCGAGCGAGACTGCGACGCCGCCGGTGCTGTCGGAATAGCTGACGATGTCGAAGCCGGCGCCGCCGTCGAGCGAGTCGGCACCCTCGCCGCCCCTGAGGAGATCGTCGCCGTCGCGGCCGCCGAGCGTGTCGTTGCCGCCGCCGCCGGACAGGAGATTGGCGCCGGAGGTGCCGAGCAGGCGGTCGGCGGCGGCGCCGGCGGTGACGTTCTCGAAGTTCAGGAAGCTGCGCTGGGCGAAGCCGGTGGCGCCGCTCGCGAGGTCGAGGAGATAGGGCTGGGCGAGGCCGGTGGTGAGGTCGAGCGTGTCGAGGCCGTCGCCGCCGTCGAGATATTCCGCCGGACCGGTGCCCTGGCCGGCGCGGATCGTGTCGTTGCCGTCGTCGCCGTAGTACCGCCCGGTGCCCGAGGAGTTGAGGAGATCGTTGCCGGCCTCGCCGCGCAGCAGATCGTTGGTGCCGGCGGCACCGGGATTGAGCGTATCGTCGCCGTTGCCGCCGGTTAGACCGTCGGTGCCGTCGCCGCCGTTGAGGAGGTCGCGATCGTTGCCGCCGATGAGGCGATCGTTGCCGGCAGCGCCTTCGAGCGAGTCGTCGCCGTTGCCGCCGTTCAGCGTATCGTCGCCGGCAGCGCCGTAGAGCGTGTCGGCGGCGTCGCCGCCGGCGAGGGAGTCGTTGCCGTCCTCGCCGAAGAGATTGTCCGCGCCGCCGGCCCCGCTGAGGCTGTCGTCGCCCCAGCTTCCGAAGAGATCGTTGTTAAGGGCGTCGCCGGCAAGGCTGTCGTTGCCGGCGGTGCCGTTGACGCGCTCGATATCGGCGATCGTGTCGTTGGCGACGATGTACTCAGTGCCGTCATAAAGGTCGGTCTCGTAGACCTGGGCGGTGCCGGCGCCGAGGTCCACGATGGCGCGCACCGAGAAATAGTTCGTGTCGCCGGACATGTGGCGGCCGTAGTCGGCGGTGTCGTATCCGGTGCCGCCGTCGAGCAGGTTCGTGCCCGGGCCGGCGTAGAGCGTGTCGTTGCCCTGTCCGCCGTAGAGCGAGTCGTTGCCGTTGGCGATGTTGCCGCCCTGCTGGACGTAGGGGTCGCTGTCGCCGATGAGGAGGTCGTTGCTGCCGGCGTTGAAGTTGGTGGGGTCGTCGCCGTAGAGGATGTCGTTGCCGCCCATGCCGACGAGCGTATCGTTGCCGTCGTAGCCGTTGATGTAGTCGTTGCCGCCCGCGACGTCGTCGGCGTCGCCCTGAAGCAGGTTGGCGATCCAGCTGCCGCCGATCTGGTCGGTACCGCCGCTGCCGATGACATTCTCGATCTGGCCGTTGATGGCCATGACGATCTCGATCATCTGGCCGGACGGCCCGTTGGGGAAGGTGCGGCGGACGATCTCGGTGCGCCAGAGTGCGTTCACGCCGTCGCCGGCCTGGAGATAGATATGCGTGCCCCAGGTGACCGGATTGGTGTAGTCGCCGGTGAAGACAACCGTGTCGGTACCGCCGACGTCGGTGTAGGTGTAGTCATACGGAGATATCTGGGCCGGCACGAGGTCTTCGGGGACATAGATGTCGTTGCCGGGGTTGTCGCTGTCGTAGGACGGCATGGGTTCCCTATGTTCGGTTCTGCGAGACCGGACGCGGGATGATAAGGGGAAAGAGGGCGTTCCCGTGTCAAGACGGCGGCGGCTTCGGCGCCGCCGCCGGCCTCAACCGCCGATGGCGCTGTCGCGCTCCCTCGGTTGCACCGGCGCGATGGTCCCGCGGGGCGGCGGCGTCATGTAGTCCCGGGTAAAAGGCAGCGCATCGTTGCGCTTGGCGAGCTGGAGCTGGAAGACGACGAGCCCCTGGTAGCGGAAGCCCATTTCCGCTCCGGCAAGGTAGAATTCCCACATCCGGCAGAAGCGCTCGTCATAGAGCGCCTTCGCCTCGTCCCGCCGGGCCATGAAGCGCCTGCGCCATTCCGCCAGGGTCCAGGCATAGTGCATGCGCAGCACCTCGACGTCGGTGACGATGAGGCCGGTCTTCTCGACGATGGGCAGGAGTTCGCTGAGGGCCGGCGTATAGCCGCCCGGGAAGATGTATTTGGTGATCCACGGATTGGTCACGCCGGGGCCGTCGCTGCGCCCGATCGTGTGGATGACCGCGGCGCCGTCGTCGGCGAGCAGGCGGGCGACGTCGTCGAAATAGGTCCGATAGTGGTCGACGCCGACATGTTCCAGCATGCCGACCGACACGATACGGTCGAAGCGGCCGGCGACGTCGCGATAATCCTGGAGCTTGAACTGCGCCCGGCCCGCCAGCGCCGGATCGGCGGCGCGCTGCTGCGCCACGGCGAGCTGTTCGGTCGAGAGCGTGACGCCGGTGACGCAGGCGCCGAAGGCCCGGGCGAAATAGGTGCCGAGCCCGCCCCAGCCCGAACCGATGTCGAGCACCCGGTCGCCCGGGCGCAGCGCCAGCTTGGCGGCGAGGCGGCGCATCTTGTTGCGCTGGGCGGTCTCCAGGCTGTCGCTTGGCTTCTCGAAGAAGGCGCAGGAATACTGGCGCTCGGGATCGAGGAAGAGGTCATAGAGCCGGCCGGAGAGGTCGTAGTGATGCGCCACGTTACGGCGCGACCGGGCCCGCGGGTTGAGCTGCGCGATGCGGCGCCCGGCGAAGCGCACAGCGCGCAGCGCCCGCATCGGCCAGCTGCCGTCGCCGGTGCCGATATCGCGCGCGAAAAGCTCCAGCAGGTCGGCGATCGAGCCTTCCAGCATGTCGATCTCGCCGTCCATGTAACCTTCGCCGAGGGCGAGCGAGGGATCGCGCAGCAGGCGGCGGGCGATGCCTGCGGTGTTGAGGCGGACAACGACCTTGGGCGCGGCGGGATCGCCCATCGTGAAGCGGCGGCCCTTGTGGGTGACGAGTTCGAGATGGCCGGTCTTGACGATGCGCTTCAGGCCGGCGCTGAGCAGATAGGACATGCGAAGACTCCTGGCGCCGGCATCGGCGGGCGTCAGGCTGCCCTTCGGCGCGGGGCGCGAACCGGGCGACCGTAGCGTGCCGGGTTCCCTTGAAATGTGCAGGCGGGGAAAGGGTTGCAAGGTGGTGAACCGGAGGGCGGCGCCGGGCGTTCGGTCCGGCGCCTGGCGACAGGGCCGATATGGATTCGTAACCAGCCCTGCCCTAGCCTTTGCGGCGCCGGCATTGGGGAATCGCGCGGGGAACGGCCGGAACGGCGGCGCGCATCGGGGGATCGAGTGTTCAAGCTCTGGATCGACACGGCCATGCTGGCCGCGGAGTCGCAGCATGTGATTGCGCTGCGGTTGCAGAAATTCGCCTGCGGCGGGCCGGACGCCCATTTCGAGGCGCACCGGATGGTCGCGGAGAAGATCGTCGCGCTGGCCGAGACGGCCTACGCGATCGCCACCGGCGCGAATGCCGAGGAGATCGTGCACGACTTCCGCCGCCGGGTGGGGGCGAACGCGAGGCGGCTGGCGGAAGGGTAGCCGGGCGGGCTGACCGCTCCGCTCAACTCCTCCCTGTCATCCTCCGGGCGCCGCGCAGCGGCGAACCGGGGGACCCATGCCTGAGCTGATCCTGATGAGGCGCCGCTGCAAGCGTGCGGCGGAACGACAAGGGTTTGTCCTGACAAGCTCAGGCATGGGTCCCCCGGTCGCGGCGCCTATCGGCGGCGCGCCGGAGGATGACAGTTTTGGGTTGGGGCCTTGGGCGTCCGCGGGTGCAGGTGTCGTTGAACTGCCGGGGCACAATGTTCAACTACTCAGGCATGGCTCCCCCGGTCGCGGCGCCTCACGGCGGCGCGCCGGAGGATGACAGTTTTGGGTTGGGGTCTTGGGCGTCCGGCGGTGCAGGTGTCGTTGAAACGCCGGGGCACAATGTTCAACTACTCAGGCATGGGTCCCCCGGTCGCGGCGCCTGGCGGCGGCGCGCCGGAGGATGACAGTGTTTTGTTTTCAGCGCGGTTGCCAGAGGTCGGGGGTGCTTGTTTCGCGGAGGCCGGTGATTTCGGGCCAAAGGTCGGTCCAGCGGGGATTGGCCTTTTCGATCAGGGCGATCTTCCAGGCGCGGAGCCATTTCTTCAGGCGCTTCTCGCGGCGGATGGCCGTCGTGACGTCGTCGAAGGTCTCGAAATAGACGAGGCGCTTCACGCCGTAATCCCTGGTGAAGCCTTCCCAGATGCCGTCGCGATGCTGCGCGGTGCGATTGAGGAGATCGCTGGTGACGCCGACATAGAGCGTACCGCGCGTTTGGCTGGCCAGGATGTAGACAATGTAGAGGTGCTGCCGGGGCAACATGGGCAGGCGTCCGGCGTTCGGTTGCGCGGCATCGTAGGACGTTGTGGAGGCGGGCGCCAAGACCTGCCGGTGCCTCAGGCATGGGTCCCCCGGTCGCGGCGCCTCACGGCGGCGCGCCGGAGGATGACAGTGTGAGTGGGGCTGACGGCAGCGCGCGCCGGAGATGGTGAAGTGGAGCGAGACGCGCCGTTGATCGGTGTGAACTAGACTCCGGTTATCCCCCTTGATGTCATCCTCCGGCGAGCCGGCGGAGCCGCCGAGACCGGGGGAGCCATGCCTGAGCGGTTGAAGGATGGAGTGGCGGGCTTTCCGCAGCGCTGATCCGCCGGTGTGTAACCGCATTGCGCTCAGGCATGGCTCCCCCGGTCGCGGCGCCTGCGGCGGCGCGCCGGAGGATGACAGTGTGCGTGGTACGGCGGGCGAGCACGTTCTGAAGCGGCGGATGCGTCGCGCGGTCGTCGCGACAGGTTCGGCCTCTTTCTCCCTCCGCTTGCGGAGGGAGTACCGCGCGTAGCGCGGGGAGGGAGGCCCGGGCGCGGCGACGACACCGGCGTGTCGTCAGGCGCGGACGGCGCGGCCCCAGTAGTTGAAGCCGGCGAAGCGCGGGGTGCCGGGGAGGTACATGGTTTCCATGGCCTCGACGGCAAAGCCGCCCTCCTTCAGCAGTTGCGGTATCGGGCGGCAGAGGTGGCAGCCGCCGGCGATGCGTTTCCAGAACGGTTCGATCCGGCGCTGCCAGGCCTGGACCTTTTCGTCGGGCGCGAGGCCGTGCTCGCAGAAGAGCAATTTCGCGCCCGGCCGCATGACGCGGCCGATGGCGCTCATGGCCCTGGGCACGTCGGGGATGGTGCAGAAGGTGTAGGTGACGACGACGGTGTCGACGCTGGCGGGCGGAAGGTCGATGTCCTCGGCCTTGAGACCGGTGAATTCGACCTTGAGCCCGGCTTCGGCAGCCCGCGCGGCGGCCCGCTCGCGGAGCTTCGGATGCGGCTCGAGCCCGATGAGGCGGGTGACCTTGGACTTGTCGTAATGGGCGAGGTTGTGGCCGGCGCCCATGCCGATCTCCAGCACCTCGCCTTCGGCCTGCGGCACCACCTTGCGGCGCTGATAGGTGATGGGCTTGGCGCCCATCGCGGAATTGAGCAGCGGCGGCAGGATATAGCGGTCGTAGAAGCCCATGGCTCTCCCTCCGGATCGTTGCGGGCTCTGACGGCCCTTCCCCGACAGGCTAGGCGCGGAAGGGGGCCGTGTCACCGCTTAGTCACCGCTTTCCGGGGCTTGAGGAGACGGCCCGAAATGCGCGATCCTGCCGCCGGTCCGGCAGGTTTGTGCAAGGCGGCGATCAGGTGAAGTACCGCAATTTGATGGTCGGCGATCCGGCGCCCTGGTTCCGGCAGGCCTCGACCAGCAACCCGCGCTATAATTTCGACACCGCGGCGGGGCGCTATATCGTGCTGTGCTTCTTCGGCTCGGCCGGCGAGGAACGCGGCCGCCGGGCGCTGGGCTTCGCGGCCTCGCAGCGCGGCCGCTTCGACGACGAGCAGATCAGCTTCTTCGGCGTCAGCAACGATTCGCGCGACCTGACCGAAACGCGGGTGCGCGAGGCGCTGCCGGGCGTGCGCTTCTTCTGGGACTTCGACGCGACGGTGGCGCGGCTCTATGGGTCGGCGCCGGTGGAGGCGGGCGAGGGGCGCCAGACGCTGAGGCTGCTGTGGTTCTTGCTCGACCCCAATCTCAGGGTGATCGCCGCGATCCCGTTCCAGGCCGACGGATCGGACGAGCGGCAGATGCTGAACGTGCTGAACACGCTGCCGCCGATACCGCGCTATGCCGGGCTGGAGTTGCAGGCGCCGGTGCTGTTCCTGCCGAACGTCTTCGAGCCAGAACTGTGCCGCGAGCTGATCGACATGTACGAGGCCGACGGCGGCAAGGAATCGGGCTTCATGCGCGAGGTCGACGGCAAGACCGTGTCGGTGCACGACTACGGCCACAAGCGCCGGCGCGATTTCGACATCGCCGACCAGGCCATCATCGCGCGCACCCGCGAACGGGTGAAGCGGCGCATCGCGCCCGAGATCCAGAAGGTGCACCAGTTCGAAGTGACGCGCATGGAGCGCTACATCGTCGCCTGCTACGAGGCCGAGACCGGCGGGCATTTCCGCCCGCACCGCGACAACACCACGAAGGGCACCGCGCACCGGCGCTTCGCGGTCTCGATCAACCTCAACGGCGCCTTCGACGGCGGCGAGATCGGCTTTCCCGAATTCAGCCCGCGCACCTACAAGGCGCCGCCCGGCGGCGCCGTGGTGTTCTCATGCTCGCTGCTGCACTGGGTGAAGCCGGTGACGAAGGGCCGGCGCTTCGCCTTCCTGCCGTTCCTCTATGACGAGACGGCGGCGCGCCAGCGCGAGGAGAACAACGCCTTCCTGGGCGAAGGGGTCGCGGCCTATCGCGCCGCGACGGTCCCGGAAGCGGCCCAGGGCTGAGCGGCGAGCTTCAAGCGGCGGGCTTCAGCGCCGGCGCCCGGCGGGGCGGATGAAGAACGCCATCACGATGAGGCCGAGCCCGAGGCCGGCCAGCGCGCCGGCGACCTGGCCGACGGTGCGCATCAGTTCGGCCGGGTCGCTGGCGCCTTCCTGATGGCTCTGGAAATAGAGGAAGAGCGCCACGCCGGCGACGATCGGGATGAGGCCGGAAAGGGCGAGGCGGGGGTTCTTCATGAGCAGCCGCCGGGCTTGGCCGGCGCCGAGGGGACATGGTGCGGATGGTCGGCGGCGAAGCGGGCCTGCGCCTCGGGGCTGGCCTCGGTCTGGTATTTCGCCTTCCACTCGGCCTGCGGCATGCCGTAGACGGCGGCGCGGCCCTCGTCGCGGGTGACCGCCGCGCCGCGTTCCGCCGCGGCCTCGCGCAGCCAGTCGCCGAGGCAGTTCCGGCAGAAGCCGGCGAGGTTCATGAGGTCGATATTCTGCACATCCGTGCGCTGGCGCAGATGGGCGACGAGGCGCCGGAACGCGGCGGCCTCCGATTCGGTGCGGGTCTTCTCGTCCATGGGGACATTCTAGGCGCTTGCGGCCATTTCCGCGAGAGCCCGGCGGAGCGCCCGGGCGACGATGCCGCTCATGCGGGCGACGCCTTCCGGTTCGGCGATGAGGTCCTGGCGGATCTCGATGAGCGCGTGCGGCAGGCCGCGCATCGTGCCGTGGGTCCACATCGTGTCGCCTTCGAGGGCGCCGTGATAGGGCTCGTTGTCGCCGACGACGAGGTCGCCCTCCGCCTCGAAGGCCGCAAGCAGCGGCCTGGCGAGGCGCGCGTCGCGGTCCCACAGCACGCCGACATGCCAGGGCCGCGGCACGTTCCGCCAGGCCGGGGTGAAGCTGTGCATCGAGACGAGGGTCGGCGCGACGCCGGCGGCGAGGGCGGCGTCGATCGCGGCGGTGAGGGCGGCGTGATAGGGCGCGTGGAACTGAGCGATGCGGCGGCGGAATTCGGCCTCGCCGGCGCGCGCATTGCCGGGGATGAGGGCGCCGTCGGAGAGGCGCATCACGATGGTCGGATCGTCCGGGCCGCGGTTGAGGTCGATCAGCAGGCGTGTCCAGCGGCCGAGCAATGCGGGGGCGTCGAAAAGTCCTGCGAGGGCGCGCGTCATCGCCGCGGCGCCGATGTCGTAGGCGATGTGGCGCTGGAACTGCGCAGGCTCAAGGCCGAGATCGCCATAGGCGGCAGGCAGGGCGTTCGAGGCATGGTCGCAGCAGAAGATCAGCGGCGACGCCGCCGGGCCGGGGATGATCTCGAAAGCCTGCTCGTCGCTCGCCATGGGGCCGCTTCGTTCCTTGCGCTGGGCGCCAAGAGACTGCTTTGGTCGGCCGGCGCAAGGGGCGAGCGCACGAGGATGGGCGATGGCGGATGAAGGCCTGCTGCGGCAGGCGCTCGGCCGGATCTGGGCGGCGGCGCTGGGCGCGGCCGATGCGGGGGCGCGGGTCGGCGCGCATCTGCCGCCGCTGCCGAAGGGGCGGCTCTTCGTCTGCGGCGCCGGCAAGGCGGCGGCCGCGATGGCGGAGGCGGTGGAAGCGCAATGGGCCGGGCCGCTCGAAGGGTTGGTCGTCACGCAGGCGGGCGGGCCGGCTGCGGCGCTGACGCGGATCAGGCCGATCGCGGCCTCGCACCCGCTGCCCGGACTGGAGGCCCAGGCGGCGGCGGCGGAGACGCTGGTGCGGGCGGCGATGCTGACGGCGGACGACCGGATGCTGGTGCTGCTGTCGGGCGGCGGCTCGGCGCTGTGGCCCGCGCCGCGCCGGCCGCTGACGCTGGAGGGCAAGCGCGCGGTGACGCAGGCGCTGCTCAGGAGCGGGGCGCCGATCGACGAGATCAACACGGTGCGCAAGCATCTCTCGCGCATCAAGGGCGGGCGTCTGGCACAGGCGGCCGGCCCCTGCCCCATCCTGGCGCTGGGGGTCAGCGACGTGCCGGGCGACGATCCGGCGGTGATCGCCTCGGGCCCGGTGACGCCGGACCCAAGCACCCGCGCCGAGGCCGAAGCGATCCTGGCACGGCGGAAGGTGGCGCTGACGGACGCGGTGCGCGCGGTCCTCGCCGATCCCGCCAGCGAAACGCCGAAGCCGGGCGATCCCTGCTTCGCCCGCGTCGACTACCGCATCGTGCTGCGCCCGGCCGATGCGCTGGCCGCGGCGGCGGAGGCGGCGCAGAGGCTGGGCTATGCGCCGGTGGTGCTGGGCGATGCGCTGGAGGGCGAGGCCCGCACGGTCGCCGCGGCGCATGCGGCGCTGGCGCGCGCGGCGCAGCAGGCGGGACGGCGGACGGCGCTGATCTCGGGCGGCGAGTTGACGGTGACGATGACGGGCCACGGCACCGGCGGGCCGAACCGCGAATATGCGCTGGCCCTCGCTCTGGCCCTGGAGGGGGCGCCGGGCATCGCCGCGCTGGCCGCCGACAGCGACGGGCTGGACGGATCGCCCGACGCGGCCGGCGCGATGGTGCTGCCGTCGACGCTGGAGCGCGGGCGTGTCAAGCATTTAGACGCCAAGCGTTCGCTGGACGCGAACGACTCCGGGGGTTATTTCGGGGCCCTGGGCGACGCCGTCGTCACCGGCCCGACACGGACCAATGTGAACGATGTGCGGGTCATCCTGATCGATCCGATTGAATAGGTCCCATGCGCCGCAACCGGAATGTGAAAATCCTGGCGACGCTGGGTCCTGCGAGTTCGACACGCGAGCAGATCGAGGCGCTGTTCCGCGCCGGCGCCGACGTGTTCCGCATCAATATGAGCCACACCAAGCACGATCTGCTGCGCGAGCTGGTGGGGCATGTCAGGGCGATCGAGGCGGACCTGGAGCGGCCGATCGGCATTCTCGCCGATTTGCAGGGACCGAAGCTGCGCATCGGCTCGTTCGCGGGCGGGCCGGTGATGCTGGAGCCGGGCAAGCGCTTCACGCTGGAGCTGGAGGCGGTGCCCGGCGGCGCCGAGCGCGTGCAGCTTCCGCACAAGGAAATCCTCCAGGCGCTGGTGCCGGGGGCGCGGCTGATGCTCGATGACGGCAAGCTGGTGCTGCGGGTCGAGGAAGCCTCGCCGACGCGCGCCGTGACGGTGGTCGAGATCGGCGGGCGGCTGTCGGACCGCAAGGGCGTCAACGTGCCCGACGTGCATCTCGCGATCCCCGCGCTGACCGAGAAGGACCGCGCCGATCTTTCCGCCGCGGTCGATGCCGGGGTCGACTGGATCGCCCTCTCCTTCGTGCAGACCGCGGCCGACGTCGCCGAGGCGAAGAAGATGGTGATGGGCCGCGCCGGGGTGATGGCGAAGATCGAGAAGCCGCAGGCGCTGGAGCGGCTGAACGACATTCTCGACATGGCCGACGGCATCATGATCGCGCGCGGCGACCTCGGCGTCGAACTGCCGCTGGAGGACGTGCCGGGCAAGCAGAAGCTCATCAACCGCGCGGCCCGCAAGGCGGGCAAGCCCGTGGTTGTCGCAACCCAGATGCTGGAATCGATGATCGAGAAGCCGGCGCCGACGCGCGCCGAGGTCTCCGACGTCGCGACCGCGGTGTTCGAGGGCGCCGACGCGATCATGCTGTCGGCCGAGTCGGCGGCGGGCGCCTGGCCGGTCGCGGCGGTGGCGACGATGAACCGGGTCGCCGAGCGGGTGGAGGGCGAGCCCTTCTTCCGCTCCATCGTCGAGGCCCAGCGCGCCGAGCCCGAGGCGACGGCGGCCGACGCGATCACCGCGGCGGCGCACCAGATCGCGGAGAATCTGAAGGTCGCGGCGATCGTCACTTACACCGCCTCCGGCGCGACGGCGCTGCGCGCCTCGCGCGAGCGGCCCAACGTGCCGGTGCTGGCGCTTTCGCCGGTGCTGAAGACGGCGCGGCGGCTGGCGATCGCCTGGGGGCTGCACTGTGTGGTGGTCGAGGAGCCCAAGGACCTCGACGGCATGGTCGACCAGGCCTGCAAGCTCGCCTGGCGCGAGGGCTATGCGAAGATCGGCCAGCGGGTGATCGTCATCTGCGGCGTCCCGCTCGGCACCCCCGGCGCCACCAACATGCTCCGCGTCGCCATCGTCGGCCGCAGCGTCGAGGCGATGCAGGGCGGGAGCTAGAAGTCGAGCGGACCGCGCTGGCGGCTCGTTGGTGTCATCGCTCATCCCAGGGTGTCATCCTCCGGCGCGCCGCCGTGAGGCGCCGCGACCGGGGGAGCCATGCCGGCGCGGTTGAAGATTGAGCATCGGCAGCTCAACGACATCTGCACCCGCGGACGCCCTACGCCCAAGGCCCCCTTCCGGCCTGTCGGCCACCTTCCCCCAACGGGGGAAGGCGCTCATGGCGAAGGCCGGTGTCGTTGCAGCAGGTGTCGTCGCAGCGGCTGCTCGTGATGGTCTTCCCCCGTAGGGGGAAGGTGGCCGGAGGCCGGAAGGGGGTCTTGGGCGTGGAGCATCCGCCGCCTCAAGACGCGCGTACCCGCCGCACCGCGGCCAGATTTGTCATTCCGGGCCGAGCCAGATCCTGCGCCTCCGAGGCAATGTGTCGTTCGCGGCATGGGTCCTTGGGTTCGGACGCCTTCGGCGTCCGCCCCAAGGATGACAGAAAGGGAGGGGGCCGGGTGGTGCGGGGATTGCTCCCGAAGGAGCAAGTCAGTGCCGCGAGGCGATATGAAGCTCGTTTCGATACAATATCTGCGCGCCGTCGCGGCGCTTTTCGTGGTGGCGTATCACCTTGGGCCACAACTGGAGCGCATGGGCTCGGATTGGCCCGTACCGGCCTAGCTAAGCGCAGGCGTCGACATCTTCTTCGTGATCAGCGGCTGCATCATGTGGATCACCACATCGACGCGATCGACGACGCCGCAGGAATTCTACGCCAACCGCATTTTGCGGATCGTGCCGCTTTATTACCTGATCACGACCGCCTGGGTGCTCCTGCTCGTCGTCGCGCCGTCGCTGCTCCAGACGTCGCGCCTCGACACATGGCATGTCATCTCGTCCTACCTGTTCATTCCGAGCGCACACCCGGTCACCGGGGCGATGGAACCTGTCGTGTTTGCCGGCTGGACGCTGAACTACGAGATGTTCTTCTATTTGATCTTCGGCGCCTGCCTGATCCTGCCGGCATCGCTGCGCATGATGTCGACCGTGGGCATCCTGACCAGCCTGGTGCTCGCGGGACTTTTCGTCGATCACGGGGCTACGGTGATCGGCTTCTATACGTCCAGCATCCTCGCCGAGTTCGCGATCGGCATGGCCCTCGGCTGGGCTTTCGAGAACCGCCGGCTTCTCAAGGCTCGCCTTGCCTTGGCGGCCGGATCACTCGGCTTCCTCGCCCTGCCGGTGCTGCATGCCGCAATGCCGGATGCGCCGCGCCTGCTGACCTTCGGCCTGCCGGCGACCTTGATCGTGGCAGGAGGACTATCGCTCGACCAGGCACGCCGGGTCGCCCAATGGCGGCTGCCGCATCTGCTCGGCGATGCCTCCTATTCCATCTACCTGACCCACTCGATGACGCTGTCGGCGTTCGGGCAGGTCTGGCGAAAGCTGGGGCTGGTGGAGATTGCCGGCCCGGCGGCATTCGTGGCGGCGGCATTCGTCGCGGCCGCGGTGATCGGCGTGGCCTGCTACGCTACGGTCGAAGCACCGATGTTCCGGGCATCCCGGCGCTGGCAGCAGGCGAAGAAACCGCTTTCGTCCGGCATCGCCTTGTCTTCGCCGTCATTGGCGCGCGGAAGCGCGCTTTAGCCCCCTTCTGTCGCTGCGCGACATCTTCCCCCGCACCGCTCCGGCTTCGCCTCCGCTGGGGGAAGACAAGACATAGGCGATTGCCCTGCCCTATGGGGGAAGGCGCGCTCCGCCGCGCTTCGCGCGCCCGGGGATGACGGCAAGGCGCCGGTCAGGCCGGGGCGTGGGCCTGTTCCAGAAGGTTCACCGCGGCGCCCTTCGCGACGTCCTGGACGATGGGTTCGGAGAGTTCGGTGTTGGCGTCGGGGCCGAGGCCGAGGAGGCGGTGCATCTCCTCGTCGAGGCCGGCGATGGTTTCGGGCGAGAGGGCGGCGTTCCAGTTCACCTGGGGGCGCAGGAAATTGCACGAGTAATAGCCGAAGAGCAGCGCGCGATCCTCGTCCCTGGTCACGTTGTCGCCGGAGGTGTGCCACATGCGCCCCTCCATCGCGACGATCGACCCCTTCGGCGCCTCGAACGGCACCATCCGGGCGCGCGCGTCGGCCGGCACGTCGCTGCGATGCACATAGCGATGGCTGCCCGGTAGATAGAGGGTCGCGCCGTTGGCGGCATGGACGTCGTTCAGGCACCAGATGATGTTGATCGCCCAGGGATGGGCCCACGGCTCGGGCACCACGATCGACTGGTCGGAATGGATCTTCATCGACTTCGCGCCGGGGCGCGCGATGTTGGCGGTGAAGTTCGAGATGAGGAAGCTCGGCCCGAGCAGGGCGGTCACGAGATCGAGCGCCAGCGGGTGGCGGATGAGGTCGCGGAACAAGCCGTCAATGTCGAGCAGGTTGAAGACGCGGACATTGGCCTCGTTCGGGTCGAGCACCGGCATGAAGGTGTCGACGCCGCGGCGGCGGCTTTCGGCCGCGGCGGCCCACAAATGCTCGCGCGCCCGGTCGGCCTCGGCGGCGCCGAGCACGCCGGGCACGATGCAATAGCCATCTTCGGTGAGCTGTTTCCGGGCGGCTGAAATGTCCATGGTCCTGGGTTCCCTGGCGGTCTTCTGGGCTGCCCGGAAATTAATACGCCGTTCTACTTCACGTCAAATCCGCTGTCCGGCGATCTTGCGGCGGAGGGTTTCCGCCTGGGTCCGGATTTCGCCGAGCGAGGGATTGATTTTGAGCGCCGCGTCGAAGGCGGCGAGCGCCGCCTTGGCGTTGCCGAGGCCCATCATGATCTGGCCGAGGCCGGCGAGCGCCGCGAAATGGCGCGGCTCCAGCGCCAGGGCGTGCTCGATATCCTTGATCGCCGCGTCGGTCTCCTCGCGCATGACGCGGAGCGTGGCGCGGGTCGCCCAGCCTTCGGCGAAATCGGGATCGAGGGCGATCAGCGTGTCGAGCAGGGTGAGCGCGGTGTCGAGATCGCCCGCCTCGGCGACGCTGGAGCTGCGGTCGAGCAGCAGCGCGGTGGTCGGGCTCTTCGCCTCGTTCCAGATGCGCCAGATCTCCTCCTCGATCGGCGTCGCGGCCCGCTCCGACTTGGTTTCGGAGAGCGCCTTGAAGAGCTCGTCGAGGCGCGGGTCTTTCTGGTCGGCCAAAGCGGGCGGCACGACGGCGCAGGCGGCGAGCAGAAGGGCGGCGATACGCATGGTAGCCATGGCCCTAGCGTAAGGCCGGGGCGAATTCATGGCAAAGGCGAAAGCCGCTCGGGCTTCGGGCCGCCGGAAGCCCAGTCGAGCAGTTCGACCGTGTGGAGCATCGCCACCCCGGCGACGGCACGCAGATGTTCGAGGCAGCCGATATTGCCGGAGACGATCACCTGCGGCGCGCGCTCGGTGAGCGCCGCCATCTTGCGGGACCGCAATTCGCCGGACATTTCGGGCTGGAGCAGGCTGTAATGGCCGGCCGAGCCGCAGCACAGATGCCCGTCGCGGACGGGGACGAGCGCGAAGCCGGCCTCGGCCAGCAGGCGTTCCGAGAGGCCCGACAGGCGCTGGCCGTGCTGCATCGAGCAGGCGGCGTGATAGGCGACGCGGAGCTCTTCCGGCGCCTTGCCGGCATAGCCGAGTTCGGCCAGCACCTCGGTCACGTCGCGCACCAGCGGCGCGAGCTTCCTGGTGCGGAAGGCGTAGCCGGGGTCGCGGCCGAGGAGGTGGCCGTAATCCTTGAGCTGCGCCCCGCAGCCGGAGGCGGTCGAGACGATGCGGTCGACGCCCGCGCCTTCGTGCAGCTTCCACCAGGCCGAGACATTGGCACGGGCGTAGCGCTTCGCGGAGGCTTCGAGGCCGAGGTGATGGTTCAGCGCGCCGCAGCAGCCGCCGCCTTTGGTCACCACGACCTCGGCGCCGAAGCGGGTAAGCAGGCGGATGGCGGCGTGGTCGATCGCCGGGTCGAGCACCTGCTGGACGCAACCGCGATGCAGCGCGACGCGCAGCTTGCGCTGGCCTTCGGCGGGGTAGGTCGCCGGCTTGGGCGGCGTCTCCGTGGGGGCGCGGGCGGGGGCCAGGGCCGCCATGCGCTGGAACGGCCCCGGCAGCGCCCAGCCGAGAGGCCCGGCCAGCGGCGCCAGCCGCGCCGCCCAGCGGAAGAGGCGCGGGCGCGGCAGCACGGCGGCGAGGAAGCTGCGGAACCAGCGCTCGTCGCGCGGGCGCGTGTAGTGCTCGGCGATGTGGCTGCGGGCGCGGTCGACAAGGCGGGCATAGTCGACGCTGGACGGGCATGTCGTGCGGCAGGAGAGGCACGAGAGGCAGCGGTCGACATGGCGGACGGTGACCTCGGACGGCGCCCCGCCCTTCTCCAGCATCGCCTGCATGAGCTGGATGCGGCCGCGCGGCCCGTCGCGCTCGTCGGCGAGGATCTGGAAGGTCGGGCAGGTCGCGTTGCACATGCCGCAATGCACGCAGGACCGCACCGCACCCGCCGCCTCGGCCATGCCGGGACGGGCGAGCTGGGTTTCGGAGAAATTCGTCCGCATACGGAGCTAGCGGCGGGAGGGAGGAATCATCCCCTCCAGCATATATCGTGTCATCCTCCGGCCGCGAAGCGGACCTGGGAATGACAGAAGGCGTTAGACGCCCTCGTACATGCGGCCGGGGTTGAAGACCTGCTCGGGGTCGAAGGCGGATTTCACTTCGCGGGTGAGGCGGGCGAGGACTTCGTCCTGGGGCTGGAAGACGCCGTGCGCGGCGCGCTGGCCTTCGCCGGCGCGGAAGAGCGCGGTCTGGGCGTTGTGGCGGGCGGCGACCGAGCGCACCAGATTGGCGTGCGCATGCGGCGCGTCGTCGAGCACGACGAAAAGCTGGCCGCCGGCCTGGTCGTACTGGACGGCGTTGGGGCCGATCTCGCCGGCGATCGCCGCGGCGGCGAAGGGCGGCGCCAGGATGCGCCAGACGACGCCCGGCTCGCGCGCCACGAGGTCGAGCGCCCCGACACGGCGCCAGAAATCATGGCTGACATTGTCGCCGAGGCGGCGCGCGCCGGCCCGGCGGAAGCGCTCCATCATCGCCGCGACGCGTTCCTCGACGGCTTCCCTGGCGCCCTCGAAGCGGATCGCGGTGAGGCCCTCCGCGATGCCCAGCGCGCCTTCGAGATGGCGCGCCAGCTCGCCCGAGAGATGGGCGAGGCCGGTGGCCTCCAGCGGCTCGCCGGCGATGGCCCGCAGCGTGCGCAGGCCCTCCGGCGCGGTGAGGCCGCGCAGCACGATGGTGTCCTCGCGCTCGGGCGCCGGCAGGACCTTCAGCGTCACGTCGATCAGCGGACCCAGCGTGCCGAACGAGCCGCACATGAGTTTCGGCAGGTCGTAGCCGGTGACGTTCTTCACCACCGCCCCGCCCGCCTTGTAGCTCTCGCCGAAGCCGTTGACGGCGGTGAAGCCGAGCAGCGCGTCGCGCGGTCCGCCCGCCTTGAAGCGCCGCGGGCCCGAGACGTCGGCGGCCAGCACGCCGCCGATCGTGCCGCGCCGGTCGGGGGCGCCGAAGAACGGCCCCCAGTCGGGCGGCTCGAACGGGAGCATCTGCCGGTGCTCGCGCAGCATCATCTCGATGTCGATGAGCGGCGTGCCCGCCTTGACGCGGAGGATCAGCTCTTCCGGCTCGTAGCGTATGGTGCCGGCGATGCGCGAGATGTCGAGCATGCGGCCCGCATCGACCGGACGGCCGAGCGATTTCTTGGTGTCGCGGCCGCGGATCGCCAGCTTCTCGCCGTCCGCGATGGCAGCCTTCACGGCTTCTGCCGCTTCCACGGCGCTATAGACCCAGACGACGCTCATAGACGCGGCAAATCCGCCCGGCGGAATGCGCCGCCATGGACATGCACGCGGCCGAGCTCGGCGCAGGCATGGAGGTGCGGAAACACCTTGCCCGGATTCAACCGGTGCGAGGGGTCGAAGGCGCATTTCACGCGCAACTGCTGCGCCAGGTCTTCTTCGGCGAACATCACCGGCATCAAATCGCGTTTCTCGATACCGACGCCATGTTCGCCGGTCAGGACGCCGCCACATTCGACGCAGAGAGTAAGGATGTCGTTACCAAACGATTCAGCACGTTCCAGATCGCCCGGCTTCATCACGTCGTAGAGGATGAGCGGGTGGAGATTGCCGTCGCCGGCGTGGAACACGTTGGCGACGGGCAGGCCGTAGATCCGCGAAAGTTCCCCGATGCGGTTGAGGACGCGCGGCAATTCACGGCGCGGGATCGTGCCGTCCATGCAGAGCATGTCGGGGGCGATGCGGCCGGTCGCCGGGAAGGCGGCCTTGCGCCCGGCCCAGATGGCGAGGCGCTCGGCTTCGCTGGTGCTGGCGTGGCACGAGGTGGCGCCGCAGTCGGTCGCGATGCGCTCCACCCGGGCGATGAGCGCGGTAACCTCGGCCGCCGTGCCGTCGAGCTCGGCGATCAGGCAGGCCTCGGCATCGGGATAGCCGGGGCGGCAATAGGCCTCGACCGCCTCGACCGTGAGGCGGTCCATCAGTTCCATGCCGGCCGGGATGATGCCGGCGGCGATGACGGCGGCGACGCAGGCCCCGGCCGATTCGATCGACGGAAAGCCGAGCAGCAGCGCCCGGGCGACCGGCGGGCGCGGCAGGATGCGGACCGTCACCTCGGTGACGACGCCGAGCAGGCCCTCCGACCCGGTGACGAGGCCGAGCAGGTCATAGCCCGACGGCGCGCCCGCCTTGCCGCCGATCCGGGCGATGTCGCCGTCGATGAGCGCGATCTCGACGCCCAGCAGATTGTTGGTGGTGATGCCGTATTTGAGGCAGTGGATGCCGCCCGAATTCTCCGCGACGTTGCCGCCGATCGAGCAGGCGAGCTGGCTGGAGGGATCGGGCGCGTAATAGAAGCCGCGGTCCTCCACCGCCTTGGTGATCGCCAGATTGGTGACGCCGGGCTGCACCACGGCGCAGCGATTCTCGTAGTCGATCTCGAGGATGCGGTTGAGCCGGGAGGTGACGAGCAGAATGCCGTCGCCGAGCGGGATCGAACCGCCCGAGAGCGAGGTGCCGGCACCGCGCGGCACGACGTTGACGCCTTGGTCGCGGCAGAAGCGCAGGATGCGCGCGACCTCGCCGGTATCGGCGGGCAGCACCGCGGCGAGCGGCTTCTGGCGGACGGCGGTGAGTGCATCGCAGTCATAGACGCCGAGGCTGTCGTCGTCGGCGATGACGCTGTCCGGCGGGACGATTTCGCGCAGGCCCGCGACGATATCGCTGCGGCGGGCGACGATGCTCAGATCTGGCGCGGGCAGGTGCATGAATCAAAATGGCGGCGAGAGGCTCGCCGCCATTCTAGTTCGGTCTGTGCCCGAGGGTCAGCCCTGACGCGCCTTGAAGCGCGGGTTCTTCTTGTTGATGACGTAGACGCGGCCCTTGCGGCGGACGACGCGGCAATTCTTGTCGCGCGCCTTGAGCGACTTGAGCGAGTTGCGAACCTTCATGGGGCCTGCCCTTCGTGGTTGGATCGGGCCCCAGGAGCCCAAAGCCTGAATTTGAGGGCGCAGCGTTTACCCGCGCAGGGCATGGAAGTCAACGCGCGACGCGGTCCAAAATCAGCCCAGAATCTGGCCAATAACCCGCTTCAGCGCCGCTTCGTCAGGCGAGGCAAGCCGGCCCAACATGCGAATGACCAGAGATTGCTCGATTGTCGTGAAGATCGGCTTGACGGCTGAAGGCTTGAGAAGTCCAGCGCCCTTCCAGTCAGCAACCCACGTTTCACCAAGCGAGGCGCTCGGCCGCATCTGCGAAGTGACCGCCATGAGTACGACATCCGCCTTGGCGACATTGTAGGCACGGCTGGAAACAACGACGGCAGGTCGCTTCTTGGACGCGGTTTGATCGGTAAACGGAAAGGGAACGAGGACGATGTCGCCAAACTCAAAGGGCATCGTAGGCGTCGTCGTCGGGGTTTCCCCAAACGGCTGCGAAGGCCGGGGCGCTTGCTTCCGCAAAGCCTTTGGCGAGCGCGCGATCCTGGCTCCGCGCAACGAGGAAATCGATAAAGTCCTCGACTTCGTCTATCCGGTCTTCCGGCAGTGCCTTGATCTTTTCGATGAGCGAGACCGACCTCGCCATAAGGAACTCCTGAAATTGGCTGATCCCTTGACGCTTGATCCTACCGGATACCCCACGCGACACCAAATCCGCCTAACGCCGGCCCAGCCATGATTCGCCTCGCCCTTGCCGAAGACGCCGCGGCCATTCAGGCCATTTATGCGCCGAACGTGGAGAAAACCGCGATTTCCTTCGAGACCGAGGTGCCGTCGGTTGCGGAGATGGCGGCACGGATCGGCAAGACGCTGCCGCACTGGCCGTGGCTGGTGGACGAGAAGGACGGGGCGATCCGGGGCTATGTCTATGCCGGCCAGCATCGCACCCGCGCCGCCTATCGCTGGAGCGTCGACACGACGGCTTACGTAGCGGAATACGCGCAGGGCCAAGGGGTCGGCAAGCGGCTCTACCAGGTGCTTTTCGAGCTGCTGCGCGCCCAGGGCTATACTCGGGCCTTTGCCGGCATCACCGAGCCCAACGCGGCGAGCCAGGCCCTGCACCGGTCGGCCGGCTTCGTCCCGGTCGGCGTCTACGGCCAAGTCGGCTACAAGCTGGGCGCCTGGCACGATGTCGGCTGGTGGCAGCTCGACCTCGGGTCGCCGCCGGGCATCCCGCCGGAGCCGGTACCGCTCGATGCGCTGAACCTGCCCGAGGCCTGGGTCTGACCGCCCGATTCACCTGCCGTTAAGGATGATTGCGTGATCGAACTGGAGTGGTGGCCGACCCTGATCGTGCTGAGCGTTGCCGCCGCGATCCTGCTGTGGTCGCGTCAGGTTTCGCTGCGCCCGCCCGACCCCAACCGGCCGCGCCTGCTCAATCACGGCGCCGTGCAACTGTTCGCGCTGATTCTTGCGGTCCTGATGCTCGTGCATGTCGTGACGCTGATTGCCGGACGCCCAATCACCGGACGATGAGGACCTGAAGATGCGCCTGCTCGCCCTGCCCTTGCTGCTGCTCCTCGGCGCCTGCGCTTCGACGCCGGTTGCGCCGCCTGTGCCGGAATCGGAGGCCTCGCGGCCCCTGCCGTCGCAGAGCCCCGCCTTCCCGAGCGGCGCTTCCATCGCCAATCCAACCGAATCGGGCTTCCAGGCCTATCTGGAGGATCTGGGGGCGCGCGCGAGGGCGCAGGGCATCTCGGACGCGACCTGGCAGCGCACCATGCGCGGCGTGCATCTCAACATGAAGTCGATCAGCCTCTCCGGCGGCGCTTCGGGCGGCATGGGCCGCATCTCGAAATATCTGGAGCGGGTGACGCCGGCGCAGATCCAGCGCGGCCAGGCCAGGATGGCCGAGAACGCCGCGCTGCTGCGCAGGGTCGAGCGCGAGACGGGCGTCGATCCCGCTGCGATCGCCTCGATCTGGGGCAACGAGACGAGCTACGGCAGTGTGCTCGGCACCTTCTATGTGCCCGAGGCGCTGGCGAGCCTCGCCTATGAGGGCCGCCGGCGCGCCTTCTTCGAGGCCGAGCTGATGGCGTCGCTGCAATTGATGCAGCGCGGGCTGATCACCCGCGAGGAACTGGTCGGCTCCTATGCCGGGGCGCTGGGCCAGGTGCAGTTCATGCCCTCCAACATCCTGAAGCTGGGCGTCGACGGCGACGGCGACGGCGAGCGCGACATCCGCAACTCGCTGGCCGATGCCTTTGCGAGCTGCGCCAATTATCTGAAGGCGCATGGCTGGCGGCCCGGACAGCCCTGGCTCGCGGAAGCACGTCTGCCGTCCGGCTTCCGCTGGGAGACCGCCGGACCCGACATCACCAAGAGCGCGGCCGAGTGGGACGCGATGGGCGTGCGCACGGTGAGCGGCGCGAAGCTGTCGTCGCTGGTGCCGGCAGGGGCGCCGGTGTCGATCCTGCTGCCGATGGGCTATCGCGGCATCGCGCTGATCGCCTTCGAGAATTACCGGCGCTTCCTCGACTACAACCCCTCGCAGTCCTATGCGGTCGCGGTCGGCCACTGGGCCAACCGGCTGAAGGGCGGCGGCAGCTTTGCCGGGTCGTGGCCGGAGAGCGGCGGCATGACGGCGAGCGATCTGGAGGATCTGCAATCCGCCCTCCAGCGGCTCGGCTATGACCTCAAGCCCGACGGCCGCTACGGCGACCGGACGCGCGCCGCCATCCGCGCCTATCAGGTGAGCCGGGGCCTGCCCGCCGACGGCTACCCCACGCCGGCCCTGCTCCAGCGCCTGCGGGCCGAGGGGGTGTCGTGAGGCTCGCCGTTCTCGTCTGCGCTGCGCTGCTGTGCGGCCGTGCCATCGCCGCCGACGTGTGTCCGGTCGAGGTCCCGGCTCCGCCGCCCCAGAGGGCCGCCGACGGCTCGGACCTGACGGCGAGCGGCTTCAAGGACTGGCTGTCCGGTTTTCGCGACCGCGCGATGGTGGCGGGCATTCCGGCGGGCATCTTCGACAAGGCGATGAAGGGCGTCGCCTTCACGCCCAAGACGATCGAGCGCGCCTATAACGCCAACGAGCGCACGCAGCGCATCTGGGGCTATCTGAAGAACCGTCCGAGTCCGGAGCGCCTGGCCAAGGGCAAGGAGGCGCTCGGCACCTACAAGACTATTCTGGCGCGCATCGAGAAGGCGAGCGGCATCCCGCCGGAGGTGCTCGTCACCTTCTGGGGCATGGAGACCGACTACGGCCGCAACAAGGGCAAGGACGACATCTTCCAGGCGATGGCGGCGCTGGCCTATGAGGGCAACCGGCGCGATTTCTACGAGGCGAACCTGATGGCCGCGATGCGGCTGATGCAGCGCTACGGCTTCTCCAAGGCGAAGATGGTGGGGAGCTGGGCGGGCGCCGTCGGCCACGCGCAGTTCATGCCCGAAGCCTATGAGCAATATGCGGTGGACGGCGACGGCGACGGGGTGATCGACCTGTGGGATTCGGTCGACGACGCCTTCGCCTCGAAGGCCAATTACCTGAAGCAGCGCAATGCGGCGACACCCTTTCGCCCCGGCCAGGCCTGGATCGCCGAGGTGCAGCCGCCCGAGGACTTTGCCTTCGAGGACGGCGACCTGACGATCAAGAAGACGATCGGCGCGTGGGAAATCCGCGGCGTGACGCTGATGGGCGGCAAGCCGGTCTCGACGCTGCGCGGCGTCACGATGGACACGCCCGCCTCGGTCTTCGCGCCGGCCGGGGCGCGCGGTCCGACGGTGATGACGCTGCCGAATTTCGACCGCTTCGTGGACTATAACCCATCGCAGTCCTATGCGCTGGCGATCGCTTTGTGGTCGAACGCCATTGCCGGCCGGCCGGGCCTCAAGACGCCGTGGCCGGAGGACGAGCCCGACATCACGCGCGCCCAGGCCTATGCGCTCCAGAAGCAACTGAAGGCGCTCGGCTTCACCGAGGCCGAGCCCGACGGCGACATCGGCAAGGGCACGCGCGCCGCCATCCGCGCCTATCAGCTCAGCAAGGGGATGGTCGCCGACGCCTTTCCGTCCTGCGCGCTGCTGAGGAAGGTGCTGGACGCCCCATAGCCGGGCAGATGCCGTAACCGATTGATCCAACGCAATTCATGCCGGGACAGCGGTCGCTAATGTCCCGGCCAAATCCGGGAGGCCACGCGTGATCGCACAGGACATCGCCAAGACCATCGTCAGCCCCAAGGCCTATGCCAACGGCAAGCAGGTGGACGACGCGTTCGCGTATCTGCGCCGCGAGGCCCCGCTGGAGCAGGCCCAGCCGGAAGGCTACGACCCGTTCTGGGTCGTCACCCGGCACGCCGACATCCTGGCCGTCGAGCGGCAGAACGACCTGTTCCACAACGGCGACCGCTCTGCGACGCTGACCACGAAGGAAGCCGACCGCCGGGTGCGCGAGATGACCGGCGGGTCGCCCCATCTCGTGCGCTCGCTGGTCCAGATGGACAACCCGGACCATTTCAACTACCGCCGCCTGACCCAGGGCGAGTTCCTGCCGCAGAACCTCAAGCGGCTGGAAGCCCGCATCCGCGAGATCGCCAAGGGCTTCGTCGACCGCATGGCCGACCATGGCGGCCGCTGCGACTTCGCGCGCGACGTCGCCTTCCTCTATCCGCTCCACGTCATCATGGAAGTGATCGGCGTGCCCGAGGCGGACGAGCCGCGCATGCTGAAGCTGACGCAGGAGCTGTTCGGCAGCGCCGACCCCGAGCTCAACCGCTCGGGCGAGGAGATCAAGGACACGAGCGCCTCGGTCGACACGATCCAGTCGGTGGTCATGGACTTCATGACCTATTTCAACGCGGTGACCGACGACCGCCGGAAGGCGCCGCGCAACGACATCGCGAGCGTCATCGCGAACGGCAAGATCAACGGCGAACCGCTCGGCTATCTGGAGGCGATGTCCTACTACATCATCGCAGCGACCGCCGGCCACGACACGACGTCGAGCACGACAGCCGGGGCACTGTGGGCGCTGGCGGAGAATCCCGACCAGCTCGCCCGGGTGAAAGGCGACCCCTCGCTGATGATGAGCTTCATCGAGGAATCGATCCGCTGGGTGACGCCGGTGAAGCACTTCATGCGGACCGCGACGGCCGACACCGAGCTCGCCGGCAAGCCCATCGCCAAGGGCGACTGGCTGATGCTGAGCTATCCCTCGGGCAATCGCGACGAGGCGGTGTTCAAGGATCCCTTCAAGTTCGACGTCGGCCGCATGCCGAACAAGCATGTCGCGTTCGGCTATGGCGCGCATGTCTGCCTCGGCCAGCACCTGGCGCGGATGGAAATGCGCATCCTGTGGGAAGAGCTGTTCCCGCGGCTCCAATCGGTCGAACTCGACGGCACGCCGAAGAACATGGAGGCCGCCTTCGTGTGCGGCCCGAAATCGGTCCCCGTCCGCTTCAAGATGAACTGACGCCCGTGAGCGCGGAACCCTATCGCTTCTGGCAGTGCCGGACCTGCGGCTATCTCTACAGCGAGGAAGCCGGCGACCCGATGGAAGGGCTCGCACCCGGCACGCGCTGGCGCGACATCCCCGACGACTGGATCTGCCCGATGTGCGGCACGCCGAAGGCCGAGTTCGACATGGTCGAGGTCTAGCCGCCGTCCGACCCGGCGCTGAGCCAGGTGTGCTCGAAGGTGCGCATGTGGTTCATCACCGAGATGAGGAAGGCCGTCGACCAGCCGAACAGGATGAGGCCGGCGGCGCCCTCGATCGCCCCGAACAGGCGCCAGTCCGGCGGCAGCACGACATCGCCATAACCGATCGTCGTGAAGGTCGCGGTGGAGAAATAAAGCGCGGTCGTGAAATCGCCGATCGCGCCCGTCGCGACATAGGCGATGGCGAACGACCAGACCTCGATCGTGTGCGTGAGAAAGAGCCCGTGCACGACCAGCAGGATCAGCAGCCCCTGCCCGAGCAGGCCACCCTGTTGGGGCAGCCGGCTGCCCCGGTGCCGCAACAGGCGCATCAGCAGCACGAGCCCGACGAAATGGACCGTGACGCAGACCATGACCATCAGGCTGGCCAGAAGCAGATGAGCGAGCATGCGCCGCCTTCTACAGCAATCCGCGAGACCCGCGGCCAGTTCTTGCGTTGGGGATCGCCCTCTTGAACGACGCTGCCACCGCGCGTAATTCTTACGATTTCTGATCGATGAAGGATCGTAAGAATGGGCAATATCGTCACGCTGTCCGAGAAATTCCAGATTTCGGTTCCGAAGGAAGTCCGGGAACAGCAGGGCTGGAAGGCGGGCCAGAAAATCGCCTTCGTAGCCGACGGCAAGGGCGTGCGGTTGGTTCGCGTGCCCACCCTCGACGAGCTTCAGGGCATCGCGACGAACGCGGACCCGACCGGATACCGCGATCGAGACGACCGCTATTGATGCGGCTCGTAGACACGTCGGCGTGGATCGAGCTGCTGCGCGATACCCCGGCTGGAAAAGCCGTGCGGCAGGCTGTCCCGACGCCGGGCGAATGGCTGGTGCCGACGATCGTGCAGCTCGAATTCTTCAAATGGCTCTTGCGCGAACTCGGCCAGGACGCGGCAGATGAAGCTCTGGTCTTCAGCCGGACCTGTGTCGTCGTTCCATTGAGCACGAACCTCGCCGTTGCTGCGGCAGAGGCCTGCCGGGAATTCAAGCTCTCGACGGCCGATGCGATCATCTACGCGACTGCCCAAGCCTATGGGGCCGACCTGCTGACGTGTGACGCGCACTTTAAAGATCTCGCAGGTGTCGTTTATCTCGCCAAAGCGTGAGCGCGCGTCTGCGACATCCCGCCACGCTTGTGCGCGTGGGTGATCGGGCGTAGACGGCGCGCCCTCGTGAAGGAGAGAAGGCGTGTCCTGGTTTCAACAGCCAAGCTGATCCCGGAAGCTGGCCTGTGAGCCGGCGAATGGGAGGAGTCTATCTGTTGGAGTCTGTGTCATGTCGTCGTTCTGGAGGCGCTTTGGGCCGCATGCGCAAACCATGCGCGCGGTCGCGCTGGAATACCCTTCCCTGCTGAAACGCCTGGCCGATGCGCCGGACAAGACGTTTCACGTCTATGCCATCCGCGTAGAGGCGCTGTTGAAGGCGGACGCTGCAATGGCGCCTGCCGCGATCGGCGCGATCATCGACCGCGCGGACCTGCGCCAATTGCTCGCCGATGTCTGGAGCGTGTGCCCACCGGGCGCGCTATCCGCACTCGACCGGTGCAGCAGCCATGTGCTGGAAGCGGCGTTTTATGAGCGGCTGAGGCGGGTGCTGGCCGACACGCGCCTCGTACAACTGTTGCGCAAGATGGACGGTCAGATCACCCCGGCGCGCCTGGAGCGCATCGAACTCGTCGCGCAGCTCCACCCGGCGATAGCCGCCGTGCCGCTGCGCGTGCCCGCCCGCTCGCTTGTCTCGATCGACTGGCTGCTCCGCCGGCTGGAGGCGGCCGGCGCCCGGCTCGACGAGCGCGGCCTGCGCCGAAGGCTCCGGACCATCGGTATGCGCACCTGGCAGAAGCGGATTCAGGAGCTGTTGCTGGATCATCCCCCGGTCGAGGCCCCTTGGGCCGGGACCGCAAAGCTGACGCCGCTCGATTCGCCCCGCGCGCTGCGCCGCATCGGGCGCGAATTTCACCTCTGCCTTGGCGAGGCGCAGTATTCGCTCGCGCTCATCCGCCGCCGCCGGGCGTATTACCAATGGCACGGAGACGAAGCAGCCGTTGCCGAAATTGCGGAGATCGGTTTCGGCGAGTGGGAGATCAACGACATCAACGGCAAGAGCAACCGCGCGCTGAAGGCGGCGACGCTGCGCGATATCGAGGCCACGTTCCGCACCAGCGGAATCCTGCCACAGGAGAGCGTGCGGGAGGGTCTGCTCTACTATGGCCGGGAGGATTGAGCGGACGCCCAGCCGTATAGGCTACCGTCACTCGGCGGTACCTATGCTGTCCGCCGTCATCGTCAGAGCGAAGCTCGGCGCGACCAGACACGATACCGCGGCGGCAGCCTCTTCCTGCACCACGTCCATTCGCCCCGTCCCTCGGATCTCGAATATCCACCCGCCCGCGAGCATGACGACGAGATCCGATTGATAGCGAATGTCGTCGGCGACGATCTCGTATTCGGCGGATCGAACGTGCTCGACATAGGCAGGCGTCTCACCCTTGAAGGTCACGGCGGGACCGAGATATTTCGCCTGCGGATACGCGCGTTCCACCTCATCCTTGTACCGCCGGAACGCGGTGTCGGCCGTTTCACCAGCCTCAGCCTTGATGGCGAACAGCGTGAGCTTGCAAACCCACAAATCGTCGAGCCCCTGAATGCCATAGTCGCAGCCGACATCGGTGCCAGGCCCGGCCGGCGACGGATAGACCTGAAACCGCCAGACGTTCAGCGTGCCAAGCTTCCGCGGGCAGATCATGCCGCTTTGAATATGGCGTGCGGCGCCATCGTCCCGCGCCTCGAAGACGCCCTTTGTTTCCGGCTTCCGAGCGAGCATTTCGCTGGTCGGCGGCAGATCAGGCTGCGGCGGGAAGTCCGGCACGGCTTCCGACTCAGGCTTGGGCGGCGCCGGAGCGCCAGCGACGTCTGTGCAGGACATCGCCAGAAGCAGCAATGCAGTCGCAGTCGAACGGACGGTTCGCGTTTGCGATGCGCGCATCTACCGCTTCGACCCCAGCAGATTGCGCGCCACGACCCACTTATGCACCTCGGTCGGGCCGTCATAGATGCGCATGGTGCGGATCTTCGAGGCCATGAGCTGGAGCGGCAGCTCCTTGGTCATGCCCATCGCGCCATAGGTCTGCATGGCGCGGTCGATCACCTCCCACGCCATTTCGGTCGCGTAGGCCTTGATCATGGAGATCTCCAGGCGCACGTCGCGACCCTGGTCGATCTTCCAGGCGCAGTCATAGGTCATCAGGCGCGCGGCATGGATGCGCGTCGCGGCATCGGCCACCCACCACTGGATCGCCTGGCGCTCGCTGAGGGGCAGGCCGAAGGTTTTCCGCTGCGGTGCATACTCCAAGATCATGTCGAGCGCGCGCTGCGCCATGCCGATCGACCACGCCGCCATCTGTACGCGGCGGGTGCCGAGGCGGAGCTGCATCGGCGCGAAGCCGTTGCCTTCGGTGCCGAGCAGCTTCCAGCCGGGGACGCGGCAATCTTCCAGCGCGATCTCGTAGGTGGCGGCGCCGCCGATCATCGGGATTTTGCGCAGCACGTTGAAGCCGGGCGTGCCCTTGTCGATCAGGAAGGCCGAGATGCCGCCGCGGGCCCGCTTGTCCTTGTCGGTGATCGCCATGGTGATGGTGAAGTCGGCATGGTCGGCGCGGGAGATCCAGATCTTGCGGCCGTTGATGACCCAGTCGTCGCCGTCGCGTTCGGCGCGGGTGATCATCGCCGCCGGGTCGCCGCCGGCGCCGGGCTCGGAAATGCCGATCGCCGACACCGTCTCGCCCCGCACATAAGGCGCGAGATAGGCCTCGCGCTGCTCGGGCGTGACGGTCGCCATGAGCATGCGGAGGTTCGGGCTGTCGGGCGGCAGCGTGTAGGGCGTGACGGTCTTGCCGATCTCTTCCTCGACGCCGACCATCGCGACCATCGGCAGGTCGAAGCCGCCGACGTCGGTGGGCGCATCGAGGCCCCAGAGGCCCAGTTCCTTCGAGACCTTGTCGAGGCGCTTCATATCCTCGGACAGGATCGAAAGCCCCTTCCCTTCCGCCTCGCGCTGGAGGACGCCGGCTTCCAGCGGCATCAGCTCGTCCTGCACGAAGCGCGTGACGAGGTCCTTCAGCATCCGGTGTTCTTCGCTGAGCTCAAACTCCATGGCGCGGCTCGTCCCTTTGCATGATGGTTTTGCGCGATAGTAGCGCGTCGATTTCGTCCGGCGCGAATCCGGCTTCGCGGAGGATTTCGGCGGTGTGCTGGCCGAGCCAGGGCGCCGGCAGGCGGATGGCCGCGGGCGTGGCTGCGAATTTGGTTGGCGGGCGGACCGCGATGAGGCGGCCTTCGCTCGGGTGCTCCATGGGCTGAAACAGGCCGACGGCCTTGAGCTGCGGATGCTCCGGCAGGTCGTCGAGCGCGTAGATCGGCGTCGCGGGCACGTCGATGCGGGCGCAGATTTCCACCCATTCGGCGGTCGAGCGCGTGCGGGTGATCTCGCCGATCGTCGCGTAGAGCGCGCGGATATTGGCGTTGCGCTTCTCGCCGTCGTGGATGCCGAGCTGTTCGGTCAGATCCTCGCGGCCGGCGGCGGCGTAGAAGGCGGCCCAGTGCTCGGCCGTGTAGGGCAGGATGGCGATGTGGCCGTCCCTGGTCGGCGCCGGCTTGCGGCCGCCGGCGAGGAGGCGCGCATAGCCCGCCCCCTGCGGCGCGGGATCGAAGGAGAGGCCGCCGAGATGTTCGGCAAGGACGAAAGCCGCCATCGTCTCCAGCATCGGCACCTCGACATACTGGCCCTCGCCGGTGCGCAGGCGATGCACCAGCGCGGCGAGCACGGCGTTGACTAGTGCCATGCCGGTCGTCTTGTCGGCGACCAGGGTCGGCACGTAGTCGGGCGCCGGACGGCCGTTGCTGGCGACGGCGACGAGGCCGGAGGCCGCCTGGATGATGTCGTCGAAGGCGGGCTTGCCGGCATCGGGGCCGTCTTCGTCGAAGCCCGTCGCCGCGCAGTAAACCACGGAAGGGTGCAGAGCCTTGACCGCCTCGTAGCCGAAGCCGAGCCGCTCGATCGCCTCGACGCGCATGTTGTGGACGAGGATGTCACAGGCGGGGATGAGGCGGCGGAGCACCGCCTTGCCTTCTTCCGCCGCGAGGTCGAGGCAGAGCGAGCGCTTGTTGCGGTTGAGCGCGAGGAAGATCGAACTCATGCCGGGATGCAGCGAGACGCCGTTGGCGCGCATCATGTCGCCGCGCGGGCCTTCGACCTTGATGACCTCAGCGCCGTAGTCGCCGAGCACCTGGGTCGCGAGCGGCCCGAGGACCACCGCGGTGAGATCGAGGATGCGGAGGCCGGCGAGCGGACCGGTGGGTTTGGTGGAGACGTTCGACATGCGCCGCGGGATTATGCGGCGGCAAGGCAGACTGGCGCTAGTGCGGTCGACCTCGCGTTGCCGGGGCGGCAACCGGGGCGTATACTCCTCGCATGACTTCCGTCGTCAGCCGCGATCCTGAGATCATGAGCGGTACGCCTGTTTTCGCAGGTACACGCGTGCCCGTGGCGTTTCTGCTCGAATATCTGGAGGGCGGGGATACGATCGAGGAATTCCTCGACGGCTTCCCGACCGTCACGCGCGCGCAGGTGATTGCATATCTGGAGGAAGTCCGCGACCTCGCTCTGGCAGGACTGCGTGAGATTGCTGCTTGATGAGTGCGTGAACCCGCGTATCGCCGCCAGCCTGACAGGGCATGAGGTCACGTCGACACGGCGCGCAGGATGGGCAGGCAAAAAGAACGGCGAGCTTCTGAGGTTGGCAGCGACCCGCTTCGATGTGTTCGTCACGGCTGATCGCGGCATCGCCTTTCAGCAGAATCTGGCGGTGCTACCCCTGTCCATCATGGTCTTGAGGCCGCGCGGGAACCGGCTCCCGCCTCTTTTGGCTCTGGTACCGAACATCCTGGCGCGTCTCGAGCAACCGCTTGAGCCGCTTATGTTCGTTTGGCCGTAGCCGGCTAAACCTTCGGCACGCCGGGGTCGGCGTGTTCCTGGAGTTCGGCGTCGGTGCTGCGCAGGCGGGGGGTGAGCAGGACGTAGATGGCCATGGCGATCATCAGCGCCGCGCCGAGCCAGAACGGGGCGTGCGGGTCCCATTCATAGAGCTTGTTGCCGATCAGCGGCGCGAAGATGAAACCCGAGGCGCCGGCGCCGCCCGTCAGGCCGGCGGCGGCGCCCTGCTGATCGGCCCCCACCGCCAGCGACACGGCGGCGGCGTAACCCGGGCGAATGAGGCCGAAGCCGAGGCCCGACAGCAGCAGGGCGAAGATGATGAGGCCGTAGGTCTCGCCGATGATGAAGGTGAGATAGGAGACGAAGGCCGTCGCGATCCCCCACAGCACGAGCTGGCCGGCGCTGAGGCCGAAGCGCTGGACGACGACGAACTGCGCGAACAGGGCCGCCATGGACGAGGTCATGAGGCCGACGCCGGCGAGCTGAACCGCCATCGCCTCGTCGGCCTTCACGACATCCATGAAGAAAAAGGCGATCACCTGGATCGGGATGGAGCCGGCCGTGCCCATCAGCACGCCGAAGACGATGAACGGCAAAATGCGCGGATCGCGCCAGGACAGATGCAGCGGATCGGGCCCGGCCTCGGCCGCCGCGCCGCGCCGCCGCCGGGCGATCCACGCAAGCCCGGTGAGGACGATGCCGACCGCACCGATCGTGCCGTAGGTCAGCGGGCGGGCCCCGAAGAGCACCATCAGGCCGATCAGTCCGGCGGTGACCATGAGCAGCAGCCCCGGATCGCGCCAGGCGGTGCCGTCGCGGCCGCTGCGTTCGCGCTCCTTCAGGATCGGCGCGGTGCGTTCGGGCAGGAAACGCCAGATGACGAAGGCCGAGATGCCGCCCAATGCGGCGACGAAATAGAACGGCGCGACGGTGCCAAGCACGGCGAGCGCGGCGATGACGCCGGGCCCGGCGGTCGTGCCGAGGCCGAAGGCGGCGTTCAGATTCGCCAGCGCATTGGTGCGTTCCGCGGGCGCCGTGCGGTCGGCGATATAGCCCTGCGCCGCCGGGAAGCCGGCCGAGCCGAAGATGCCGTAGATCGAGCGCGAGGCGACCATCATCGGGTAGACGACGGCGATGGAGAGCCAGCCGGCAAGGCCGAGATCGATGGAGACGGCGAAGAATCCCGTCGAGACGGCGAAGGCGGCGAGGCCCAGCACGATCATCGGACGGCGGCCCCAGCGGTCGCTGCGGGCGCCCCAATAGGCCGAGGAGAACACCCAGATCGTCGCGGAGACGGCGAAGATCGCGCCGGTCTGGAACTCGGAGAGGCCGAGCTGGCGCGAGATCGGCGGCAGGACGGCGAACATGCCGGCCTGGCCGATGCCGAGGCACATCAGGCTGAGAAAGAGGATCTGGAAGGCGCGGCGGCGCTGCGCCGGCGTGGTGGGGGCATCGTTCGGGCGGCCTGCGCCGACCGGCGTCAGCGCGCGGCGAAGCCAGGAGCGCCGAGGCCCCGGTGCCGGTTCGGGCGATTTCGTGATGTCGTCCATAGGCCGTCGGTCTTGGCGCTCTCCCGGCGCGGCGGCGGGGATATCAGCGCCCCGGCGCCGCGCAAAGCCGCTTCTGGCGTGCCGGTGTCACGAAGCGCGACGTATCTGTCACCCTAGCGGTTTTTCGGCCACGGCGAATCCTCGACGAGGCGCCCCTCGGCGTCGCGCTTCTCGGGGCCGTTGACGCGGGCGCGGCCGTCGCCGAAGGGCGCATCGCGGGTGCGGAGCGCCTGGCCGAGGCCATCCTCGACCGCCGAGCGGAAGAAGGCCTTGGCCGCGGCGGCGTTGTGGCCGCGCATGTCGTTTTCGCAGGCGAGGCGCTGGAGCGTCCGGGCGCCCATGAGTTCAAGGCCGAGATTGATCGCCCGCTTGTTGACGGTCAGCACGTCGGGGTCGATCAGCGCCATGCGGTCGGCGAGACCTTCGACCTCGGCTTCAAGGTCTTCGGGCGGCACGGCCTTCATGACGAGGCCGAGCTGCTGCGCCTCGGCGCCGGTCACCGTGTCGCCGGTCAGCATCAGCCGCTTCGACCATTGGGGGCCGACATTGTAGAGCCACATATTGTTGGGCAGCGCCCCCATGCCGCGCGCCGCCGGGAAGCCGATCTTCGCATCCTCCGCCGCGACCAGCATGTCGCACAGCAGGGCGATGTCGGTGCCGCCCGCGAGGCAATGGCCGTGGATCTGGCAGATCGACGGCTTGTGCATGTCGAACAGCGCCATGCGGTAGCGCTGGGCGCGCTCAAGCTGCCAGGTGTCGTCGTCCGGCGTCGATCCGCCGCGATAGCGGTTGGCCTTGCGGTCCTCGATGCGCGACACAGGCACATCGCGGTCGGCGCCGGCGAGGTCGTAGCCGGCGGAGAAGGACCGCCCCGCTCCGCGCACGATGACGCAGTGGACATCACGGTCGTTGTCGGCTTCCCACAGCGCCTCGTTGAGCTCGGCCATCATCTTCAGCGTGATGGCGTTCAGCTTGTCGGGCCGGTTGAGCGTGATGCGGGCGCGGCCGCGCTCCTTCTCGTAGACGATGCTCTCGAAGCCGGTCATGGGCGTCTCCCTCGTGTTCTTCCGCAGCATCGTGCGCGGAAAAGCGGCGGGAGGAAACCGGGCGCGCCGCCTGCTGCGGCTCGGCCTTCGGCGTCGCTGACGATGCCAATATCACGCATTGTCCGGCGGGCGGTCGCCGGATGGGCCGGAAATGCGGCTGTTAAAGGTCGTCCAAAATCTCTTTGCGAGCCGCCACGTATTCTTCGGCGGTCATGAGGCCTTCGTCCGCAAGCCGCTTGGCGCGGCGAAGCCGATCCTCGATCGAATCCGTCCCCGATGCTGGGCCGGACCTGGCGGGACTCGCCGTCCCGAGCATCTCCCGCGCGGCAGCGACGCCCATCGCGATGCCGATCCCCGTCGAGACACCTTCGCCCGCAGCGTTTCCTGCACCGGTCTTGGACGCGGCATCGCGCAGCGCATCGGCGGCCGCGACGCCGCGATAGGCTTCAATGTCCTGAATTCTTATTCCAGCGGCTCGTTCGATCATTTGCTGGACGCTGGGCGGCGGCGTGATGGCGCCGATATTCACCTCGATGAGGTCGACACCAAACTGCGCCAGTTGTGGTCTCAGGGCCTGCGCAAGTTGCGCCGAGAGCTCGGAATAGCGCCCTGGCAGGTCTACGATCGACGTGAACCCCTTGGCGATCAGATCGGTCAGTCGCCCGACCAGGATGCCGCGAAGATAATTGACGATGTCGTCGGTATACTGGCGTCCGAGCGTCCCGATCAGGGTCTGCAAAAAGAGGCGCGCGTTCACGATCCGGATCGACATCATGCCGAAGCCTCGTATCGGCACGATGCCGAACACCTTGTCGGCAAAGTTGATCGGCGTCTTGGTGCCCCAGCCCACATCGTTGAAGATGCGGGTGGACACGAAATAGACGTGGCTCTTGAACGGGCTGGTCTCGAAGCCCTTGCCCAGGAATTGTCCCAACAGCGGCATATTGCCGGTGGTCAGCGTGTGCCGTCCGGGCGCAAATTCGTCCAACGCCTGGCCATCGCGAAAGAAGATAGCGGTCTGCCCTTCCTGCACAACGATCTGCGTACCGGTCCTGTAGTCGCCCATACCCTCCTCGGGTACGCGCGCAACCATCGCTGCACTGCTGGGATCGTTGAAGCTGATGACCTCGAGCATGGCCGTCCGTACGTCAGAGGCGCTGCGCAGCGCGGGTCAGTTGCGCCGCCAAGTCCGATAGCGCCGCGCCAGCATTGCCTGAAAGCAGACTGCGTTTGAACCCGCTTTCGAGGTCTTCGATCTGATCGGCCAACTCGCGCGAATCGTATCCGCGAAGACCAAGCTTGGAATTGATCGAATTTCTCAACGTGCGCATGCCGAGTTCGACATTCTGTAATTCGCTGCTGCCGCGCTGTTCGACAGGAAGGCTGGACACAAGGTCCTCAATACCACCCAGCGCCTTGTCGAGGCGGCGTTGGCCGCGCCGGGCTTCGGCTTGGGCATCGCGACCATCCTGTTCGACGAAACGGGTTGTCGTCTCAGACATCATGGCCATGAAGAGCGGGACACCCAGCACGATGACCTGAATGCCGGCAAATATGTAGTCATTGACGCCGCCTTGGCGCTGATAGCCGAAGCCGAAATACGAGATCGTGATCGCAAGAGAAACGATGTAGGCGAGGAGAAAGAGCCGGTACGTACCGATTTGCGCTACGCCCGACGCGCCGCCCCGGCGAGCCGTCGCGATAAAGCTGCGCGACATGAGCATGAACAGAACCGCCTCCCCCAGGAGGAGCTGACCGACGATCACGTAGAACGACAGCGTCCGGTCCGGTTCCTTTACAAACAGCAAGGCTGCGCCGAGCGTGACCGCCGCGAGCACGGCGAACGCAAGGATGGTACCCACTATCGTTCGGAAGACATTCATGGACGGCGCGCCCGCTATGTCAGCCTGCGCCCCCAGCGGTCGGGATAGGAGCCGATCAGGATCAGGATAAATTCGACAAAAGCCCATATTCCGGAAATCAGCGGCCCGATGAAGAAGAGCGGCCAGCCGAAGATCGTCAGCAGAAGCTGAGCAATGCCCTTGCCGGTGTAGCCCAGGTAGAAATTGTGGATACCCAATCCGCCGAGGAAGAATGCAAGAAGCGCAGCGGCCGCCGTCGACTTGGGCGGACCAAGCTGGATCGTACCGGCGGCCTGCACATAGACCGGCTGCTGGTACATCGGCTGCATAGCCGCTTGCTGTTGCTGATACATAGGCTGCGGAGAAGGCGCTGCCGCCGGTTCAGGCGCGAGCATAGTGCCGCAATAGGCGCATTTCGCGCGCCCGCGATCGTTCGGCGCACCGCAGTTCGCGCAATTCGACATTCAATCAATCCCCCTCATGAACGAGGATGGTATCAGACACACGCTGCGTCAAGCATTGCCCGCTTCTGCTACCTGGATCGCTCGAGGCCGTCCGCTACATCTCGCGTTTCAGGCGGATCTTGGAGGTGGCGGCGCGGCCTTCGGCGTCGATCACGGTGACGCGCGTGAAACCTTCGCCCTTCGGGCTCCATTCGATCTGGCCGTAGACCGGCGCGGCCGGGAGGGGTGTGCCGTCGACCACCCAGCGCAGGGGCCGCGCGCCGCCGTCGGCGCGGAGGATGAGGGCGGGGTCCTTGTCGTTCAGCTCTACGACCGCGCCGTCCGGCGGGAAGGCGATGACCGGCGGCGGCGCCTTGCGGGCAAGGCCCGCCACCATGCGATAGGGCGAGAAGCGCTGGAGGGCAGGCGGCAGGGCCTCGGCATTGCTGACGCGGATGGCGTCGGGCGGCGGGAGCTTGCCGCCGCGCTCGGGCGGCAGGAGCTGGAAGATGCGGAGCAGGATGGGCGCCGCGGCGTTGCGGCCGAGCTCGCCGGGACGGGTCGAGCCGTCGGCGCGGCCGGTCCAGACGCCGACCGTGTAGGAGGCCGACCAGCCGAGCGACCAGGCGTCGCGGAAGCCATAGGAGGTGCCGGTCTTGAAGGCGACCTCGCGCCCGCGCTCGAGGCCGCGGCCCATCGCCCAGCCGTCGGGCAGCGGCGAGCCGCGCAGGATGTCGTAGAGATACCAAGCGGCGACCGGGCCGAAGATGCGATGCGCCTCGCCCGGCTGCTGATCCCGGTAGCGGAGCGCCGGCCGCGCGACGCCGTCATTGGCGATGGCGGCGTAGAGCGTCGTCATGTCCTCCAGCGTGATGCCGACGCCGCCGAGCGCCATCGGCAGCGACGGACCGGCAAATTTCGTCGCCCAGGAAAGCCGCGCGCCGCCCTGCTGGAGTGTGGCCGAGAGGCGCACCGGGCCGATGCGGTCGAGCACCGAAACGGCGGGTACGTTCAGCGACATGTGCAGCGCGTCGCGGACGCTGACCGTGCCCTGGAAGCCGCGGTCGAAATTGCGCGGGGCGTAGGAGCCGAACGTGACCGGCTTGTCGTCGATCAGCGTTTCGGGATGCAGCAGCATGTCGTCGAAGGCGATGCCGTAGATGAACGGCTTCAGCGCCGAGCCGGGCGAGCGGGCCGAGCGCGCGAGGTCGATCTGGCCGTTGTCGCCCCAGAAATCGGACGAGCCGGCATAGGCGATCGTCTTCATCGTGGCGTTCTCGATGACGACGACCGCCATGTCGCCGCCGTCGCCGAAGGACCGGCGCTCGCCGCTGAGCACGCCTTCGACGGCGGCCTGGATGCGCGGGTCGATGGTGGTGACGATCTCGCGCGCATCCGGCCGTTCGCGGCGCGCTTCCTGGGCCAGATGCGGGGCGCGGAAGGGCATGGCGATTCGCGCCGCCGGCACGGAATCCTGCATCGCCTCCTGCGCTTCGCGTTCGCCGATGACGCCCTTCTCGGCGAGGATGCGGAGCACCTTGTCGCGCTGCGCCCGGGCGCGCGCAGGCGAGCGGTCGGGCCGGTTGCGTTCGGGCGACTGGGGCAGCGCGACGAGCAGCGCCGCCTCCGCCAAAGTGAGCCGCTTCGGCTCCTTGCCGAAATAGGCAAGGCTCGCGGCGCGGACGCCTTCGATATTGCCGCCGAAGGGCGCGAGGGTGAGGTAGAGGTCGAGGATTTCTTCCTTCGTCAGGCGCGCTTCGAGCTGGAGCGCGCGCGTCATCTGGAAGGCCTTGCCGCCGAGGTCGCGCGAGATCGGCTCCAGCAGGCGCGCGACCTGCATGGTCAGCGTCGAGGCGCCGGAGACGACACCCATATTGGTGATGAACTGCCACGCGGCACGGCCGACGGCGGTGACGTCGACGCCGCTGTGGTCGTTGAAGCGGCGGTCCTCATAGGCGAGGAGCAGTCTCAGGTAGCGCGCATCGACATCCTCGACCCGCACCGGAAGGCGCCATTTGTCGTCGGCGGTGAGGAAGCCGCGCAGCATCGTGCCGTCGGCGGCGAGCACGACGGTGGAGCTTTCGCGGCCGCGCGACAGGTCGGGCGGGAAGAGGAAGTTGGCGGCGACGAGGAGCGCGGCGGTGGCGGCAAGGCCGATGCCGAAGCGCTTGAGGCGCCTGAATCTGTTGCTCCCCCCGCTTGCGGGGGGAGACAGGCGCGCAGCGCCAGAGGGGGGCATGTCAGGCGGGGAGCACGTACCCCCCTCTGGCGACCTGCGGTCGCCGTCTCCCCCCGCAAGCGGGGGGAGCAAGTTGTCAGGGGATCCAGACGCCTGCGCCATCACTCAAATGCCGGCCAACCGATACGCCTCTCACTGTGCCGCGATGGTGACGCTGCTCATGGCGGAGCGGCCGGTGATGGTCGGGACATACATGTCCTCGATCATCGCCGCCGGCAGGGCAAAGGTGCCCGGCACGGTGGCGCGGGCGATATAGGCGAGGCGGAAATTCGGCAGCGCCGTCTTCGCTTCCTCCTCCGGCGACATGCGATACGCCGAGCCGGCGGAGAAGGCGGCGACATAGCGGTCGTCGCGGTTCTCCTGGATGCTCGTGTAGGTCAGATCGCCGAGCCAGGGATAGATCGACGAGCCGCTCTCGCCCACCTGCACCGCACCTTCGATCTCGAAGCCGGCCGGCAGCAGGTCGGTGACCGCGAGCTGGTGATACTGGCGATCGGTGAGATTGCCTTCGATCACCACGATGACCTGGTCGTTCTGCCTGAGCGCCGCCATGTTGGCCGCGCTGCCGTCGAGGTTGCGATAGGTCTTGCGGATCGTCACGCCCTCGGCCGACGGCGGCAGCGGGTTGGCCGGCACGCCGGTCGCCGAAACGGTCCGCCAGATCGCCCGGTCACCCGCATTGCGGATGGCGACGCCGCCGGAGAGTTCGTTCAGCGCCGGACGCAGCACGACCTGACCCGACGATTCCGCCGCGGTCGTTCCGGTCACTTCGGCCTTCACCGGCGGGGCGCTGTTCAGCAACCGCCACTGCGCGAGCAACATCCAGGATTTCTCCTGGGTGGTCGTGTAGTTCATGTTGGTGTCGAAGCCGTTGACCTTGTCGAGCAGCGCCGGGATCAGCGAATCTTCCTTCGCATCCGCCGCCACCGCCGTGAGCCCGGCGACGTCGCGCAGGGCCGAGCCGTAATAGTCGTAATAGCCGCGGTCCCAGCGCCAGAACGAGCGGTCGATCGGATAGGACGTCGCGATCTCGCGCGCCTTGCCGAAGGCGATGCCGGCACGGCTGCGGTCGCCGGCCTGCACCAGCGCGCCGCCGATGAAGCCCTGGCTGATCGCCGAGGCGGCATTGGCGCCGGCATTGTCGGCGTAGTAGCGCAGGTCTCCGACCTGGCCCTGGCCGCCGCGCGCCAGCACGTAGAAGGCATAGGCCCGGGCGTTGTCGCTGTTCGACTCGTCCGTCGCCACCTGGCGCAGATAGCGCAGGGCGCGCGTCAGGCCCTCTTCGGGAATGACATAGCCCTTGGCCTTGGCCTGCATCAGGAAGTCGGTGGCATAGACCTGGAGGAACTTGTCGGCGTCGTCGTTATAGGACGACGACCACATGCCGAAGCCGCCGTCCGGGCGCTGCATGTCGAGGACGCGGTCGGCGGCCTCCTGCACGCGATCGGTGATGCGCTTCTCCTCCTCCAGACCCGCCAGCTTCGCCAGATCGTTCAGATAAACCAGCGGCAGCGCGCGGCTGGTCGTCTGTTCGAGGCAGCCATAGGGATATTTGTCGAGCCATTTCAGCATGCCTGCGACATTGTCGAAGCCGCGGGCGCCGGAGAGCGTGACCTGGACGCTGGCCGAGCCCGGCGTGAAGGACGACAGGATCGTCGCCGGCAGGGCATAGCTCGCCCCCGGCTGGATCTGCGCCACGTCGCCGATCGACATCGGAAGCTGGGCCGGGCGGACCTCGATCGGCCATATGCGGTCGACCTTGAAGCCGTTCGGACCCGAGATCGCGAGCTTGATGGTCGCGATGCCGGCGCTGCTGGCGTTGATCTTCACCGGCAGCAACTGGCGTTCGCCGGCCGCGAGCGTCCGCTCGATGCGCGCCGAACCCGGGTCGACGCCGACCGGATCGGTGGCCGAAATCTCCGCCGTGTAGGCGCCGGGGGCGCCGTCGACATTGTGGAGATTGAAGCCGACGTCGGCGACGTCGCCGGGCGCCAGGAAGCGCGGCAGCACGAGCTCGGCGACCACCGGGTCGCGCACCGTCACCGGCTTCGAGCCGAAGCCGACGGCCGTGGGCGTCCAGGCGACCGCCATGACGCGCAGCTCGCCGTTGAAGTCGGGGACGTCGAGCGTGACCGTCGCCTTGCCGCCTTCGAGCTTCACCGGGCCGGAATAGAGCGCGACCACCTTCTGCGGCACCACGGCAAGGCCGCGGCCGCCGAGCGAGTCGCCGCCGGTGCGCAGTTCGCCCACCTGGTAGCGCGTCGTCTCGATGAGGCGGCCGTAGTCGTCGCGGATATCGACGCCGAGGCGCCGCTTGCCGAAGAAATACTTGACCGGATCGGGCGTCGGGAAATCGGTAAGCTGAAGAACGCCTTCATCGATCGCCGCGACCGTGACGTAGCCTTCGCCGCTGGCGTTGGCGACGGTGATCGGCACAGACAGCGGGCCGCGCGGCAGCATGCGCTCCGGCGTGCCGACATCGACGGCGAGCGTACGGTCGCTGGCGTCGATGGCGAGATGGACGAGGCCGATCGCCCGGGGCGAGCCCTTGGTCGCAGCATCGAGCGGGCGGTACATGGTGACGAGGGCGTAGACCCCCGCGCCCCATTCCTTCTTCACCTCGATCGGCAGCGTCGTGCCTTCGGCCTTGATGTCGATCTCGCGCGTCTCGAAGACGCGGTCGCCGGCGATGACGACGAGGCCCTTGCCGTCGGTGACGGCGCGGACGTTCAGCACCGCCGTGTCGCCGGACTTGTAGGCCTGCTTGTCGCTGGAGACGTTGAGGCGGTCCGGGCGGTCCGAGGCGCTGGCGCCCCAGCCGGCCCAGAAGCGCACCGAGGTGCGCGCGCCGGTCGCCGGGTCGGCGATGGTCAGGCGATAGCTGCCCCAGTCGACGCGCTGGCCGAGCTTGGCCGGCGCGTCCGCCGCGACGTCGAGCTTGCCGCCGTTGACGATGCGGTCGCGGACGATGCGGTCGTATTTCCACTCGCCGTCGGTCTGGTACCAGCGATAGTCGACGCTCTCGCGGACGAACTCATAGGTCGCGCCCTTGAGCGCGACGGGCTCGCCCTTGTCGTCGACGGCGACGATCTCGAAATTCGCGTCGCTGTTCTCGGCGACCGTCGCGTAGTCGAAGCCCGCGCGGATGCCGATGGCGAGCGGCCTTGTCTTGACCGGGATGACGATCGTCTCGCCCGTGGTGCGGCCGCCGGGCTCGTAGATCTTCACATCGGCCTTGGCCTCGAGGGGGATCGTCGTCTGCGAGAGGTCGATGCCGTCGAAGGAGCCGGTCGCGGTCGTCTTGCCTTCCGCGTCGGTCGTGCCGACATCCAGCGTCACCTGCTGCGGGTCCCAGGTCTCGTCGACCGATCCGAAGGACCAGTCCTTGAACTTCGCGTAGGGCTCGCCGGCGCGCTCGAGCGTCAGCGTGCCTTCGCCGCCGAGGCCCGAAGCGGGGGCGCCGTAGAGGAAGCGGCTGGTGACGTCGATCGAGACCGGCTGGGCCGGGTCGATCTGCGTCGTTGCCGTCGCAAGCTCGACCTTCAGCTTCTGCGGGACGAAGTCCTGCACGTCGAAGGCGACATAGCCGACGGACGAGCCGTTGGGGTCGGTGTAGACCGCCGCGCTCCAGCGCCCGCGCGGCGCGGAGGCCGAGAGGGTGAAGGGCTGGTAGAGGCCGCCGGCCATGAGCTGATCGACCGTGTAGCGGCGGAACTCCTGGCCGTCCGGCTTGGAGACGATCACGGTGACCGGCGCGCTCGGGATGGCGTTGGTCTCGCGGTCGCGCAGCAAGGCGTTCAGGTGCACCGTTTCGCCCGGGCGATAGATGCCGCGGTCGAGATAGACGAAGCCGTCGATGTTGCCGGCGGCGGCGCGGCCGTCGACGCCGCGGTCGGAGAGGTCGAAGGCCGAGCGGCGCAGGTCGATATAGGCGAAGTCCTTGCCGTCGCCGTTATAGGCCATGACGACGGCGGGCGTGTCGCCGCCGGCGCCGCGCAGCAGGCCGCCTTCGAAGACGACCTTGCCGTCGCTCTCGGTGGTGCCTTCGCCGAGGATCTCGTTGTTCTGCGCGACGAGCTGGAGCTTCACGCCCGCCTGCGGCGTCGCCGTCGCGAAGGAGCGCGCGAAGACGGTCAGCCCGTCATAGGCCTTGAAGCTGGTGAGGGCGATGTCGGTGTTGATGATCCACTGGCCCGCCATCGGGGTCCAGTATTCGTCGTCGCCTTCCTTGCGGTTCTTGTCCTTGGCGAGGATCAGATAGACGCCCGGCTTCATCGCCGGCAGGGCATCGGTGATGGCGAAGCTGGTGGTGACCGCCTGGTTCTTGACGTTGGCAACGGCCATCTCGCCGCTCCACACGGTGGAGCCCTGCGAATTCTCGTAGGTGCCGGCGTCGTATTCATAGATTTCGCGCTGGTCGAGGACATAGTCCTGGAGCTGCGACAGGAGGCGGTCGCCGACGCGGATGACCTTGATGGAGACGGCGTCGACATTGACCGTCGTGACCGGCACGCCGTCGGCGCTGTCGCGCGGCAGGATGAAGCCGGCGCCGAAGGCGACGGTCGGGTCCTGGTCGCGGAGCTGGACCGGTATGGTCTCGTCCTCGGCCGTCTTTTCGCCGCTCGCGGCGGGGAGGCCGGCGCGGATGGTCAGCGCATAGGTCTGGTTGAACTGGAGCCCGGCGATGCAGAGGCGGTCCTTGCTCGGCCGGACGGCGATCTGGGCCCCCGGGTCGAACTGGAGATAGTCCTCGTAGCGGACGCTGCCGTCGGCCACGAAGTCGCGGGTGAAGACGAGGCAGGCTTCCGGCTGGTCGCCGGTCGTCTCGATCTCCAGGCGGCGGAAGGCGAAGTCGATCTCCTTGGGGGCCGTGTAGGGCTCGCGCGCCTTGGCCGGCGTGACGACTTCGCCGGCCGGCGCCGGCGCCGGCGTCGGGCCGGAGGGCGTGTCGGTTCCGGCGATGGGTGTCGGCGTCGGCGAGCCGGGGCCGTTGCCGCCCGGCATGTATTTCGTGCCGATGAAGAAGCCGCCCGCGAGCGCGACGAGCACAAGCAGAATCGCAACTATGCGCTGCATAGAATCCCCCTGGAGATACGCATCGCGGCTCGTTCCGCGGGCCGCGCCAGACTCAAAAAAGCAGACGGACACTAGAATCCCTTCATCCACTTGTCGCGAGGCGTTCGGCCGCAGGCGGCCGATACCTTTCGACGAAGCCCCACAGGATGCGCGGGAATCCGGAAAATCCGCGCCGCGATGCGAGGCAACAATCGTGACCGGATTGCGGCAACCCGGCGGCAAAGCCGCGGCGGTCGCGAATGTCGCAGGGTGCGGGCCTTGCCTGCCGCAGGAGTCAGGAGAAAGCTGACGTTACGGCGTCCAGACCGCGGGCCCGAGGGCGCCGCCTCCGGAGGGGACCATGCGCATCTCGCTTGCCGCCGTCCTGGCGATCGTCGCCGCAGCGCTGTTCGGAGGCCAGCCCGCGCGGGCCCTCGACATCGTGGCGGCCGAGATGCAGCCGCTCGACCTCGAAATCGCCAACGCCAATCTCGTGCTCGCCGAGATCGACCGGCAGGCGCAGGCCCGCGTCCAGTATCTCTCCGCCTGGATCACCTGGTGGACCTCGGTGAAGGAGATGGCCACCGAAACCGGCACCAAGATGATGAAGACGCTCGACGAGCGGATCGAGCAGATCCAGAAGGCGGCCGGATTGTTGAGCCAGCTCTCTGTCGAGAGCCCGGACCAGCAGCGGAGCCTGCCCGGCTTCGGCTGGAACAACACCGCAACGCTCGCCCAGCTCGCCTATACGGCGCAGCAGGAGAAGGAAAAATGGGCGAAGCTGATCGCCGAGGGCAAGGCGAGCTGGCACATCGCCGCCGCGGGCTGGGTGACCGGGGAGATGATCCAGGGCCAGATCGACAGCCTCCAGCAGCAGATCGCGGACATCAACCAGGGCGTCCGCGACGGCACATGGACGACCTTCATCGGCGGCCTCGGCTGGGTGAAGGGTGCCGATTACCGCGGGAAGATCGCGGCCGCCGAAGAGCGCAAGGCCGCCATCCGCAAGCTGGTCACCGACGGCGACTACGAGGTGGTCATACCCGGCCTCGGACCGCGGACGCGCAAGCGGCTGGAGGCCGAGATCGCCGCGGCGGAGGAAGAGGTGGCGCGGCGCCGTGCGGCCGCCGCGGCGGGCGACGTCCAGATCAACCATCCGCTCATCGGCACCTACATGACGCTGAACCAGCTCCGCGATTCGCTGGCCGAGGGCGAGAAGGCCTACACCGTCATGAAGGCGACGGTGAATGACGGTCTCTACCAGTTCTGGGTGGTCGAACTCGGCTGGGGCCGGCGCATCGACCTGGAAGGCAAGGTGAGCGCGCTGGAGGCGACGATCGCCAATATCCAGGCGGCGGCCGAAGGCGGCGAATATCGCGCGGACACGCCGCTCGGCTGGGTCACCCGCAAGGAGGCCGAGGCGACGCTTGAAAGCATTTCCAAGCAGCTCGCCAATCCGGCGCTCGACCAGAAGGGCCGCGAATATCTCGCGAAGATGATGGAGAAGGCCCAGAAGGCGCTGGGCGAGATTCAGGCGATTTCGGCCTTCGACCTGCTGATCAACGCGATGGAGAAGAACAAATGGTCGGCGGTCATCACCGGGCTGCTGAAGCTGGCGCGCACGGATTTCGAGAAGCGTGACCTGGAGCGGTCGCAGAAGGAGAAGCTGATCGCCGAGTATCCGGCGGAAATGGCCGTGTCGATCAAGCAGGCGGAGGCGTGGCTCGAACGGCTGCGGGCGGCGCGGGAGTGGATCCCGGGCTGACGCTTCAGGCTGCCTTGGAGACGACGGCGGCGAGGAGGTCGATCTTGCGGGGCGACTTGGCCTTCAGGCGCTTCAGCTTGCCGCTCTCGAAGGCGTCGACCACGCTGTCGTGGACATAGCTCTTGCGGCAGACGGTAGGCGTGTTGGCGAGTTCTTCGGCGGCGCCGGCAATCGCTTCCTTGACCTGGCGCTTGCGCCCCGCGACCGAGGGCAGCGGATCGACCGCGGCGAGGCGATCGGCGACGAGGCTGGAGGCGAGCAGCGTGCGGAAATCCTTCAGCGTGATGTCGCAGTCCGCGATGTCCTTCAGATAGGCGTTCACGTCGGCGGCGCGCAGGCGGCAGACGCCGCCGTCGGCGGCGCGATACTGAAAGAGGCGCCGGCCGGAGAGCTTGCGCAGCACGCCCAGCGCGCGGCAGAGGCGCGGCGATTTGGCGCCCTTCTCGATCTGCCTGCCGCCCTTGCCGCGGAACGACAGCGTGAGGGCGCCGTCGACACAGCGCGCGTTGGATTTCAGCAGGGTCGTCGCGCCGCGGCTGCCGCTGAGGCTTTCATAGCGCTCGCCGCCAGCCCGGATGGCAGTGTGCGACACCAGTTCGACGCAGCAGGCGAGCGCCAGCGCCTTGGTGGGCTCATCGGAGCCAAGGTCACGGGCGAGCGCGCGGCGCAGCTTGGGCAGGTTTTCGGCCATCGTCGCGAGGCGTTTTGCCTTGCGCTGCTCGCGCAGCGTCTCCCATTCGGGATGGTAGCGATACTGCGTGCGCCCGGCCGCATCGCGGCCGATGGCCTGGAGATGGCCGCGCGGGTCGGCGGCATAGCGGACGTCGTCATAGGCCGGCGGGACAGCGAGGCCGTTCAGGCGGTCGACGGTTGCGGGGTCGGTGATGCGGGTCCCGTCGGCCTTGTGGAAGGCGTAGCCCTTGCCGCTCGCCTTGCGCGTGATGGGGAGCGCGCTGCGCGCCAGATGGACGAGGCCGAGGCTCTTCATCAGCCGCCGGACTTCTGTTTGACGCGTCGCCATGCCTGGAACCCGATACGGTGCACCAGTCCGAAACGTCGCGCCATGGTTCGCGTTCCGTGCTGCGCCGCATGCGCAAAAGAACCCGGTTGCATGCGGCGGGCCGACCCTGTACGCAGCGCGCCGTCATCTGGGGAGTAGCCAGCCGCCGCAAGGCGGGCCTTCGCGTCAACATACTCGGCCGAGAGGCCGTGGCGCGGAGGGGTCGGGAGACCGATCGGGCGAGACCAATGGCATCGGGTTTCCGCTTTCGCCGGGCGGGACGCCTGATGTCGTTGGCTCAACGTACCGCCCGGCCCGGATAGCTGTTCATGGAAGCCCTGCTCACCTCCACCGCCGTCGTCGCGCTCGCCGAAATGGGCGACAAGACGCAGCTTCTCGCGATCGTGCTCGCGACCCGCTTCAAGCGGCCCTGGCCGATCATCGCCGGCATCTTCGCGGCGACGGTCGCCAATCATTTCTGCGCGGCTCTGGTGGGCGCGCAGGCCGCCGACTGGCTCCAGGGGGACTGGTTCCGCTACCTGATCGCGCTCTCCTTCATCGCGATGGGCGCCTGGACGCTGATCCCCGACAAGCTGGACGACGTGGGCGACAAGCCCTCGCGCTTCGGCGCCTTCCTGACGACGACGATCGCCTTCTTCCTGGTCGAGATGGGCGACAAGACCCAGATCGCGACGATCGCGCTCGGCGCCCGCTTCCATGATGTCGTCCCGGTCACGCTGGGGACGACGCTGGGCATGATGCTGGCCAACGTGCCCGCCGTGTTCCTGGGCAACGAACTCATCAAGCGCGTGCCGCTGAACGCGGTGCGGATCGTCGCCGCCCTGCTCTTCCTGGGCATCGGGCTGTGGCTGCTGCTGGAGACGGCGGGCGCGTTCTGAGCGCGGCCATGCGCCGGCGAGGCCGGCGCATGGCAAGATCTCAGCGCTGCGTCATGCCGCCGTCGACGACCATCTCCATGCCGGTGATGAAGGCGGACTTGTCGGACGCAAGAAAGACGATGGCGTCGGCGATCTCGGTCGGCTTGCCGAGGCGGCCGAGCGGATGCATCGCGGCGACGTTGCTGCGCGAGACGTCCGGATCGTTGACGCCGCCGCCGCCGGCGAATTCGGTGATGACCTGGCCGCCCATCAAGGTGTCGATGACGCCGGGGTGGACCGAGTTCACGCGAATCTTCAGCGGCGCCACCTCCAGCGCGATGCTCTTGGTCATCAGCCGCACCGCGCCCTTCGACGCGTTGTAGGCGACGACACCGGGAGAGCCCTTCAGCCCCGCCACCGACGACAGGTTGATGATCGCACCGCCGCCTTCCCACTGATGGGCGCGCTCGGCGATCGCCGGGACGGCGTGCTTCATGCCGAGGAAGACTCCGTCGACATTCACCGCCTGCATGCGGCGGAAGCGTTCGAGGTCGGTCTGGAGCAGCGGCGCGACCCAGAAGACGCCGGCGTTGTTGACCAGGATGTCGAGCCCGCCGAACTGGGTCTTGGCGAAGGCCACCGCGTCGGCCCAGTCGGCCTCGACGGTGACGTCGTGTTTCAGGAAGGCGCCGCCGATCTCCTTGGCGACTTCGCTGCCGTCGATCACGTCGGTGATGACGACCGACGCCCCTTCCTTGGCCAGGGCGCGCGCGGTGGCCGCGCCGATGCCGCGCGCCCCGCCCGATACCAGGGCGACGCGTCCCTTCAAGCTGCTCATGAATTCTCCTCCCGATGGTGTGTGTGCGGCGACAGCGTGCGTGGCCGCCGGGGGCTTGTCAATCGGGCGGCTTGATTTTCTAATTCAGATTAGATTATTTGGGCGCGGGGAAGAGGCTCACATGTTTCAAGAACGTCAGCAGGAATTGCTGCGCCGGCTGAAATCGTCGAACCGGGAAGGGCCGTGGCCGCTGGCGCCGGCGACCATGCGCAATCCCGCATCCGCCTATACCGATCCGGCGCGGTTCGAAGCGGAGCGCGACCTGCTGTTCGAGCAGCGGCCGCAGATGATCGGCCTGAGCTGCGAGCTGCGCGAGCCGGGCAGCTACATGGCCCTGTCGCTGGGCCGCATTCCGGCGCTGATCGTGCGGCAGCGCGACGGCAGCCTGAAGGGCTTCGTGAATGCCTGCCGCCATCGCGGCGCGCCGGTGGTGGAGCCGGACGGGCCGCCGCGGCCGCGCTTCTCGTGCCCCTATCACGGCTGGGTCTATGACCTCGACGGCGCGCTGCATGCCCGGCCCTATGCCGAGCCGGCCTTCGACGACGTGCCGAAGGCGGAGTGCGGACTTCTGCCGATCTCGGTGGCCGAGGGCTATGGCCTGATCTTCGCGCAAGGGCGCGGCGGCGAAGGCCTGACCGCAGCGGCGGCGCTCCATGGCGCCGAGGTGGAGCTGGAAGGCTTCGGCCTGGGCGGCTGCGTGCATGTGGAGTCGCGCGAGCACGAGTGGGATTTCAACTGGAAGCTCGTGCTCGACACCTTCACCGAGGCCTATCACATCCGCTTCCTGCACAAGACCTCGATCGCGCCGACCTATCTGTCGGACCTGTCGCTGTTCGACAGCTTCGGGCCGCATCCCAGGATGATCGGCCTTCTGAAGACGGCGCTCCAGGAGATCGAGAAGCCGGACGAGGCGGACTGGCGGCTGCTGCCGCACGGCACGACGCAATATATCTTCATGCCGTCGGGCCTGATCACCTGGCAGCGCGACCATGTGGAGCTGTGGCGGGTGACGCCGCTGAGCCCGAACCGGACGCGGGTACGCACCAGCCTCTATGCGCCGCAGGAGCCGGCGACCGAGAAGGCGCGGGCCTACTGGAAGAAGAATCTCGACATGCTGATGGACGTGACCTCGCGCGAGGATTTCACGCTGATGGCTGAGATCCAGAAGGGACTGGAGTCCGGCGCGCTGCCGGAACTGATCTACGGCAAGAACGAGCCGTCGCTGATCCACCTGCATCGCGCGATCAACCAGGCGCTGGAGGCCCGCTGATGCATCTGGGCCTCAAGGATTCGAAGGTCATCGTCACCGGCGGCGCGTCGCATATCGGGCGTGCGATCGTGCTGGCGCTGGCGGCGGAAGGCGCAAATGTCGCCATCGTCGACATCGACAAGGCGCAGGCCGAGCGCACCGCGGAGCGCGCCAGGGCGCGCGGTGCAGCGGATGCCCATGTCGTCGCGGCCGACCTGACCGATCTCGACGCCGCCGAGCGCGCCTGCCAGGAGGCGATGCAGCGGCTCGACGGCATCAGCACGCTGATCAGCAACGCCGGCGCGAACCGGCCGGACTTCTTCCTGAAGCTCGATCCGAAGGGCTGGCGGCGGACGCTGGACCTCAACCTCACCGCCGTCATGTGCTGCACGCGTGCCGTGCTGCCGGCGATGATCGACGGCGGCGGCGGGGCGATCGTCGCGACGGCCTCGACGGCGGCGCTCGGCGAACAGCGCCAGAGCGTCTATGCCGCGGCCAAGGCCGGTGTCGTCGCCTTCGTGCGGACCATCGCGCTGGAATATGGCCGCCACGGCGTGCGCGCCAATTGCGTCTCGCCCGGGCTGACGCTGCCCGAGGACGCCGAGTCGCTGGGCGCGCAGTCGCTGTGGAACGACCGCGACGCGGTCATGAACGACGCGCAGACGGACTATGTCGTCAAGGCGACGCCGCTGCGCCGCCTGTCGCGGCCCGAGGACATCGCGCGCTCGGTCGTCTTCCTCGCCTCTCCCGTTGCCGCCCGCCAGATCACCGGCCAGACGATCACCGTCGCCGGCGGCTTCGCGATGCGCTGAAAAGGAACTGTGCCATGCATGTCGGTCTCGGACTGTGCTTTCAGAGTCTGGACGCGAAGATGTCGGATGCCGACATCTATCGCCTCGAACTCGGCCTGGCGGCCCGCGCGGAAGCCTCGGGCTTCGATTCCATCTGGACGCCGGAGCATCACTTCTCCGACTATCAGATGACGCCCAACGTCCAGCAATTCCTTGCCTGGGTCGCAGGCCAGACCTCGCGCATCCGGCTCGGCACGATGGTGACGGTGCTGCCCTGGCACGACCCCTTGCGCGTCGCCGAGAACTTCATCCTGCTCGACCATCTCTCGCAGGGACGCGCCATCGCCGGCTTCGGGCGCGGCCTCGGGCGGGTCGAGTTCGAGGGCTTCCGGACGCCGATGAAGGAGTCGCGGCGGCGCTTCACCGAATACACCGAGGCGATCATGCAGGGCCTCGAAACAGGCGTCATGGCGTTCGACGGCGAGCTCTACAAGCAGCCGCGCACCCGCCTCCGCCCCGGGCCGTTCGCGAGCTTCCGCGGCCGCACCTTCGCATCGGCGATCTCGCCCTACTCCATCGATCTGATGGCGAAGCTGGGCGTCGGGCTGATGGTGATCGCGCAGAAGCCGTGGGACAAGGTCGTCGAGGACCTGACCGCCTATCGCCGGCGCTATCTGGAGCTCAACGGCACGGAGGCGCCGAAGCCGATCCTCGCGGTCTTCGTCGCGACGAGCGAGGATGCCGCCGAAGCGCAGCGGATGCGCGAGACCTATCTCCAGCGCTATGCCCGCTCGACGGTCGAGCATTACGAGTTCGACAACGTCGCCTTCGCCGACATCGAGGGCTACGAATATTATGCGGGCCTGGCGCGCAACATCGCCAAGAACGGGCTGGAACGCTTCAACGGCTTCCTTGCCGATCTCCAGGTGTGGGGTACGCCGGACGAGGTGGTCGCGAAGCTGAAGCGCTACGTCGCGCTGACCGACGCGGGCGGCCTGCTGCTGCTGCCGGTCTATGGTGCGATGGAGCCGGAGGTCGCGACGCGGAACTACGATCTCGTCGCCACCAAGGTGCTGCCGGAACTCCAGAAGCTGGATGTCGGCGGCGATCTCGGCGTCCCCTACAGCCCTTCGGTCCGGTATGAAGCAGCCGAGTAGCGCGCGCGCCGCAACGCCCGAGCCGCAGCGCAAATCGGACATCACGCGCCAGGCGATCCTCGATTCCGCGGCGCGTGCCTTCCGCCTTTCGGGCTATTCCGGCGCGCGGCTGAGCGACATCGCCGCCGGCGCGGGGATGCAGGCCGGCAGCCTCTACTACCATTTCGATTCGCGCGAGGCGCTGGTCGAGGCGTTGATGGATCGCGGCGTGGAGCAGACCGAGGCGGCGGTGCGGGCGGCGATTGCCGCGCTGCCGGCGCCGGCGAGCGCGCGCGACCGGCTGCGCGCGGCCATCGAAACGCATCTCCTGATGATCGTGCAGCAGGAGGACATCGCCTCCGCGACGATCAAGCTGATCTGGCAGGTGCCGCAGCCGATCCGCGAGCGTGCGCTCGGGCGGCAGCGGGCCTATGGCGCGCTGTGGCGGAAGCTGCTGGCGGATGCGCGCGACGCCGGCGAGATCAGGAGCGATCTCGATCTCTCGGTGGTGCGCATGTCCATCATGGGCGCGCTGAACTGGGCGGCGGACTGGTACAAGCCGGGCAAGATGACGCCGGAGGCGATCGCCGCCGACATCGTCGCGATGACGCTGGAAGGCCTGCGTGGGCCGTGCAAGGGCGAAGGCTGATGGGGCAGCTCGACGGCAAGATCGCGCTCATCACGGGTGCGGGCCGCGGCATCGGACGCGCGGCAGCGGAGCTGTTCGCCGCAGAGGGTGCGCGCGTCGCGGTGGTCTCGCGCAGCCGGGCCGGGGTCGATGCCGTGGTGGAGGCAATCCGGGCGGCGGGCGGTACGGCCGCGGGCATCGCCTGCGACGTGACGGACGCCGCGCAGATCACGCGGGCGGTCGCAGAGACCGTCGCGGCCTTCGGCAGCGTCGACATCCTGGTGAACAATGCGCACGATACGCGCGATCTCCAGGTGTCGTTCCTGGAGACCAGCGACGACATGTTGCAGGCCCATATGGACATGGGTTTCTTCGCGACCGTGCGCTTCATGCGCGCCTGTTTTCCGTATCTGAAGGAGCGGCGCGGCCGGGTGATCAATTTCGGCTCGGTCGTGGGCGTGCAGGGCAGTCCGAAGATGCTGGCCTATGGCGCGGCGAAGGAAGCGATCCGGCAGGCCACGCGGGTCGCGGCGCGCGAATGGGGCAAGTTCGGGATCAACGTCAACTGCGTCTGCCCGACCGCCGTCACCGACGGGCTCGCGGATGCGATCCGGAACGAACCGGCGGTCGCGAATTTCGTGAAGGCGATCCCGCTGCGCCGGGCCGGCGACCCCGCCGCGGACATCGCGCCGATCCTGCTCTTCCTTGCGGGGCCCGCGTCAGGCTACCTCACCGGCCACACGCTGATGGCCGACGGCGGCGCGGCGATCGACGCCGGCCGCTGAGACGACAGGGAAAGAACGATGCCCGAGACACCCCGCACGCCTGCCGGCAGGCTCGTCAGCGCCTTCGGCGACGTGGACCGGATGCGCAAGCTCTACGCGCCCGGCATCCAGTGGAGCCTCTCGGCCAGCCTGCCCTATCCGCGCCCGATGAAGGGCACGGAGGCGGTGGTCGCGTTCAACACCTCCGTCTGGTCCGACGTCTATTTCCCCGATTGCACCGTCGAGATCCTGGACGAGACCGGCGACGACACGAAGAGCGCGGTGCGCTTCATCTATCGCGCCCGCTACCGCGCGACGGGTGCGATATACGAGAACGAGTACACGCTCTTCGCCCGCAGCGGCGCCAACGGCATCGAGGAGGTCTTCGAGGCGCTCGACACGGCCGCGATCCTCGATCAGCTCGCCGGCCGCCCGGTCGGCAGCACCTTCGCCGACCGCGCCAAGGCGGCGGACTAAACGGGAGGAAGGAAGACATGAGCAGCACGACGCGCAGCGCCGAAGAGACCGTCCGGACCTATCTGGACGTGCTCTACAACCAGCGCCGGCTCGACCTGATCCCCGACCTCATCTCGGACCCGACCTGGCGCCACAAGGCGGGCGAGGTGAAGAGCCTGAGCATGGCGGAGACCGTGAAGCGGCTGGAGGACACGCTCGACCTCTGTCCGGTCCTGCACTTCGACACGGCCATGCTGGCAGCGACGGACAAGGTCGTCACGGTCGCGTGGAACGGCCGCAGCACGCAGAAGAACGGCAAGTCCTATGTCTATTGCGGCATCGAGGTCTTCCGCGTCGAGAACGGCCGGATCGTCGAGATCTGGAACAGCCGCGAGACGGGCGGACATTGGGACGCGCCGAGGACGCTTTGAGCGCGGCCGAACGGACGGCGCCGATCGGCGATCCGGCCTTTCAGGCCTGGCTCGGCCGGCAGCTCGGCATGCGCGGGCTGGAGATCACGGGCAGCACCGCACCTTCGGGCGGCGGATGGTCGAGCGAGACCTGGCTCGTGCGCTGCCGCGACGGCGCGGCAGGCGCCGAGCGGCGTGTCGTCGTGCGGCTGGCGCCGCGCGGGCCGGCGATGTTTCCGCACTATGACCTGAGGCGGCAGATCGCCTGCATGCGGGCGCTGGAAGACGTCGCCGATTGTCCCGTTCCGGCGATCCTGGGCGAGGACAGCGCCGGCAGCGTCATCGGACGGCCACTCTATGTGATGGCGTTCGTGGAGGGCGCCATCCCGGCCGACGACAGGCCGACCTTCTTCGAGGCGGGGTTCCTGGCCGACGCGCGCGATGCGGACCGGCGGCGCTTTCATGAGGCGCTGATCCGCGCGCTGGCGGCGCTGCATCGAGCGCCGGTTTCGCCGGATCTGCGCCAGACTTTGGCGCGCGGCGGCGGTGGCACCGCGCTCGGGCGCGAACTGGCGTGGCTGCGCGAGGTGTTCGCCTGGGGCGGAGGCGCGGCGCCGCAGCCGGCGATTGGCGCGGCGTTCGAGCGGCTCGCCGCGACGCTGCCCGGCGACGACACGTCGCTGCTGCTGTGGGGCGATGCGCGGCCGGCGAATGTCGTCGTCCGCGATTTCGTTCCGGCCGCCCTGCTCGACTTCGAACTCGGGTCGCTGGGGCCGCCGGAGCTGGACGTCTTCTGGCTGATCGAGATGAACCGCATGCGCAGCCGCGGACGGCTGCCGCCGGGCTATCTCGATGAACGCGAGACGATCGAAGCCTATGAGACCTTGAGCGGGCGCTCGCTGCGCCACGCCGGCTGGTACACGCTGTTCTCTGCCGCCAAGGTCGCCGTGCTGATGCTGCGCCATCTGAAGGTGCGCGCCGAGCTCGGCGACATGCCGACCGATCATCCCGTCATGACCGACAATGTTGCGACGCGCCGCCTGGAGGCGCTGCTGGAGGAGACGACTGCATGACCGCGCAAGCCATCCGCTACGCCTCCGGTGTCGCCCTTGTGGGCGGCGGCTCGGGCGGCATCGGCCAGGCGATCTGCCGCGTGCTGGCCGAGGGCGGCTCGGACGTCGCGCTCACTTACAACCGCAATCGCGAGGGTGCGGAGATCGCGGCGCAGGCCGTGCGCGATGCCGGACGGACGGCGGAGATCGTGCAGCTCGACCTCACGGACGACGCCGCCTGCGCGCGCTTCGTGGATGCGATGGCGGAGCGCTTCGGCGGCGTGCACACCGCGGTCTACGCCGCGGGGCCGTATATCGACATGCGCCACATCAGCCGGCTCGAGCCGGCCCTGTTCCGCAAGACCGTCGGCACCGACGTGTTCGGCTGCTTCAACCTGCTCCAGCCGGCGATGCGGCATCTGCGCGAAAGCCGCGGCGTTGCGCTGGCGCTGGCGACGCCCGCGATCCGCCGCTATGCGGTCAAGGACGTGCTGTCGGCGGCGCCGAAGGCGGCGGTCGAGGCGGTCATCAAGGGTATCGCGGCCGAGGAAGGCCGCTTCGGCGTGCGCGCCAATTGCGTGGGCGTCGGCGTCATCACCGACGGCATGTATCACGCGCTGCTCGATACCGGCGATTTCGACGACCGCTTCATCGAGACCACCAAGGCGACGCTCGCGCTGCGCCGCCTCGGCACCGCCGACAACGTCGCCGACGCCGTGGACTTCCTCTGCTCGGACAAGGCCGCCTACATCACCGGGCAGACGCTTATGGTCGACGGCGGTTTCGCACTCTAAGCTGCCGCCCAGGCCAAGCGAGGCGAGGGACATGGGCAAGCGGCTTCACGGCAAGAAGGTCGTCGTCATCGGCGGGACCTCCGGCATCGGCTTCGGCATCGCCGAGGCGGCGCTCGGCGAAGGCGCGAAGGTGGTCGTCGCCTCCAGCCAGCAGAGCAAGGTGGACACGGCGCTGAAGCGGCTGGGCGGCCAGTCGAACGGCACGACGATCGACGTCAAGGACGAGGCCGACGTCGCGCGCTTCTTCGAACGGCTCGGCAAGTTCGACCACCTCGCCTACACGGCGGGCGACTGGACGCCGCTGCGCACCGGCGGCACTCTGCCGGAGATCGAGATCGGCGCGGCGAATGCCGTGTTCACGGTGCGCTTCTGGGGCGCGCTCGCCGCGGTGAAGCATTGTCACCGCACGATCGCGCCGAACGGCTCGATCACGATCACCGACGGCATGGTGGCCCATCGCCCGCGCAAGGGCGCGGCGCTGAACACCGCGATGGCCGGCGCGGTGGAGCATCTGGCGCGCAGCCTCGCCGTCGATCTCGCGCCGGTCCGCGTGAATGCCGTCTGCCCCGGTCTCGTGCTGACGGAGGTGTGGGACAGCATGCCGGCCGACCAACGCGAGGAGCGGTTGAAGGCCGCGACGCAGCGCCAGCCGCTGGCGCGGGCGGGCACGCCGGCGGAACTCGCCGAGGCCTATCTCTATCTGATGTGCGGCACCTACACGACCGGACAAGTGCTCTATGTCGACGGCGGATTGTCGCTCGTCTGAGATGGATGCGTAGTCAGGCCGCCTTGGCGAGGATCTTGAGCAGCGCGGCGTGCAGGCGTTCGTCGCCGCTCGCAACCACCTGCCCACCTTCCTGCGGATCGCCGCCGGACCACGTCGTCATGACGCCGCCGGCGCCTTCGATGATCGGGATGAGGGCCTGCACGTCCCATGCCTTCAGCGCCGACTCGACGACGGCATCCATCAAGCCCATGGCGACGAGGCCATAGGCGTAGCAGTCGCCGCCGAAGCGGGTCATGCGCACCCTGGCGTCGATCTGGCGGAAGGCGGCCTGTTCGCCGTCGCTGAAATAGCTCCACGGATGCGTCGAGGAGATCACGGCGTCCTTCAGCGACGCGCAGGGGCGCGTCTTCAGGCGCCGCGTCACGCCGCGCGCCCGGAATTCCGTGCGGCCGTCATAGGCGATCCAGCGCTCGCCGGTGAAGGGCTGGTCGAGCACGCCAAGGACGGGCCGCTCGCCGTCGTTGAGGCCGATGAGCGTGCCCCATTGCGGGCCGCCGGTGATGAAGGCCCGCGTGCCGTCGATCGGATCGAGCACCCAGGTCCACGGCGACCGGCCCTTCTCGTGGCCATGCTCCTCCCCGAGGACGCCGTGGTCCGGATAGGTGCTGCGGATCAGGGCGCGGATCGCGTGCTCGGCCTCCTGGTCGGCCAGCGTGACGGGGTCATAGGCCTGGCCCGCCTTGCCGCCCTTGTCTTCGACCGCCAGCTCCGAGCGGAAATACGGAAGGATCGCCGCGCCGCTCGCGTCGGCGAGGCGATGCGCGAACCGGGCGTATTCGGAAAGGGGGGACTGGGTCACATCCCTTCATCGCCAATGCACGCGGCGGGTCAATAGCGGGGAGTGTCAGGATATTCTTGACAAACGATCTGTCAGGAATATCCTGACATGACAACCGGAGGATCGGCCCATGCCACGCAAGAGCAGGCCCAAGCTATTCTGTTCGTTCTGCCGCAAGCCTTCCGACGTCGTGGCGAAGCTCATCGCCGGCCCCGGCGTCTTCATCTGCAACGAATGTGTCGGCCTCTGCGTCGACATCATCGCCAAGTCTCCGCCCCCCTCCGATCCGGCCGTCCCCGAGAAGGAACCGGCCGACTTCGACAAGATCATGAAGGACGCCGAAACCCAGCTACTGAACACCTGGAAAGCGCTCGACGACGACACGCTGCTGAAGGGCCTTGGCGCCTCGGAGAGCGCCGTGGAGGGATCGCGCAAGGTCCTCCAGAGCCAGATCGACATCCTGCGCGAACGCAAGGTGAGCTGGGCGCAGATCGGCGATGCGCTCGACATTTCGCGGCAGGCGGCGTGGGAACGCTTCGGCTGAGGTCTTCCGCCGGGATGGACATCGCGGCGAATTGCGCGATCCTGCCACAGGCAGAAGCGCGGGAGCATGCGATGTCCCAGGACAACGAGCCGATCTTTCCGAGGGCTATCACCGACCAGGTGCGGGCGCGATGGGTGTCGTTCCTGCTGCTCGGCCTTGCGCTCACGCTGATGGGCGTGCTCGCCATCGCCCTGCCGGTCGTATCGAGCCTCGCGACAAGCCTCACGGTCGGCCTGCTCCTGGCCGTCGGCGGTGTGACCCATGCGGTACAGGCGTTCTGGACGCGGGACTGGCAGGGCTTTCTGTGGAATCTCGCGCTCGGCATCATCCAGATCGTCGGCGGCGCGCTCATCTACATGCAGCCTTTCGCCGGCGCGGTGGCGATAACCATGCTGGTCGCCGTCGTGCTGCTCGTGCAGGGCGCGACGCAGTCGGCCCTCGCCTTCCGCGTCCGGCCGCATGACGGCTGGGGCTGGCTGCTGCTTTCCGGCCTCGTCGCGATCCTCGTGGGCGTGCTCCTCGCGACCCACCTCCCGGCCGCAAGTCTTTCAACGCCGGGCATCATGGTCGGCATTGCCCTCATATTCTCGGGTATGGCCTATCTGGCCATCGCGCTTGCGGCGCGGCGGATCGTCAAGCTGATGAGCGCGCCTTAGCTAGGCGTCGACCTTTTCGGCGCGCTTGCGCATGTGCGGGACGAGTTCGCGCTTGCGCAGGCGGATCGACTTCGGGGTGACTTCGACCAGTTCGTCGGTGTCGATATAGGCGATCGCCTGCTCCAGCGTCATCTGGCGGTGGGGCGTGAGGCGGACGGCTTCGTCCTTGCCGGCGGCCCGGAAGTTCGTGAGCTGCTTCGACTTCAGCGGGTTCACGTCCATATCGTTGTCGCGGGCGTTCTCGCCGATGATCATGCCCTGGTAGAGCCTGGTGCCGGTGGTGACGAACAGCGTGCCGCGCTCTTCCAAGTACCAGAGCGCATAGGTCACGGCCTCGCCGTCCTCGAGGCTGATCAGTACGCCGCGCGGGCGGCCTTCGAGCGCGCCCTTGTAGGGACCGTAATCCTTGAACACGCGGTTCATGATGCCGGTGCCGCGCGTGTCGGTAAGGAACTGGCCGTGATAGCCGATGAGGCCGCGCGACGGGGCATAGAAGGTGATGCGCGTCTTGCCGGCGCCGGTCGGGCGCATGTCGGTCATCTCGGCTTTGCGCAGGGCCATCTTCTCGATGACGATGCCGGTATAGGCGTCGTCGACGTCGACGAAGACCTCTTCCATCGGCTCCAGCCGCTCGCCCGTCGTCTCGTCATTGCGGAACAGCACGCGGGGGCGCGAGATCGAGAGCTCGAAGCCCTCGCGGCGCATGGATTCGATCAGCACGCCGAGCTGCAATTCGCCGCGGCCCGAGACTTCGAAGGCATCCTTCGACGCGCTTTCCTTCACCTTGATCGCGACATTGCCTTCGGCCTCGCGGAACAGGCGGTCGCGGATTACGCGGCTCTGCACCTTGTCGCCTTCGCGCCCGGCGAGCGGGGAATCGTTGACGCCGACGGTGATCGAGATGGTCGGCGGATCGACGGGAATCGCGTGCAGCGGCTCCTCGACGGTCACGTCGCACAGCGTGTCGGCGACGCTCGCGACGCTGAGGCCGGCGATCGACACGATGTCGCCCGCCTCGCCGCGTTCGATCGGCTGGCGGTTGAGGCCGCGGAAGGCGAGGATCTTGGTGATGCGCGCGTTTTCCAGCTTCTCGCCGGCCGCGTTCAGCGCCTTGATCTGCTTGTTCGGCGCGATCACGCCGCTTTCGATGCGGCCGGTGAGGATGCGGCCGAGATAGGGATCGGCCTGGATCGTCGTCACCAGCATCTTGAACGGATGGTCTTCGGTCGCGAGCGCCGCGACCTTCGGCGCCGGCACGTAGGAGACGATCTTCTCGAACAGCGGTGTCAGGCTGGTGCGCTCGTCCTTGAGGTCGTTCACGGCCCAGCCGTTGCGGCCCGAGGCGTAGAGGACCGGGAAGTCGAGCTGGTCGTCGGCGGCTTCGAGGGCCAGGAACAGATCGAAGATCTCTTCCAGCACTTCCTCGTGGCGGGCGTCCTGGCGGTCGATCTTGTTGATGACGACGATCGGCTTCAGCCCCAGCTTCAGCGCCTTGGAGAGCACGAACTTGGTCTGCGGCATCACGCTTTCGGCCGCATCGACCAGCAGGCAGACGCCGTCGACCATCGAGAGGATGCGCTCCACCTCGCCGCCGAAATCGGCGTGGCCGGGGGTGTCGACGATGTTGATGCGGACGCCCTGCCACTCGACGCTGGTCGCCTTCGCAAGAATGGTAATCCCGCGCTCGCGCTCCTGGTCATTGGAGTCCATGGCGCGTTCCTGAACCTGCTGGTTCTCGCGGAAGGTGCCGGACTGCTTCAGAAGCTGGTCGACCAGGGTCGTCTTGCCGTGGTCGACATGCGCGATGATCGCGATGTTGCGCAGTTCCATTCGAGTGCTCGATTCGGGGCAATACCGCGTGGCGCGTCAATGTTACGCGCGCGTGACAAGGCCCAATTGTTGCCGGAGTTGGCGCGCCTTATATGGGGTGCTGTTGATCGAGGCAAGGCAGAGTGGACGCACGCAGCGGCGTTAATTTCCGCGCTTTTTCAAGGTTCGCGACCGCGCTTCTGGCCGGCGGGTTCGCTGCGACCGGCGCGCTGGCCTCGGACGTGCCGCTCACACTGACCGATCGCGGGTTCCCGATCGTGGAGGTCGCGATCAACGGCGCAGGGCCGTTTCCGATGGTTCTCGACACCGCCGCCGGGATCACGACGGTCACGACACCCGTCAAGGACGAACTCGGCCTCGCGAATATCGGGCGCATGCCGCAGCCGGTGCAGTTGGCCGGCGGGCCTCAGGCCGTCGATCTCTATGTGATGGGCCAGGTGACGCTGGGCGGCCGGTCGGCCCCGGCGCCGATCACCATCGTCCTCGACGCACCGATGAAATATGTCCGCGAGGCGCGGGGCATCCTGGGCATGAATGTCCTGTCGCACTTCTCGCTGGATATCGACCAGCCCGGCAAGCGTATCGTCCTCTATGAGCCGGGCGCCCTGCCGGCCTCCGGGTCCGACTGGTCGATGCTGCCGGTCGCCAAGCGCTGGGATCATTTCCTGGTGGTCGACGCGGTGGTGAACGGCATCGCGGTCAAGGCGGTCATCGACACCGGCGCCAACGAGACCATCCTGAACGGCAAGCTTCGCGACGCGCTGGGCATCGTCGAAGGCGGACCGGGTGTGACGGCAGGCAATCTGGCACTGACCGACACGCAGAGCCTCAAGGCCACGATCGGTCCCATCACGCTCGACCGGACGACGTGGGACACGCTGAAGGTCCAGGCCGCCGATCTGCCGCTGTTCAAGGCGCTCGGCGTCAGCGAGGCGCCCGGGATGATCCTCGGCAACGACGCGCTCAAGCAGGTGCGGCTGTTCGTCGACTATGCCGGCGACAAGATCTACCTGACGCGGCCCGCCGCGCCCGCCCTGATCGGTTCCGAGGCGCCCTAGCAGGTCAGCAGGTCGTAGCAATCGGCGTCCTTGAGGACCTTGGCGAGGTCCGGGGCCTGCTCCAGCGCGGTCCTGGCCTTGGCCCGTATCTCGCCCACCGATTTGACATGATATTTCTGCGGCGCCTGGCTGAACGGCGCGCCGCCCAACTGGACCTCGAACCAGTCGCTGCCGGATTGGACGGCCTTCATGTTGGCATCCGCCCAGGGCAGATAGCGCCGCGCGACCTCTTCCTGGAGCAGCGGCGTGAGCGTGCCGCTGAGCTTGTCCCACGGCTCGAACTCGCCGAGCACGACGGGCGACGCCATGCGCGCCACCCAGGCCATGGTATGCGGGAAATGCTGCATGATCGCTTGCGGCGTCGGATCGCTGGCGAGCTCGTAGAGCTGCGCGGCCCAGCCGAGATCGGCAAGGCAAGGCCGGCCGCCGAAGAGATAAGGCCGCCAGGTCAGGTGCGCCTCGGCGATCTCGAGCTGACGAAGGAAGGAGGCTTCGATCAGCGCCTGGGTGCCGTCATGGCTGCCCACCACGGTGCGGCGCGGAATCATGCGGTCGCGCACCCCGATCGCCGCCTGCTCGACATGCGCGCGCCGCGCATCGAGCCCGAGAATGCCCGATGCGATGCGCAGCGAGGCCGAGAGCTGGTCCGGTTCGTAGGCCCAGCGATAGTGGAACATCGCCTTGTTGGTCCACTCGTCGGCATATTCCTCGATGAGCGCCGACAGGAAGGCGCGCGGGACGTCCGGAGGCTGAAGCGCCGGCTCGGGATAGCGCTTCTCCACTTCCTCGATCAGCGGCGTCGAATCCTGCATCGCATCGCCCTGCGGCGTCACGAGCAGCGGGATCAGGGGCAGGCGGGCATGCTTCTGGAACTCGCCCTGCGACGCCTGTCCGCGCACCACCCAGGTATGCGGGATGCTCTTGTAGCGCAGATACGAGCGCACCTTCACCGAATAGGGCGAGAGCTCGGAGCCAAACAGCCGATACTGATCCGCCACGGCAACCTCCCAGCTATCGGATAAGGCTCTTCAGTTCCTTGCCGAGCAGTTCGAACTCGCGGCGGCGCAGCGTACCCTTGCGCCACACCAATGCCAGTTCCCTCGGCGGCGACTCGCCGGACAACGGACGCGTCGCGAGCCCCGTTCCCTTGAGCAGGCCGCGCCGGACGGCGAGGTCCGGCAACAGCGTGACGCCGAGGCCGTTGTCCACCATCTGGACCAGCGTCATCAGGCTGGTGGCCTCGAAGGCATCGTCATGGCGCGGGGCGTGGACCCCGCAGGCCGACAGGGCATGACCGCGCAGGCAATGCCCGTCGCGCAGGAGCAGCAGGCGCTCCTTCTGGACGTCCTCGGCCGAAACCGCCTGTGCCTCCATCAGGCGATGCGCGCGAGGCGCGGCGACCACGAAGGGATCGGCCGCAAGCCGAAAGACCTCAAGGCCTGGGACGTCATACGGCATCGCGATCACCGCAGCGTCCAAGGCGCCGTCGCGCAGACCAGAAACCAGCCGCTCGGTCAGATCCTCGACCAGATAGAGCTGAAGCGAGGGGTATTTCCTGCGCATCTGCGGCAGCGCGTAGGGCAGCACGAAAGGCCCGATCGTCGGAATGACCCCCAGGCGGATCGCCCCGCTGAGCGGCGCGCGCACGGCCTTGGCCGCGAGGGTCAGGTCTTCCGCTTCGGCGAGGAGCTGGCGTGCCCGGCCGGCGATCTCGTGGCCGAGCGGTGTAAGCACGACCGAACGGCGGGTCCTGTCGACAAGGGCGGCGCCCAGCGTCTCCTCCAGCTCCTTGATGCTGGCGGAGAGGGTCGACTGCGTGACGTTCACCGCCGCCGCCGCCTTGCTGAAATGCAGATGGTCGGTCAGCGCGATGAAGTGCTGAAGCTGGCGAAGGGTTGGGAGGCGTTCCATCGAACAATCCGATCAGTGCGATAGATATAACTCATTTGATCGAATGACGACCAGACCCCAAATGCAGGCGCGAGACAGACACACCCCGCTCACCTACAGGAGAGAGCCTTGCTGACCATCGGCGACACCTTCCCGGATTTCGACCTCAAGGCGGTCATTTCGACCGACCCGAAGACCGCCTTCACCCAGATCGACCAGAACACCAACAACGGAAAATGGAAGATCGTGTTCTTCTGGCCGAAGGACTTCACCTTCGTCTGCCCGACCGAGATCGCTGCCTTCGGCAAGCTGAACGGCGAATTCTCGGACCGCGACGCCGTCGTCTACGGCGTCTCGACCGACAGCGAGTTCGTCCACCTCGCCTGGCGCCAGAACCACGCCGATCTCAAGCAGCTTCCGTTCCCGATGCTCGCCGACATCAAGCGCGAGCTTTCGGGCGGGCTCGGCATCCTGGACAAGCAGGAAGGCGTGGCGCTGCGCGCGACCTTCATCGTCGACCCGCAGGACGTCATCCGCTTCGTCTCGGTCAACGATCTCTCGGTCGGCCGCAACCCCCAGGAAGTCCTGCGCGTGCTCGACGCGCTCCAGACCGACGAGCTTTGCCCCTGCAACTGGCAGAAGGGCGAAGAGGTCCTGAAGGCGGCCTAAGTAACGGAACTGGTCCGGCGGCGGCTCTCCCCAAACGATAAGCCGCCGGGCTACGGCGGCGCGGTGTCCCAAGCCCGCGCCGCCACTTCTTTGATCCAAGGAAATGACCATGTCTCTCGAAGCGCTGCGCAGCGCATTGCCCGACTATGCCAAGGATATCCGCCTCAACCTCGGCTCGCTCGCGACCGAGCCCACGCTCACCGAGCAGCAGAAGGCGGGCGCCTTCATCGCCGCCGCTCTGGCCTCGCGCAACGCGCAGGTGACGGAGGCGCTCGTCGCCGAATTCGGGCCCAAGCTCTCGGCGGAGGCCCTCGAGGCGGCGAAGACATCGGCCGCCATCATGGCGATGACCAATATCTATTATCGCTTCACCCATCTCGTCGCGAACGAGGAATACGCGAAGCTGCCGGCGAAGCTGCGCATGAATGCGCTGGCCAAGCCGGGGGTCGACAAGCTGGATTTCGAGCTCTGGTCGATCGCGGTTTCGGCGGTGAACGGCTGCGGCATGTGCCTGGACAGCCACGAGAAGGTGGTGCGCCAGCACGGCGCCACGGCGGAGACGGTCCAGGCGGTGGTCCGCATCGCAGCGGCCGTGCATGCGGCGGCGGCGGTGCTGGACGGCGAAGCGGTGCTGAAGCAGCCCGCGCTCGGTCTCGCGGCCGAATAGTCCCTTCGGAAAAGGGTTGGGCGGCGGCGCGCAATTGCGTAGAAGCGCCGCATGTCCCTTCCCGTCCTGAGGATCAAACCCCGCGAGGGCAAACGCGCCCGCGCGGGCTCACCGTGGATCTTCTCCAACGAGATCGCGCTCGACGATGCCACCCGGCGGCTCGAGCCCGGGGCGGCCGTCGATGTCGTGCTCGACGATGGTGTCGCGCTCGGCACCGCGATGTTCAATCCGAAGACGCTGATCGCCGCCCGGCTGATCTCGCCGCAACGGGGCGAGACGCTGGATGCGGCCTTCTTCGCCCGCCGCATCCATGCGGCCGACGCGTTGCGGGCCCGGATCTTCGCCGAGCCCTTCTATCGCGCCGTCCATGCCGAGGCCGATTTCCTGCCCGGGCTGATCGTCGACCGCTATGGCGATGTCCTGTCGATCCAGCTCGGCGCGGCCGGCACGGACATCCGCACCGACGCGATCGTCGAGGCGCTGAAGGCGGTGTACGCGCCGCGTGCCATCGTCCTGCGCAACGACTTCCAGGCCCGCACGCTGGAAGGCCTCGCCTCCGAGACGAAACTCGCTTTCGGCACCGAGCCGGGCGAAGTGGCGGTCCGCGAAAACGGCGCGACGTTCCGGGCCGATCCGATGACCGGCCAGAAGACGGGCTGGTTCTTCGACCAGCGCGAGAACCGGGGCTTCGCCGCGCGCTTCGTCAAGGGCAAGGCGATGCTTGATGTCTTCAGCCATGCCGGCGGCTTCGCCCTGGCGGCGCTGGCCGGCGGTGCGAGCGAGGCGCTGTGCATCGACGCATCGGAAAAGGCGCTGGGTCTGGCGGCGAGGTCGGCGACCGCGTCGGGCTTCGAGAACCGGCTGTTGATGCGCAAGGCCGATGCCTTCGAAGCGCTGGACGACCTCGCCTCGCAGAAGGTGACGTTCGGTCTCGTCGTCGCCGACCCGCCGGCTTTCGCCAAGTCGCGCAAGGATATCGAGAACGCCGCGCGCGCCTATCGCAAGCTGGCGCGGCAGGCGGCGGCGACGGTCGAGCCGGGCGGCACGCTCGTCATGTGCTCCTGCTCGCATCACATCGACGCCGCGCGCTTCCACGCCGAATGCGCCGCCGGCATTCACCAGGCCAGGCGCCCTGCCCGCCTCCTGCGCGCCAGCGGTGCGGATATCGACCATCCGGTCCACCCGCACCTGCCCGAGACGGCCTATCTCAAATGCCTGGTGTTCACGCTGGATTGAGGCTGACGGGGTGGCGCGCATGACCGATCGATCTTTGCCGCTTCTCGGCGCGCCCCTGCGCGATCTGTTCCTCCTCCAGTCCGGTGCGACCTTCCTGAACCACGGCTCGTTCGGGGCGGTGCCGGCGCCGGTGCGTCAGGCGCAGGAGGCGTGGCGGGTCAGGGTCGAGACGCAGCCGGACGTCTTCTTCCGCGAGACCGCATGGACGGCGTTGCGTGAGACCGCCGACCGCATCGGCCGCTTCGCCGGGGCGGAGGGCGGCGGACTGGTCTTCGTGCCGAATGTCACGGAGGCCGTGGCGACCGTGCTCGATGCGATGCGCTTCGGGCCCGGCGACGAGATCGTGCTGTTCGATGTCGCCTATGCCGCGGTGAAGCGGGCGGTCGACGTGACCTGCGCCCGGACCGGTGCGCAGATCCGGCCGATGGCGACCGGCCTTCGGATGACCCCGGCGGCCTATGCCGAGGCGCTGCGGGCGAAGCTCTCCGCGAAGACCCGGCTCGTGCTGCTCGATCACATCGTGTCGCCGACGGCGCAGCTTGTTCCGATCGAGGCCCTGATACCGATCGCCAGAGAAGCGGGTGCGCGCGTGTTCGTCGACGGCGCGCATGCCATCGGCCAGCTCCGGCTGGATATCACGCGGCTGGGTGCGGACTGGTACGCGAGCAACGCCCACAAATGGCTGTTCGCGCCGCGCGGCTGCTGCGTCCTCTACACCGCGCCGGAGGTGCGGGCGCAGACGCATCCGGTGGTGGTCAGCCACTATTACGAAGACCCCTATCCGCGCCGCTTCGACTATGTCGGCACGCGCGACGTGACGCCCTATCTGGCGGCCGCCGCAGCCGCCGATTTCGTCGATGGCATCGGCCTCGATGCGATGACCGGCCATCGCGCCGCGCTTCTTGCGGCGGCCGACCAGGCGCTCGGCCGCCTCGGCGCGACGCCCGTGATACCGCGCGCTCCGGCGCTCGCCGCCTGGGCGTTGCCGCAGTCGCGACCGGCCGAACCGGAGGACGGCCCCGCGCTGATGAAGGCGCTGTGGCGGGAGGCGCAGGTCCAGATCGCCGCTTCGGCCACGCACGGGCGCCTGCTGCTGCGCCTGTCGCTCCAGGTCTACAACGACACCGGCGACATCGACCGCTGTGCCACCGCCCTCGGCCGCCTCGGCTGGCCGGGGCGCTAGAGGGATTCTTGGCGACTCGGGCGCCCCCACCCGGCTAAGCTGTCGGCCGAAGCAGGTTTCCCCATGACACGACTGAGCCGCATCGCCGCCGGAGTGCTAGCCGCCATGACCTTTACCGCCGCCGCACTCGGCGAGCCGCAGACGACCGACTACGCCATCGGCGGGCGCGACCGCATCACCGGGGCGCCCTTCGCCACGCGCGCCCCGGTGCTGGCGACGCACGGCATGGCCGCGACGGCCCAGCCGCTGGCCAGCCAGATCGCGATCGATGTCCTCAAAGCCGGCGGCAGCGCGGTCGATGCCGCCATCGCCGCGAATGCCGCGCTGGGGCTGATGGAGCCGGTCTCCTGCGGCATCGGCGGCGATCTCTTCGCCATCGTGTGGGACCCGAAGACCCGCAAGCTCTACGGCTATAACGGCTCGGGCCGCTCGCCGATGGGCCGCTCCTACGGGCAGATGAAAGCGAAGATCGGCGACAGGCCGATCCCCGGCTTCGGCTCGCTGAGCGTCACCGTGCCCGGCGCCGTCGACGGCTGGTTCGCGCTGCATGAAAAATTCGGCCGCCTGCCGATGCAGCAGATCCTCGCGCCGGCGATCGGCTACGCCAAGGACGGCTTCCCGGTCACCGAGCTGATCGCCTATTACCTCGACCGCAACATGGCCCGCCTCGGCGCCATGTACGACAAAGGCGGCTCTCCCATCGAGGAGTTCGCCAATGCCCGCGCGACCTATCTGGTCAACGGCGTCACGCCCAAGCAGGGCGACATCTTCCGCAATCCGAACCTCGCGCATACCTATGAGCTGATCGCGGCGGGCGGGCGCGATGCCTATTACAAGGGCGAGATCGCGCGCACGGCCGACAGCTATTTCCGCCGCATCGGCGGCGACCTGCGCTACGAGGATTTCGCGGCGCACAAGGGCGAATGGGTCGAGCCGGCGTCGATCAGCTATCGCGGCGTCGACGTCTACGGCCTGCCGCCGAACAGCCAGGGCCTCGCGACGCTGCAAATGCTGAGCATACTGGAGGGCTTCGACATGAAGTCCTTCGGCGCCGGTTCGGCGAATTCCGTGCACGCGATGATCGAAGCCAAGCGGCTCGCGTTCGAAGATGCCGCCCGCTACTACGCCGACCCCGCTTTTGCGAAGATTCCGCAGAAGTGGCTTTTGTCCAAGGCATACGCCGCGGAACGGCGGGCGCTGATCGCGATGGACCGCGCCATGCCGACGGTCCAGCCGGGCTCCGCACCGATGAATTCGGATACGACCTATCTCACCGTCGCCGACAAGGACGGCATGATGATCTCCATCATCCAGTCGAATTATCGCGGCATGGGATCGGGCCTCGTCGCCGACAATCTCGGCTTCATGTTCCAGGACCGCGGCGAGCTCTACACGATGCAGCCCGGCCATCCGAACGTCTACGCGCCGAACAAGCGGCCCTTCCAGACGATCATCCCCGGCTTCGCGATGAAGGACGGGGAGCCCTGGCTCTCGTTCGGCGTCATGGGCGGCGACATGCAGCCGCAGGGCCAGACGCAGATCATCGTCAATATGGTCGACTACGGCATGAATGTGCAGGAAGCGGGCGACGCCGCACGCTGGCACCATTTGGGCTCGACCGAGGTGACGGGCGAAGCGGCCAAGGGCGTCGGCACGGTGGAGCTGGAGTCCGGCATGCCGGCGGCGACGGTGGAGGAGCTGAAGCGCCGCGGGCATGTGATCGTGCCCGGGACCGGCGGCTTCGGCGGCTATCAGGCGATCATGCGCGACCCCAAGACGGGCGTTTACTGGGGCGCTTCGGAGAGCACCAAGGACGGTGCGGCGATCGGGTATTAGGCAATGACGGATCAGACACCTGCGACTGCCGCACCATCCGCCGGCAGCGCGATGGGGCGGCTGCAAAGCGCCGTGGAGCGGGTGATCCTCTACAGCCGCTTCCTGCTCGTCGTGTTCTATATCGGCCTCGCGGTGGCGCTGGCTGCCTTCGCCCTCAGCTTCGTCGTCAAGCTCGCGATGCTGATGCCGCAGACGCTGAGCATGGACGAGACGCAGATTCTCATGGCGATGCTCGTCCTCATCGACAAGGCACTGGTCGCGAGCCTGATCGTGATGGTGATGCTCTCGTCCTACGAGAATTTCGTCGGCCGCTTCGAGGACGGCATCCGCGAGGATTCCCCCTCCTGGCTCGGCCGGCTCGATCCGAACAGCCTGAAGATCAAGGTTGCGGCGACGATCGTGGCCATCTCGTCGATCAACCTTTTGCAGAGCTTCCTGACGGTGGAGCAGCAGAGCGAGAAGGAGATTTTCTGGAAGACGATCGTGCATATCGTCTTCCTGGCCTCGGCCCTCGCCCTCGGCGTCCTCGACCGGATCACCTCGCACAAGCCCAAGCTGGTGGGGGAAAAATGAGCCGGAGCGCCGCCGGCGTGACGGCCGACGGCTATCCGAACGACACGTAAGCCGCCATCATCGCGGATATGCCGCCGATCCTCTCCCGAGCCTTTGCGATTTTCGTGGCGCTGGTGACCAGTTCCTGCGCCGCGCTCTTTCCGCGCCCCGTGACGACCGAGGAGCGGCTCGCGGTGTTCCCGACGAAGGGCCTGCCGCTCGACCAGCCGGTGACGATCCGCTGGAACGCGTATCAGGTGCCCTATGTGGAGGCGAAGACGGACCACGACCTCGCCTTCTCGCTGGGCCTCGTGCACGCCCATCTGCGGCTCGGGCAACTGGGGGCGATCCGGTATCTGCTCGCCGGCCGCGCGTCGGAGCTTGCCGGGCCGTTCGTGGTGCCGGATTTCGACAAGGCGATCCGCGCGCTCGACTTTCGCCACTCCGCCGCCGCGATGGTGAAGGCGATGCCGGAACGCAGCCGGGCCTATCTCCAGGCCTTCGTCGACGGGCTGAACTACTATCAGCGGCAGGCGAAGGATCTTCCGCCGGAATATGGCCTGCTGGGGATCAGGCGGCAGGACTTCACGGTGGAAGACATCGCCGCGATCAGCCGTGTCGCCGGCATCGACATCAACTGGTTCACGACGATCGCGCTGATGCGCCAGCGCGATCTGCCGGAGTATGAGGCGATCCGCGCCCGCATGTTCGCGGCGGGCGACGGACCGACGGTGAGCTTCGACGCCACGCGCACCTCGCTGTTCTTCGACCTGCTCGGCAGCACGATCCGCTCCGGCTCGAACTCCTTCGCGGTCGGCGCCGAGAAGTCGGCGAGCGGCGCGCCGATGATCGCCAGCGATCCGCATCTCGGCGTGATGCTGCCCAATCTCTGGGTCATGGCCGGCATGCATTCGCCCTCGTATCAGGGCGTCGGCATGATGATCCCCGGAACGCCGTTCCTGGCGTTCGGCCGCACGCCGGCGATCGCCTGGGGCGGCACCAATATGCGGGCGTCGCACACCGACTTTTACGACGTCTCGAAGGTCGACAAGGCGCGCATCGCAGAGACGAAATCGCGCATCGGCAAGCGGCTCTGGTTCGGCGAAGACACGACGACGCGCTGGGTGGACGGCATCGGGCCGATCATGTCCGACACCCTGGTCATGCAGGATGCGACGCGCCCCGGCGAGGTGATCGCCCTGCGCTGGATGGGCCATGAGGTGACGGACGAGATCACCGCGATCCTCGATGCCTCGCGGACGGATACGCCGCAGGCCTTTCGCGCGGCGCTGAAGACCTTCGCGCTGCCGGCGCAGAACTTCATATACGCCGACACCAGCGGCAACATCGCGCAGGTCACCGCGACCATGCTGCCGCGCCGGCCCTATGACGAACTGCCGCGGAACGTCGCGCTCGACGCGACCGACCCGGCCAATATGTGGTCGGACATTCTCGATCCGACCGAACTGCCCTGGACGCTGAACCCGCCGGAGGGGTTCGTCGCCAGCGCCAACAACAAGCCCTACGAGGCGCAGCCCGGCGTACCGGTCGGCTTCTTTTTCGCGGCGGATGAACGCATTCGCCGCATCCGCCAGATGCTGGGCGCCAAGGACCAGATCACGCTCGACGATCTGAAGGCGATGCAGCGCGATACGGTGTCGTTGTTCGTGCGCGAGATGATCCCGGGTCTCGCCAAGGCGATCGCGGAAGCCGGCGCGCGCGCCGACGACCCGGCCTTCGTGGATCGCCTCTTGGCGTTCGACGGCGACTATCGCATCGACTCGGTGTCGGCGCCCGCCTTCGAGACCTTCCTCTTCCACCTCGCGCCGCGCGTCTACGGCGTCGCGACGCCCGGCGAGATTCCGTCCTATCTCGGCAACTGGGACGGCATGGGCAAGTGGTTCATCGCCGACCTGAACGCCATGCCGCCGGAGAGGCGCAACGCCGCCATCCGCGAAGCCGTGAAGCTGGCGGCCGCCGACGCGGCGCCCTTCCGCACATGGGGCGACATGCATCGGCTCCAGGTCGCGCACATGCTCGGCGCCATTCCCGTTCTCGGCGACCGCTTCGTCTATGCCGACCTGCCGACCGCAGGCTCGCGCCAGACCATGTTCAAGACGGCGCACGGCTTCGAGAACACGCTGCACGCGACGCGCTACGGCAGCCAGTCGCGCCATGTGTCGGACATGTCGGATCTCGACTCCAACTGGTTCGTGCTGCTCGGCGGCAATGACGGGTGGATCGGCTCGGCGAATTTCGTGGACCAGGTCGATCTCTGGCAGCGCGGCGACTACATCCGCATGCCGCTGCGCCCCGAAACCATCGCGAAGGAGTTTCCGATCGTGATGGAGCTGACGAATTGAGGGCGAGCGCCCTCTCGATCCTCCTCCGCGACGCGCAGCGTCACGAGGGGAGGGAACCGCCAAAGGCGGCCGCTCTCGCTGTTCCCGGGCTGAGTTCTGCAAACGCGGCATCAGAGTTCGCCCCCTCCACCGCGCGGGCGAGGATCATCTGATGCCGCTCGACCTGACCCCAGCGCTCCGCCTCTACGGCCGCTATCGCCGCTGGCGTCTGGCGAGTCTGGATCCCGAGCGCGCCCAGGAGCGCGAACTGCTTCGGCTGGTTCGCGCCGCCCGCAACACGCGCTTCGGGCGGGATCACGACTTCGCAGGCATCAAGAATGTCGCGGACTTCCAGGCGCGCGTTCCGCTGCGCCGGTACGAGGATATGTGGCGCGACTATTGGCAGCCGGCTTTTCCGACGCTCGATGACGTCTCGTGGCCCGGCCGCATCCCCTATTTCGCCGTCTCGTCGGGCACCACGTCGGGCACCAGCAAATATATCCCGCTTTCGCGCCAGATGCGGCAGTCGAACGTGCGGGCCGCGCTGGACGTTCTTGCGTTTCATGCAAAGGCCAAGCCGAAGAGCCGCTTCTTCGCCGGGCCGACCTTCATGCTGGGCGGTTCGACGACCCTGGTGAAGGAGGCCGACGGCGTGCATTCCGGCGACCTCTCCGCGATCGCCGCGATGACCCTGCCCCGCTGGGCGGCGCCCTATGCCTTTCCGCCGAACGAACTCGCCCTGCTCACCGACTGGAACGAGAAACTCTCGCGCACGGCCGAAGCCTCGCTGCACCAGGACATCCGCGCCCTTACCGGCACGCCGTCCTGGGTGCTCATCCTGCTGGAGCGCGTGCGCGCCTTGCGCGACGCGGGCGGTGCAGCCGAGGCGCCGCTCTACCCGCATCTCAGCCTCTACATCCATGGCGGCGTGAATTTCGCGCCCTACCGCCAGCGTTTCGCCAAGATGTTCGAGGGCCAGGACGTCGACCTTCGCGAGGTCTATCCCGCCTCCGAAGGTTTCATCGCGGCGGCCGACCGGGGACCGGGCGAGGGGCTTCGGCTCTTCCTCGACACGGGCCTCTTCTTCGAGTTCGTGCCGCTTGCCCAACTCGGTGCGCCGAATCCGACACGGCACTGGGTGAAAACGATCCAGCCGGACGTGAACTACGCCGTGGTGATGACAACGTGCGCCGGCCTCTTCTCCTATGTCATCGGCGACACCGTGCGCTTCGTCGACACGAGGACGCCGCGCCTGCTCATCACCGGCCGCACGTCCTATATGCTCTCGGCCTTCGGCGAGCATCTGATCGGCGAGGAGATCGAGAAGGCGGTGACCGAAGCCGCCGGCGGCATCGGCGCTCAGGTCACGGATTTCAGCGTCGGCACGATCTATCCGGACGCGGAAGGCGATCTCGGGCAGCATCTCTATATCGTGGAATTCGAGACGGAACCGCAGCGCGAGGCGCTGCTGCGCTTCGCCGCCGCGATCGACGACACGCTGCTGCACATGAACGACGACTATCGCGCCCATCGCGCCGGCGGCCACGGCCTCAAGGCGCCGCGGGTTCAAGCCGTAGGACCTGGCACCTTCGCCGCATGGATGGAAAGCCGCGGCCGTGCCGGCGGCCAAAACAAAGTGCCCCGCATCATCAACGATGCGGGGCTGTTCGAAGGCCTGAAATCCTTCACCGGCGCGGGTTAGCCGAGCGCCCCGATAGCCTCGACGACCGCCTTGGTCTTCTCGTGGATCACCATGTGGCCCGCCTCGGGGATCGAGACCAGCGAGGCGCCCGCGATGCCCTTCTGGAAGGCCCGGGCATAGACCGGCGGGATCAGCTTGTCGCTGTCGCCCCAGACCAGCACCGTCCTGGCCTTCACACGGTAGAGCCGCTGTGCGAGGCCGCGATCGGGAATGGGGAAGAGGATACGCCCCGCCATGCCGAGCTGGCGTGCGTTCTGCACGAGGTAGCCTTGCAGGAATTTGGGGTCGCTCATGTCGAGCCCGGCGGTCATCGCCTTGGCGCCCGCTTCGGCGTCGTGGAACAGCAGTGCCGGCATCTCGTACGGCATCATCGCGAAGATATCGGCGATCGGGTGATCGTCGAGCCACAGTCCGGCAGGAGCAATCAAGGCAAGGCGCGAAAGGTCGTTCGGCTGCACCGCCGCCATCTCGGCCGCGATCATGCCGCCCATCGAATGTCCGGCGATGATCGGGTCCTTCAGGCCCAGCGCCGCGGCGACGTCCCAGTAATGCAGCGTGATGTCGAGCATCTCGCGCAGCTCGTGGCATTCCTCGCTGTCGCCATAGCCGGGCAGCAGCGGCGCATGGACGCGGTATTTCTCGGCCAGCGCGCTCAGGAACGGGTCGTCGACCGTCACGCCGCCCGCGCCGTGCAGGAACAGAAGATCGGGTCCCTTGCCGCCCTGGATCACGCGGATCGGCGCATGCGGCGTCTTGATGGTGGTGATTTCCATGGCCTTACTCCGCCGCCGGGGCTGCTTCGCGCGGTGCGCTGGTCGGCGCCGCGGGCAGGCGCCCGGCGCTCAGGCGCTTGTCGATCGGGTGACACCAGAAGCGCGTGTCGTCGGCATAGTCGGGGAACATGTTGCGCAGCTTCGGCATGACCTTCTCGGCGAAGAGCTTCGTCGAGTACATGCATTTGTCGGCCGGCATGTCGCCGACATGCATCAGGCAGAAGATGTTGCCGACATGCAGGCCCTTGATGAGGTCTTCCATGCGCTGGCGCACCGTCTCAGGACTGCCGGCGATGACATGGCCTTCCTCGTTCAACTGCTTCCAGCTCATCGAGCCGTAACCGCCTGTCGGCGGCGCATATTGCGAGAGCGCGCCGGTCTGGATCGTCTTGATCGTGCGATAGCCGGGCGCGTCCGCGAAGCCCGGATAGACGTGCAGGCAGCGATTGTAGAAATAGTCGATGTGCCTGGCGTAGAGCTTCTCGGCTTCCGCATCCGTCTCGGCGACACAGATCGTCTGCGCGAAGCCGGCGCGATAGGGCGATTTGTCGGGCGTGCCGCGCTCTTCCACCCGGTCCCAATAGCCCTTCATCAGCGCCCGCGCGCGCAGATAGCCCGAGAAGCTGAGATAGGAATACGAGTAGGTGTTATCGATGCAGAAATCGTAGGTCTCGACCGAGCCGCCGCCCGGAATATGGATCGGCGGATAGGGCTGCTGGATAGGCCGCGGCCAGATATTCACGTGGCGCAGCTTGTTGTAGCGGCCGTTGAAGGCGAAGGGCTCGCGCGTCGTCCACGCCTTGATGATCAGGTCGTGCGCTTCCTGGTATTTCTCGCGGGTCAGCGACGGAATCTGCCCGTAGCAGTAATTGGTGTCCATCGACGTGCCTACCGGGAAGCCGGCCACCAGCCGCCCGCCCGTGATGCAGTCGAGCATCGCGAACTCCTCCGCGACGCGCACCGGCGGATTGTAGAGCGCGATCGAATTGCCCAGCACCACGATCGCCGGATCGGTCGTGCGGCGCGCCAGCCCCGCCGCGATGATGTTCGGGCTCGGCATGATGCCGTAGCCGTTCTGGTGATGCTCGTTGATGCCGATGCCGTCGAAGCCCACCTGCCCGGCATATTCCAGCAGGTCCATATAGGTGTTGTAGACCTCGTGGCTCTTCACCGGGTCGAACAGGTTCTGGTCGATATCGACCCAGACCGACCGGTTCTTCTCCCGGAAATCGTCCGGCAGATAGGGCCAGGGCATCAGGTTGAACCAGGTGAACTTCATGGCGGCCTCCAGTGCGGTTCTTGTGATTTTTGTTCGCAGACAGGTTAGCGGATTGTCGCCTGACGCCAAGAGCCTCGTGGCCTGCTAGTTTGTCCGCCCCTTTTCCCCAAGTCCGAGAGATGCCGTGTCCCTGCGCCAGCTCTATCCTGCCATCGAACCCTACGAGACCGGCCGGCTCGAAACCGGCGACGGCCATTCCGTCTACTGGGAACTCTGCGGCAACCCGAAGGGCAAGCCGGTCGTCTTCCTGCATGGCGGACCGGGCGGCGGCTGTTCGCCGGACCACAGGCGGCTCTTCAACCCCGAGAAATACCGCATCCTGCTGTTCGATCAGCGCGGCTGCGGGCGCTCGGCGCCGCATGCGGGCCTGGAGAACAACACGACCTGGCATCTGGTCGACGACATCGAGCGCCTGCGCGTGTTGACGGGCGCGGACAAGTGGCAGGTCTTCGGCGGCTCGTGGGGCTCCAGCCTCGCGCTGGCCTATGCCGAGACCCACCCGGATCGGGTGAGCGAACTGGTGCTGCGCGGCATCTTCCTCGTGAGGCGCTGGGAGCTGCTCTGGTTCTACCAGTACGGCGCGTCGCTGTTCTTCCCGGAGAAGTGGGAGCGGACGCTCGCTCTGCTGGCGCCCGAGGAGCGCGGAGACGTGATGGGTGCCTATCGCAAGCGCCTGACCGATCCCGATCGCGCGGTGCGCGTGGAGGCGGCGCAGCGCTGGAGCCTATGGGAGGGCGAGACGGTGCATCTGATGCCCAGCCCGGGCGCCGCCACCTTCGGCGAGGAGCAGTTCGCCCTCGCCTTCGCGCGCATCGAGAACCACTATTTCATGCATGCCGGCTTCCTGGAGACCGACGACCAGTTGCTGCGCCACGCCGATCGGCTGCGCGACATTCCCGGCGTGATGATTCACGGGCGCTATGACATGTGCTGCCCGCTCCAGAATGCGTGGGATTTATCGAAGGCCTGGCCCAAGGGCGAATTGCGGATCGTCGAGGGGGCCGGTCATGCGTTTGACGAGCCCGGCATTCTGGATGCGCTGATCCGCGCGACGGATGGGTACGCGGGTTGAGGGTGGGTGCGTCTTTGTTGCGTGCGGCTTGTTTGCGATGTGCAGCGGCCCCGGAATGGCTTTCCGGGGCCGTTCGGTAGCGGGTGGACTTCGCCACCAAATCTAGTCCTGATCAAATGGTCCTGGTGCGAGCAGTTTTAAAACTTCCGCCTTCAGCGGGCTCGGCGGAAGCGGCTGACGCAGACAAGAGGCGTCGATGGCGAAACAGAAAGCGAAGCCCCGAGCAGGAACTCCGACAGAAGCTCAATTGCGCGCACTGGCGGGCGATTCCTATTTCGCGCGGGGCGAAGCCTATTTCAGGTCCGGCGCCGTGCGGTTCTTGAGCGTCGGCGCCGATCGTGCCGAGGCGGCGGTGCAGGGAACGCGGCGCTATCGCGTACGGCTTTCGATCCAAGATGGCGAGCTCGCCTTCTCTTGCACCTGCCCGCTCGGGCGCGACGACGTGTTCTGCAAGCATGTGGTTGCCGTCGGCCTCTCCTGGCGCGCCGAAGGCGGTGCCGGAACGGCGGATGGCGGCGAATCCTCGCGTTCGCCACCGCCCCATCCGGAAGACGCACTGCGCGAGCGGCTGCTGCGCCTGGACAAGGGCGAACTCGTTTCCGTGCTGATCGACTGCGCCGGCGAGGACGAGCGGCTGATGCGGCGCCTGACGCTCCTGGCGGCCAGGCAGGCGCCGGCCGATGCGGTAGTGTCCACGTGGAAGCGCGCTTTCGACGATGCGCTGGCTACGGACGACTATGTCGAGTATCGCGGCGCTTACGACTACGCGAGCGGCGTCGACGACGCGCTTGACACTCTGGAAGGCCTGCTGCGGGACGGGCGCGCGGGCGAGATCGTCGAGCTGGCGGAATACGCCCTGGAGGAGATCGAGGAGGCGCTGAACCACGTCGACGACTCCGACGGTTTCATGAGCGGCGCGCTTGCACGCGCGCAAGAGCTGCATCTGGAAGCTTGCCGCATGGCGCGGCCGGAGCCTGTGGAATTGGCCGAGCGCCTCTTCGAGCTTGAACTCGGCTCGTCGTTCGATGCGTGCAGCGGCGCCTATGCCACCTATTCCGACATTCTCGGCGAAACCGGGCGCGCGGCCTTTCGCCGGCTGGCTGAGGCACAATGGGCCAAGGTCAAGCCGCTCGCGCCCGGCGAGGATGACGATGAGCGCTATGGCCGGCGCTTCCGCATTACCTCGATCATGGAGACAATCGCAAAGCAGGCCGTCGATCTCGAAGCGCAAGCCGCGGTCATGGCGCGCAATCTGTCCCGGCCCTACGATTTCCTGAAGCTCGCCGAACTCTATCGCGACGCGGGCGATTCCGACAAAGCGCTCGACTGGGCCGAGCGCGGCTCGCGCGCCTTCGCCGAGAGCGACCAGGACAAGCGTCTGCGCGCCGTCCTGGCCGAGGCCTACCAGGAGCGCGGGCGGCGCGACGAGGCGATGGGGCTGATGTGGGCGGGATTCGAGGCCGATCCTCATCTCCAATCCTATCTCGCGCTGAAGGCGCATGCGCAGCGCGCGCGGGCCTGGAAGAGCTGGCGCGAGAAGGCGCTCGCGCTGGTTCGCGCGCGCGTCGCCGCCGCGAAGGCGGCGCCGAACCCTTGGGGCAGCGACCATTCGCTGCTGGTCCAGATATTCCTGCACGAAGGCGATGATTCCGCCGCGTGGCGAGAAGCCCGCGAGGGCGGCTGCTCGCAGGGGCTTTGGCTCGAACTGGCGAAGCTCCGCGAAGCGAGCCATCCCGAGGATGCGGTGCGTGTTTACCGTGATCACATCACTCGATTGCTGCGCAACACCGGCGACCGGGTCTATGAAGAGGCGATCAAGTATCTGGAAAAGATCGAGACGCTTATGAAGCGGGGGGACAAGATGGACATGTTCGCCGCCCTCGTGCGGGAGGTTCGCGCAACGCACGCGCTCAAGCGCAAGCTGACGCAAATGCTCGACCGCAAAGGATGGCGATAACATCGGAAAGCGTGCTGCGATGGACGATCGCCTCTCTGCCGCGTAAGCCGGCACAAGAACGTGTCACGCTTCTTATCCTACCGACGCACCAGCATCACGCTTGCGCACGAATGCAAGAAGCCCGACGTGACGCTTGGATCGACGCCCGCGACTGATCACCCCAGGATGCGGAATGTCGCAGGACTCTCGTGGCGAGTCATATGCCGCCGGGTGTCGCGCGTCGCCCACTCAGGATTGCAGGGCCGGTGCCGGGGCTGTTTGGAGCGTTGGGCGGTGGTGGCGATTCCGGCCGTTTGTTCGTCTGCTGCTTACAATATGCTTGCATTTTGCGGGTGCGAGCTGGGGCGATTTGGGTGCCCCTTGTAAGATATTGGTCATATTGGGGAATTTGGGTGCGGGGGCAGGATTTGAACCTGCGGCCTTCAGGTTATGAGCCTGACGAGCTACCGGGCTGCTCCACCCCGCGCCAGTGATCAGTGACCGTGGGTCAGTGATCAGAATGGGTTTTCGTGTTG
>JADZAI010000010.1 GCA_020852655.1 Alphaproteobacteria bacterium
ATGGAACTGCTACTACAAACCGCCAGGGCCAAAGACCATGCGCCAAGGCTGGGACCGCTTCGCCGCCATCGCTCAAGGCTTCCAACTCGCCGATGCCCCTCAACACAATCCGTGAATCCCGTAGTGCGCAGCGGGCGAGCCTCGAACCACGCACCAACGGCAAAACGCAACGCCTCACGCGGCCGTATATCCCCCGTCGATCACCAGCTCCGACCCCGTCATGAAGCTCGATTCGTCCGAGGCCAGGAACACGATGCCGTTGGCGATCTCCTTCGGCACGCCCATGCGGCCGAGGGCGTGACGGGTGATGAGCAGGTCGCGCATCTCGTTGCCGTTGCCCATTTCGTGCAGCGCGGTGCTGACCATCGGCGTCTCGATATAGCCGGGATGCACCGAGTTCACGCGCACGCCCATCGGCGCCAGCTCCAGCGCGGAGGCTTTCGTCAGCAGCGCGACGCCGCCTTTGGAGGCGCAATAGGCGGCGGCGCCCGCCTGGCCCACCTTGCCGAGGATCGATGAGATATTGATCACCGATCCGCCGCCGGTCTCGATCATCAGCGGGCAGACATGGCGCATCCCCAGGAACACGCCGTCGAGATTGACGCCCGTCACCATGCGCCACTGTTCCAGCGTCGATTCCAGCAGCGGCACGCCGCCGCCGACGCCGGCATTGTTCACCAGCACGTCGAGTCGGCCGAAACGCTCCTTCGCAGCGGCGACCACGGCCTGCCAGTCCTCCTCGCGTGTCACGTCATGGGCGAGGAAGATCACTTCGGCGCCGAGGCCTGCGACCTCGTCGGCCATGGCGTTGCCGGCTTCGGCCGCGCGATCCGTCAGCACCAGCTTTGCGCCTTCGCGCGCCAGCGCCCGGGCGCTCTCCGCGCCGATGCCCGATGCTGCCCCGGTCACCAGCGCGACCTTGCCCTGAACCCGTCCCATCTTGCTCATAGGTATCCTCCCTGGGCGCAGCTTAACCGAAGCGGCCGGGCTTGCAAAGCCACTGACGTAACGTCGCCTGCGACGTCGGGGGCGGCGCGCCCGCCCCCGTTTGTGGATAAGTGCGCAGGCGGAAGGATGGCAAAGGCGGAAGACGAAGGCCCCCTCGCCTCGCGCGCGGGCCTCTGCTTTGATCGGGACAAATCTGGGAGGACGACATGGCTGATGTGAATCGCCGCTGGCTTTTGGCGCAGCGGCCTTCGGGCAACCTGAAGGACAGCGATTTCGCGTTCGTACGCGAGGCCGTGCCGGTGCCGGGCGACGGCGAATTTCTGGTAAAGGTGACGCACCTCTCGTTCGACCCGACCCAGCGCGGCTGGCTCCAGGCGGATTCCTATCTCCCGGCCGTGAAGATCGGCGAGGTCGTGCGGGCCGGTGCGGCAGGTGAGGTCGTCGTCTCCAACAATCCGAAATTCCCCGTGGGCACCAAGGTCCAGGGCGCCTTCGGCTGGCAGGACTACTGCATCACCGACGGCAAGGGCTTCTGGCCGACCGCAGCGCTCTTCCCGGGCGTGACGCCGGAGCAGGCGCTCGGCATCTTCGGCACCACCGGCCTCACCGCCTATTTCGGCCTGCTCGACGTCGGCCAGCCCAAGGCCGGCGAGGTCGTGCTCATCTCGGGCGCCGCCGGCGCGACCGGATCGATCGTCGGCCAGATCGCCAAGGCGATCGGCTGCACCGCCATCGGCATCGCCGGCGGCAAGGCGAAATGCGACTGGGTCACCGGCACCGCCGGCTTCGATGCCTGCATCGACTACAAGTCCGAGCCGGTCGCCCAGCGCATCCGCCAGCTCGCGCCCAAGGGCGTCAACGTCGTCTTCGAGAATGTCGGCGGCGAAATCCTCGATGCGGCGCTCGGCAATCTCGCGATGCACGCGCGCGTCGTACTCTGCGGCGGCATCTCCTCCTACAACGCCGCCAGCGCGGACGAGATCGTCGGCATCAAGAACTACATGGCGATCACCGTGAACCGCGCCCGCATGGAAGGTTTCATCGTGCTCGACTACGCACCGCGCTTCGGCGAAGGCGTGCAGGCGCTCGCCAAATGGATGGCCGAAGGCAAGATCACCTCGGCCGAGGACATCCAGCACGGTCTTGAGAACGCGCCGTCGACGCTGCGCCGCCTCTTCGAAGGCAAGAATTTCGGCAAGCAGCTCCTGGCGCTTTAGCCTTCGCGATAGGGCTCGAAGGGCGGCTCATGGCTCAGCCATTGGTCGCGCGTCTGCTCCCAGTAGAGCGAGCGGCGGATGGTCCCGTCAGGGCGGACGCTGTCGCGTTCGCCCATGCGGATGAAGCCGGCCCGCTCGATCAGCTTGGCCGACCGCACATTGTCGATCGCGGCGGTCAGGCCGATCAGGCGGATGCCGAGCACGCCATACATCCAGCCGAAAGTGCGCATCGCCCCGCTGCCGCCGCTGCCGAGGCTCTGGATGTCGGCGCTGATCGCGCCCGCCGTCTCGCCCGAGGTGCGGTCCGGCCAGATCGTGATCTGCGAATAGGCGACGACGCCCTGGTCGGCGAAGTCGGTGGTCACGATCAGGACGCCCTCGCCGCGTGCCTTGCGCTCGGTGAAATCCTCCACCCAGTGCAAGATGTTGCGCTCCGTGAACGGTCGCGGGACGCCGTAGAGCGGGTCGGAGACCAGGGGATCGCTGAGCAACTGCACCAGCCCCTCGACATGCCGCTGCGTTGCCAGGCGCCGGTTCGGCCCGATGATCGACGGGTCGCACGCGCGCACCGCTGCACGGATCGCGGCCTCTTCCTCGGGCGGGGCATACAGAACGGTCTTCGGCGGCGCGGCCATGGGACGTCCGGTGTTGGCGTCAGACGCATCTTGAACCTTCGCACCGAACGCGCAACCCTTGCCGCATGCCCCAGATCGCCCATCTCCTGAAGCCCAAGCCGCGCGACATCGGTCATTTCGATGTGCTGCGGATATTGCCCTCCCTCGAGACCCGGTCGGTCGGGCCCTTCGTGTTCTTCGACCATTTCGGCCCCGTCGACATCGCGCCCGGGGGCGGCATGGACGTCCGTCCCCATCCCCATATCGGCCTCGCCACAGTGACCTATCTGTTCCAGGGCGAGATCCTGCATCGCGACTCCCTGGGCTTCGTGCAGCCGATCGCGCCGGGTGACGTGAACTGGATGACGGCGGGCCGCGGCATCGTCCATTCCGAGCGCACCGCGCCGGAGCTTCGCGCCAAAGGCTTCGCGCTGCACGGTATCCAGTCCTGGGTCGCGCTGCCGAAGGAGGCCGAGGAGGTCGAGCCGGCCTTCCACCACCATCCCTCCGCAACCCTGCCGGAGTGGACCGAGAGCGGCGTGCACCTGAAGGTCGTTGCCGGCACCGCCTTCGGCCGCGCCGCGCCGGTCAAGGTCTTCGCGCCGACCCTGTATGTGGCCGCGACCCTCCAGCCCGGCGCTTCGCTGGATCTGCCGGCAGAGCACGCAGAGCGCGCGGCCTATGTCGCGGCGGGCGGCATCTCTGTCGACGGCCAGCGTGTCGATGCGCACCAGATGGCCGTCTTCCAGCCCGGCGCGACGCTCCGCCTCCAGGCCGGCGACAGCGGCGCCACCATAATGCTGCTCGGCGGCGCCCCGCTCGACGGGCCGCGGCACCTCTGGTGGAATTTCGTCTCCTCCTCGAAGGAGCGCATCGAGAAGGCCAAGGACGACTGGCGCGCCATGGCGCTGGGCCGCGTGCCGGGCGACGACGAATTCATCCCCTTGCCGGAACGCTGAGATGATCGACAACGAGAAGATCGAGGCGGTCCTCGCCCAGATGGGACGGCCGAAGAAGGTCCCGCGGCCCCACCGCCATTTCGACGGCGAATATGTCGACGCCCCCACCGGGAAGATCGCCTATACGGCCGAGGGCATCGGTCCGGTCGTCCTGCTCGTCCATGGCTGGGACGGCAGCCCGCGCGACCTCCAGGACATCGCGACCGCCCTGTCGCGCGCCGGCGCCCGCGTCGTAGCGCTGGACATGCCGGCGCACGGCCTGTCGGACGGCGAGAAGGTGACCCCCGAAGACGCCGCCGCCGCGATCCTCGCCGTCGCGGCCAGGGAAGGTCCGTTCGAATGCGTCATCGCGCACAGCTTCGGCTGTCCCTCGACGGTGCTGGCGCTGGAAGGCGGGCTGAAGACCGCATCGCTCGTCTTCTTCGCGCCGCCGCTGCGCCAGATCGACCAGTTCCGCCGGCTCGGCGGGCGTATGGGGCTCGATGCGGAGGAGATCGAGGAGATCATTTCGCGCCTGCGCGCACAGGGTTCGCCGATGGACCGCATGGACCTTGGCGAAAAGGCGAAGAGCCGCAGCGAGCCTTTGCTCATCATCCACTCCGACGACGACGAGATGACCCCGGTCGCCGGCGCCCGCGAGCTCGCCAAGGCTTGGCCGAAGGCGAAGCTGCTCGAGGTCGAGGGGCTCGGTCACAATCTGACGATGCGCGATCCCGCCATGGTGGCCGCGACGGTGCGCTTCGCGGTCGGCTGATTGAGGCGCGGCCCGGGCGCTGCTACGCTCGGGCGCGATGACGGACAAGGCGTCCCTGCTGATCCTCTGCGCGCGCATCGGCTTCAACCCGCCGCGCTGATCGTCTGCGCGCGTTTTCGCGCACCGATCGCCGTTTCCTTCCATCGCATCCGGAGTTCAGGCCATGTCGCCGAATTCGACCGTCCACAACCAGACCCGCCACTGGCAGGCGCTCGACGCCGCCCACCACATTCATCCCTTCAGCGACACCGCCGCCCTGGGCAAGGAAGGCGTCCGCGTCATCACCTCCGCCAAGGGCATCTATCTCACCGACAGCGAAGGCAAGCGCCTGCTCGACGGCATGGCGGGCCTCTGGTGCGTCCAGCTCGGCTACGGCAACGACGAGCTGGCTGAAGCCGGCGCCAAGGCGCTGCACGAACTCCCCTACTACAACCACTTCTTCAAGACCTCGAACCCCTACACGATCGACCTCGCGGCCAAGCTCGCGCAGCTCCTTCCCCAAGGCCTGGAACGCATCATGTTCGCCAACTCCGGATCGGAGGCGAACGACAGCGCGCTGAAGCTGATCCGTTACTATTGGAATTTGCAGGGCAAGCCGAAGAAGAAAATCCATCTCAGCCGCGAACTCGCCTATCACGGCGTCACTATGGCGGCGGCGTCCCTGTCGGGGCTGACGCCGATGCACCCCCAGTTCGACCTGCCCCTGCCCGGCTTCGAGAAGGTGCCGACGGTCTATTGGTACGGCGCCAAGGCCCATGGTTACGGCGACATCACGCCCGACGATTTCGGCACGCTGATCGCGCAGAAGCTTGAAGAGAAGATTCTTGCGCTGGGGCCGGAGCATGTCGCGTCGTTCTCGGCGGAGCCGATCCACGGCGCCGGCGGGCTGATCTTCCCGCCGGCGACCTACTGGCCCGCCGTCCAGGAGATCTGCCGCAAATACGACGTGCTGCTGCATGTCGACGAGGTCATCACCGGCTTCGGCCGCACCGGCAACTGGTTCGGCAGCCACACCTACGGCATTCGCCCGGACATCATGACGATGGCGAAGGGCCTGTCCTCCGGCTACCAGCCGATCTCCGCGGTGGCCCTCGGGCCGCGCATGGGCGATGCCATCGCCAACGCGAACGAAGAGCTGGTGCACGGCTATACCTATTCCGGTCATCCGGTAGCCTGCGCCGTCGCGCTGAAGAATCTCGAGATCATGGAGCGCGAGCGCATCCCGGAGGTCGTAGGGAAGGACACCGGCCCCTATCTCCATGCGAAGCTGCGCGAGGCGCTTGGCGACCATGTTCTGGTCGGGGAGATCCGCGGCGCCGGACTGCTGGCGGCGATCGAACTGGTCGATGACAAGGCCGAACGGCGCTTTTTCCCGGAAATCGGTGATACCGGCACGATCTGCCGCAATCACTGCTTCAAGGAGGGCCTGGTGATGCGGGCGATCCGCGACACCATGGTGCTGTCGCCGCCGCTGACCATCACCAGGCCCGAGATCGACGAACTCGTTCGCCTGGCGCGCCGCTGCATCGATCTGACCGCCCGGGACCTCGGGCGCCTGTAACGCCCCGGCCGGGAGCCCAAAGCAAAAAGCGTGACAGGTTTGTGTCAGGAACGCCACATTTGCGTACAATCCGACGGAAACGACTTTAATTCTTTCGAATCTTGCGCGCTGTGGCTTTCATGCATATATTCGGCATGCGGAGGGGGCATTTTCGAACCTGCGTTGCCCCCCGCTAGCGGGTTTCGCTTCCTCCGCGCGCCGGATCATCCCCTCCCGGCGTTGGCGCATCGAGCGCGTGGCGTCCGTCCCCATAAGGACGGACGCCCTTTTTTTTGGAGATCGGCCATGAGCGATCAGGACTGGGACGACGAGGACGATGACGAGGCCCATCCGGCCCTGACCCTCGTCTCGCGCTTCATCGGTGCGGCCGCGTCGCCTTTCTGGTTTTCGTCCGTCGGCCAGAAGCTGCGTCCTTCGCTCCGCCGCGACGCGCAGGCATGGCTGGGCGCTCTGGGCTTCCCCGACGCCACGCCCATCGGGCTTCGCGACTGGCGCGAAGCGTCGGAAGCGGCGGAGAGCACCGGGATCGACGATCCTGCCTTCGAAGCCGAGGAGCAGTTGCGCGCCGCGCTGACGACCGAGGCGATTGATCTGATGGGCGAGGACGCAGTCAGCGTCGTGCTCACCCATCTTGGCGGGGAGCTGGGGCCGCGCATCGGCGAAGCCGCATTGAATGCGATCCGCGTCTGGGGCCTCGATGACGCCGAGCTAGCGAATGCGGCTGCCGGGTCGGGCGTCCAGGCCTGCCACAACGCGGCGCTCTTGCTGCTCGCCGGGCGCGCCGACGAGACGCATGCCTTTGCGCTGAAATATCGCCTGTTCGAACAGGGCCGATGGCCGATCGCACTGATCGGCACGAGCCTCCATCTGTTCTGACGGATCAGGCGCGGCGCATGTCCGCGTCGGGCCACCGATCCACTTTGAACTGCGTCTCCATGGCGCAGATGTCGGCGGCTACCGAGCAGAATATCTCGGCAGGCATCCGCGCGCGATCGAGGCCGCGCGTCCGGTACTGCCAATACGACAGGATGTGGTCGATCACGGCGCTGTAGCCTCCGAATCCTCGCACGTTCTCGGGCAGTTGCTGGAGATAGGTCGTCAGCTCCAGGAGGTTGCCGCTCTCGATGATCGAGGCGCGCCGAGCGCTGTTGAAAAGCTGGGCGCTGTCGGTGCTGCGCTGATACGAGCGGTTGGCGAAGCCCCGCAGGCATTCGAGATGGTGCTCGGTAAAGGAGCGCGGGTAGAGCTCGTTGTGCCCATAGGTCCTCAGCTCCGTCAGATCCGCAATCATCTGATCGAAGCGGCGCTGGGTCCCGGCAAACTGCGTTTCATAAAAGAGCGCCGCCTTCCAGGCGAAGACGACATTGTTCCAGCTTGCCGGCGGCAGCCCGAGCGACTGGAAGAAGTCCGCCGCCTGCGGTCCTATCTCCGTTCCGAAGATCGAATCGACGAAGCGCGAGACCTTCGAGGGACTCGCATTGTTGATCGCGATTCCGATCAGCGGCGCGAGCTCGCGCGTGATGTAGGACTTGATCGCCGTGTCCTCGAGCAGCGAGACCTGGAAATAGTCGCTTGCGATGCCGTATTCGGCGCCGCCGACCAGTTCACGCAGCAGGAAGAGTTCCAGCGACGGCGTGTCGTCGAGCTTGCCCAGAATGATGGCGTCGCGCTCGCGCCCGCGTCCGACGGTGGTGATCCCAAAAGACTGACGCATGATCGACGGGTAGGCGCGCTCTCCCACAAAGAACGAGACGGCGCCGGTCGAGAGCGCGGTGTCGTCCAGCGGGACGAGAACCTTGGTCGCGACGATCGGTGGGGTTTCGAACATCGCGCGCTCGTGTTCGCGCAGCGTATGCTTGATAATGATGGCGCCCGACAGGCGGCGATTGGTGAAGAAGCCGGGCGCGTTCGGACCGTGAATATGGCGATGAAACCGCATGGCGCGATTGAGATTCAGAATCCGCCAGTTCGAAGGAACGGCAGCCAGCTTCTCCATCTGCTGCGCGTCACCTTGCTTGAAGTTCTTCATATTGTGCCCGGCCCTGAAGCGGTAAACCTACGCGACTGATTTTAATTAGGCGTTATCATCGGAAATCATTGGTTTTGCGTGCCTTTCCTGCACCCAGCGCGCGGCGGGCGCGGCCTTCGGTCTTTCTTAAGAAGGCGCAGCGCTCTATTCGTTAACCAATCAGAATCACGCGCGCCCGGGCTTCATGAACGACAATTTGCAGTTGGCTTGCCGTGCTTTTGCGGCGCTGCTGTTCTGCGCGTTCGCCAGTGCCTGCGCGACGCGACCGCCGGCGCCCACCTGCGTGCCATTCGAGGGGCTGGATCCGGGCTGCATCATCAGCCGCGACCTCCTGAAGGAGGCGGTCACCTCCTACCGCGCCCACTACAAGACGATGCCCGTGGGCCAGGCGGTCGCGCTGACCGAAGGCGGCGCGCCGATGCCGTTCACGACCCATTGGCTGCGCACCGACAAATTCGTCATCATCGACTTCCGCAAGGCGGCCTACGAGAAGCGTCTTTATGTCGTCGATTGGAAGACCGGCCTCGTTAAGGCCTATCATGTGAGCCACGGTCGCGGCTCTGCGGTCAGCGACCGGTCCTATTATGCAAAGCGCTTCACCGACGTCCCGGGCAGCGGCACGTCATCGGTCGGCGCCTTCGTGGGCGGCCAGGAGTATGAGAGCACGAAATGGGGTCGCGCGATCCGCGTGCGCGGCCTCGACGCGACCAACCAGCGCGCGCTCATGCGCACCATTGTCTTCCACGCGAACGAGGTCTTCTTCGACAAGGATCGCAACATCTTCGGCTGGTCGTGCGGCTGCTTCATGACCGACGGGCAGGAGTTGCCCGCGATCATCGACACGATCCAGAATGGCGGCTTCATCTACGCTGGCCCGATCTCGCTCTACGACAAGAGTTCGGCGAAACGCGAGCGCGAGTGCAACCCGTATTGCGGCGACCCCAGCCGATGCAAGGATGTCGCGGGCGCCAATCCCATCGGTTCGCTGCCGAACGTCGCGGCGCCGCCGCCCCGGCCCGATCCGCCGGCCGTGCTCTTCGTCCCCGATCCGCTGCCGGGCGAGACGCCGGTGCCGACACCGAAGCCGCGCCAGATCATGATCGCGCCCCCGGCCAAGGCGAAGCCCGCTCGTGCCGGTTGATTCCGGCACGCGCATTGCGCTCTATGCGGCCATGTGTCGCGCAGTGTTTCGCGCGTGCGCCCTCCTGGCGCTCGCCCTGTCTGCCTTTGTTGCCGAAACGCGCGCCGCACCGGCGCTGAACGGCGCACCCGTGGATCCGCAGAACGTCATCGCCGACGACATCCAGTCGGAAGCGCTGGCCGCCTATCGGCGCCATGCCGCAAGCCGCGCCTTCAAGGGCACCGAGATCGTCATCGTCGACTACAGGAAGCCGTCCAACGCGCCGCGCCTGTTCGTCCTCGATCTCGCGACGGGCGGCGTGGAAGCCTATTACGTGGCGCACGGCCGCGGGTCCGATCCGGCCCATACCAAGAGTGCGCTGCGCTTCAGCGATGCCCCGACGACGGGGATGTCGTCGGTCGGGGCGTTTCGCGGCCTCGAACTCTATCAAAGCCCCGAGCATGGACCGGCCATGCGCCTCGCCGGTCTCGATTCCACCAACGTCAATGCCTATGACCGGCTGATCGTTTTCCACACGGCGTCCTACTTCAATCCGGCCGCGGGCCGCTTCGGGCGCTCCTGCGGCTGCTTCGTCGTGACCAAGGAAGCGATGGCGCGCATCTACGGCGTGCTGTCCGATGGCGGGTTTCTCTATGCTGGCCCCGCACGCCTGCACGATCGCACCGCCACGACCGCACAGGACTGCAACCCGGCCTGCGGTGGCGGCTGCCGTCCGGCGCCGCTGATCGCCGCCGCCAAGCGCCCCGATGCGCCTGTGCTTGCGAAGGCCGCGCCGGCGCCGACTCCGGTGCCGGCTGCGCCACCGGTGCAGCTTGCCGTGGCGACACCGCCGACACCGGCGCCTGTGGCCGTCGCTGCCGTTCAGGACGTACCCATTCCGCTGGCCAAGCCTGACCTGAAGGCTGCGCCTGTGCCTGCGATGGTGATGGCCGAGGTGCCGGTGCCGCTGGCGAAGCCCGACCTGGCGCTGCCGATGGTCGCTTCGGCCGAGGCGCCGAGCGCGCCCGTCCCGCTTGCCAAGCCGGACCTGCGGCCGTCGGTCAACGACACCAGCCTCGCGGCCGTTCCGGATCTGCTGGTGCCGAATCCGGAACCCGGCGACGTTCCGGTGCCGATCAGCAAGCCTGTGGGGCTACAGCGTATGGCGGAGTTGGTGCCGTGAAGGCCTGGATCCTCGCGATCGCCCTCTTCGCCGGGGCCTGCGCCACCACTCCGCCGCCGCCTCCGCCGGTGATCGACACGGCGGCACTGACCTTCGACGGCGTGCGCCTCGATCCGGGCGGCACTATAGATCCTGCGCTGCTGCGCGAGGCCCTGGCGTCCTATCAGCGCCACTACGGCACGGTGAAGCGCGACACGCGGATCTTCGATCTGCCGGGGCGGCGCATCGAGAGCGAGGTGTCGCCGATCCGGCGTGACGTCCTCGCCGTCGTCGATTACCGCATCAGCTCCGCCGCCAACCGTTTCTTCCTGGTCGATACGTCCACGGGTGCCGTCGCCGGCTACCTCGTCGCGCATGGGCGCAATTCCGACCCGGCCGGAGACCCGGCGGGCCTGGCGCCGCTGACCCGCCTCGACACCAAGAGCGGCGCGGTGCGCGCGTCCAACCGGCTCGATAGCAACATGTCGGCGGTCGGCGCCTATGTCGCCGCCAACATCTACAATGACGGCATCGCCCCGGGTTCCGTCCGACTGCACGGACTCGATTCGACCAATTCCTGCTCCTACTGGCGCGCCATCGTCATGCATCAGGGGCACAACATGACGCCCGATCCGGCGACCGGCGACACCGGCACCAGCAATGGCTGCCTCGTCGTCGAGATCGACAAGCGGCCCGAGATCGCTGCGCGCATCGCCGATGGCGGGTTCATCTATGCCGGACCGGCTTCGCTCCACCTGCCCAGCGTGGCCGACGGACTGGCGAGTCAGCAGGCCTGCGAGGCCGTGCGCCTGAAGCCCGAACTGGGGCCGCAACCGATACCACCCGCTCCGTAAGCGCCGTCATTGCCGTGTCACGGGCGGAGATTAGGCGAACGCCATGACATCGCATCTCACCGACATAACCCTGCGCTTTCTGAGCCGCCGCGATTTGTTGCGCGGCGGTGCCGCTGCCGCTCTCGTCACGGCGACGCCGCTCGGTGCGCTCCTCGCATCGCCGGCGCGCGCGGCGGCGCCGGCGCTGTCGTTCGAGGAGCTGGAGCGAAAGACGCAGACCGAGTCGACCCATTTCGTGGCGCCTGGCTATCGCGCCGAGCCGCTCATCGCCTGGGGCGATCCCCTGCTGCCGGGCGCGCCGGCCTTCGATCCCTATGCGCAGTCGGCGGACGGCCAGGCGAAGCAGTTCGGCATCAACTGCGACTTCGTCGGCTACCTGCCGCTCAGGGACGGCGCCGGCGGCAAGGACGACCATCTGGCAAGCGCCGACAGCGCGCATGGCCTCTTGTGCGTGAACCATGAATACCCGATGGCCCATCTGACCTTCCCCGGTTCGGAAGGTCGCCCCAGCACGGCCGCTACACTGACGGCAGAGCAGGCCGCGATCGAGCGTGCGGCGGTCGGGCATTCGATCGTCGAAATCCGCCGCAACGGCGGGCGTTGGAACGTGGTGTCGGACAGCCGCTTCGCGCGCCGCTTCAGCGCGGAAACGCCGTTCGAAGTGTCCGGCCCCGCCCGCGGGCACAAACGGATGCAAACCGAGGCCGACCCGGACGGCACGAAAATACAAGGCACCTTCGCGAACTGTTCGGGCGGCGTGACGCCCTGGGGCACGGTCCTGTCGGGCGAGGAGAATTTCCAGGACTATTTCGCCGGCGCACCGGCGACGCTGCCGGCCGAGTTCGCCCGCGAGATGGCGAGCGCATCGTCGTTCGCCATGAGGGGCAGGGGCGGCTGGGCGAAGTTCGACCCGCGCTTCGACATCAACGCGACGCCCCACGAGTTCAATCGCTTCGGCTGGATCGTGGAGATGGACCCCTACGATCCGTCCTCGACGCCGAAGAAGCGGACGGCGCTCGGCCGTTTTCGGCACGAGGCGGCGACCATCGTCGCCAAACCGGGCCGGCCGGTGGTCGCCTATATGGGCGACGACCAGCCCTTCCAGCATGTCTACAAATTCGTGTCGTCGCAGGCGTTCGTGGCCGGCGACGCCGCCGCCAACGCCGACATCCTGGACGACGGCACGCTCTACGTCGCGCGCTTCTCCGACGACGGCACCGGCGCATGGTTGCCGCTCGTGCATGGCGAGGGGCCGCTGACGGCGGAGAACGGCTTCGACGACCAGGGCGACGTCATGATCGACACACGCCGGGCCGCAAAGCTGGCCGGGGCGACGGAGACGGATCGCCCGGAGGACATCGAGACCGATCCGCTGACCTCGCGCACCTTCGTCGCCTTCACCGGCGGCATGTCGGACCGCAAGGAACCCGGCCCGGCGTCGCCGCGCGCGCCCAATCTGCGCGGCCACATCGTCGAAATCCTCGCGCCGGGCACAGACGGCGACCGCGACCACACACAGACGACATTCACCTGGGATATCCTGCTGATGGGCGGGCATCCCGATGCGGAGCAGAACGCCAAGGGTCAGTACGGCGCAGGCATATCCGACGCCGGCTATTTCGCCATGCCGGACAATCTCGCCTTCGATCCGCAGGGCCGCCTGTGGATCGCGACAGACGGGTCGGACGAGATCGGCCTCGCCGACGGTCTCTGGGCCTGCTGCGTCACGGGCGCCCGGCGCGCGGTGACGAAGCATTTCTTCTCATGCCCGCGCGGCGCGGAGATGTGCGGGCCGTTCTTCACGCCCGACGGAACGACGCTGTTCGTCGCCGTGCAGCACCCCGGACAGGAAAAAGGCAGCACTTTCGACAAGCCCTCGACGCGCTGGCCGGGACCGGAGGACGGCACCATGCCGCCGCGGCCGGGGGTCGTCGCGATCACCCGCGACGACGGCGGCGTGATCGGCGGGTAGCTTAAGGCGCCTCCCGCAGGCCAGACTTATCCACAGGCTCGATACGGGTCGCGGGCAAAAGTGGAAAACGAATATCCGCCGATGCCGTGTGCCGTTCTCCTGCCGCGCGAAACCGCCTAAACCCGGCGCATGAACGACCTGCCGCCCCGCACCGCCGCGCTGCCGCCGTCGCCCTTCCTGCGGCTGACGGCCCTGCTGGGCACCACGCCGCCGGGCGAGCCGCCGATCGCCCTCTCGGTCGGCGAGCCGCAAGGGCCGGTGCCGGGCTTCGTGGCCGAAATCCTGGCGCGCGAGACCGCAGGGTTCTCCAAATACCCGCCGATCCAGGGCACGGACGCGCTGCGCAAGGCGATCGCCGGCTGGCTCACCCGCCGCTACCGCCTTGCCCCGGGCGCGGTCGATCCCGAGACGATGGTCCTCCCGCTGAACGGGACGCGCGAGGGCCTGTTCATGGCGCATTTCGTCGTCGTGCCGGAGCGCAAGGCGGGCGGCCGGCCGGCCGTGCTGATGCCGAACCCCTTCTACTCGGCCTATCCCTCGGGCGCCCTCGCGAGCGGCGCCGAGCCGGTCTATGTCAACGCGCTGAAGGAGACCGGCTTCCTGCCCGCCTATGGCGAGCTTCCCGCCGAAACGCTGGAGCGTACCGCGCTCGCCATCATCGCCTCGCCCTCGAACCCGGAAGGTGCCGTCGCCGGCCTTGAGGACTGGAAGACGCTCTTCGCCCTCGCCGATCGCTACGGCTTCGCCGTCTTTGCCGACGAGTGCTACTCGGAGATCTACACCGGCGCGACGCCGCCCCTGGGTGCGCTGGAGGCCGCGCAGCGCCTCGGCCGCGGCTTCGAGCGGCTGCTCGTCTTCAATTCGCTCTCCAAGCGCTCCGGCCTCGCCGGCCTGCGCTCGGGCTTCGTCGCCGGCGACCCGAAGCTCATCGCCAGATATCGCGACCTCCGCTCCAATGCCGGGCCTCAGCTCTCGGGGCCGCTCCAGGCCGTGTCCGCCCATGCCTGGGGCGACGACGTCCATGTCGCGGCGAACCAGGCGATCTACCGGGCGAATTTCGCCGTCGCGCAGCAGGAACTCGGCAACCGGCCCTTCTTCCGCATGCCCGACGGCGGCTTCTTCCTGTGGCTGGAGACCGGCAACGGCGTCGCGACCGCCGAAACGCTCTGGCGCACCGCCGGATTGCGCGTCGTGCCGGGCGCGTTCCTCGCCAATGATGCCGGAATCGGCCGAACGCGAGGGAACCCGGGCACAAACTTCATCCGCCTCGCGCTCGTTAATGCAGAAGAAACCACGCGGGCCGCACTTAGACGCCTGGCGCGCGTGCTGCCCGGCCCCGGCACGTAGGCATTTTCTGGTCAGGGTCCGGGCGCGTATGGAATGCCCTCACGCCTCGACCGCCCAGCCTATGTCCGCGACGGTGGCCGCCGCCCGGCCCGCCGCGGCCAGGCGCGCCGCCCTGAGACCCTCGGCGAGCGCCTCTGGAGCGCCGTTTCCTCCGTCGTCGAAGGCCGCGCCGTCGGCTTCCTGGCGGAGCGCGCGCCGCAGGCCTTCGGCATCTCTGCCCTCTGCGCCGGCCTCATCCTCCTCATCGCGCTTCTGACCTTCCACGCGTCGGACCCTTCGCTGAACAACGCGACCGACGCCCGCGCCCTGAATGCCCTCGGTAATTTCGGCGCCGCCCTCTCCGACCTCGGGCTCCAGACCCTCGGCCTTGCCGCCTTCACTCTCGCCGCGCCTCTGATCGCCTGGGGCGCCTTCAGCCTTTGGGGCGCCCGGGTCCGTGCCCTTTGGCTGCGCGCGGCCCTCGCGCCGGTCGCCTCGGTGCTCTTTGCCGTCACCTTTGCCGCCCTGCCGGCGCCGGAGGCCTGGCCGCTGCGCACCGGGCTCGGCGGCCTGATCGGCGATATCGGCCTCGCCGGCTTCAGCAGCCTCGTCTCGCTCGGACCCGGCATCCCGACGTCGCCTTTGATCGCCGCCATGGCTGGCGTCGGCGGCTTTGCGCTCATCGTCTACGTCGCCGGCTGGACCTGGACCGGCGTCGGCCTCTGGGCGCACCGCCTGCTCACCGTCGCAGGCGCGCCGCTCCTTGCGGGCTGGCGCGTCGCCAAGGACGCCTATGACCGCCGCGCCGAGGCCGCCGCCGAGCGCGCCTATGAGGAAGACGACGAGGCCGAAGAGGACGAGGCGAAGCCGACCATCTGGTCGCGCTTCCAGCAGTTCTTCACCCGCCACGACGAGGGTGAAGAGGAAGATCCCGCGCCGGCCGTCCGCAAGGAGCGCCCGCGCCGGGAACCGGTCGCCGCCGATCCTGCCGCCGGCGAGGAAAACGAAGACATCGCCGACGACAGTGCCGACACAGCCGCCCCGGCCAAGCGCGTCACCCGCACCCCCGTTGCAGTGAAGGAAGGCAAGCGCGCCAAGGCCGAAGCCCAGGCCACGCTCGACCTCGTCAAGGAGGAGGTCTTCGAACTGCCGCCGCTCGCGGTGCTCGCCAAGCCGAAGGCGACGGGCGAGGTCGTGCGCGACAGCGACGACGCCCTGGAAGCCAATGCCCGCATGCTGGAGCAGGTGCTCGGCGATTTCGGCGTCCGCGGCGTCATCAACGCCGTTCGCCCCGGCCCGGTCGTCACGATGTACGAACTGGAGCCCGCCGCCGGCATCAAGGCCTCGCGCGTCATCGGCCTCGCCGACGACATCGCGCGTTCGATGAGCGCCGTCAGCGCCCGCGTCGCCGTCGTGCCGGGCCGCAACGTCATCGGCATCGAACTGCCGAACCGGCGCCGCGAGACCGTCTACCTGCGCGAACTCCTCGCCGCCAACGAATACGAGAACACCACGTCCGCGCTCGCCCTGGCCCTCGGCAAGGACATTTCCGGCGCACCCGTCTTCGCCGACCTCGCCCGCATGCCGCATCTCCTGATCGCCGGCACGACCGGCTCGGGCAAGTCGGTCGGCATCAACACGATGATCCTGTCGCTGCTCTATCGCCTGAAGCCGGATCAGTGCCGCTGCATCATGATCGACCCCAAGATGCTGGAATTGTCGATCTACGAAGGCATCCCGCATCTCCTGGCGCCGGTCGTGACCGAGCCCAAGAAGGCGATCGTCGCCCTCAAATGGGCGGTGCGCGAGATGGAAGACCGCTATCGCAAGATGGCGAAGCTCGGCGTCCGCAACATCGACGGCTTCAATGAGCGCGTGAAGAAGGCCGCCGCCAAGGGCGAACAACTGAAGCGCACCGTGCAGACCGGCTTCGACCGCGAATCCGGTGAGCCGATCTACGAGGAAGAGCGGCTCGACCTCGCGCCCCTGCCCTTCATCGTCGTCATCATCGACGAGATGGCCGACCTCATGATCGTCGCCGGCAAGGAGATCGAAGCGCTGGTCCAGCGCCTCGCGCAGATGGCCCGCGCCGCCGGCATCCACGTCATCATGGCGACGCAGCGCCCCTCGGTCGACGTCATCACCGGCACGATCAAGGCGAACTTCCCGACCCGCATCTCGTTCCAGGTGACGTCCAAGATCGACAGCCGCACCATCCTCGGCGAGCAGGGCGGCGAGCAATTGCTCGGCCAGGGCGACATGCTCTTCATGGCCGGCGGCGGCCGCATCCGCCGCGTGCACGGGCCCTTCGTCTCGGACACCGAGGTCGAGGAGGTCGTGAAGCACCTGAAGGCCCAGGGCCACCCTGAGTATGTCGAGGCGGTCACCGCCGATCCCGAGGACGAGGACGGCGGCGTCGCCTCGCTGCTCGACGGCGACGACGGCGGCGGCTCGGGCGACAAGCTCTACGACGAGGCCTGCGCGGTCGTGCTGCGCGACCGCAAGGTCTCGGTCTCCTACATCCAGCGCCGTCTCCAGGTCGGCTACAACCGCGCCGCCCGCATCATCGAGCGCATGGAAGAAGAAGGCCTCGTCTCCGCCCCCAACCACCAGGGCAAGCGCGACATCCTCGCCGGCGAGGGATAGCACCGGCGCCGACGAAGGCGCCAAGCCCGTTCCTCCGTGGGCGGAACGCTCGTGCGGCGCCTATGTCAACGGTCTCGCCCCGGCGCCCCAACGCACATCGCGCACCCGCCCTGAGGGACTGGGATCAATAGCGGTAGGATACGGCGGCCCAGAAGACCTCCTTGTCCTCGGCGGCGGGCGTCCATCCGCCGGCCGCAGTGGCGTGGCCCGCGCCATCGTAGCTCGCATACTTCAAGAGCGCCGAAACATGTTCGTCGATGGCGACGTCGATCTGGCCATCGAACTCCTCGCCGAGCGCCACATCGGTCCGCTGGGTGCGGAAGTCGTACAGCGCGAGCGTCAGCCCAATATTCTTCAGCCCGAAGACGCCGGGCACGCTGTAGGTGAGCTTCGCATATGTACTGTCGAGGCCGTTGGCAGGCGTCGTCAGGAACATCTCGGCCCAGCCGTTGAACGCATGGAGCGTACCCAGCGGCGTGGAGAATCCGGCCAGCCCGTCGCCATCCATGGACTGGTAGCCCACCAGCCCCGACACGCCCTTCCAGGTGACGCCGCCTTCGACAAGCCAGTAGTCGAGATTCAGATCCAGAGGATTGTCGGCGTAATCCCGTTGGTGCGCGAACTCGCCGTTGAAGAGAAGGAACGTCTCCGAACCCACGGCGAACTTGCCCTCTGCGCGGATGCCGAATGTCGCCGTGGACAAGCGGGACGCCGCGAGGGGCGACGGACCTTTCTGCTCCAGGTCAAGCAAGAGAGCGTAGGCGTCGAACTTCAGTTCCGGCGTGGCGGCATAAGACGCATGGAGAACGTGGCTGTTGCTGTCGAAGGCCCCGACCGAGCCGGTCGCGGGAACGGGATCGCCGTCGCCGAAAACGCGGTTCACACGATCGATATAGGAATAGGTCAGCGTCAGCCCCGTCAGTGACGTATTCACGATCGTGAACGCATCGAAGGTCTGCTCGTGCTGGCGCCAGCCCGCATTGCCGATGAAGCGCTGATTGCCGATCAGGAGCCTCTGTCGTCCCAGCGTGAACTTGGTGTCGAACGGCGCCGCATAGGAGATCTGGAGGCGATTCAGCCGCGTCTGTTCCGGGTCGGCCACGACAGGCCGGTCGAGCCGCCCGTTGCGCGTGCTGTTGTATCGCTCATCGCCCAGCGACCAGATCTGATCGAGTTCCGCCAACGCGCTGAAGCCGTGCCAGACGGCGGTTTCGTAGCCGAGGCGTACCCGAAGCGTAAATGCGTCTGCGCTTCGGCCTGCGCAGGCGATGCAGTTGTCGTCGCTGACGTTCTCGTAGCGGAGACGCGCTTCTGCGATGACTTTCCCCTCTGCGGGGGGCTTGTCCGGTGCCGGCGCCGCTGCCGCGGTGCCGGCCAGGCACATCATCGCAGCGATCGCGCTCCGCGACGTCAAATCGGAAAAGAACCAGACCATCGGCTCACCCTGTAGCCCTGCGAGGAAAGATCGTCGTGACCTTGCGAACGGCCGGCGAGGCTCGCCGCAGGATCGCGCCGAGCGCGGCAACCGCCGGGTCTGGCGTGTCGCGCGTCGCCGACAGAACCTGTGTCCAGTGCTCATCGGTGGCGCTGTCCACGAACTGCGCCGTCGCCTGTCGTACAAAATTCTCTGTTTCCAGCCCCGCTGCATGCGCTTCGGAGCGGATGCGCCGGGCGAGGTCGGCATCGACCTCATCGAGCCATGGCAGCAGGCGTGCCGATGCGTCGGCGTCGCCGAGAAACTCTCCGAGGCACACGGGCTCTCCAGCCAGATGACCGGCCTCGTTCAATTCGATCGAAATCCGTCTCGACCTGGCTTCCTCTGACAATTGCACGAGGTAGCGCGCGGCAGCATGCGCGCGCCCGCGCTCCTCCAGATGGGCCCGAATGCTGCCCGACACCGACTCGAACGGAACGGGCACTCCATCGATGCGCCGCACAAGCTTGAGAACATGCCATCCGAAGCGCGTCCTGACGGGCGCCGCTGCAATTTCGCCGGGCGCTAGACGTGCCAGTACCGCTTCGAGTTCCGGCGCCAGATCGCCCGCTACAAGCTGGCCCAGCGAACCGCCAACCGCCCCGGACGGGCATGTGGAATGCACCCGGGCAAGGGCGGCAAACTGGTCCGGCTGCTTCGCCAGAACGGCAACAAGGCGTTCGGCGGCAGCTTCCGCATCCGTCTCGCCGGCTGCATCCGGCGATCGGGGTTCGACGAGGATATGCGCGGCCTCGTACAGCATCGGGCCGCGGAAGCGATCTCTGTGCGCCTCATAGAATTGCCGGCAGTCTGCTTCGCTCGGTACGGCGATCGAAAGCTCTGCGTCGAAGAGCGCCTGTATGAGAGCGGCTTCGTCGGTCTGAGGTCTCCCGGCCGCATCCGGTTGCGGCGTGCCGGCGAGTCCCAGTTCGGAAGCCTTGTGCAGGAGCAGCGCCTTGGCCGCCAGCGCATGACCCGCGGCTTCCCGCGCCGCTGCCATGGAGGGGCTCGGATGATTCTGAGCCTCCTCGGCGAGCAGAGCTTCCGGTATCCTTACACCGTGAAATACGCCGCCTCGCCAGGTCATTTGGCGATCTGCGTCGTAGCGCGGGCGTGAACGGCAGGGCCGGAGGGCGCGCGCAGCGCCCGGCGTGTACGGACGACCTGCCAACCTCTGCGACCGAGATACCAGACCGGAGCGGAAAGCATGTGAACCAGCCGGGTGAACGGAAAGAGCAGGAGAATGGTCATGCCCAGCACGAGATGCGCCTTGAAGATGGGATGCGCGTCCGCGACATGGCCGGCGGCACCAGGCTGAAGGGTGAAGATGCCCTGCGCCCAGCTCATGAACTTGACCATCTCGTGGCCGTCGAGATGCGCGGCGGACAGTGGAATCGTCGCAAGGCCGAGAAGAAGCTGCATGGTCAGCAGGATCAGGATCGCTATGTCGGAAAAGCTCGACGTCTTCCGTATCCGGGCATCGAACAACCGGCGGTGCAGGAGCAGAACACAGCCTGCCAGGCACATCAGGCCGGCGACGCCGCCCGCCGCCATCGCCAGTATCTGCTTGGCGCCGTGCGTCACCCCGATCGCGTCGAACACCGCCAGAGGCGTCAGCAGGCCGACAAAGTGACCGGCGAAGATGACGAGCACCCCGAGGTGAAAGAGAACCGATCCCGCCATGAGCTGCTTGCGGCGAAGAAGCTGCGATGAGCCGGACCGCCAGGTGTATTGCTCGCGGTCGAAACGGATCACGCTGCCGAGTGCGAGAACCGTCAGGGCGATATAGGGATAGACGCCGAAGAGGATCTGGTTGAGGTCCATGTGACGATGCTCCTCAGGCCGCGGCCGACGCGCGGGGCGATCTGCCCAAGCGTGACGTGTTCGTCTTCGTGTCCTGTGTGCCGGCGCCTGGGCACTGGGCGTCCGCAGGGCCGAACGTGACGGCGCTTTCAGCCCATATCCGGTCCAGCGCCTTGAGGTCCGACGGGTCGTCGGCCGCTTCCTCCAGAAGCGCCTTGAGCGCCTTCTCGTCGGGCGCATCGTCGGCAAGCGCAACAAGAGCTTCGAACAGCGCCGCATAGGGGCTGTCGTTTCGCTTCAGGCGGTCGGCCAGCGCGGCGAGGACATAGGACGCTTCGGCGAGCAGCGATGCCGCGTCGGCGGCGGGAAGGATGGAGAGAAACTCCAGGAACACCGGAAGATGGTCGGGCAGTTCGTTGGCCGTCAGGTCAAGGCCCCTGCTCCGATACAGCTCCAGCAGCGCGGCCATCGCCTGGCCCCGGTCGCGACTCTCGCCATGAACGTGTTCGTACAGATTGAGCGAGAGCGATCGGGTTCTGTCGAACAGCGCCACATACCGCTCCTGAAGGTCCATGAGGTCGCCGGAGCCGAGATAATCGGCGAGCGCGCCAATGGCGCGCAGCAATGCCTGCGGCACCAGCGCTTCGGCCGCGACCGCCGCGGCGGCGTCCGGCGCCAGTTGCTGCACGTCGCGATCGGGGTACCGCAGCAGGACCGCCAACGCCTTGTAGGTGAGCGCCATCCTCAGAGCTCCATCACCTTGACGGCCCGCGAACGCTTCTTCGGGCCGAACAGGCCAATCTCGGTACTGCCCCCGGAGCAGCCATTGCCGAAGGTGAAGCCGCACGCCCCCTTCAGATCCTGGACGTCCTCGCTCGTCTCGCGGCGAACGGTGGGAATGACGAAGCGGTCCTCGTAGTTGGCTATGGCCATGTAGCGGTACATGTCGTCCAGCGCGGCCGGCGTGAGGCCGACGCTCCTGGCCAGCGGCTCGTCGATGCGGTCCTCTACGACCTTAGCCCGCATGTAGCTGCGCAGCGCGATCATGCGCTCGAGCGCGGTGACGACCGGCGCCTCATCGCCGGCTGTCAGCATGTTGGCAAGATACCGCACTGGGATGCGAAGCGAGCGGACGTCCGGCATTCCCGCGTTCGTTGCCAGCGCGTCGGAAGCGGCTGCCGACTGGATCGGCGACAAGGGCGGTACGTACCAGACCATCGGTAGCGTCCGGTACTCAGGATGCAGGGGGAACGCGACCTTCCATTCCATCGCCATCTTGTAGACGGGGCTCCGGCGGGCCGCTTCAAGCCAGGGCTCGGGTATTCCGTCAGCCCTCGCCTGTGCAATCACCTTGGGGTCGTGCGGATCGAGGAAGAGATCGAGCTGGGCCTGATAGAGATCCTTCTCGGCCGGCGCGGCAGCAGCGGCGCCGATTGCGTCTGCGTCGTAAAGCAGAACGCCGAGATACCGGATGCGCCCGACACAGGTTTCCGAGCACACAGTCGGCTGGCCCGCTTCGACGCGCGGGAAGCAGAATGTGCACTTCTCAGACTTCCCGGAGGACCAGTTGTAGTAGATTTTCTTGTAGGGGCATGCCGAGACGCACATCCGCCAACCGCGGCACTTGTCCTGGTCGATCAGGACGATCCCGTCCTCTTCTCTCTTGTAGATCGCGCCCGAAGGACATGCGGCGACACAGGTCGGGTTGAGGCAGTGCTCGCACAGCCTCGGGAGATACATCATGAAGGTGTTTTCGTACTCGCCGTAGATCGCGGCTTCGACGCCTTCGAAATTGTAGTCGGCCGAGCGCTTGGAGAATTCCCCGCCGAGAATTTCTTCCCAGTTCGGTCCGCGCTCGATCTTCTCCATGCGTTCGCCGGTGATCTTCGAACGCGGCCGCGCGGTGGGAAATGCCTTCACCTCGGGCGAGGTCTGGAGCGTCGCGTAGTCGAAATCGAACGGTTCATAGTAGTCGTCGATTTCGGGCAGATCCGGATTGGCGAAGATCTTCGAAAGGATGCGCCACTTGGCGCCCATGCGCGGCTCGATCTGGCCGTTGGCCTTGCGCCGCCAGCCGCCGTTCCAGCGCTTCTGGCTCTCCCAGTCGCGGGGGTACCCCGTGCCGGGCTTCGTCTCGACGTTGTTGAACCACGCATACTCGACACCCTCACGCGTCGTCCAAACATTCTTGCAGGTCACCGAACAGGTGTGGCAGCCGATGCACTTGTCGAGGTTCAGGACCATGCCGACCTGGGCGCGGATCTTCATCAGGCGACCTCCCTGCTGGTCTTCGCGCCTTCGAGCCAATCGACCGACTTCATCTTCCGTACTATGACGAACTCGTCTCGGTTCGAGCCGACCGTGCCGTAATAGTTGAAGCCGTAGGCGAACTGTGCGTACCCGCCGATCATGTGCGTCGGCTTCAGCACTGCACGCGTGCACGAGTTGTGGATGCCGCCGCGTTGACCGGTGATCTCGGAGCCCGGCGTATTCACGATCTTCTCCTGTGCGTGGTACATGAAGGTCGTTCCCTCGCGGATGCGCTGCGAGACCACCGCGCGCGCGGTGAGCGCGCCGTTGGCGTTGAAGACCTCGATCCAGTCATTGTCGGTGATGCCGGCCTTGCGGGCATCGATCTCCGAGATCCAGACGACCGGCCCACCGCGATTGAGGGTCAGCATGAGAAGGTTGTCGGAATAGGTCGAGTGAATGCCCCACTTCTGGTGCGGGGTGATGAAGTTGAGGACGATCTCGGTCTCGCCGTTGGGCTTCTTGCCCTTGACGTGGGTCGTCTTCAGATCGACCGGCGGACGATAGACGCACAGCGCCTCGCCGAAGACCCGCATCCACAAATGATCGAGATAGAGCTGCTGGCGCCCTGTCAGCGTGCGCCAGGGTATCAACTCATGGACGTTCGTGTAGCCCGCATTGTAGCAGACGTGTTCGCTCTCGATGCCGGACCAGATCGGCGAGGTGATGATCTTGCGCGGCTGTGCCACGAGGTCGTTGAACCGGATCTTCTCGTCTTCCTTCGGCTTGGCCAGATGGGCATGTTCGCGGCCGGTTTGCTTCTCGAGCGCGTGCCACGCCTTGACCGCGACCTCGCCGTTCGTTTCCGGCGCGAGCATCAGCACAGCTTCGCACGCGTGGATGTCCGTCTCGATCTTCGCGAGCCCTTTCGTGGGCCCGTCGCCGACCTGTCCGTTCAGGGCCTTCAGCAGGTCCACCTCATGGCCGGTGGCCCAGCCGATGCCCTTGCCGCCGTTGCCCGCCGTGGCCAGCAGCGGACCGAGCGACGTGAAGCGCTGGAACGTGCCGGGATAGTCGCGCTCGACGACGGTGATCTGGGGCATCGTCTTGCCCGGGATCGCTTCGCACTCGCCCGCCGACCAGTCGCGCACATCCAGCGCCTGGGCGAGTTCCCCGGCGCTGTCGTGCATGATGGGGGTCAGCACCACGTCTTTTTCGACGCCGAGAACCTCGGGACAGACAGAGGAGAACGTCTTGGCGATCGACTTGAATATCTCCCAGTCGGAACGCGCCTCCCAAGCGGGGTCCACGGCCGCTCCAAGCGGGTGGATGAAGGGATGCATGTCGGACGTGTTGAGATCGTTCTTCTCGTACCAGGTGGCCGTCGGCAGAACGATGTCGGAGTAGACCGCGGTGGTCGACATGCGGAAGTCGAGCGTCACGAGCAGGTCGAGCTTGCCCTCGGGCGCATTGTCCCGCCATGCGACGTCGTTCGGCTTTCTGCCTCCGGTCTCGCCGAGGTCCTTGCCCTGGACGCCATGAGCGGCGCCGAGCAAATGCTTCAGGAAATACTCGTGCCCTTTGCCCGAAGAGCCGAGGAGGTTGGAGCGCCAGACGAACATGTTGCGGGGCCAGTTCCGCGGATCGTCCGGGTCCATGCACGACATCTTAAGGGAGCCGCTCTTCAGCTGCTCGAGCGCGTGAGTCTTCGGGTCCAGCCCCGCTGCCGCCGCCGACTTCGCAACCTCGAGCGGATTGGTGGCCAGCGCCGGCGCCGACGGCAGCCAGCCCATCCGTTCGGCCTTCGCGTTGAAGTCGATGAGAGCGCCCGTCCAATCCCCGGCAGGCGCCGTCGGCGAGACGATTTCGTCAGACGATAGGGTCTCATAGCGCCACTGATCGGTGTGCGCGTAGAAGAAGGACGTGGAGTTCTGCTGGCGGGGCGGACGGATCCAGTCCGTTGCAAAGGCGAGCGGCGCCCAGCCGGATTGCGGCCTCAGCTTCTCCTGTCCGACATAGTGCGACCAGCCGCCTCCGGACTGGCCCACGCAACCGCACATCACCAGCATGTTGATGGCGGCGCGGTAATTCATGTCCATATGGAACCAGTGGTTCATCGCCGCGCCGATGATGATCATCGACTTGCCGCCGGTCCGTTCCGCGTTGTCGGCGAAGCCGCGCGCGACCGCGATGATCTGCTCGCGCGGAACCGAGGTGATCGCCTCGGCCCAGGCAGGCGAGTAGGGTTGGTTGTCGTCGTAGCCCGACGGCATGGAATCGCCGCCGAAGCCTTGATCGACGCCGTAATTGGCCAGGAACAGGTCGTAGACGCAGGCGACGAGAGCATCGCCCTCGCGCAGCCGGACACGCTTTACCGGAACGTTGCGCACGAGCACGGCGGGATGCGCCGTCGCCGCGAATCCGTTGCTCGCCGAGCCTCCGAAATACGGAAACCGCACGCCGGCGACGTCATCGTGCACGTCCTTGAGGCCGAGCCGAAGGTGCACTTCGCGGCCGGACGCGTCCTTCTCCTCGAGATTCCACTTTCCGTCCTCGCCCCAGCGGAAGCCGATCGATCCGTTGGGGACGACGATCGCGCCGGAATGCTCGTCTACGGCGACGGCCTTCCAGTCCGGATTGTTGGTCTCGCCCAGGGACTCGTCGAAATCCGAAGCCCGCAACAGCCGCTCTGGCACGTAGGCGCCGTCCTGCTCGACCAGGCGGACCAGCATCGGGAGATCGCTGTACTTGCGCAGATAGTCGCGGAAATAGGGAACCTGCCTCTGAACGTGGAATTCGTTGAGGATGACGTGCCCCATGGCGAGACCCAGCGCCGCGTCGGTTCCCTGCTTCACCGACAGCCAAAGGTCAGCGAATTTGGATGCCTCCGAATAGTCGGGGCAGATCACGACGGACTTGGCGCCGCGATAGCGCGCCTCGGTGTAGAAATGGGCATCCGGCGTGCGCGTCTGCGGGACGTTCGAGCCCCACAGGATCAGGAAGCCGGAATTGAACCAGTCGGCACTTTCCGCGACATCGGTCTGCTCGCCCCAGGTCTGCGGAGATGCGGGCGGAAGGTCGCAATACCAGTCGTAGAACGAGCCGCACACGCCGCCGATGAGTTGGAGATACCGCGCTCCGGCCGCGTAGGACAGCATCGACATGGCGGGAATCGGAGAGAAGCCGAAAATGCGATCCGGCCCCCATGTCTTGATCGTATGGGCATTCGCGGCCGCGATGATCTCCGTGACCTCATCCCAGGTAGCGCGCACGAAGCCGCCTGAGCCGCGCACGGAAGTGTATGACGCGCGCTTCTCGGCATTGGCCTGGATCGCGGCCCACGCGGCCACCGGCGCCTTCGTCGCGCGCGCCTCTCGCCACAGCTTGAGAAGGCGTGAACGAATGAGCGGGTATTTCACCCGATTGGCCGAATACAGATACCAGGAATAGCTCGCCCCGCGCGCGCAGCCGCGCGGCTCGTGGTTGGGCAAGTCAGGACGCGTCCTGGGATAGTCGGTCTGCTGCGTTTCCCAGGTGACGATCCCGCCCTTGACGTAAATCTTCCACGAGCAGGACCCGGTGCAGTTCACACCGTGCGTCGAGCGGACGATTTTGTCGTGCTGCCACCGGTTCCGATAGGCTTGTTCCCATGACCGGTCCGCATCATTCACGAACCCATGGCCATCCGAGAAGCTCTCCTTCCTCCGTCTGAAGAAGGTGAGACGGTCGAGTGTGTGACTCATCCGGCGGTCCTGTCGCTGGTCGGGCGACGGCCACCATGGGCAATCCCCGCTCAGGACTCATTGATTTGCGTCAACGGACAGGGAGGAAGAGTCGTCTATAACCGCGTGACTTTTGTCACGCCTCCCCAGAGAGGCATCGAGGATATGTATCAGGCCTCTGCCCAACCCCTGTCCTTGCCGTCCGGCGCCTCGGCGCTTGAAGCCATGCAGGCGATTGATTGGCTGAGCGGTGTGTCTACAGACACACTGTCCCTACTCGCCGAACGGTCAGTCGTTCTGCGCCTGCCGAAGGGCGCACAGATCTTCGAGCAGGCCGAGACCCCGGGGTTCTGCCAAATGCTGTTGGCCGGGACGATCGAATTGCTGGCCGTTCGCGACAGCGAGGAGACCCTGGTCGAGGTGCTACAGCCGGTCGATCTTGTCTTGCCCGCGGCTGTCCTCGGCGAGCTACCCTATCTGGTGCGGGCACGGGTCCGCGACGAGGCGACCCTCCTGCTGATCCAGGCTGATGCCTTCCGAAGTGCCGTTGCCCGGGATCATGCTCTATGCCTGGCCGTTCTCGCGTCCCAGGCAACGCAGTTCCGCCGCCAGATGAAGCTGGCAAAGGCGGTGCGCTTGCGGTCGGCCGAAGAGAGGATCGGCAGCTTCCTCGTCGCTTTGGCGCTGCGCCACCCCGGAGAAGCGCGGATGCGCCTTCCGGTCGAGAAGCGCCACATCGCGTCCCAACTCGGTATGACCCGGGAGACGCTCTCGCGGGCCTTGCCCACCCTTGCGCGCCACGGCCTGCGCATCGAAGGCGACACGCTCATTGTCGAGGACCTGGCGGCCGCGCGCGGCGCGTTTCCGTTCGATCCGCTCATCGATGGCCGCGATCCGATCAAGCCGATGCTTCCTCGTCAGGGGAATCCGAAATGAAGCGGTATGCGATCCTGCGCGGAAAACTGTCGGACGGCCCCGCCGCGGCGACCGCGGATGCCGTCCGCGCGATGGTATCCCTCGACCAAGCGCTCGACATCGTTGCCTGCCGCGCCGCGCCCGGCCCCACCGAGCGCGTCAGGCTGGAAGACGCCGGCGGCCGTGTCCTCGCGCGGCCGGCGATCGCGCGGCGAACCGCGCCTGCGAGCGACGTTTCGGCCATGGACGGCTACGCGGTGCGCAGTGACGACCTGAAGAGTCTTCCTGCCTTGCTGAGGCTGGCCGGGCGAACTTTCGCCGGTGAGCCCGCCGCCGGCGCGCTTGTACCGGGCACAGCCGCCAGGGTGTTTACCGGCGCACCCCTGCCGCCCGGGGCGGATCGCGTGGTGCTCCAGGAGGAGGTGCGGGCGGACGGCGCGGTCGTCGTCGTCACGACGGCCGGCGGCAAGCCCCACGTCCGATCCCGCGGCTCGGATTTCAGGGCCGGGGATATCCTGGTTCCAACGGCAACGACACTCACCCCTGGGTGCCTTGTCGCAGCCGCCGCAGCGGATCTTGCCGAGCTGGAGGTCTTTGCCAGACCCAAGGTTTCGATCCTTGCAACCGGCGATGAATTGCGGCCTCCCGGCATGACTGGCGCGAGTCCTGAGACGATTCCTGACAGCGTATCGGTCGGGGTGAGCGCACTCGCGCGCCTGTTCGGCGCCAAACCGACGGTCCACTCGCTGCTGCGCGACGAACCGGCTTCCCTGCGGTCCGCTGCCAAAGTGGCGGCGGAGCGCGCGGATATTGTGATCGTGATCGGAGGCGCATCGGTCGGTGAACGCGACTACGCCCGCACCATGTTCGGCCCCGATCTGGACATCTCCTTTTCCAAGGTACGGATGCGGCCCGCCAAGCCCACCTGGTTCGGCAGCGCGCATGGGACCTTGGTACTGGGCCTCCCCGGCAATCCGGTCGCCGCACTGGTTGCCGCACGCTTGTTTCTTGCCCCGCTGCTTTGCGGGCTTTGCGGACTCAGCCCGCGCTCCGCTCTGCGGTGGCGGAAGGCGCCATTGGCGACGGAGCTCGAACCGACGAGCGACTTCGACCTCCTGCTCTGCGCGCGGCCCAGGGAGGATGCTGTCGAGGTTCTCGCAAACCGCGACTCCAGCGCGCAATCGGCCTTGGCCCAGACCGGCCTGTTGGTGCGCCGGCGGCCGAACGCTCCCTCGGCGGTCGCAGGAACCTTCGTCGAAACGCTCGACTTCTGAGCCCGCCCCCGCGAAGAGCCCGATCGAGCTGATGCCGCATCCGCGGCAACGCCCCCTTCTGTGCCGCCGCGATTGTGCCCGGACCCGCTCTTCGGTCCGGGCTTATCAAGCGCAGATGCTCCTCGCGCCCGGGCCGGGCTCTGGCATCAAGCCGTGGCCGGGGCACCGATGCGCGTGGCCGGATTCAATATGCAGCCGCGCCGGGTGTAGTAGAACCACGTCACCGCAATGCAGCTCAGGTAGAATCCGAGGAACCCCCACAGTGCCGCATCGGCTGCGCCGGTCAGCGCAATGGATGACCCGAAGCTCTTCGGAATGAAGAAGGCGCCGTACGCGGCAATGGCCGATGTGAAGCCGATGATCGCCGCCGCTTCCTTCTCTGCCTGACGGCGCCGCTCCGCTTCGTCGGCGGCCGGCATCAGCCGCTTCATCTCCGCACCCATGATGGCCGGGATCATCTGGAACGTGGAGGCGTTGCCGACCCCGGTGACGAAGAAGAGGAACACAAAGGTGGCGAGGAAGCCCCAGAACGCGCCGGGCGCATCGCGGTTGGCGACGAAATAGAGTGCCGCCAGCGTGCCGGCCGCCATCGCCACGAATACGATCAGCGTTACGCGCGCGCCGCCCCAGCGGTCCGATACCCATCCGGTGAAAGACCGCGACAGGGCGCCCACGAGAGGGCCAAGGAACGCAAAGGCGAGGGCATCGACACCGGGGAAAAGCGTCTTCGACAGCAGCGGGAAGCCGGCCGAGAAGCCGATGAACGAACCGAAGGTGCCGGTATACAGCCAGCACATGATCCAGGTGTGCTTGCGTTCGAAGATGACAGCCTGCTCAGCAAACGATGCCTTGGCGCTCGTCAGGTCGTTCATCCCGAACCAGGCCGCGAACGCGGATGCGATGATGAACGGCACGAAGATGAAGCCGGCATTCTGGAGCCAGAGCGTGCCGCCGGCCGCGGTCGTCTGAGGCGCGCCGCCCAGCCATCCGAACACGGACGTGGTTATGACGAGAGGCACGGCGAATTGGACCACGCTGACGCCGAGATTTCCGAGGCCTGCATTGAGGGCAAGGGCGTTGCCCTTCTCGGCGCGCGGATAGAAGAACGAGATGTTGGCCATCGAGGAGGCGAAGTTTCCGCCGCCGAAGCCGCAGAGCAGCGCCAACCCCAGGAATATCACATAGGGCGTGGACGGGCTCTGCACGGCCATTCCGATGCCGACCGCCGGAATGAGCAGAGACCACGTTGCCAGCGTCGTCCACAAGCGGCCGCCGAAGATCGGCACCATGAACGAGTAGAATATCCGCAGTGTCGCCCCGGAGAGTCCCGGAAGGGCCGCAAGCCAAAAGAGCTGGTCGGTCGAATAGGCAAACCCGATCGACGGCAGCTTTGCGACGACCACCGACCAGACCATCCAGACCGCGAACGACAACAGCAACGACGGAATCGAGATCCACAGATTCTGGCGCGCTATGGCACGCCCTCTGGATCCCCATTGCTGTGCATCTTCCGGATTCCAGTCGCTGATGACGTGGCCGGCCATCGAACGTGCCCGCACCGGGTCGTGCACGTCGTGCATCTCGGGTAGTTGCGGAAGCTGATCGAGTGCCTCGCCGACGGTGGCGCGCTCCATGGCGCGGATGGAGAGGTGCATCCACACGAGCGCGACGGCGGTCAGCGCAAAGAGCAGCATGAAGCAGCTCTGCCAGACACCGACGAGGTCGTTCGCGACGCCGAAGAGAATCGGCAGCACGAACCCGCCGAGTCCGCCGATCATGCCGACCAGACCGCCGACAGCGCCGACCCGGTCCGGATAGTAGACGGGGATGTGCTTGAACACCGCCGCCTTCCCGAGCGACATGAAGAAGCCCAGGACGAAGACGATGACGACGAAGGCGACTGGAGAGGTCTCCAGGTGGAAGCTGACCGGGCCGCCGACGCCGCTGACCGTATAGGACGTCGGCGGGTAGGAGAGGATGAAGAGACAGACGATGGAAACGAGGAACGTCCAATACATGACGCGGCGCGCGCCGTAGCGATCGGACAGCACCCCTCCATAGGCGCGGAAGATCGAGGCCGGTATGGAATAGGCTGCAGCGATCATGCCGGCCGTCTGGATATCGAACCCGTAGACCCCGATCAGGTAGCGCGGCAGCCAGAGCGCCAGGGCCACGAAGGCGCCGAACACGAAGAAGTAATAGAGGGCAAAGCGCCAGACCTGGATGCGCTTGAGCGGCGCAAGCTGGGACCAGAAGCTTTCCGCAGGCCTGCGGGCCGCCCGGCGCTCCCGGAGATCGGGATCTTCCTCTGCCGTGAGATAGAAGATGACTGCCAACGCGCCGAGGATGGCCGCCCAGCTATATGCGACCGTCTGCCAGCCATAGGCCACCATCACGGCAGGTGCGGCAAATTTGGTTACGGCCGCGCCGACATTGCCCATCCCGAAGAAACCGAGCGCCATGCCCTGCCGTCCGGCCGGGAAGAAGCGGGACACATATGCCACCCCGACGGAGAATGAGCCGCCGGCAATACCGACGCCGAGCGCGGCCAGGAGGAAGGTTGGATAGTCATACGCGAAGGTGAGAAGGGCCGTTGCGACGGCCGCAGCAAGCATCACCAGCGTCAGGACCAGCCGGCCGCCGACCTGATCGGTCCAGATTCCCAGGGCGAGCCGGATGATGGAGCCGGTCAGGACCGGCGCCCCGACAAGCAGGCCGAACTGCGTTTCGCTCAGGCCGAGGTCGTTCTTTATCTGGATCCCTATGATCGAAAAGATCGTCCAGACGGCAAAGCAGGCCGTAAAGGCAAAAGTCGAAAGGCCAAGCGCGCGCGTTTGGCTGCCACTCAGTTGCGGGTTCGTCATGTAGACATCTGGCCCCTTGGGATTGGTGCCAGCATGGGCGGACGAGTCGCGAGTTTCATTGACATGCCTCACCCAGTTCCGTTGCCGGGGCCTGCCTTGCAGTTGACGAACGTCACGCGGCCGGGCGTGTGCAGATCATGACGGCTGCGCCCGCTGGCTTCCCCCCACAGGCGAACCGCTGAGGACCGTCTGGCCGAAGCTGCATACGGCACCCCCATCGAGCTGCATCCGAAACAGACGAAGGCGGCGTCTGACCGCCGCCTTCCATCCGTGATAAAAGCTCGCCCCGCGCCACTCGAATTGACGACGCTTCGCGGACGGTACCCCGCGCGGTGCTACTCCGCAGTCAGGACTTCATCTCGGCCAAGGCCACCGTTCGCCCGCCAATCCTCTAGCAGGCGCATGTACTCGAACGGCCCGCCGCCATAGATGCCGCTGAAGAACGCTCCGTCTTCAGGTTTGCCTTCGCCGTTGTAGTACCCGGGCGTGCATTCGGTGAAGAACTTGTCGCGATTGACCGCCTTGGCGGCCATCTCGGCTTGCCAGGCATTCTCCGCGGCCTCGCTGATTTCGATCGAGCGAACCTGCCGCGACATGCCCGTGCTGATGACGTGGGCGATGTGCTTGGCCTGTTCGTCCGCGGTCAGCGGAATGTTGACCGTGACGCCGGATTGGGCGCCGCCAATGATGAAGAAGTTCGGGAAGCCCCGGGTCTGCATTCCGTGCAGCGATTTCACGCCGCCCTTCCAGCGGTCGGTGAGCGAGAGGCTGTCTCGTCCGCGCACTTCAAAATCGGCGCGCCGCGTATAGTCGGTTCCGACCTCGAAGCCGGTGGCGAAGACCAGGCAGTCAACCTCGTACTCCTTGCCGTTTGCGACGACGCCGTGCTCAGTGAGGCGTTCAACGCCCCGCCCGGCCGTGTCGACAAGCGTTACGTTGGGCCGATTGAACGTCTCCAGATAATCGTCATGGAAGCACGGCCGCTTGCAGAACATGTTGTACCAGGGCTTCAGCGCCTCTGCTGTCGCGGGGTCCTTGACCACCGCGTCCACCCTGGCCCGGATCTGCTCCAGCTTCTGGAAGTCGGCAAGCTGGCGCAGTTCCTCCAGGTCGGCGGTCCCGGTGCCGCCGGGTGCCTTGGCAAGCGAGAAGACCGTGCGGAATATCTCCGTCCAGCCGTCGCCGACCTGATCGTCTTCGACCGGAATGCCGGCGATGAGCGAGTCGAAGTTGACCTGGCGCCGCCGCTGCCAGCCCGGCGTCAGCGCCTTCGCCCAGGCCGGGTCGGTCTCGCGATCGTTCCGGACGTCGACCACCGACGGCGTGCGCTGGAAGACATAGAGCTGCTTGGCCGAAGCCCCAAGATGCGGAATGCACTGGATCGCGGTAGCGCCCGTGCCGATGATTCCCACCCGCTTGTCGGCCAGCTTCGCCAGATTCCCTTCCGGGCCTCCGCCGGTATAGGCATAGTCCCAACGGCTCGTGTGGAAGGCGTGCCCTTTGAACGTGTCGATGCCGGGGATACCGGGCAGCTTGGGGCGGTTGAGCGGACCGGGGCCGACGATCACGAACCGGGCCCGCATGTCGTCGCCACGATCGGTCTTCACGCGCCAGCGTGCGGCTGTAGCATCCCAGGTCATGCTGGTGACCTGTGTCTGGAAGCAGGCGTGGTCGTAGAGGCCGAAATGTCGCCCGATCCGCCGGCAATGCTCCATGATCTCCGGGGCCGGCGCGTATTTGCGCTTGGGCATATAGCCCGTCTCTTCCAGCAGCGGGAGATAGATGTAGCTCTCCACGTCGCAGGCACAGCCGGGGTAGCGGTTCCAATACCAGGTGCCGCCGAAATCGCCGGCCTTCTCGATGATACGGATCGACTTGACGCCGGCCTCCCTGAGCCGCGCTCCGGCGAACAGGCCGGCAAATCCGCCACCGACGATGATGACGTCGACCTCATCGGCGAGCGGCGCCCGGGTGAAGCCCGGATCGACGTAGGGGTCGTCCATGAAATGCGCGAAGCGGCCCTCAACGCCGATATACTGCTCGTTCCCTTCCGGGCGCAGACGCTTGTCGCGTTCCTCCACATACCGGCGGCGGAGGTTCTCGGGGTCGAAATCAAAGGCCTTTTTTGCGACTGCGGCGTTCATGGGTTCCCTCCCGCGGGCTCTGTCAGTTTGAGTAATACTCAAACGTTACAGAAGCGGCCGAGGCTGCCGTTGATCTAGATCAATCCTTGGCGCGGCGGGAGCGTTTCGCGCGAGGAGCGACGGCTTTCAGCCCGTCAAGACTCGACGGGCAACGCTTTCCAGGCGGTTGCGCGCCTGTTCTCGCAGCTTGGCGAGGCCAAGATCGCGCGCCATCAACCGCGTAACCTCGTCGAGGCTGACGCCGGCTTGGGCATGCAGCGCGGCCAGACCGGCGAGCTCCGCAAGCGGAATATCGCCGTGATCGCGGTTCACGCTTGCCCGGTAGGGGACACGTTCGACGACGTCAGCATCTGCCGGCCAGAGGACGGCCCGATCATCCTCCGACGATCGCTGGTGCCTCTCCCCCGCTGCGCCGATGACCAGCTCCCGAATGCGTCCTGCCGCCCGCTGAAATCCATGCGCGCGCGCGATCCGTGAAACGAGAACATCCTCGAAGATCGGGCCTTCAAGGTCGATCACATGACTGACCATTCGCCGGAGCTCCGAGCGATAGCTGACATCATAAAAGAGCTTGGCGTCAGGGGCGAAGCCGGCGGCAGCCAAGTCTGCCTGCATGTATTGGACAGGCGCCACGGGGGCGTCGGCGCCGCTTGACACGGTGCGGGCATAGAGAGGTTGCTGAACCGACTGGCCATCGTTTTCGAGAACCTCCGTCTCCGGAGCATCCCCATCGTCCGCCTCGGCCCCCGAGATCGTGGACTCGGCGGGGCTGCTTGGCGAAGGCTCGTCAACAGGGATTTCGATCTCCTCCGTCACGGCTTCAGCGGCACGGCTTGCGGCGAGGTCGTCTTCAAGCTGCGTCTGCAGGCGGTCGAACGCCGCATCGGCATCCATCCACCAATCGGTGCTCCAGACGCGGCGGATGCGCCAGCCCAGCTGCGTCAGCACCGCCTCGCGCAGCCGGTCACGGTCGCGCGCTGTGGCGGAACGGTGATAGCTCGCGCCATCGCATTCGATGCCTGCGAGGTAGCGCCCCGGGGCATCGGGATCGACAATGCCGAGGTCGATGCGGAACCCCGAAACGCCGATCTGCGTATGGACCTGCCAGCCGCGCGTTTCCAGCATGTGCTTCACGGCATCTTCGAACGGCGATTCCGTACCGCCGCCGGTGGGCGCGAAGGCTTCGGCAATGGCGGCCGGGCCTCGCTCGGCGAATTCCAGGAAGCGCTTGAAGTCCTGCACACCGCGCGAGCTGTCGGATGCGATCTGGTCGGCCCGCAGCGTCGCGAACACCGCCATCTCCTGCCGCGCGCGGGTGATCGCGACGTTCAGCCGCCGATGCCCGCCGGCGTTCTGGAGCGAGGAAATCGTCCTTACCGGCCGCGCGGAGTCTGTCTGTGCAACCGCGACAGAGAAGAAGATGATGTCGCGCTCGTCGCCCTGCACATTCTCCAGGTTCCGGACGATGACCGGCTCGTGCCATTGATCGCCGTAGAAGAATTTCTCGATTTCGGGATTGGCCGCACGCGCCTGGTCCAGCAGGTTCTCGATCAGCCGCTGCTGCTCGCCGTTGAAGGTGACGATACCGAGCGACTGCCGCTTCACGGTGAAAGCCGGATCCTGGAGGCGGCGGACCACTTCGTCCACGACCGCCGCTGCCTCGGCCCGGTTCACGCGGCCCTTTCCGCGCTCATAGACGCCGTCAGGGACGTGCACATAATGCACGGCGCGGTCCGATGTCACCGGCGAGGGGAAGGTGACCAGCCTCCCTTTGTAATATTCCCGGTTCGAGAACGCGATCAGGCTTTCGTAGCGGCTGCGATAGTGCCAATCGAGGCGCAAGGGGCGGATGTTGGAGGCGAGGCACTCGTCGAGAATGCTCTCCTGGTCCTCGACATCGGTGCCGTCCTCCACGTCGTCGACGCCGCGCTCGCCGACACTGGTCGGCGGCAACTGCTCCGGGTCACCGACAATCACCACCTGACGTCCGCGTGCGATGGCCCCGATCGCATCCCAGACCGGGATCTGCGACGCCTCGTCAAAGATCACCAGGTCGAACGGCTTGCTGCCGGGCGGCAGGAACTGGGCGATCGACAGCGGGCTCATCATGACGCAGGGTGTCAGACGCGTCAGCGCGCCGGGAATCTGGCCGAACAGCTGGCGCAGCGGCAGGTGCCGGCTCTTCTTCGCGATCTCCCGCGACAGTGCGCCCCATTCGGCGTCGCTGCCGAAGGCGGATGGGGCGGGTACGCCGCCGGCCAGCCGGGCGCGCACAATGCGCTTGGTCAATTCACGCACCCGGTCATCCGCCTTGCGGAAGCGTTCGATCGTCGCTTCATGGCGGACGGGCAGGAAACTCCGCAGGATCGGATCGTGGGTGACGATGTCGTCGGTCCACCCGCGGGCGTAGGCAATGTCGAACCCCAGCTCCATCTCGGCCGGCGGCACCAGGCCGATCTCGACGGCTCCGGTCAGGGCCTGGAGCCCCTTGGCATTGGCCTGCGCCGAGAGGGCGGCCCACTGACACCAGGCCTGCGATCGGTTCAGCGCCCCTGCCCAGCGCTGCATCCTGACGCGCGACGACTCCAGCCAGTCCTCTCCGGCGGGCCCGTCCGTCGGGTCGGCAACAGCCAGGTGCGTGACCTTCGAGAGCGCGGCGTTCGCCGCCTGCCACGCGTCGCCGAAGCGGTTGCCGGCTGTGCGCACGTCGTCACCGCCCAGCCGCGCGATGAGGTCGGGCGTCGGGGTGCCGAGCGCCTTTACCGCTTCGCCCAGGGTCTCGCGCAGCGCGCGAGACCCTGCGATCAGTTCGGCGCAACGTGTGATATCCGTCTCCAGCCCCGCGGCGGCCGCGCCAAGCGGCCGCAGGATCGGCGCAAGCGTCTCGCCCTCGCGCGCGATCTCGCCAATTTCGATCAGTCGGACAAGATCGCAGCTGACCTCTTCCGGCGGGGGCGTGACGGCGAAGGGCTGCAACGCCAGTCGCACCTTGCGCAATCGGCCGGCACGGAAGAGGAAATTCGTTGCCGATGCGGCGCTCCATTCGGCCAGCAGCGCGCGCAAATCCTGCCCGAAAACCGAGGGCCGGTAACTGCCCTGCATTCCCGTCTGGGCTTTTGCCGCACGCTGCTGAAGGGCGGCAAGCGCGATCAACGCCTGATCCATGGCATCGAGATCCGCATCCAGCAGGGCCAAGGCCGCTTCGGCACCCGGCGTTCCGATGACGGCGCATAACCGAGCCAGCGCCGCCATGGCGGCGCGATCGCTTTTGGAAGGCAGACCGAGGGCCGTCGTCAGGGCCGAACCGGCGTCGCGGAGCGGCGCCATGCTGTCCACCGCCGCAGCGATCGCCGCGGCGAACTCACGCTGCCAGAGCGGACTCCATTCGGCTGGCCCGAGTCCGCGCAAAGGATGGTGGACGGGATCGCCGATCGTCTTGAGCATCGTGCTCATGTCGCGGCAAAGCCGGCGCAGTGCGAGACGCTCCGCTTCGGGATGATCGTGATGCGCCCAGTCGAAGCGAAGATCGGCGAACCGGCCGCGCGCCGCGACCACCTGGCCGAAGCCTTCATAGGCCCTGATGCCGTTGGGGCGGCGGCGATGCAGCGCGCTGACCAGCGCGTTCAGTTCGTCGCGCAGTGACGAAAGCTCGCCGGTCGCATCCTGCCAATCGTCGGCAGACGGCTTGGCGCGTTCGTGCCAGGCCGCTTTGAGCTGGCCGAGGACCTGCGACTTCTGTGCCTTGGTTGAATGAACCTCGAGGCAATACTCGCCGAGGCCGATATCGCGCAGACGGCGCTGCACCACCTCAAGCGCCGCAGTCTTTTGCGCCACGAACAGCACCGTCTTTCCCAGCGCCAGGCCATGGGCGATCATGTTCGCGATCGTCTGGCTCTTGCCCGTTCCGGGCGGTCCGAACAGGACGAAGTCGGTGCCCTGGCCTGCCGCCAGAACGGCCGAAAGCTGCGAGGAATCCGAAGACAGCGGTGCGAAGACGTCGCGCGGATGAACGGCGTCGATCTCCTCGGGCGCGGGGAACGACATGTCATCGCCATAGCTGTGCTTGGGCGTATCGATCAGATGGCGCACGACAGGGTTCTTCTTCAGCACGTCGACCCGGTCGACCAGATCCTTCCAGATCAGGAACTTCGTGAAGGAGAAGGTCGAGAGCACGACATCGGTCGTAACCTCCCAGCCCTTCATGTCGACGACCGCTTCGCGTACGCTGCGCCAGATGCGGGCGACGTCCAGGCCCGACTTGTCGAGCGGCAGATCGCCTTCGAGGCCCGGCAGGCGCAACTCGAAATCCTGCCGCAGCATCTGCAAAAGAGTCGGGTTAAAGCGCGCGTCGTCTTCGTGGAGTCGCATGCGGAAGCCGGCGCGCACGCTCTTCCTGTCGAGGGCGACCGGTATCAGCAGCAAGGGCGCGCGATGGACCGTGGCCGAGCCGTCCTTTTGGGTCCATTTCAGGAAGCCGAGGGCGAGGAAGAGGATATTCGCGCCACCTTCCTCGAAGGCGGTGCGGGACAGCCGATAGAGCTCGGTCAGGCGGCGTTCCAGATCGGCAGGCGGACTGAGCGTGTGCAGTTCCTTCTTTTCCATCGCGCCCATGACGAAAAGGCGGCGCCCATCGTCATGCATCCGGTCCTGAAACAACTGGGCATCGCGCTGATCGCCCTCGACCAGCATCGCACTGCGCGGCAGCAGCTTGAAGTCGATGCCGTCGGACAGCATGTCTTCCAGTCGCGCCGGATCAGGGCACTCCAGGCCGATCGCCTTGGTCGTGTCCTTGAAGTTCAGCAGCTTGTTGCGCAGCGACAGATCGAGAAGACGCCGCTTCCAGCGTTCCAGCCGGTCGACCGCCTGACCTTCGTCGGCCGGGGCCGACCCGTCCTCGCCGAAGTCCGGCGCAACGTCGAGGCCGACATCGGCGACCGCCCGTCCTGCGCCCGCCTCGACGCGGCCAGCGGCGCCGTCGCCAAGGTCAAGCGGGCGGATTTGCATCATCCGTGCCCGGCGAATGTCGATCGCGACTTCGAGTGCCGCGGTCGCTCCCTCGTCCAACTGCGCAGCGCCCGACGCGACGGTCGCCGCAAAGCGCGGCGGCTGATTGCTGGTCAGCAAGGTCGTCTCGATGAAGATCAGTTCGTCGAGATCGCGCCGCTTGCGCAGGACCTGGACGTCATCGACCGCGACGGACGGGAATTCCTCCTTCTTCAGCCAGAGGCCGACGAAGGCATGGCCCTGGGTCAGCACGACCAGAGGATTGAGCCCTGCCTGCTCGAGGCAGGCTGCAAACAGCAGCGTCAGATCGAAGCAGGTGCCGGTCTTGCGCTCCAGGATATCGCCGGGGCTGCGGACCTTCTGGCCGGAGCGCTCGAAGCTTGCCGGCGGCAGGACATAGACGATTGCCTGCGCGGCGAGCGACGACCAGATCGCCGAGGCCAGCTCCCAGACCCGTTCCCGCTTGCCCGAACTATAGCCATCAATGGCCGAACTGCGGCCCGCAGTAGCGAGCCGGCTGCCGGCATCGTGCAGCACAGTATCGATCGCTGGATCGTTCGGACGCACAAAGGCGGCCGTCAACTCCGGCGCCGAAAGCAAGCCACCCCACTGCGACGGTGGCAGAAGTCTCAGCTTCACGACCGTGCTCGCGATGTCCGAGCCAGATGACGTCAGCAAAAGACGAAGCTCACCCTCCAGACCTTCGGTGAGGCGGCGCAGGAAGGCGGCGTCGAGGGGAACGTCCGGTACGCGTATATGGTGGCTCGATCCGGCCCCGATCTGATCGATACGGATTGTCTTGACCGGCGCGAAGGCAGGCTCCGCACCGATCGTCAGGACGATCTCACCCAGATCACGGTCCGTGGGGTTGTCGATACGGATCTCGTGGATGACGGGAACGGCGTTCTGCTGGAAGGCGACCGAGAGATGGCTGGCCGCCGCGCAATGGAGCGAAACTGTCGGTCCCGGCGCGGCGGCGGTTTCGACCGGCTCTTGATGCTCGTCCATGTCAGTTCCCCAGGGACAGTCGGGTTGCCGCGATTCCGCGAAAAGCCGAAGCCCGGCAGGTGAGAACGATGATCTGCATGCGGTCCGACGCTTCAGCCAGAATGCCGCGCATCGCCTCGAACCGGCTGTCGTCCGACCAGACGAGGGCATCGTCGAGCACGATCGCGGCTGAGCGATTGTTGGCGCGCATCAGTTCGGCGAAGGCAATTCGTGTCAGTACGGCGATCTGCTCCTGCGTGCCGCGACTGAGATCGCCGAAGGCTTCGGTCCGGCCGAAGCGCGTGATGGCGTCGGGTGCGAATTCGTCGAACGAAAGGCTCGCCCCGGGGAAAAGACGGCCGAGATAGGGCGCGATCCGCGTCGTCACGGGCGCGAGGTAGCGACGCGTCGCTTCGGCGCGTGCGGCCTTGATCGTGCTGGCGAGAAGCCCCAGCACGTCGGCCTCTTCCTCGATACGAGCGGCGCGCTGCGCGGCGAACGCCAGGCGATCTTCTGCGGCGGCGAGCACCGATGTGGGCCCCGCTTCGGCGAGAGCTCCGGCCCGCTCCTCCAGGGTTGCGATCTCGCGCACATGCTCCAGTTGGGCCTCTTCCAGCTTGGCCTTGCGCTGATCGAATTCAGCGATCGCACGCTGGATATGCTCTGCGTCAAGGGCATCGGAGGCCGCCTGACGGGCGGCGCGCTGATCGATTGCCGCCATTAGGACCGAAGCGAGGCGGGCGGTCTCGACCCGGAGCGCTTCGTCGTCCGCCTCGGCTTCGCTGGCCGATAGCGCCTGCGCCAGCAGAGTCAGACTGGCCTCGGCCTGCGCCAGCGCCGCCGCCGTGCGCACAGCGTTGGCGTCCGCCTCACGCAGCACCGCAGCGGCAGCATCGCGTCGCCCGGCGACAGCGCGCTCGGCCTGGCGCGCTCGATCGCACGCGGCTTCGGCTTCGGTGAGTTCGTCGGGCCCGTCGAGGACGATCTCCGGCCTTGCTTCGCCCGCCAAAGCTGCCCGCAACGCGTCGAACCCGGATTCCAGACCCAAGACCGGGTCGGCCGGGCAATCCGCCGTCAGAAGCTCGCGTCCGCTCTTGATGTCGACGGCGAGTTCGACGCGTCGCCGGCCTGCCGCCCGAGCGGCGGCGATATCGGGCTGTTCGAGTTGGCGAAGTTGCGTCTTCATCTCCGTCTCGGCCGTCCTCAGATCCGCCGCGGCTGCGATGCCGGAAGCGGGCGAGATCATGACGCGGCCAATGCCGTCGATGCCGATTTCGGTTGGTTCGCCGATCGGGCGGCGCAGCACGCCGCGGGTGACTTCGCCGTTCAGTCGAACGGGCGGCGCATCCGCATCCAGCACGATATCCAGCAGCGATAGCTGTGGCGCCAGAGCAGCCTGGGCTTTGATCAATCGTCGCTCGACCCCCTCAAGCCGCTTGAGCGCGTCGTCCGTGACGCGATTCCGGCGGTATTCGGCCTCCTTGGCCTTGAGCGCCTCGGCGCGGGGCGCCGCCTTGTCCAGCCGCTGGAACGCCCGCCCGAGGGCATGTTGCCGGGCGACGGCATGGCGCTGCTGGCGAACCCGCGCCAAGGCAGCGTCCGCCGCCTCTATAGCGGCGATCGTGTCGGCAAGTTCTGTGGCTCTTGCCGTTTCATCCTGCGCGGCCCGTTCCAGGATCCCGGCATCGCGCGCCGCGAGGGAACGTTTTTCGGCGACGGCCTCATCGGCCTTCTGCCGCGCGGTGCGATCCTTGGCGCGCTGTTCAATTTTTTGCGCAGCAGCCTTGTGTTCGCCGCGCGCTGCCTGTTCCTGAAGCTGGGCCGACGTTAGCTCTGCGCGCGCCACGCGCGCGCGCTCCAGATCGGCCTGGAGGCTCTTGCGGTGCCCGGCCAGGGTTTCGTCTTCGAGGTCACGGCGAACGCGCTTCAATTCGCCCCGCCGCGCTTCAAGGCCTTGAAGAACATCTTCAAAGCCTTGCAGCTTCTCTTGCGCAGTTCGGAGCGCCGCTTGTGCCGCCTCGCGCTCGTCCAAAGCCGCAAGAAGATCGCCGCGCGCCCGCCCGGTCGCCGTTCGAAGCGCGGCCAGCTTGCTGTCGACGGCGCGCTCGATGGCGCCGGCCTCGGGACCGCCGGTGACGGCGCCGACTTCACTGGCAAGCAGGTCTTCCAGGGTTCGCTTCACGCGGTCGGCGGGCTTTACCGGATTGAGCGCTTCGCCCTGCTCCACCCACAAGAGGCCGAGCGCGCCGGTGCTCTCCTCATCGGGGCCGCGATTGCCGGGTCGGCCCAGCCCCAGAAGAGTTTGCAGCTGATCTTCGGCCGCATCGCTTTCGTAGCGCTGATGGCCATTGCTGAGGATTACCAGCGGGCCCTGGAGAAAGCGCTTGCGCAAGGTCCAGGTTTGCCCGCCGGCGTGGAACACGACTGTGACCTCAGGTGCAACCTCGCTCCCATACGGTCGGAATGATCGCGTCCGTTCGCTATTGGCGCCGTGGCGCTCGAAGAACGCAGCGCGCAACGCTTCGAGCACGGTCGACTTGCCGGCTTCGTTCGGTTCGCACACCAGATTGAGGCCGTCCGAAAAATCCCCGATCTTTATGTCGGCGAACTTCCGGAAATTCTCGGCCCGCAGCGACCGGATGAGCATCGCTAGGCTCCCTGCTGAATTTTGCGATGCTCAAGAAAGAGGCGCTCGAGCGCGGCGATCGCGAGGGCGCCCTGCGCACCGCCCTGTGCCGCGAAGTCGCGCAAGCGGTCCGCGGCCACGCGCATCGGGCCCTGGAAGTCGATCAACGCAAAGTCGTCTTCGTCCGCTCGCGCGATGAGTTGGCCGGCGCGCAAATCCAGCCAGTGCACTTCGTGCGCGAGGCGGTTGCCCAGAAGATCGCGCGCCGCGACCGCTTCGGCCATGGGCATAACGCCTTCGACCGTGAGGCGCAGCACCAGGCGCTTCAGATCGTGTGCGTCGCCCAGTTCAGCCCATCGCGGCCCCAGATCTGCCGCGGCCCGGATCGTCCACGCCCTCAGCTGCCAGTCATAGCGGCCCGTCGGAACCGCTTGCACGTCGGGAGGACTGCCCGCCGCGGCCAGCGTGACGCAAAGCGCGCGGCCGGTATCGGCGCGCCCGAAATCGTCGGCCTCAGGCGTTCCGCTATAGGCCGTGTACGGATCGACCGTCAGCTGCCCATGCCAATCGCCGAGTGCGAGATAGGAGAGCCCGGCCCGCCGCGCTCTGTCGGGCGCGATCAGATTGGTCGCTTCGGCAGTGTCGCCGGCAAAATTCCGGATGCTGCCATGCGCCAGGCCGATCCGCCGCACGCCCGGCGGCGTTTCAGCGCTGTTGAACCAGGCGGTGGGATCGCCCGCCATCCGACGATGGCTGAGCGGCGCCGCGAGGATCGCCGCTTCTTCCCCCAGAGGAACGACGCCAGGCTCGAGGATCACGGTGGCATTCGGCGGCGCGCTGCGCCGGAAGCGGGACCAAAGCCCGTCGGCCCGCGCCGGATCGTGATTGCCCGGGATCAGCCACCATCTGAGCGCCGGGTCCTCCTTGATCCGCCCCAGCACCTGATGCAGCGCCCGGTCGCCCGGCTCGGGCGAGTCGAAGACATCCCCGGCCACGAGGATATCCGCCGCGCCGCAGGCGCGCGCGGATGCGGCGAGTGCATCGATGGCATCCAGCCGCGCTTCCCGCAGCGCCGACGCAGTCTCGTGCGGCATACGGCCGAACGGCTTGCCGATCTGCCAATCCGACGTGTGTAGAAACCTCATGGCACGCCCTAAACGCCGCCGGTTGTAGGCAGAGACACAGCCAGCTTAAGGCGCAAATCCGAAGAACGAAAGGTTGCAGCAGGAGAACGGTAAACTCTTTTGCTGAACCCAGCCAATCGCTGCTGAGAAGCGCCCGGGATGAGCTCCACCGCCCCGAGCGCAAAAGGGCTTTCCCTCGAAGCCTAGCATGATGGGCGGCTATTGCTATTGCGCTGGCATCGACAGCCTGCGCGGACAAGATAGTCTCGCCAACGCGCCTTCCATCCTAACCTATGAGCCGATAACCTACGCCAGTTTCCGTCAGGATGCGCGTTGGGTGCTGCGCGTCGCGTTCGAGCTTGCTGCGCAGTTGGCGGACGTAGATGCGCAGGTACTGGATGTCGCCGGCTGCGCCCCAGATCTCGCGCATAAGCAAGCGCTGCGTGACGACCTTGCCGGCGTGCAGCACAAGCAGGCGCAGGATCTCGTATTCCTTGGGCGACAGGTGAACAGCTCGGCCTTCGAGGCTTACCGAACGACGGGTGAGATCGACGTGGAGACCGTCATGGTCATATACCGGGTCTGCACCCTGTTCATGGACGCGGTGCCTCAGCGCGGTCCTTATTCGCGCAACGAGTTCGGCTATGCCGAAGGGCTTGGTGACGTAATCGTCGGCGCCTAGTTCCAGCGCATCGACCTTGCTTCGTTCTTCGCCGCGCGCCGACAGCACGACGATCGGGGTATTGTCCTTGGCCGCGCGCAACTGCCGGATGATGTTGAGACCGTCGGTGTCCGGCAGCCCGAGATCGAGAAGGACGATGTCCGGCTTCACATGCGATAAGGCTGTCAGCGCTTCGGCGCCGGTAGCCACCTCGAATATCTCGAAGCCTTGCGATGACAGGCTGGTCCTTAGCAGGCGCCGGATAGGTGCCTCGTCCTCAATGACCAGCACAGGCACGCTCATGCTGCCTCCGTGCGCGGTTGGCCGAGAACGAGCGACGGTGGGAAGCGGAGCGTGAAGATGGCTCCGCTACGGTCTGTTCGGTTCCCAGCGGTGATCGAACCGCCCATGGCGGTCATGAAGCCCCGACAGATTGCAAGCCCAAGTCCGGCACCGGCCGGCCGCCGGTCCCGCTCGCCTGCCCTGTAGTATTTGTCGAAGATTCGGTGCAGATCGTCTGGGGGAATACCCGGACCTTCGTCCGCGACGGTGATGGCCACCGCGCCATCTTCCATCGCGCCATGGACCTCAACGCTTCCCCCGGGGGCGTGCTTCGCCGCATTCTCGAGCAGGTTGACGAGGACTTGATCCAGCAGCATGGCGTCCGCGCGCACGAAGGGGAGATCGGCCGGCAGGTTCACGAGCACCCTCCGGGCATCGGATGCCTTCGCAGCGCGCGCGACAGCGTTGTTCACCTGATCCGCGAGGTCCACAGGTGCGCGGTCGACCTCGATCGCGCCCGATTCAAGCCGCGACAAATCGAGCAGGTTCGATACGAACCGCGCCATGCGCTGCGCTTCGGCTTCGATCGTCTCCAGCAGGTCGGCGCGGTCGGCGCCGGCCAGGGTCGCGGAATAGGCGCGCAGCGAGGTCGCGGCGCCGACGATCGACGCCAGAGGCGTCTTGAGGTCATGCGACAGCGAAGCAAGCAACGACGATCGCAGCCGCTCGGTCTCGGCTTCGACGCGCGCGGTCTGCATTTCACTGGCCAGCGAGAGACGCTCGACGGCGACAGCCGCCTGGTCCAGCAGTGCATCGAGCAGGCGCCGGCCACCCGGTGTCATCAGTCCACCTGATCTGGCGCGGGTCAGCCCAGCCACACCTACAACCGCATTGGCGGTCTGGAGCGGCAGAAACAGCCATTTCGCGCCCGGCAACGTGTCCGCGCCGCGTCCGGCGGCACGGCCACGATCGAATGCCCACTTGGCTGCACCAAGGTCAGCGTCACTGAGGTCGTCATCCGGCGGATAGGCGGCGCGAACCGTCAATGCGCCCTCCTGGGGCAGAAGAAGGACGACTTCGAGCTTCAGCATCGAGGCAACCTGAAAGGCGATCGCCCAGAGGAGGTCGTCCAGCGTCGCCGCCGCGGCGATCTTGCGGCTGAATGCATAGAGTGCCTCGGTCGTCCGTGCTCGGGCCCGCGCAGCGACCACCTGGGCCCGCACACGCGCGGCCAACTGGCTTACGACGATAGCAACGATCAGGAACACGACGAAGGCAGCCACGTTCGTCGGGGCGGCGATCGTGAAGGTGTGCAGCGGCGGAATAAAAAAGAAGTTGTAAGCCAAGGACGCTGCGACGCTCGCCGCGAGCGACGGCCACAGCCCGAACGAAACCGCAGAGATCAGCACGGCAACCAGAAAGATGAGATCGATAGTCTCGAGACCCACCAGTCTCTGAACCGACATGCCGACGATTGTTGCGAGAGCGACGCTCGCAGCCGAGAGAACATAGCTGAGCCAGGGCATGCTGCGGTCGAGATGCGGCTCGGTTGATGCCTCCTCGCGATCTTCGCTGCGTAGCTGCTTGTCGCCGGCGATTACCGAAACACCGATAGAGCCAGCGCCCCGCACCAGGTCATGAGCGATGGAGCCATTGACGAGTTCGAACCATCGCGATCGCCGAGACTTTCCGATCACGATCTGGGTGGCGTTACGCTCTCGCGCGAAGGCGAGGATGTCGTCGACGATGCCATCGCCCGGTACGCTGGCGGACTCTCCACCGAGGCGCTCGGCCAGCCGCAACGCTTCGGACACCTTGTCACGCAAGTCTTGGGGTTGCGCCGACTCTCGCGGTGTTTCGACGTGCATGGCGATCCACGGAATGCGCTGGCGGTCCGCTGCCCGCTTCGCGTAGCGCACCAAACCCAGCGACGCCTCGTCCGAGGTCACACAGACAAGAAGCCGCTCGCCCGCCGGCCACGGACCCTTGATCGCGTGACGGCGCATGTGATCGATGAGGTCATCATCGACTCGCTCGGCCGCGCGACGCAACGCGAGTTCGCGAAGCGCAGTCAGGTTCCCGCGCGTGAAGAACCGGTCCAGCGCCAGCCGCGCCTGGTCCGGTACATAGACCTTTCCCTCAGCCAACCGTTTTATCAGATCATCGGGAGCGAGATCGACGATTTCGATGTCGTCGGCGGCATCGAGTACGGCGTCCGGCACGGTTTCGCGCACGGTGACGCGCGTGATCCGCGCGACAACGTCGTTGAGACTTTCGACGTGCTGAATGTTGAGCGTCGTGAGCACGTCGATGCCGGCCGCCAGCAGCTCATCGACGTCCATGTGCCGCTTCGGATGGCGGCTGCCGGGTGCGTTGGTGTGAGCGAGTTCATCGACGAGAACGAGCGCCGGACGGCGGGCGAGTATCGCATCGAGGTCCATCTCCGCCAGCAGCCTATCGCCGTAAGGCACCTGCCTGGGCGGAATGGTCTCCAGACCCTCCATCAAGGCGGCCGTCTCCCGGCGGCCGTGCGTTTCCACAATGCCGGCCACGACGTCGACGCCATCCGCCTTGCGGGCGCGGGCGGTGAGCAGCATCTCGTAGGTTTTGCCCACGCCCGGCGCCGCGCCGAGAAAGATCTTCAGCCGGCCGCGCGCGTTCCGGCTTCCCGATGTCCGCTGGTCCAGCGTGTCGGCCATGCCCCACTCTAAGCCGTTAGCCCTCCCACGCCTATTTCTCCCGGTCGAGCGCCAGGTTGAGCGCCAGGACGTTCACGCGCGGCTCCCCGAAGATGCCCCACTGACGATCTTCGGTGTTGGCCGCGATCAGGGCGCGAACACGGTCCTCCGCCAGACCGCGCGCGATGGCGACACGAGTCACCTGGGCTTGCGCTCCCGCGGGGGAAATGTGGGGGTCGAGCCCGGAACCGGACGCCGTCACCAGATCGGCGGGTATCGCACCGCTCCATCCCGCAGCGTGGACGGCGTCCACATCATGCGCGACACGCTCGACCAGCGCCCGGCTGGTCGGTCCGAGGTTCGAGCCGCCGGAAGCGGCGGCGTCGTAACCCTTGCCCGCCGCAGACGGGCGGCCATGGAAGTAGCGTTCAGAGGCGAATGTCTGACCGATCAAGGACGACCCTGCGACCTCGCCGTCGCGCTCGATCAGACTTCCATTGGCCTGGTCGGGAAACAGAACCTGCGCAATTCCCGTCACCGACAGCGGATAGGCAAAGCCGGTGAGCGCGGTCAGCAGGGCGAGCAGCGTCAAGGCAGGGCGAAGATGAGTGGGCATGATTCCAGGTTCCGGTTACGCCAGACCGATGGCCGAGATCAGCATGTCGATCAGCTTGATTCCGGCAAACGGCACGATGACTCCGCCCAGCCCGTAAATCAGCAGGTTGCGGCGGAGCAGGCTCGCGGCGCCTACGGCGCGGTAGGCGACGCCCCTAAGCGCGAGAGGGATCAACGCGACGATCACCAGCGCGTTGAAGATGATCGCCGACAGGATCGCGCTCTCGGGGCTGGCAAGCTCCATGACGTTGAGCGCGCCGAGCTGCGGATAAAGCGCGAGGAACATCGCGGGGATGATGGCAAAATACTTCGCGACATCGTTGGCGATCGAGAACGTCGTCAGCGCGCCGCGCGTCATGAGCAGTTGCTTGCCGATCGCGACGATCTCGATCAGTTTGGTCGGGTCGCTGTCGAGATCGACCATGTTGCCGGCCTCGCGTGCCGCTGCGGTGCCCGAGTTCATCGCCACGCCGACATCGGCTTGGGCAAGCGCGGGCGCGTCGTTGGTCCCGTCGCCGCACATGGCGACAAGCTTGCCCTTGGCCTGCTCCTCCTTGATCAGTGCGAGCTTCGCTTCCGGTGTTGCCTGCGCCAGAAAATCGTCGACCCCGGCTTCGGCAGCGATGGCCGCGGCCGTGAGCGCGTTGTCGCCGGTGATCATCACCGTCCGGATGCCCATTGCACGGAGTTCGGCAAAGCGCTCCCGGATGCCGCCCTTGACGACATCCTTGAGCTGGACCACGCCGAGAAGCCGCGCACCCTCCGCGACGACGAGCGGCGTGCCGCCGGCGCGCGCCACCCGCTCCACCGCTTCGGCCACCGCCGGCTCGGGCGCCGGCGCGGCCCCCTGCCCCTTGAGATAGGCATAGACAGCGTCCGCAGCGCCCTTGCGGATCACCCTGCCCTCGATGTCCACGCCGCTCATCCGGGTTTGCGCCGTGAAGGGCACGAAGGCGGCAGGGGCGCTTGCCATTTCGCGCCCTCTAAGCCCGTACTTGTCCTTCGCCAGGATCACGATGGATCGGCCTTCCGGCGTCTCATCGGCCAGCGACGCCAACTGCGCCGCCGCGGCGAGATCGCGCACATCCACACCCGTTGCCGGAATGAATTCAGTCGCTACGCGGTTGCCGAGCGTGATCGTGCCCGTCTTGTCGAGCAGGAGCGTGTCGACGTCGCCCGCCGCCTCGACCGCCCGGCCCGACATAGCGAGCACGTTGAAACGCACCAGCCTGTCCATGCCGGCAATCCCAATGGCCGACAGGAGCGCTCCTATTGTCGTCGGGATGAGCGTGACGAAGAGGGCCACGAGCACGACCACCGGCACCGCACCACCGGCATACGCGGCAAAGCTCGGGATGGTCGCGACCGCCATCAGGAAGATCAGCGTCATGCCGGCCAGCAGGATGTCGAGCGCGATCTCGTTGGGTGTCTTCTGGCGCTGGGCACCCTCGACCAGTGCGATCATGCGATCGAGGAAGGTCGATCCCTGCCCCGCGGTGATGCGAACCTTGATCCAGTCGGAGATGACCTGCGTGCCGCCGGTGACGGCACTCCGGTCGCCACCGCTCTCGCGGATCACCGGTGCGGACTCGCCGGTGATGGCCGCTTCGTTGACGGATGCGACGCCCTCGATGACTTCGCCGTCGGACGGGACAATGTCGCCGGCTTCAACGAGCACGATCTGCCCCGGCACCAGTTCGAGCGCCGGCGTCGGCACCTTCAAGCCCGTCGCCGGATCCACAATAAGCTTTGCGAGGATATCGCTGCGAGTTCGGCGGAGGGTGGCGGCTTGTGCCTTGCCCCGGCCTTCCGCGACCGCCTCGGCAAACGTCGCGAACAGGACCGTCGCCCAGAGCCAGAGGACGATCTGAAGCTCGAACGCGAAGGGCTGTCCGGTCGCGATATCGCGGACGAGCAACAGTGTCGTGAGCGCCGCCACGATCTCGACGACGAACATGACGGGATTGCGGACCATGTGGCGCGGGTCGAGCTTGGCAAAGGCATCGCCGGCCGCCGGAAGGAGAATAGCGGGATCCATCAGCGAGGATTTTGGGCGTGTCATGACTTCCTCAGAAGAGCTGGCCGGTCAGCATCGCGAGATGTTCGACAACAGGTCCAAGCGCGAGTGCCGGCAGGAAGGTCAGTCCACCTACGATCAGCACGGTGCCGACGAGCAGCCCGACGAAGAGTCCGCTATGCGTAGGGAGCATGCCGGCCGACACGGGTACCGCCTTCTTCGCTGCAAGCGAGCCCGCTACGGCGAGCATGGGTACGATCATCAGGAACCGGCCGGCGAACATCGCCACGCCGAGAGCGACCGTGTAGAAGGGCGAGGTCGCCGTAAGTCCGGCAAAGGCTGACCCGTTATTCGCTGTGGCTGACGTGAAGGCGTAGAGAATCTCGCTGAAGCCGTGCGGTCCCATGTTCAGGCGCCCAGCCAAGCCGTCATCCAGCACGACCGCAACGGCGGTGAAAAGCAACATCGAAAGCGGCAGGACGAGAATGGCGAGCATCGTCATCTTGACCTCGCGCGGCTCGATCTTCTTGCCGAGATACTCCGGCGTACGACCGACCATGAGCCCCGCGATGAAGACCGCAAGGATCACGAACAGCAGCATCCCGTAGAGCCCGGCGCCGACGCCGCCGATCACGACCTCGCCCAGTTCCATGTTGATCAGCGGGATCATCCCGCCGATGGCCGTGTAGCTGTCGTGCATCGCGTTCACCGCGCCGCACGAAGCCGCCGTCGTCACGACCGCAAAGAGCGCGGAGTTGACGATCCCGAAGCGGACCTCCTTGCCCTCCATGTTGCCGCCGGCAGGATCGAGCCCCAGCGCCGTCAGCATCGGGTTGCCCGCCGCTTCCGCCCCATACGCGATCGCTACGCCGGCGACGAAGATGACGCCCATCGCCGCCAGGATTGCCCAGCCTTGCCGCTGGTCACCCACCATGCGGCCAAACACATTGGTAAGCGCGGCGCCAAGCGCGAAGATCGCAACCATCTGGATGAAGTTCGTCAGTGGTGTCGGGTTCTCGAAGGGGTGCGCCGAATTGGCGTTCAAGAAGCCACCGCCATTGGTGCCCAGCATTTTGATCGCTTCCTGGGAAGCGACGGGACCAAGAGCGATGGTCTGGGATGCACCTTCGAGGGTGGTAGCGGTAGCGGAGCCGTTCAGCGTCTGCGGTACGCCCTGCCACACAAAGACAAGCGCCAGGATCAGGCAGAGCGGTAGCAGCACATAGAGCGTGATCCGGACAATGTCCGCCCAGAAATTGCCGATCCCCCGCGCGCTGCGCAGGGCAAAGCCGCGTATGAAGGCGACGGCCAGCGCAATGCCCGTCGCCGCGGACAGGAAGTTCTGGACCGTGAGCCCCGCCATCTGCGTCAGGTGGCTCATCGTCGTCTCGCCGGCATAGGACTGCCAGTTCGTGTTGGTGACGAAGCTGATCGCGGTGTTGAAGGCGACCTCGGGCGAGACGGCCGCGAAGCCCTGGGGATTGAGCGGCAATACGTCCTGCATGCGTTGCATGCCGTAGACCAGCGCTAAGCCCAACAGGTTGAAGATCAGCATCGCGGCCGCGTAGCCGGTCCAGTGCTGCTCCATCTCTGGCTTCACTCCGGCTGCCCGATAGAGAGCCCGTTCGACGGGACCGACGAGAGGCGAAAGAAAGGTCCGCTCGCCGGCCATCACACGCGTGAGGAAGCAGCCGAGCGGCTTCACGAGCGCGAGGACGACCGCACAGAAGAGAAGGATCTGAAGCCAACCGTTCAGTGTCATGACACGCCTAAAGCTTCTCTGGGCGCAAGAGCGCGAACACGAGGTAGACCGCGATGAGTGCTGTCGTGACGGCGCCGAGCATGAGATCGAAGGTCATGCTCAGAGCCCGCCGCAAGCGCGGACATACAGGAGGGCGCTCGCGAACAGCGCCAGCCCAAGTGCGAGGAGGATGAGATCGGTCATGACGGCTCCGGCGATGGCGGGCAGTTGCCCGCACCCCGGCAAGGTGCCGTTGACCGTGTAGCCGTTACATAGCGGAGCTAGCCGCCCCGCATAGGAATCTCATAGAGTCGCTATCGGGGCACCACCGGCACGACCGCTGCGGTACCACGCCGCGCGCATTGCCCGTGTCCTTACGCACCGCGAGCGGCCTGCCGAGTTCAGCCGGTTGGCATGTTACCCGTTCAGGCACTCCGGCCTGGGCTTGCTACTGGTCGATGAAGCCGGTGACGAGGCGGTTGAACTCGTCGGCCTTCTCCCACTGCGCCCAGTGACCGCATTTGGGCATGATGAGAAAACGGGCGTTGGGCATCTGGCGAGCGAGGATAAAACCCTGATCCATCGGGTTCACGCGGTCTTCGCGGCCCCAGATGATCAGCGTCTCGTGTTGCACCTGGTCGAGGCGTTCACGCCACAGTTCGGTGATCGGCGGCATGTTGGGCCCGAGGCGCAGCGGCATGAACTCCGCCGTTTCCGGATCGAGCGCGCGATCGAGGCGGTCCTGGAGCAGATCGTCGGTGAGCGTCGAGGGATCGTAGACCAGGTAGCGGATGAACTGCTTCATTCGGGCGAGATCCGGCGCCGGCGGTCCGTAGAAGGTGAGCAGCGAGAGAATGCCGTCGCTCGGCGACTTCTCGAACAGAGAATAGCCGCCGCCGGGCCCCATCAAGACGAGTTTGTCGACATGCTTGGGGAAGTCGATGGCCGTCTTGAGGCTGGCGGCACCGCCAAGCGAATTGCCGACGAGATGCGCCGTGCCGAGGCCAAGCGCGTCGATGAACCCCGACAGCACCTTGGCGTAGAAACCCCATAACGGCTCGGTGATCTTGAGCTTCGTCGATTGGCCGTAACACGGCAGGTCGATGGCGATAGCGCGATGGCTTTCTCCAAAGACGCCCATGTTCTTCGAGAAATTGCTCATGCCAGACGAGCCCGGCCCGCCGCCATGGACGAAGATGACGGCGGGGCCCGTGCCCACCTCGTTGTAGTGGATCTTGAGGCCGTTCGCTTCGACGAAGCGGCTCTGGATACCGGTGCTCGACATCGTTCTGTCCTTAGGCCGAATTGGGCTGGCGATGGTGACCCCAGGTGCTGGTCACGCTGTGGCGGACGACTTTCCAGTCGTCGCCGATGGTGCGGGCACCCCAGCCGTATTCGACCTCGAAGCCGCTGGGCGTGTAGGCGTAGAACGAGAACATCCGGTCGTTGGGGTGAAAGCCGAGCGTATTGGCAATGCTGATGCCCATACGGGGCGCGCGGTCGTAAGCGCGACCGACGTCGTCCATGCGGGCGACCTCGATCATGAAGTGATTGAGATGCTTCGGGGCCGGAACGGGCGCGAGCGCCAGAGTGTGATGGCGCGGATTGCAATGCAGGAAATTCAGTTCCAGCGTGAAATCCGGCCCCAGCGACATGTCGATATAGTCCGACAGGCGGAAGCCCAGCCCCTCCATATAGAAGCGGCGCGCAGCGCCTATGTCGCCAGCGTAGAGAACGATATGGCCTGCGCCCTGCTCGCCCGTCACGAAGCCGGAAACGCCCGCAGGCGAGACGAGCGGGTGCTCGGTCGCCTCGCGTGCGCCGTAGTAAAGCTCGATCTGTAGTCCCGTCGGGTCCTTGCAGACCGCAAGTTCCGTGACGCCGCGGGTCTTGGCAAGGGCGGCATCGCGCTCTGCGGAAACGCCAATGGCCTCGAGGCGCGCCAGCAGTGCAGCCAGCCCGGCGGAGTCGGCGACTTCGAAACCGGCATAGGCCAAGTCGTCCGCAGGTCCTTCGCTGATCGCGATGCGCCAGGCGCGTTCATCGTAGCGGTAGCGGTGCTCGCCGGCGGGGCCGGCGACTTCCATCAGCCCGAGAAACTCGGTTGCGTATCTGCGCCACGCCGCGAGGTCGGTGACCTCGAATCCGTAATAGCCCAACGCCGTGACGCCCATCTGGCATGTCTCCGCCCTTAGTGGCGGACGCTGATGGCCCGCGCGTTCTCCGCGGTGAATGCCCGATGCCGGACGATCCGGGAAATCGATATTCGGGGCCGCTCCCATCGATGGGATCGATGGCTACTTAGCGGATCGATTTCCCCACCGGGTTCGCCGCTGCGAGCAGCTTGCGGAACCAGACATGCGCCGGGTCGCGCTCCACCGTGCGGCTCCAATAGGCGCGGATGGAGAGCGGCGGCGCCTCGAACGGCGGGGGATGGAGATCGATTTCGTAGTTGCGCTGGAACAGTTCGGCGAGGCGGCGCTGGACGAGCGAGAGGCAGTCCGACTGTTCGACAATGGCCGGCAGCGCGAGGAATTGCTGCACAAGAACGACGTTGCGCTGGGTGATCTTGTTCGTCCGCAGCACGAGTGATTGATAGGTAACATCGCTGCGTGCCGAGACCTGGAACATGGCATGGCGCGCCTGTTCATAGACCTTGCGCGTCAGCTTACCCTTGAAGGGCGGCTTTCTGCGCGAGGCGATGACGACGGACTTGTCCTCGAACAGCGGCATCGAAGCGGTTGCCGGGTTCAGCGCCTCGTCGATGTGGTCAGGCATGATTGCGACATCGACGGCGCCGCGCATCAGCTTGGCCTCGACATTGGTCGCGAGGTCGACGAACTGGACCGAGGCATTGGGCGCCTGTTCGGCGAGAAGGCCGGCGATGCGCGGCGCGAGCAGCACGGTGACATAGTCGGCGGTCGCGATGACGAAGCGCCGGGTTTCCGCTTTGGGGTCGAAGCTGCGCGGTTGGAGCAGCGCCTCGGCCTCGACGAAGGCACGCTCGGTCTGGTCGATGAGCTGTTGGGCGCGCTCGGTCAACTCGAGCTTGCGACCAACCATGACAAGGAGATCGTCCTGGAAAATCTCACGGAGGCGTGCGAGTGCCGCACTGACCGCCGACTGGCCGAGTCCCACCGATTCCGCCGTGCGGCTGACGCTTTTCGTGCGCAGCAATTCGCGCAGGATCGGCAGCAGGTTCAGATTGTAGCGGCGCAGCAGCACACGGGTTTCCTCCCGCATCGGACTATGGCCCGCTGCCGCCGTACCGGACAATGGTCACGCCGTCGCAGGGCGGGCGCCACGCAATCTGGCGACGAGACCAGCGGCATCCGCCGGGGCTGCGTCGCCGCGCCACGCGATGTGCTGATCGCCGCGCACGATGAGGAGCTTCTGCCTGAAGACAGCAGGCGCCAGCTTTTGGTCGATGTCGAGCACTGCAAGGGGAAGGCCGGCGACCTTGGCGGCATCGCGCAGCGGCTGAATGTCCACTTCCGGATCGAAGCGCACAAGCGTGTAGTCCGATGACAGGCGATCATAGACTGAGACGCCTTTCGCGAGCCAGAAATGCGGCATGCGGCAACCCGGCACGGTGGAGGGCGTCGCCTCGCCCATCGTGTAGAGCGGCGCATTTTCGCCGTCATAGGCTATGACCGGCGAAGCCTCGTAGTAATAGCCAAAATTCAGTCCCGCCGGCGCGAATTGCGGCACGTTGATGCGATAGAGCTTGCGGCCCAGCAGCCAGCGCACGAGCGCGCCGACCGGACCGCGCCTGGCTAGGATTTTGGGCGGCGTGCCGCGAGCGCCCAGAGCGGCGGCGTTCTCCATCACTTTCGCAATGGCGTGCCTGGAGACCTGTTCGGTGATGGGCTGGCGCTCGGCTTCGTAGGCGTCGAGCAATCCTGTGTCGGCCCATCCCCGCGCCACGCCCGACAAGACGAAGGAAAGATTCATCGCGTCGGCGATGCCGGCATTCATGCCGTAGCCGGCATAAGGCACCCAGAGATGCGCCGCGTCCCCCGCGATGAAGACATTGCCATCGCGGAAGCGGTCGGCGACGAGGCGGCGGCCGATCCAATCCTCGTGGTGCAGGACCTCGTACCTGAACTCCGGTCCGACGCCGAGCACGTCGCGGATCGACTGGTCGAAAGCGAGCTGCTCGAACGGCATATCGCCGCGCACGGCACGATGAACGAGCCAGACATCTTCACCGTTGATGGCGACGACATTGCCCTGGGCCTTGTGGTTGACGATCCAGCTCATCCACGCCGGGCGGCGGCTGCCGAACAGCCGCTTGAGGTCCGGCGAGCGAATGAGGGTCGAGCGCGTACGGCTGATCACCGCGTCGCCGGAGAGGCTGACGCCCATCACCTTGCGGGTGGCACTACGCCCGCCATCGCAGCCGGCGAGGAAGCGGCCATGGATTTCAACGGTTTCGCCGCTTTCGCGCGCGCATGTGACGGTGATGCCATCGGCTGTCTGGGTGTAGCCCTCGACCGTGGTCTCGTTCAGCAGGCGGATATTGGGAAATTCCTGCATACGCTGGAGCAGGATGGGTTCGAGATAGATCTGGCTGACGCGGACCATGGGTTCCGGGGTTTGCCAGCCACTGTCGATATAGCCGAGCTTGGCGCGCTCGCGGCGCGCGGGCATCGCGATCCGGGTGAACTCCGGGCCTGAGAGGCTGGAAGCGTAGATAACGTCGGTCGGATAGTCGTCGGGAAGGCCGGCGGCGCGTATTTTGTCGGCCACGCCGAAGCGGCGGAAGGTTTCCAGTGTGCGGGCGGCGACCGTATTGCACTTGGTGCTGGGCGGCTCGCCGGCGCGACGCGCCTCGACCACGGTAACGTCGAGCCCGCGCATGGCCGCGTCGATGGCGAGCGACATGCCGACAGGACCTGCGCCCGCAACAATAACGGTGGCGCGCAATGCTTCGGCCATGCGGTTTTCCTCCGGCGCGCAGTCATGACCGCGCCAGAGGCTTCACGGAAATCGATAGTTCGAAAGCCAGCCATCGTCTCCGTCGATGGCTTCCGCTAGAGCGTGAAGTCCATCGTATCCAGTCCCAGCGCGACGCCGCCCATGTTAAGCGCGCCCTTTTCGGCGCTGAGGAATGCGTGGTTCGAAGCCGCATGCACATCGCGGAAGAACCGCTGGAGCGGGTTCGAAAGACGGATGCCCCGTCCGCCGCTCGCCTTGAACAGCAGCTCCACCGCCTGCATAGCGCCCTTGGCGATATAGGCGGCATCCCATTTCGCTTCGACCCTCAGACGCATGGGGACCGGCTCGCCCGAGGCGATGGCAGCGTCCAATGCGGCGAAGGTGGCATCCATGCGTCCATGCAGGCCGCGCACGAGAGCTTCCGCCTCGGCAAGGCGCTGGCGGACAAAGGGATCTTCCGTCGCCTTCGCGCCGTCATAGGCGCCGGTGCGCACCTTCATCTGGTCGACGAAGGTCTCCAGCGCCCCGTCCGCCATGCCGACCGTCACCGAGGCAAGGCAGTAGGCGAACACGACCCCGAACGGGAGCGCGTAGTTGGGCGAGGTGAATGTCTTGCGCCCCTCGTCGGCCAGCAGGAAAGAATCGAGAAATTTATGCGTCATGTGATCGGGCACGAAGGCGTCCTCGACCACGATATCCTTGCTGCCCGTACCCTTCAGCCCGAACACATGCCAGGTGTCGTCGATGACGTAGTGCGAACGTGGGACCAGGAACGAGCGAATGTCGGGGAGTTCGCCCGGCCCGGTCGGCACGCGGCCGCCAAGCATCGCCCACTGGCAGTGATCCGATCCCGACGACCAGGGCCAGCGGCCGCTGACGCGGAACCCGCCATCGACGCGCTCCACCTTGCCGAAAGGCGCGTAGGAGGAAGAGATGCGCGCTGCGTCATCGTCGCCCCAGATCGTCGCAGCGGCGCGCGGATCGAGCAGCGCCAGCTCCCAGTTGTGGACCGCGATCAGACAGAGGCACCAGGCGCTGGACGGGCAGCCCTTGGCCAGCTCCATGGCTACCTTGAAGACGGCGTAGGGGTGCATCTCATAGCCGCCGTAGATGGCGGGCTGGAGCATTCGGTAAAAGCCGGCATTGACGAAATCGGCGACCGTTTCATCGGGCACGCGGCGAAGCTCTTCGCAGTACGCTGCGCGTTCGCTGAGGATCGGCACGAGCGCGCGTGCGCGCGCGAGCATGTCGGCTTCCTCAGGTAGCGTTGCTGCGGTGACCGGTTGTGCATCGGCTGACATGGTTGCCTTCCTCTCGTCACAGCCCTTGTCGGCGGCTGCTTCGTGCGGAGGAGGCGGCAGGATGGCCTATCGGAGAATTCGATAGTTTCGATACGACCTATCAGTCTGGTGGATTGCCATTAAGCGCCTCCTGCCTCCGCCCTCGTTTGCGGCCTGGCTGGCCGCAGCCGGCCATGCAGACATCCGGCGAGTTCGAGACATAGCCGATCGGACCGGGTGCCGCGTGCAGCCCGAACGCGAAATCGGGCGTGAGGAAGCCCCGCTCCCAAAAGCTTGTCCTCAATCATGGCCTCAAGTTATGCGGCAGCCCTTCCATTCGAGGATGAGAGCGAAAAGCAACAGGCGTTCAAGTCTCGATCATCCGCTCAAGAGGTTTCTCGCCACACACGCCGCCGTCTACAACAACGGTGCCCCCAAAACGGCACCTCGACAGCCGGCACTGCATGCGTCAGTTGCGCGAGCCGGCCACGCTCGAATCTCCGTGGCACGCTTGACCGCTACATTGATCGTTTGGCTGCGCGATTCTCCGCTTCGCCGTCCTCGGCGGGGTCTTGTGCAGATATGTCAGCTCGTCCGGGCTTGAACCGGCTGACGCCTTCGGCGATGCGATTGGGGACAGAATGCAGGCCGCCCGACCGCTGATCCGTCCTTATTGGGGTAAATGCTCATGAACGATATCGCAGCCATCAAGATGCCCAAATGGGGTCTCTCCATGGAGGAGGGCACGATCGTCACGTGGCGGAAGAAGCCGGGCGATGCAATCCGCAAGGGCGAAGACCTGGTCGATATCGAGACGGCCAAGATCACCAACGTTTGGGAGAGTCCGGCCGAGGGTACGCTGCGGCGTCTGGTGGCCGGCGAAGGCGAAACATCTCCCGTCGGCGCGCTGATCGCGGTCGTCGCCGATGCTTCGGTGCCCGAGAGCGAGATCGACGCCTTCGTCGCCGACTTCCAGAGCCGCTTCTCGCCCGGCGAGGCGGATGCCGACGATGCGAACGCGCCGAGGCTTGAAATGATCGAGGCCGGCGGCCGCGTGTTGCGCATCGGAAGGGCGGGCGCGGGCGCAGACGATCCCGTGGTCCTCCTCCACGGCTATTCGGGCGACCTCACCAACTGGATGTTCTGTATGGGAGCGCTCGCTGTGCGCGGGCCGGTGCTCGCCATCGACCTGCCGGGTCACGGCGGCTCGACGAAAGATGTCGGCGACGGCTCGCTCGCCTCGCTGGCGCGGGCCGCGCTCGAGGCCATGGATGGCGCGGGCGTTGAAGGTGCGCATCTTGTCGGTCATTCGCTGGGCGCCGCTGTGGCTGCGCGGATCGCGATCGATCACCCGGAGAAGGTCAGATCGCTGACCCTCATCGCGCCGGCCTATATGCCGGGCGGCATGCTCGCCGAGGACTTCCTGACCGGGATCGCAGAAGGCAGGCGAGCCAGGAATTTGAAGCCCTGGCTGGAGATGCTCGTCGCAGATCCCTCCGCGCTGTCCAAGGGCATGGTGGACGACATGGTCAAGATGAAGCGGCTCGACGGCGTCGAGGAGGCGCTCTGCATGCTGCGCGACCGGATGATCGCCGGGGACGATGCCCGGACGCTTCAGTCGGACCTTGCCCGCATCGGCCGAGCCCTCGTCATCGCGTCGAAGGCCGATCGCATCGTCGGAATGCCGGACGAAGCACTACTGCCGGTTGGTTTGCGCGTGGTGTGGATCGACGGCGTGGGGCACATGCCGCATCTGGAAAAACCCGACGAGGTCAACGCGCTGATTCTGGAGGAGATCGGCCGGCCAACCGGTTGCGCCGCCAAATCCTGAACAGCACCAAGAACTGGCGCGGCGTGGGAGAGGCGCGCGCGTGCGCTGATCGGCTCGCCGGCATCGTCAGGTCAATTCCCAGACGTTGCACAACGAAAGCGCACGCACCGCCTTGACCAAAGTCGGCGGCGATCGAGGCCGTGCGCAAGCCGGCGCAGGTCCGCGTCAACTTCCCCATCCGGGCGTCATCTGGACCGAAACGATCACGGCTCAATTCGGCAACAGCCAGGGACTCTTCGACGCCTTCACCGCCGCCACGCCACCAGGAATGATCACAGCTTGCCTCGCTTCATGGCTGGCGCCATGCTGTTCCTCCTCGGCGCCAAGGCCGGCTATGGGACAGGCGCTGGCGGTGGACGGCGGCCGTGGCGCCGATCGAACGACAGGAGCCGCAGTGCAGCTTTCCCGTGACGACCTGAAACGCGCCTATCGCCGGATGGTGACGATCCGCGTCTTCGAGGAGCGCGTGACCCAGGAGTTTGCCGCCGGCAACATTCCCGGCTTCGCGCATGTCTATCTGGGCCAGGAGGCCTCGGGCGTCGGCGTCTGCTTCGACCTGACGGACGAGGACTATATCGGCTCGACCCATCGCGGCCACGGCCACTGCATCGCCAAGGGCGTCGACGTGCGCGGCATGATGCACGAGCTCATGGGCAAGCGGGACGGCCTGTGCGGCGGCAAGGGCGGCTCGATGCACATTGCCGACCTGTCGAAGGGCATGCTGGGCGCCAACGCGATCGTCGGCGGTGCGCCGCCGATCGCGGTGGGCGCGGCGCTGACGCAGAAATACAGGAAGACCGGCAAGGTCGCGGTCGCCTTCACCGGCGACGGCGCGTCCAACCAGGGTACGGTCTTCGAGGCGCTCAACATGGCCGTGGTGCTGAAGGCGCCGTGCATCTTCGCCTTCGAGAACAACGGCTACGGCGAACACACGGCCGTGTCCTACGCCTGCGGTGCGCCGTCGATTGCGGAGCGTGTGCGGGGTTTCGGCCTGCCCTGCGATGTCGTCGACGGCATGGATTTCTTCGCCGTGCACGAGGCGATGAAGCGCGCACTCGACCATGCCCGCGCCGGCGACGGCCCCTATGCGCTGGAACTCCAGTGCAAGCGGTTCCTCGGCCACTTCATCGGCGACCCGCAGGCCTATCGCACGCCGTCCGAACTGGAGGAGGCGCGCAGTCACGATCCGCTGCCGAAATTCCGCAAGCGCGTTACGGAGGCGGGTGTGCTCGAAGCCGCCGATCTCGATGAGATCGACCGCCTTGTCGCAGGCGAGGTCGAGGCGGCGGTAGCGAGCGGCATGGCCGCCGCCGTTCCCGATCCGTCGAAGGACCTGACCCGCGACGTCTATGTCAAATACGGTTGAGGGACGCGCGTCATGTCCAGGAAGACCTATCTCCAGGCAATCAACGAAGCCATCAAGCAGGAAATGCGGCGCGACGCCAACGTGATCTGCCTGGGCGAGGATATCGCCGGCGGGCAGGGCGGTTCGGGCGAACCGGGCGGCGTCGGCTCGGTGTTCGGTCAGATGCAGGGAGTCTACAAGGAATTCGGCCCCGAGCGTGTCATCGACACGCCGATCAGCGAAAGCGCCATCGTCGGCGCGGCCGCGGGCGCTGCGCTGACAGGCCTGCGCCCCATCGCCGAACTGATGTTCGTCGACTTCGTCGGCGTCTGCTTCGACCAGATTTACAACCAGGCGGCCAAGTTCCGCTACATGTTCGGCGGCAAGGCGAAAACGCCGATGGTACTGCGCACCGCGGCCGGCGCCGGCTTCCGCGGCGCAGCGCAGCACAGCCAGACCCTGCATCCGCTCTTCACCATGGTGCCGGGTCTCAAGGTCGTGATGCCCTCCAATCCCTATGACGCCAAGGGGCTGCTCATCAGCGCAATCCGCGACGATGATCCTGTCATCTTCATTGAGCAGAAAATCCTGTTCGGGATGGAAGGCGAGGTGCCGGACGAGGCCTATCGCATCCCGTTCGGCGAGGCGAATGTGGCGCGCGAGGGCGACGCGGCGACCATCGTCGCGTTCGGCGCGATGGTGCCGCGCGCGCTCGCCGTTGCGACGGAGTTCGCCAGGCAGGGCGTCTCGATCGAGGTGGTCGATCCGCGCACGACTTCGCCGCTCGACGAGGACACGATCCTGGAAAGCGTCGAGAAGACGGGACGGCTTGTCGTCGTCGATGAAAGCCCGCCGCGCTGTTCCATGGCCGCCGACATCGCCGGGCTCGTGGCCGACAAGGGCTTCGGCTGGCTGAAGGCGCCGATCAAGCAGGTGACCTGTCCGCACACGCCGGTGCCGTTCGCGCCGGTTCTGGAAGACGAGTACATGCCCAATCCGCGACGCATAGCAGAAGCGGTCAAAGCCGTTCTCGCCTGAGCAAGCTCTCGGCTGACAACTCTGGCTCGCGCATTGATTGGCGAGCCAGGCCAGCGCCGCGCTCTCAGTTCATGTCGAAGCTGACGTGGCTCGGGATGCCGAGCACGGTGCTGGCGACGATATCGTAGTGGATCTCGCTCGATCCCTCGGCGACCATCTTGGCGCGCGCGTCGCGGAAATAGCGGTTCACGCCGGTGGAGTTCATGATCCCGGCACCGCCCCACATCTGGAGCAGCTTGCCGGTGCACTCGGCCACCGTGTCGCACAGATAGGCCTTGCAGGCCGAGGCGTGGACCGGGGCGGGCCGGCCCGCGTCATAGGCCTGGGTAACCGCGTAGAGCATGGCGCGGCAGGCTTCCATCTTGGCCCAGATCTCGGCCAGCCAGTAGCTGATCGGCTGCAGCCGGCTCATCGGGCCGCCATAGAGCTCGCGGTCCTTCACATAGCTCACCGTCTTGTCGAACAGTCCCTCCAGGCAGCCGAGCGACGAGGCGCAATGGCCCAGGCTGCCCATCGAATTGGCGAGGCCCACGTCGCTGCGCGCGGTGTAGAAGTCGCCAATAAGGTTCTCGGCCGGGATGTAGATGTCGTTGTAGTTGACCGTGCCGGTGTTGGTGCCGCGCCAGCCGAGCTTGTCTTCGTAGGGCGCCGGCTGCAGGCCCTGCATGCTTTTCTCGACGATCACCCCGCCGTAGCCGACCTTGCCGTCCGCTTCGCTGCGGCCGAACACCAGGTAGGTCTCGGCCTCGCCCTGGGTGCAGAAGATCTTGACCCCGCTGAGCCTGTAGCCGTTGCCGTCGCGTGTGATGCGGGTCTGGTGGGCGCGGTGGTAGCAGGTGCCCGAGGGCTCGGTCGACGACCAGGCCATGGCCTTCTCGCCGCGCGCGGCGGCGGACAGGTAGCGGCGCTTCTGGTCCTCGCTACCGGCGATGTCGAGGGTGGCGGGGCACAGCACGATCTGCACGCTGAGCAGACCGCCGAGCGAGGGGCTGGCCTTCGATATCTCCTCCAGCACGAGGCAGGCGCTGGTCAGGTTCTTGCCCAGGCCGTCGTATTCCTCGGAGGTGTAGAGGCCGTAGAAGCTCAGCTCGGCGCAGCGCTGATACAGTACCGTGGGCGTGCGCTCGTCCCGGTCGATCTGGTTGGCGACCGGCTCGACTTCCTTCTGGGCGAAGCGGCGCGCGGTGTCGCGGAACATCTCCTGTTCTTCGGTGAACTTCAGAACCATGGCGTTTTCCTCCTGATTGTCGTCGCCAGGAGCAGATTTGGCCGAGATCGAACGGTCCGCCTGTGGCGATAATGTCTGGATCGGCGGCGCGTGATTACCGGCCGGTGCAGACCAGGAAGGGCTGCTTCTCCGTCAGGTGTCGGGTATGTCGGCTCGGTTCGGACGCGGTTGCTGCTCAAAGGTCGGCCGATGAATCGGAGTCGGGCCCGAGGCCCAGCTCGGGGAAGTCGCCGGTGTAGATCGACTCCTGGATGCCCCAGCCCACCGCGTCGCCGTCACGCACCCGCAGCGGCTTGTCGCGCAGCGGGCCCAGTTCCTTCAGGATCGCGACGCAGTCGGGGATGTACTCGCCCTCGACGTTGTTCTCGCCGCGCCAGGAACCGTGCCGGCCGCCCTTCCAGCCGCCGTACTGGGCGGTACGCAGGTGAAAGCCGCTCTCGCCCACCCCCTCGACCTCGATCGTGCGGGTCTCGCCGTTCTCAAACTCCAGTTCGAAGGTCCCGCCCAGGAAGGCCCGGGTCTTGGGGTCCAGCCGCACGTTCGGCGTCATCTTGCGGATCGGCGTCTGGCGGCCCTCCAACTGGTTGCCGCCGCCCTCGTTGAGGTAGGCGGAGTAGTATTCCCAGTCGCCGGCCGAATTGAAGAAACTCTGTATCTCGTACTTGGTGCCGTCTGACCGGGTGAATAGCCAGGGCCCCCAGAGCAGGCGTCGGTTGGTCGCCACGCCGGCCCCCGGCTGCAGGTCGGTCGGCACCATGCCGATGGCGTCGCCGCGCATGCCCCAACTGTGGTCGCGGAAGGCGAACCAGTCGTCGCCGAGCGCGATCCGCTGGCCCTCCAGCTCGAGCCAGCCGGTGACTCGGCCGGGCTGGTGGTAGCGGATGACGTCGTGGACGAGCCGCCCGTTCGCACGGTGGCGGTTGCGCTTCTCCCAGAACACCGGCAGCTCGGCATCGAACACGATGTCGTAGGCGATCGGCTGGATGGCGTTCTTCTCAAGCACGAAGCGCACCTGTTCGAACGGCCGGATCACCTCGTAGCGCAGCGGCAGCACCACGGTATCGTCGAACTGGGGCGCCAGCCGGCGGCTGGCCCGCACCGTCCACTGCTCGCGGTTGCGGCTGACCCCGCCGAAGCCGTCCATCACGTTGCGGTTGGCGTACTTGCCCAAGCCGAAGTCGATCCCCAGGCCGCCGTCCTTGCGCGCGATCGCCGCCCAGATCTTCTCGGTCCAGCCGCGGTCGGACTCGCGCACGGCGGCGAAAGTGTCCGCGATCTGGTGGTTCAGGCCTTCGTCGCCCAGCGTGAGCGGCGCGATATCTTCGATCATTGTGGGGCTCCGTCAGTCTGGATGCGCTTCGAAGAAGCCTTCGATCTCGTTGGTCAGCCGCTCGGCGATCGGCCCGAAGGCGTCCCAGCGCGGGTCGTCGGTCTGGCCCGAGCGGAAAAGGTAATTGCCGTGGGAGATGATGGCGGCGATCTTGGTGAAGGCCTCCGCCTCATACCACTCGATCCCCTCGGCCGAGCGGCCGGTGGCCGCCTCCCAGGCCGCAATGACCTGCTCGCGGCTCCACATGCCGGACAAGTCCATGCCCAGGGCGGCGCCGTGCCACTTCGAGGGGAAGTGGAACAGCATGTAGCCGAGGTCGATCAGCGGATCACCGTTCAGCGACAACTCCCAGTCCAGGAGGGCGGCGATCTGGCTGCCGCGCCACAGGGTGTTGCCGGGCTTGCAGTCGCCATGCACCACCGTCGGCGGGCCGCTGATGCGCGCGGGCCGTGCCTCCAGCCGGTCCATCGCTGCAACCAGCCGGTCGTTGCCCGAGATGCGGGCGAAGCGGCGCCAACGCGCGAGCTCGGCCTGGGGCGCGACCGGCTCGCCCAGCAGCGGCAGGGGCGCCATGGCGTGGACCCGAGCGACCGCGTCGACGAAGTTGCGGCAGAGGGTGTCGCGCAAGCTGTCCGGCAAATCGGCGAACCAGGCGGGCACCTCGGTCTCGCCGAGCGGCTCGGCGTCGATCCGCCTCATTACGAAGAAGGGTTCGCCGATCAGCCGGGCGTCCTCGGACATGAAGACCACGTGCGGCACCGGCGGTCCGCCCGGCCGGCCCTCGACCTCCTTGTAGATCTTGGCCTGCTGGATCACGTCGCGGGCGTCGAGCAGGGCCGGCCCGGTCTGCGGCACGCGCAGGATCAGGTTCAGCCCCTCGATCAGGTAGGTCTCGTTGGAGTGGCCGTCGGCGAAGCTCCGCACGGCGGTCAGCTTGTCACTGTCCGGCAGGACGCACCGCAGCCTTTCGGCCAGTTGGGCGAGGTCGCGCACCATGAATGTCGATGGGCCTCCGGGCTAGACGAGCGTGGCGGCCGGCCAGTCGCCGATCACGCAGCTCTCGATGTCGGCGAAGCCGTGGTTGTCGCCCTCGCGGATGCGCATCGGGCGGTCGCGGATCTGCCAGGCGGGGTTGTTCGCCGTCTTGTCCGCGGAGTTGACGTCCTCAACGCATTCGCCATCGACGTAGCTCTGGCCCTTGAAGCTGCCGTGCAGTTGACCCTTCCAAAGGCCGTACAGCGCCGGGTTCAGCCGGAAGCCCATCTCGGGATTGATCGCCTCGACCTCGAACTGCCGCTCGATGATCTTCCGGCCCTCGCGCACCGCGGTGTAGATCGTGCCGCCCATCACCGCGCGGTCGGCCTTGCGGTACTTCAGCTCGGGATAGACGAACAGCAGCGGCGTCTGGGCCCCGTCGGACTCGTTGATGAAGCCGGTGAAATGCTCCATGCCGCGGTCTTTGAACTCGCGGAAATAATAGGCGAGGTCGTACATCGACCCGTCCGGCCGGGTGATCTGCGAGACGAACCAGTTGAAGTGGAACGCGCCGCCCAGCTTGTCCTGGTTGTGCGGGGCCAGGTCTGTCGGATTCAGGCCCACATGCTCGCGCACGCCCCAGCTATGGTCGCGGAATCCGAACCATTCCTCGGGCCTGACCTCGACGCGCTGGCCGTCGATCAGAATCCAGCCCTCGACAGTGCCGGCCTGGTGGTAGCGCACCACGTCCGAGGAATTGCGCCCGTTGTCGAGCATGTAGTCGCGGCCCTCGAAGAAGGCCGGCATCCGGTCGGTGAAGGTCAGGTCGTACTGCAGCGGCTGGGCGACGTTCTCCTCCAGCACAATGCGCAGCTTGCGGAACGGCTCGATCACCTCGTAGCGCAGCGGCCCGACCGCCAGCTCGTCGATATTGGGCCGCAGAAGGCGGCTGGCGCGCACCGTGCGCTGCTCGGTCCCGACCGCGATGCCGCCGAAGCCGTCGAGCACGTTGCGGTTGGCGTACTTGCCCAGGCCGAAGCTGGCCTGCAACTGCGCGTCCTTGCGCATCAGGGTGAACCAGATCTTCTCGGTCCAACTGCGATCCGGGGTGTACACCACGCCGTGGGTGTTGGGGATCTGGTGGTTCAGGAATTCGTCGGCACCGATCAGGGGCGATATCGTCGGGACCAAGGTGATCTCCCTGTGCTGGCTCATGGCCGCCCGGCAGATTCGGCCGGTCGGCCGGCGATTGGATTCAATCAGCGGTGGCGCCCGGGCCATCGGTCGGCCGTCCCAGCGCATAGGCCGCGATGATGTCGTAGTGCATTTCGCTGACGCCCTCGGCGACCATGTTGGTGCGGGAGGGGGCCACACGTACCGGCTGCCCGGTGCAATCCATCAGCGGCATGTCGTCCCTCACCTGCATCGTTCGCGCTTCGCGCAAGAACTACTCGGAGCAGCGGTCACCGGCTTGATCGAACATACTTATAGCTATAGTATAATTATAAGCAAGCCCAATCGCATGCATCGGCACCGCGGGAGGAACCCGCCCGTGAGCCGAATGCACGGTGCGCTTCAAAATCCGGACGCGCGACATGGGCGCTTGACGATTGCGCCGAAGAAGACGGCGGGACACTGGTTGTGCCTGGCTGGCCATCGTATGGAGGGCCGAATTCTTCTTCGGGCATGCCGACGGCGATGAGCCGCTGGCGCACACGCTCGACGGGTGATGTCAGATTCGCCCAGCTAGCTCTATTCTTTGACGATCCGTTTTCGCTTGGTCGACTTGCTATCTGCCAACACGTCCAACTTGGCCTCGATAGCGCCAATGCTCTTGAGCAGTTTGTTGCGGGTTTTCACGGTCGCGGCCGCAGCCAGAAGCATGCTCACGCCGTAAGCCAGTTCCATCCGAAAGCGCTCGCTGCCCCACTTCCCGCCGATCCAGGCAAGCGTGGTTATGACCACGATACGCAGGAGCAGCTCGGTCAATGGTCCGACACGAACGCTCGCGCTCAGTTCGCCGCTTTCGATCGCAGCGCTAACGAGGCGCCGCCACAGAGCCCGCCCCCGATCAAGCATGCCGTTCTGCAGGTCGGCATTGTCCGATTCCACACGATAGAGTCCGCGATAGAAAGAGGGATCTGCACTGTAGTGGGAGACGACGGCGTCAGCCGCATTCAAGAGCGCAGCGAGCGGCGAAGCGCCCCGGGACGAGCTTATCCGTGCGATGAAGCGTGCCTCATCCTGCTCAATCACTTCGCGCACGATCTCTGCGCGCCCTCCCATGAGATTGTAGGGGGTAGCAGGACTTACCCCAGCCTCCGCAGCGAGCTGGGCCATTGAAAAGACGGCCCCCTCGCGCCTGCCTATGAGGGCTCTTGCTGCCTGGATAAGATGCTGACGCCGCTCCTCTCGCCGCGCCTCAGAAATGGCCATTATCTGCTTCCCCGCTCTTATGGACCTGATGCGTATTCACAACGGCAATCTTGCTGCTGACCTGCCTTTCGGATGGGTCCCTAGCGGGACGGTGATCGACGGGACGGGGCGCGTCGGCCCCGGACACCGCAGGGGTCCGCCACGTCGTTTCTGCGGGCGCTGTAGGTGCGATGGTCGCCGCGAAGGCGGCAGGCGTCAAATGGCCAAGGTTCGAACAGGGATGGACTTCGTTGAAATGGCCCCGCCGCGACATCGGAAAGTGCCCCTCCTTCGAACACCTCCGGCAGATCGCGCCCGGGCGAACCTGTTCGCACGATCCACAGCACCGCCTCATCCCGCAGGATCGGCCGTTCCAGGCCCCCCGACGCTGCCTCCAAAAAGACAGCCTTGAATCTGATTTGCTCAGCCTTGGGAATCCCAAGAGCCCACACCTCCCAACGCTAACCTTACTCCGGTCGGGCGGTCTTTACCCGGCTTTTGGGCAGCGACTTATGGCCAAACGGAGCTTCAAGCGGCGCCGATTCCCGCCACACGTCATCCGGTGGGCCGTCGGTGCTGTCAGGCGCCTGCTAACTTTGCGCCGGTGCGACCGCTGTGGTCGCTAGCCAGAGCACGAAGCCCAAATGCGGCGCATGCACGGCGTGCTCTTCAGAAATGTGGATGGAAATGGCGGCGAATAGCCGGATGGACTGGCGGTGTTCAGCCGCCCTGGCGATAGCTGAGAGCAGTGTGCTCTCACGCAGACTGCGTGGCGGACAGAGAGGGATTCGAACCCTCGAGACGGTTGCCCGTCTACACGCGTTCCAGGCGTGCGCCTTCAACCACTCGGCCACCTGTCCACGCCACAGGCGGGCGCGTTTAGGGGGCGGGCGGGGGTTTGACAAGGGTCCCCGCGGCCGGTGTGACCGTTTAACGATGGCTTCCCATCGGAATTGCGTGGCTTGCCAGCGGCTTGTAGGGTCCGCCGCCGTGGCCGGGGCGTCCGGCGGCAGCTAGGCCCGGCGATCGGGTCGGGGAATAGCACATGGCCTTCTTCAGGCTTATCGCGATCATCTTCATCGTCGCCGGCCTGCTCGTGGTCGGGTTCGACATCATCTCCTCGCTCCAGGCCGGTCAGGGCTTCAAGGCCCTGTCGTTGGAGAGCCTGTGGACGCTGATCCATGCCGGCTCGCTCGAAGCCTACAAGAACTGGGTCATCGCCAGCGTGCCGGAACCCGGCCCCGGCATTTCGAACGCCATCCTTGGCTTCCCGGCCTTCGCCGTGTTCGGCGTGATCGGCATCCTGCTGGGCCTGCTGTTCCAGCGCCGAGCCCGCTACGACGACTGACGGCGGCGTTCCCGTTCTATGCGCGGGCTGCTCTATGCGATCGGCCTGGCGCTGACGGCGCTCGGCTTCCTCGCCCTCGGCGCCGATATCTATTGGTCGTGGAAGGCCCATCTCTGGGCCTACGAATCGATCGGTGGCTATCTCGACCGCATCGACCCGGCCTGGACCGGCCATCTGCGCGACTGGGCCGATAGCCGCTCGGCGAAAACGCTGGTTATGGCCGATCGGGCGCTCGGCTGGCCGGTCTGGCCGCCCGCCTTCATCATCGGCGGCGTCCTCGGCCTCCTCGCCCGGCGGCGCTGATGGGACGCGAGGCGAAGACCAGCGTCGACGACGGCAGCACGCAAGGTGAGGCACGCCTGTATCTGGATTCGGAGATTCCGCTGCGCTGGCCCCGGGTGGAGCGACTTTGCCGGTCAGGGCGGCACGCAGGCCGGGGCCGGCACTTCGATCATCCGCGGCCAGTAAAGCGAGCGCTCGCCGGCCGGGGTAAGCAGCGCCGCCGGGTCGAAGCTGCTTGCGACATAGGTCACGGCCAGCCTGTGCGGACGCACCCCGCGCAGGCCGGGATGGGCCTTCGCCGCATAGACGAAGGGCTGGGCGCCGCGCGACTCCGCCGGCAGCGCGATCCGCTGTGCCGCGCTCCACGGCCCGGTCAGCGCGGGCGCTGTCCGCCGGACGATGTCGGTGGCGCCGAAGCCGCGGCTCGCGATCTGGACGAAGGTGCGGGCGCAGTCATCCCAGTGCAGCGAGGATTCCGCACCCGCATCGGGAAGGATGAAGGCAGGCCCTTCCGCACCGAGAGAGCCGGCCTTGCGCCATCCACGCGAAGGCCCTGACCACCATTCCGCGCGCCCGAGCTCGCCCGCCGCAAGATCCGCGCTCTCGTAGCGGACAAGCGTCGCCGCATGATCGCCGGGCCGAACGGCGAGCGCGACGACATGCGTCCCCTCCAGCAGCGCAGGTCCGGGCAGCGCGTCGGCCGGCGACCCCGGTGCATCGATCCGGCGCATGTGCCAGGTATCCGGCGGCGCATCCGGATTCGCGATCAGGATGACGGCATAGCCGCGTTCCGCAAAACCCAGCGGCGGCGCTGCGGTGGTCGCGAGCACCCGGTGAAGGAACAGCGCCAGCGTGCCATCCGGAAGGCGAACCCCGCCCGCTGGCCAGAACCAGGCCTTCCCGTCCTCGGCAAAGAACGACGCCGCCTGGCCGGCCGCGGCGCGCCACGCAAAGGTCATGCGCGCGCGGCGCAGTTCGGTGCCGTCCTGCACCGCGATCGTATTGCGCGGAAAGGCCGCTTCGCTGCGCCGATAGGGCGGCGCGAGGTCGACGAAGCTGTCGCCGAACAGCCAGAGCGTCCGCGCCTCATCGAGCGGCACCGAAATCGCCGCATCGCCGCCCAGCCAGCGCGGATCGGCATGGAAGATGCGCTCCTCGGGCGAAGCGCCCGGCGGCTCCTGCGTCGCGCACGCCGCGAGCGCCAGGAGGAAGGCGGCCAGCGGCCATGTCCGGGTGCGCACCTGCATCGCGCAAGGATCGCCGGGCTTGCAGCGTCTGCCAACCCGCCCGCGCGTCAGGCGGCAGCCACGGCCTCGCGGGCCGCCGCGACGGCATCGTCCAGCGTCGCGCGGAAGGCGGCGAGCGGCGGCTTCACCTTGTGATGCAGCAAGGCCCGGCGCACGGCGGGCCGGGCGCCGGCGACGAAGACGGCCGCGCCCCTGCGCCGCGCCCGCGTCGCGAATCCGGCGATCGTCGCGGCCGCCGAAGAATCGACGACCGGCACCGCCGAGAAATCGATGACATAGGCCTTGGGCTGGACGCCGATCCGGTCCAGCGCGGCAGCGACGCCCGCCGCCGCGCCGAAGAAGAAGGCGCCCGCGATGCGATAGACGACGATGTCGCGATCGGCGGCGAGCGCGGTGTCGTAGGCGTCGGCTGCGCTGCGGTGGCGGTCGGCGGCATCGGGCGCAACCAGCGGACCGGACTGTTCGACATCCACCGCCCCCGCCATGCGATGCAGGAAGAGAAGCGCGCCGAGCCCGAAGCCAGCCAGAATCCCTTCGGTGAGGTCGCGAAACACGACGAGCAGGAACGTCGTCAGCAGCACGACGGCATCGCCGCGCGAGGCGCGCAGCAGGATGGCGAATTCATGCTTCTCCGCCATGTTCCACGCGACGACCGCCAGCAGCCCGGCCAGGGCGGCGAGCGGGACATAGCCCGCCAGCGGCGCCGCGATGAGCATGAAGGCAAGCAGGAACGCCGCATGCAGCATGCCTGCGACAGGGCCGCGGGCGCCGGCCCGGACATTCGTCGCGGTGCGGGCGATGGTGCCGGTGACGCAGAACCCCCCGAACAGGGCCGAGCCGACATTCGCCACCCCTTGCGCGACCAGTTCCGCGTTGGAGCGATGGCGGCTGCCGCTCATGCTGTCGGCGACCACCGCCGAGAGCAGGCTTTCGATTCCCCCGAGCAGCGCAAAGGAGAGCGCGGAGGGGAACAGCGCGACGACACGCTCCCACGACAAATCGGGCAGGTGCGGCGCCGGAAACGATTGCGGGATGCCTCCGAAGCGGCTCTGGATCGTCTCGACCGGCAGCGCGAGGCCCCAGGCGGTCAGCGAGCAGAGCGCGACGGCGACCAGGAAGCCCGGCCAGCGCGGCCGCCAGCGGCGCAGCGCGACGATGACCACGACGGCGAGGGCCGCCTCGGCGAGGGCCGCAGGATTGAACGACGGCAGGGCGGCGGCGATCGCCTCCAGCTTGGGCAGGATCGGCCCGGGTTCCGGCCCCGCCAGGGTCAGCCCGAGCAGGTCCTTCAACTGGCTGGCGAAGATGATGACGGCGATGCCGGCCGTGAAGCCGACCGTCACCGGATAGGGGATGTATTTGATGAAGGTCCCCAGCCGCAGCGCGCCGACCGCGAACAGGATGAGCCCGGAGAGGAAGGTCGCGAGGACCAGCCCGTCGACCCCGAATTGCTGCACCGTGGCCGCCACGACGACGATGAAGGCCCCTGCCGGCCCGCCGATCTGGAAGCGGCTGCCGCCCAGCGCCGACACGAGGAAGCCGCCGGCGATCGCCGTGTAGAGGCCCATCTGCGGCCCGACGCCCGAAGCGATGGCGATGGCCATCGACAAAGGCAGGGCGACGATCGCGACCGTGAGTCCGGCGATCGCGTCGGCCCTGAGGCCGGCCATGCCGTAGCCCTCGCGCAGCACGGTGACGAGCTTGGGCGTATAGAGCTCGACCCAGGTGGGCTCGTGCGGCGTCGCAGCCATTGCGTATCGCTTTCCTGCCGCCCCGGTGCTCAGCGTTCCCCGGCCTGGGCCGCGGAGCGGCTGAACCGCACGCCGCGCCCGCCGCCCGGGCTGGCCGCGTTCTCGCCGATCAGCTCGACGCCGGCCCGCTGGAAGGCCTCGATCACCCGCGTCAGCGTCTCCACGACGCCGCGCACATTGCCCTCGCTCGCTTCCATGCGCTGGATGGTCGGCAGCGACACGCCGGACATCTCGGCCAGTTGGCGCTGGTCGATCCCAAGCAAGGCGCGCCCCGCACGCATCTGGGCAACGGTCATCATGGCATCATGTCTCAACCATCAGACATGATGCGAAATACATTATAATAGATGCTTAAGCAATAACCGGAGGAGCCACGGCACTCCGGCGATCACGCCACCTCTGCCACCACCTTGCCGGGGTTGAGGATATTGCCGGGATCGAGGGCGTGCTTCAGCGTTCGCATCAGCGCGATCTCGGCAGGCGAGCGCGACCAGTTGAGGTAATCCCGCTTCTGCAAGCCGATGCCATGCTCGGCCGAGATCGATCCGCCCCGGGTGCGCAAGGGGCGGTAGACGAGCGTCTCCACCTCGTGCCGGGCTTCCGCAGAGCTGTCGCCGACACCGACGATCAGATGAAGATTGCCGTCGCCGAGATGGCCGAAGACCATCAGGCTGAGGCGCTCGCTGCCCCAGCGTTCGTGCAGCAGGGACCGAACGTCGGCGACGTAGGCCTCCATGTCGGAAATCTTCAGGCTGACGTCGAAGGCGAAGATCGGGCCGTTGCGCAACACCTGTCCGACATCGTCGCGCAGCGCCCACATGGCGCTGCGTTCGGCGGTCGACTTGGCGATCGCCGCGTCCACGATCTCCCCCGCCTCGAGCGCCTCGCCCAGCACCTGTTCGAAACGCGCGGCATCGGCGTCGGGATTGGCACCCAGCGACTCGACCAGGACATAGAATGGCTGGCCGTGGCGGAGCGGTGCGCGGCCCTTCGCCGGCGCCGTCGTGACCAGGCGGTAGAAATCGGACCACATCACCTCGAAGGCGGAGAGCAGTTCGCCCGTGCCGCGCTCCAGGCGGCGGAGGAGCAGCGGCAGGCAGTCGAAGGACGGCACGCCGAGGAAGGCGACGTTGCTGCTGGCCGGCGACGGACGCAGCCGCAGCACTGCCCGGGTGACGATGCCGAGCGTCCCTTCCGACCCGATGAATAGCTGCTTCAGGTCGTAGCCCGCATTGTTCTTCATCAGCGGGCTCATCGCGTCGATGACGGTCCCGTCGGCCAGCACCGCCTCGATTCCCAGCACCATGGCCCGCATCATGCCGTAGCGAAGGACGCGGTTTCCCCCCGCATTGGTCGAGATCGTGCCGCCGATCGTCGCCGACCCGCGCGCCCCGAGATCGAGCGGCAGGAAAAGCCCGCCCGCCTCCGCCGCCTCGCAGGCGGTCTGGAGGATGCAGCCGGCCTGCACGCGCATGGTCGCGTTCTCCGGTTTGATCTCCTCGATGGCGTTCATGCGTTCCAGCGAGAGCGCGACCGCGCCGTCGGCACGGCAGCCGTCGACGAGCCCCGTCCGCCCGCCCCAGGGAACGACGGGCTGACCCGCCGCGTGCGCGATCTTCAGGACAGCCGACACCTCGGCGGTGCTGCGCGGCCGCACCAGCGCGACCGGCGCGCCGAACTGGCGCCCCACCGGGGCCAGCATCTCGGCGACCTCCGCGGCGCCCAGAACCGAAGGGACACCCAGCGCCTCCCGCAGCGCGTTCACGATCTCGGCCATGTCGCCCTCCAGGCGCCCGAGCGGGCCGGCCCGCGCGGTCCGCGATGGCACCGTAGGCACGGCGCGCCCGCCGCATCAAGGACAACCGAATCCGCGCCTTCCCCCCGCGCGCCGCGATCCTAATTCTCGTCCATCTTCAGGGCGGCGATGAAGGCTTCCTGCGGGATGTCGACCTTGCCGAACTGGCGCATCTTCTTCTTGCCCTCTTTCTGCTTGTCGAGGAGCTTGCGCTTGCGGCTGATGTCGCCGCCATAGCATTTGGCGGTGACGTCCTTGCGCAGCGCGCGGATGGTTTCGCGCGCAATGATCTTGCCGCCGATCGCCGCCTGGATGGGAATCTGGAAGAGGTGCTGCGGGATGAGATCCTTCAGCTTCTCGCACATCACCCGGCCGCGCGATTCCGCACGGCCGCGGTTGACGATCATCGAGAGCGCATCGACCGGTTCGGCGTTGACCAGGATCGACATCTTCACCAGGTCGCCTTCCTCGTAGCCGGTGATGGCGTAGTCGAACGAGGCATAGCCGCGGCTCACCGACTTCAGCCGGTCGTAGAAGTCGAACACCACTTCGTTCAAGGGGAGCGCATAGACCAGCATGGCGCGGTTGCCGGCATAGGTGAGGTCGATCTGCCGCCCGCGGCGGTCCTCGCAGAGCTTCAGCACGCTGCCCAGATACTCGTCCGGCACCAGGATCGTCGCCTTGATCCAGGGTTCCTCGATCATCTCGATCTGCGTCACGTCCGGCATGTCGGCGGGATTGTGCAGTTCCATCACCGATCCGCCGCGCATGTGGATCTTGTAGATGACCGACGGCGCCGTGGTGATGAGGTCGAGGTCGAACTCGCGCTCCAGCCGCTCGCGGATGATGTCGAGATGCAGCAGCCCCAGGAAGCCGCAGCGGAAGCCGAAGCCGAGCGCCGCCGAGGTCTCCATCTCGTAGGTGAAGCTCGCGTCGTTGAGGCGCAGCTTGGCGATCGCCTCGCGCAGATCCTCGAAATCCGCCGCATCCACCGGAAACAGGCCGCAGAACACCACCGACTGGGCGTCCTTGAAGCCCGGCAGCGGCGTCGCGTGGATGTCTTTCTCGCCGACGATCGTGTCGCCGATGCGGGTGTCGGCGACCTGCTTAATCGCCGCGGTGAAGAAGCCGACCTCGCCCGCCCCGATCTGGTCGAACATCTGCATCTTCGGCCGGAACACGCCGAGGCGTTCCACCTGGTAGGTCGCGCCGGTGGCGACGAGGCGGATCTTCTGGCCCTTCTTCAGTACGCCGTCGACGACACGGAACAGGACGACGACACCGAGATAGGAATCGTACCAGCTATCGATCAGCAGCGCCTTCAGCGGCCCGTCCGCATCTCCCTTCGGCGGCGGCAGGCGTGTAATCACCGCCTCCAGCACCTCGTCGATGCCGAGGCCGGTCTTGGCCGAGATCGCGATCGCGTCGGACGCATCGAGGCCGATCACGTCTTCGATCTGCTGCTTGATGCGGTCGGGCTCGGCCGCCGGGAGGTCGATCTTGTTGAGGACCGGGACGATCTCGAGATGGTTGTCGAGCGCCTGGTACACGTTCGCCAGCGTCTGCGCCTCGACGCCCTGCGAGGCGTCGACCACCAGCAGCGCGCCTTCGCAGGCGGCGAGGCAGCGCGAGACCTCATAGGCGAAGTCGACATGCCCGGGCGTGTCCATGAGGTTCAGGACGTATTTCTCGCCGTCCTTCGCCCGGTAATCGAGCCGCACCGTCTGTGCCTTGATCGTGATGCCGCGCTCGCGCTCGATGTCCATCGAGTCGAGCACCTGGTCCTTCATCTCGCGGTCGCTTAGCGCCCCCGTGCGCTGGATCAGCCGGTCGGCCAGCGTGGACTTGCCGTGGTCGATATGCGCGATGATGGAAAAATTGCGGATATGCCGCTGGTCCGTCATGGGGCGGGTGGATAGCCGCCACCCCGCCCAAAGTCGAGCGCCTGCCGGGCCTATTGCGGGGTCGGCGGCGGCGGGATGGGCGGCGTTTCCGGCGGAACGGGCAATTCCGGCGGCGGGGGCGGCGCATATTTCGCGCGCGCCGCGTCCATGCTGTCGTCGACGGCGATATCGCCCGTACGGTAGACGCCTTCGGTCACGCCGCCGCCGAACGATCCGCCGGCCCAGACGACGCTCTGCCCCGCGGCCACCTTGGCCGCCTTGCCGGAGCGTTTCGAGGTGCAGAGGATCGTGCCCTTCATGACGCCGCACAGCGTGTCGCCGTTGTCGCGCACCTCGACCACGAAATCGGCGCCCGTCTGCACGATGTCGAGCGTCGGCGTCGCGAGCCCGTAACTCTCCGCCCCGGCCGCGCGGTAGCGGAACCGGCCTCTCTCCATCAGCACGGCGGTGCCTTCCGACAGGGCCGTGGAGCTGCGCGCTCCCATGACGAAGGCCCCGCCCTGGGTCAGCGCGAGTTCGACCGCACTGTCCTTGCCGGTCGCGATCTCGATGCCGTCCTCGACCGCCGCGCCCGGCGCCAGCGGCACCGCTTCGCCGTCCGGCTTCTTCGAGGTCGCGGTATTGATCACGGCGGTCACGGTGCCGCGGACCGCGGCCCACGCGATGCGCACCAGGCCGCTGCCGGACAGGAGCGTCGCGGCGGCAAAACCGGTCGTCAGAACCTGGCGGCGATGCAGCGCTTTCACGGCTTCCTCCTACGGCGCCACGAATATGTGCAGCCGGACGGCGCCATGAGCGCCCAATTCCAGGGTTTGTTCAATATCCCCGGTGCGCGACGGGCCGGTCACCACATGCAGCGACCGCGGCAGGCGATTGCCGCCGATCCGGCCGACCGCCTCCTCAAGGCTCGGCAGGATGTCGCCCCGCCGCACGACTGCGAAATGCGTGTCGGCCAGCAGATTGGCCCACGGCGCCTCGCGGCTGGTCAGCATGAGCGATCCCGTCTCGGCGATGGCCGCGGGTGCGAATGCCACCGAGGCCGGCACGGAGCGCCGCGACGGCGCATCGAGAACGCAAATGCCGCTCGCGGCCCAGGACAGCCCGGCCAGATCGGCCGCCACCGCCGCCTCGGCGGCAAGCTCGTGCGACGCCAGATACCGCGCGACCGCGGCGGGAATGTCCGCGAGGCTCGCCACAGCTTCGCCCGTCGCCAGCACGGTCTTGGCCCGTTCCAGCAGCCGCGCCCCCAGATCGTCGACCGGCGTAGGCCGGTACGGCGGTTGCGCCGCAGCCGACGGGCCGGCGGAAGCCTGGGCCCGCAGGCGGGCGAGGATCGCCGCCCGGCTGCTCATCGCGGACCCTTCCAGCGCGCCTGGAAGCTCCCGCCCTTGGGCGGCGCGATGGTGCGCGTCGCGGTGAAGCCCTTGACCACCGGCAGGCGCCGCACGCGCCCGCCCTGCATCCAGGCGAGTGTCCTCAAGCCCAGCCGCGCCAGCCGCTGGCTGAGCCCATAGGCCAAAGGCCGACCCGCCATCCACGACCAGAGCCCCAGCCCGACCCGCTCGCCCCGCGGCGGCAGATGCCGTGCAAATCCGTCCTCGCGCCAATGCCGCAGCAGCTTCGGCAGCGGAATGCGCACCGGACAGACCTCTTCGCAGCGCCCGCAGAGGGTCGACGCGTTGGGCAGGTCGGCATGGGCCTTCAGCCCGTCGATCGCCGGCGACAGCACCGAGCCCATCGGGCCGGGATAGATGCTGCCATAGGCATGCCCGCCGATCGACGCATAGACCGGGCAGTGATTGAGGCACGCGCCGCAGCGTATGCAGGCGAGAATCTCGCGCCGGTCCGTGTCGCGCACCGCGCTGCGGCCGTTGTCGAGCAGGATGATGTGCGATTCCTTCGGGCCGGTTTCGCCCTCGCCCGCCACGCCCGTCAGGCAGGTGACATAGGACGACATGTCCTGCCCCGTCGCCGACCGCGCCAGCACGCGCAGGATCGTCCCCGCCTCGTCCCAGGTCTCGACGACCTTCTCGATCCCGACCAGCGCGACATGCAGCCGCGGCGCCGTCGCCGTCAGGTCGATATTGCCCTCGTTCGAGACGAGCACGATCGAGCCCGTCTCGGCGACCAGCATATTGGCGCCGGTGATGCCGGCATCGGCGGAGAGGAAGGCGGCGCGCAGCTTCACCCGCGCCTCGCGCACCAGCGTATTGCGCTGGGAGAGGTCGCGTTCCGGATCGAGGTCGGTGTGATGGCTGCGGAATGTATCGGCGACGTCCTGCTTCGACAGGTGGATCGCCGGCGCGATGATGTGGCTCGGCTTCTCGCCGCGCAGCTGGACGATATACTCGCCGAGGTCGGTCTCGATCGGCTGGATGCCGGCGGCCTCCAGATACGCGTTGAGCTCGATCTCCTCGGTCACCATCGACTTCGACTTGAGCGCCGTCTTCGCGCCCGCCGCCTTCAGGATGCCGAGCGCGATGCTGCGGGCCTCGGCTGCGTCTGCCGCCCAGTGCACTTTGGCGCCCGCGGCCTCCGCCGACGCCTCGAAGCGCTCCAGCAGATCGGGCATGCGCGCGATGCTGCGCCGGCGTATTGCCGCGGCGCGATCGCGCAGCGTTTCGAAATCGGCGAAGCGCGCCGCCGCCATATTGCGCCCGGTGACGAAATGGCTCTTCACCCGCAGCAGCGCCGCCGACAATTGCGGATCGTGCATGGCGCGCGCCGCGCGCCCCTTGAAGTCGAGCGCCGTCATGCGTCGCCCGCCAGAACTTCGGCGATGTGGCGCACGCGGATGGCGCTGCCGCGCTTGTCGAGCGTGCCTTCGATGTTGAGCAGGCAGCCGAGATCGCCGGACACCACCATCTCCGCCCCGGACTCGACGATCGCGTCGCATTTGTCGCGCGCCATATGGGCCGAGATGTCGGGATATTTCACGCAGAACAGCCCGCCGAAGCCGCAGCACGTCTCCGCTTCGCGCAGCTTGCAGAGCTCGGCATCGGTATGCGCCGCCAGCAGGGCGCGCGGCTCGTCGTGCACGCGCATCTCGCGCAGCGACGAACAGGAATCGTGATAGGCGACGCGTCCCGCCGGCAGCTTGCCCGTCTCGGGCAACGGATGCGCCGCCAGGAACTGCGTCAGTTCCTGCACGCGCCCGGCGACCGCAATGGCGCGCTGCGCCCAGGGATCGCTTGCCTCGAACAGTTCAGGATAATGCTTCGCCAGCATGCCGCCGCACGAACCCGACGGCACGACGATGATGTCGAACGGCTCCAGCGCCGCGATCGCAGCCCGCGCCAGCTTGCGCGCCCCTTCGCGATCGCCCGCATTGTAGTTCGGCTGGCCGCAGCAGCCCTGGCGCGGCACGACGACCTGGAAGCCCGCGCGCTCGATCAGCCGCGCCGCCGCAAAGCCGACCTCCGGCCGCATGAGATCGACGAGGCAGGTGACGAAGAGCGCAGCCGTGGGAGAAGCAGACATGGCACCGGGACGATACGAGCCGGTTGCAGCTTCGACAACGCTAGCCCGCAAGAAAGCCGCGCATGGCCGCCATGAAGGGCGCATCGCCCACCGGGTCGAAGCGCCGCGCCGTCGCCCAGTCGTAGCTCATGCAGGCGGGCTTCCGCCGGGCGTCATCGGGTTCGCTCAGGTAGCGCGGAACGATGTGGGTATGCAGGGCCGGCTCTGAATTGCCCCAGATCTCATAGTTGATGCGATAGGCCTCGGTCACCGCCAGCAAGGCATCGCCGACCCGCGCGGTGTCGGCGGCATAGCGGACACGGCCGGCGGCGTCCAAGGTGTTCAGGCTTTCGACGACCGGATCGGCGAGCAGCAGACAATAGCCCGGCAGCGGCTGTACGTCGCCGATCACCACCCAGCCCGAAGGGAGGCGGCAGATGACCGCCGGGTTCTCTCCGCGCCGTGCAAGCGCGACCCGCTCTTCGATCAGGTTGGGCATCGCGACCTCGCGCCGTTAGATGTCTTCCCCATAGCGCGCCAGATGCTGTGCCCGGGCCTGGTCCTGCCATTTGTCTCTGACCAGGCGATCGGCGAAATTGTTCTTCATGCTGGCGCCCAGCGCCCGGGCCTCATCCGGCGTCAGGCCGGCCAGCGCGCGGTAAGTTACAACGCCCTGCGCCTTCAGGGCCTTCTCCAGCACCGGCCCGATGCCGCTGATCGCCTGGAGATCGTCCTCGCCGGGCGGGGGCGGCGGACGGGTCGCCTTGCGCGGCGCCGGCGTCGGCACCGGCTGCGCCGCCAGGGCGGCCTCCAGTTCGGCGATGCGCGCCTGGAGCGGCGCGAGGTCCGGCGCGGGCGCGGAATCGCGCGACGCCGGCGATGCCTCGGTCAGCGCCATTTCGAGGTCGGAGACCCGGCGCGCCAGGGCATCGCGTTCCGCCTCCAGCGCCGCCGCACGCGCGCTGTCCGCGTGCGGCGCGTTCAGCGCCGCTTCCGCGCTTTCGAGCGCCGCCGACAGCCGCGCCGTCTCGCGGTCGGCGATCGCGATGCGGGCACGGAATTCGTTGTTCGCGGTGTTGAAGGTGTTCCGCATCTGCTCGAGCTGATGGCCGCGCTCGGCCGCCAGCGCTTCGGCCGCGCGCGCCTGCGTCTTCAGCGCCGCTTCCAGCTCGCCGTGGCGCTTGCCGGTCTCCGACTGGAGCAGCGCCGCACGGTTCTCCGCCGCGTGGAGGTCCGCCTGGAGGCGGGCCTGGGCGGCTTCGGCGGCCAGCGCCTTCGCTTCGAAATCGGCCTCGGCGACCGTCAGCCGATGCGACCAGGTCGCATCGCCCTCGGCCGCAGCCGCAGCTCCCGCCCGGGCGCCCCGGAGCACCCAGGCGGCGACGAAGCCGATCAGCGCGGAGGCTGCGAGAAACACCAGGATTTCCGCAATCAGATACGTCATGGCCGGACGATCACCTCGATCCTGCGGTTGCGGGCCTTGCCTGCATCATTGTCGTTGGCGGCGACGGGCCGGTCGGCGCCGTAACCCTTCGCCGTAAGGCGCCGTCCGTCGACGCCCTTGACGATCAGCGCCGCCTCCACCGCCTCGGCCCGCTGGAACGAGAGGCTGATGTTCGAGGCGGCCTTGCCGCTGGCATCCGTATGGCCCGCCACTTCCAGGCGCGCATTGGGACAGGTCGCGGCCGTCTTGGCCAGCGTCTCGATCAGCGGCTCGGCGGCTTCGGGAACCCTGGCCGAACTCGACGCGAAGACGATCGGGCTCTCGGTCAGCGCGGCGGCGAATGCCTTCTGGCAGGCCGACGCGGGGGAAGCTTCGTCGCCGGCCGTCTTGACCGCGGTGTCGCCGCCGGCAACCGAAATCTCCAGCCGCGCCGGATAGCCGGCCGGCAGATTGATGAAGGCGGCAAAGGCGGCATCCCGCGCCTTCGCCGTCGGCGCCATGGCGCGGAAGACCAGGCTGTTGCCGTCGGCTTCCAGCGTCGCCGACTTCATGCCGCCGAACTCGCCGAGCGCCAGCGCGATCGCGTCCGCCCAGGCACCGTCGGGCGCACCGGGCGCCGGCTTGGTGCGGTCATCCACCTTGGTGCCGGGCAGCGCGTCCGACAGCGCGGTTTTCAGCACCGTCTGCACCGCCTTCGACGGCACGTTGCCGGTGAGGGCGACGCTGACGCCGTCATAGGCGGCGCCGAAGCGGTAGCCGCCGCCCCCGGCGGCCGGGCCGGCGGCGGTGCCGTCGCCATAGGTGATGTCGATCGACGTCTCATAGGGCGCCGGCAGGCGGCTGAGGATGTCGACGGCGGCGGCCCGGTCGGCCGTCGTCGCGGCAACACCCTTGAAACCGACTCGCGTGCCCTGGATCGACAGGGTCGCCGAACGCAGCGTCTTCATGGCCGCCAGCCCGGCGGCGGCGATATCCTGCCAGTTCGCGTCGGGCGCCCCCGGCGCGACCTGGAGCCCGTCGACCACCTCCTGCGGCGCCAGCTTGTCGCGGGCGAAGCGGACCGTGTCCTCGCGGGCGTCGCGGCTCGGCATGAAGCCGGTGAGCGACAGCCTGCGGCCGTCCCACACGGCGTTGAAGCGATAGGAATCGGGCTGCGCGGCGGCGCCGGCCGACTGGATGCGGTCATCGACGGCAGCGACGCCCCACACCGCATCGACGGCGGCAACGGCATCCGCCTTCTCCTTGTCGTCAGCCGCGTAGCCGGTGAGCACGGTCGTCCGTCCCGCCATCGCGACGGCGATGCCGTCGATATGGGCCGCCTTGAGGGCTGCTTCGCTGCGGCCCTGCAAGTCGGTCGTGATGGCGGGGATCGTGAACCAGAGCGCGAGCCCGGCCACGATGAGCCACGCGGCCGCGCCAAGGGCGGCGGTCAGCCAGATACGGGTCTGCCGCCGCTCCACCAATCAGACGCGGCTAGGCCGGCGCCATGCGGATGCCGCCGTCGAGACGCACATCCTCGCCGTTGAAATACGGGTTGCGGACCATCTCGATCGCCAGGCTCGCATACTCGTCCGGATTGCCGAGGCGCGACGGGAAAAGCACCTGCGAACCCAGCTTCTGCACGAATTCCGGACCGCCGGCATTCATCAGCGGCGTGTTGAAGAGGCCCGGCAGGATCGTGTTGCAGCGCACGCCCTCGCGCGCCAGGTCGCGGGCGATCGGCAGGGTCATGCCCACCACGCCGCCCTTGGACGCCGAATAGGCCGCCTGGCCGATCTGGCCGTCTTCGGCCGCCACCGAGGCGGTGTTGACGATCGCGCCGCGCTCGCCGGTCGACAGCGGGTCGAGCGTCAGCATGCCGGCCGCCGAATGCGCGATGCAGCGGAAGGTGCCGATCAGGTTGATCTGGATGATGCGCTCGAACTGGTCGAGGCCGAAGTGACGGATCGTGCCGTCCTTGGCGCGCGAGGCGGTGCGGGCGGCGTTGCCGGTGCCGGCGCAGTTGACCAGCACGCGCTCCTGGCCGATCGCCTCGCGGGCCCGCTTGAAGCCGGCGATGACGCTCTCTTCGCTGGTCACGTTGACGTTGCAATAGACGCCGCCGATCTCGCGGGCGACCTTTTCGCCCTTCTCCGCCGCGAGGTCGAAGATCGCCACGCGGACGCCCTGCTTCGCCAAAGCCCGTGCCGTCGCTTCGCCGAGGCCGGAGGCCCCACCGGTAATGACGGCCGAAATCGTACCGTTGAGTTCCATCGAATTCCCCTCGCCTGGGCAGTCTTCAGTTTCGAAAGGGGGTGGCCTTAGCAGATCGCGCGCGGAGGGTTAAGGGGGCCGTTGCGGCACTTTGGCCTCAACCAAACAGGTGAGTGGAAACACGCTGCTGCAACCGCTAACGTCATCTCCGGCGCAGTATGTGATGGGGACGACATGAACGTGTGGATAAAGCGCGGCGGGCTGGCAGCCGCCTGTGCCGCCGCATTGATGGGACCTGCCCTCGCAGCGACCGGCGGCACGGCCAAGGGCGAGATCGCCCAGCAGGTCGGCTACAAATTCTGGAGCCTCGACGACAGCGACGACCAGGGCTGGCAGCTCGTGGCGCCGCTCGACCTCACCTATACGTTCCAGCTCGACGGCAAGAGCCGCCTCGACCTCTCGGCGCGCACCGCCTACATCGTTTCGGAGAACGAATCCCCCTTCTCGAAGGGCCGCGTCTCGGCGTTCTCCGACACCGTCGTCGGCGCCACCGTCTCGGTCGACCGCTTTGCCGACTGGCAGCCCTTCATCACGCTCGACCTCAACCTGCCGACCGGCAAGCAGACCCTGCGCGGCACGCAGAAGAACGCCGTGATGGACCCCGACCTGGTCGACATCGTCCGCTTCGGCGAAGGCTTCAACGTCAACCTCTCGGTCGGCGTCAGCTACCTCATCCCCGACACCAAATGGACCGTCACCGGCGCCGTCGGCTACAACTGGCGCGGCGACTATGTCGCGGACGGCGACCTCGGCGAGAACTACAACCCGGGCGACCAGCTCACCGCGCTCTTCCGCGTCCAGTATCTCAGCGACCAGATCTACGGCGCCGTCTCCGTCCAGTATTTCGACGAGGACGTCTCGACGCTCGCCGGCGCGCAATATTTCAACCCGGGCAACCAGATCGAGGTCAACGCCGAGGGCACCTACGTCATCGACAAGGTGCAGTCGGTGTCGGCGTCGCTGTTCTACACGACGTCGGGCAAGAACGAGTATCTCGACTTCTTCACCAACGACCTCATCAAGGAGAATGTCGACGGCAACGGCGACTATTATTTCGTGCAGCTCGCCTATAGCCGCATCCTGACGCCCGAGATCGGCGCCACGGTGGCCGCAACCTATGGCGTGCGCACCGAGAACGACTATGTCGCGGTCGACGACCTCTTCATTCCCAAGCGCCGCTATTGGGACATTCGCCTGTCGGCCGACTACACCGCGCCGGGCGGCTGGGTGATCGCCGGCGACGTCGGCTATGGCGGCGTCGACGACGACGGCACCGCCTTCGCGCCGCAGGACCGCAGCTACCAGACCTTCAGCGCAGGCATTGCGCTCAGCTACGCGCTTTGAGGGAGACGACGCCATGACCCGATTCGCCCGTGCCCTCGCAATCGTCGCCGCCGCCGTGCTGGCCGCGCCGGCCGCCTTCGCCCTCGAAGTCGTCGGCCGCATCGACGACCTCGTCCCCGCCGCCTTCCACACCCCGCCCGAGGCGGCGCAGATGGAAGCCCGCAAGATGGACCCGGTCGTCCGCAACGAGACGCTGACGACCACCGACCAGGGCGGCCTGCTCGTCACCTTCGCCGACGGCTCCGAACTCACCCTCGGCGCCAACTCGACCGCCGTCATCGACGAGTTCGTCTATCCCGGGCCCGGCCAGGGCAACGCGACGATCGAGCTGATCTCCGGCGTCTTCCGCTTCGTCTCGGGCCAGATGGACGAAGGCGGCATCAAGATGGAAACGCCGACCGCCTCGATCGGCATCCGCGGCACGGTCACCTACACCGCGGTGTCGCAGACCGTGACGGTCCAGATCACCGAGAAGGGCCGCTCCTATCTCCAGTCGAAGGCCACCGGGCAGATCGTCGACGTCGAGGCGGGCAGCGCGATCAGCGTCGACCGCGCGGGGAAATTCAGTCCCAAGGTGCCGTTCGGCACCGCCGTCACCGCGTCGGGCTACGAGAATCCCGAGGTCATGCTGGGTGTCGTTCCGGCCGACGCCGGCGACGACCTCGCCCGCGAGATCAAGATGCTGCCGTCGCAGCGCGACGCGAGCGCCGGCGGCATCCGCTTCGCGCTGGCGAAGCCGACCGACATGATCATCCAGGACACCAACACGCAGCAGGCTTATCTCGCGGGCTTCCTGTTGTGGGAGGAAGGCTATCATCCCTCGGTCCGCATCGCCGCCGACGTCGCCCGCGGCCGCACCACCGGGGTGATGACGCGCCACACCAGCGCCATCGGATCGGCCGCCGGACGGGCCACCCGCGCCGCCCGTCCGCGCGACCGCTCCAACGACATCGTCGTCGGCGTGCTGGTCTCCACCACCTCGCTCCAGGGCACCGACTGGATCGTCACCCAGGGCAACCCGTCGCTCCACTTCGCCGAAGGCACCAGCTTCGGCTCGATCACGCCGCCCGCCGGCGGCACGATCGTCTCGCTGAACCAGGCGGGCGAGGCCCAGACGACGATGGTGAAGACCTTCACCATGGGGCCCGGCCAGCGCCTCTTCTCGCTCAGCGGCTTCGCCAATTTCGTGACGACGGAGTTCCCCGACTTCGTCGGCTCGGGCTTCAATGACGACGTCTCGATCGTCCTGAAGACGCAGAGCGGCCAGGTCATCGACATCAGCCAGCTGTTCCGCGCCAGCGTGAACGGCGATCTGTTCACCAACGTCACCGGCATGCCGTCCCCGCTGACCGGCTTCAATCCGGACGACGGGGCGGGCCAGACCGGCTGGCGCAACTTCCTGGAGCGGCTGCGCGTCGCGCCGGGCAGCACCGTCACGATCGAAGTCACCGTGCGCAATATCGGCGACCGCGATTATCCGAGCGCCGTGCTGCTGAACAACGTGATCGGCGCCGGCAGCCGCTGACGGATCGAAGCTGGAGGCCCCGGTCAGGCCTCCAGCTCGTCCCGCAGCAATTCCAGTTCCAGCCAGCGATGCTCGGCCGCCTCGTGTTCCGCACGGGCGGCCGTCAGTCGTGTGGAGGCCGCTTCGTAGGCCTTGGGGTCGCGCACATAGAGGCTCCCGTCGGCGAGCCGCGCTTCGAGCGCCGCGATCTCGCCATCCAGCCTCGCGATCTCGCCGGGCAGCGTCTCCAGCGCGTGCTTGTCCTTGAACGACATCTTGCGTGAGGCGGCGCGCGGTACTGCCGGCGCCGCCGCGCTCTCCGCCTTCACCGTCTTCGCGACGGCCTTCGCCGTGACGCCCTCGCCGCGCTGAGCGACCATGTCGGCATAGCCGCCGGCATATTCGACGAAGCGCCCCTGCCCCTCGGCCATCAGCACCGAGGTCGCGACGCGATCCAGGAAGTCGCGGTCGTGGCTGACCAGCAGCACCGTGCCGGCATAGGCGGCGAGCGCCTCCTGAAGCACGTCGAGCGTTTCAAGGTCGAGATCGTTGGTCGGCTCGTCCAGCACGAGCAGGCTGCTCGGCCGCGCAAAGGCACGCGCCAGCAACAGACGTCCGCGCTCACCGCCCGACAGTGCCCGCACCTTCTGGCGCATCTGCTGCGGGGCGAAGAGGAACTCCCTCAGATAGCCCGCGACATGGCGCGTGACGCCGCCGACCGCCAGCGTGTCGCTGCCGCCGCCGGTCAGCGTATCGGCGACCGAGGCCTCGGGGTCGAGCGTCGCGCGCTGCTGGTCGAGCCAGGCGACCTCGACATTTGCGCCGAGCACGACGCTGCCGCCGTCCGGCGCGAGTTGTCCGGTGAGCAGCTTCAGCAGCGTCGTCTTGCCGGCGCCGTTCGGACCGACGACACCTACCCGGTCGCCGCGCAGGATGCGGATCGAGAAGTCGCGCACGATGGTCGTCTCGCCGAAGGCCTTGGAGACGCCCTTCGCCTCGATCACCCGCGTGCCCGAGGTCGGGCCGTCGGCCGCCGCCATCGCGACCGTGCCCTGCGCCCGCACCTGCTCGCGCCGCTGCGTGCGCAGATTCTGGAGTCCGGCGAGACGGCCCTGGTTGCGCTTGCGCCGCGCCGTGACGCCGTAGCGCAGCCAGTCCTCCTCGCGCGCGATCTGCCGGTCGAGCTTGTGGCGGTCGAGTTCTTCCTGGGCGAGCACCTCGTCGCGCCAGGCTTCGAAGAAGGCGAAGCCCTTGTCGAGCCGCCGCGTGCGCCCGCGGTCGAGCCACACGACATGGCGCGAAAGCCGCTCCAGGAACCGCCGGTCGTGGCTGATCAGCACGAGCGCCGAGCGCATGGCGCCGAGTTCGGCTTCCAGCCATTCGATGGCCGGCAGGTCGAGATGGTTGGTCGGCTCGTCGAGCAGCAATATGTCCGGCGACGGCGCCAGCACGCGCGCCAGCGCCGCCCGCCGCGCCTCGCCGCCCGAAAGGCGGCCCGGCGCCTCGTCGCCGCTGAGGCCGAGCGCGTTCAAGAGATAGGTCGCGCGGTGCGGGTCGTCGCCCGGCGCCAGCCCCGCTTCGGCATAGGCGCGCACATGGGGGAAGCCCGAAAGATCGGGCTCCTGCGGCAGATAGCGGATAGTCGCGGCCGGATCGGCGAAGCGCTCGCCGCTGTCCGCCTCGGCGAGACCGCCCGCGATGCGCAGCAGGGTCGACTTGCCCGAGCCGTTGCGCCCGACGACGGCGAGCCGGTCGCCTTCCGACACGACGAACTCGGCGCCGTCGAGCAGAGGCGCGCCGCCGAAGGTCAGGCGTATGTCGCGAAGCTGGAGCAGGGGTGCCGACATGGGCGCGCCTTATGGCGTCTCCCGGCGCGTTCGTCACGCCCGGCGATGCGGCCTCGCAGCTAAAGCGCGATGCCCGGCAGGTCGAGCCCTTGCGCGCGGGCGCAGTCCTTGGCGATGTCGTAGCCGGCATCGGCGTGGCGCATGACGCCGGTGGCGGGATCGTTCCACAGCACCCGTGCGATGCGCCGCGCCGCCGCCTCGGTGCCGTCGCAGACGATCACCATCCCGGAATGCTGCGAGAAGCCCATGCCGACGCCGCCGCCGTGATGCAGCGACACCCAGGTCGCGCCCGACGCGCAATTGAGCAGCGCATTCAGCAGCGGCCAGTCCGACACCGCGTCCGAGCCGTCCAGCATCGCCTCGGTCTCGCGGTTGGGCGAGGCGACCGAGCCCGAGTCGAGATGATCGCGCCCGATGACCACCGGCGCCTTCAGTTCGCCCGACCGCACCATCGCGTTGAAGGCGAGGCCGAGCCGGTGGCGGTCGCCGAGCCCGACCCAGCAGATCCGCGCCGGCAGGCCCTGGAACTTGATCTTCGCCTTCGCCATGTCGAGCCAGTTGTGGAGATGCGTGTCGTCCGGCATCAGCTCCTTCACCTTGGCGTCGGTCCTGTAGATGTCCTCCGGGTCGCCCGAGAGCGCACACCAGCGGAACGGTCCGATGCCGCGGCAGAAGAGCGGGCGGATATAGGCCGGCACGAAGCCCGGAAAGGCGAAGGCCTCGCCGACGCCCTCGTCCTTCGCGACCTGGCGGATATTGTTGCCGTAGTCGACCGTCGGCACGCCCATCGCGTTGAAGGCCAGCATCGCCTCGACATGCGTGACGATGGATTTCCGCGCCGCCGCCTCCACCGCCTTCGGATCGCGCTGCTTGCGATCCTCCCACTCGGCGAGCGTCCAGCCGGCCGGCAGATAGCCGTTGCGCACGTCATGCGCCGAGGTCTGGTCGGTCAGCGCATCCGGCCGCATGCCGCGCTTCACCATCTCGGGCAGGATCTCCGCCGCATTCCCCAGCAGCCCGACCGAGACCGGTTTACCCCGCGTCTTGGCATCGGCGATGATGGCCATCGCCTCGTCCAGTGTCGTTGCGCTCCGGTCGAGATAGCCCGTCTTCAGCCGCATCTCGATGCGCGACGGCTGGCACTCGATCGCCAGGCACGACGCCCCCGCCATGACCGCGGCGAGCGGCTGCGCACCGCCCATGCCGCCGAGCCCTGCCGTCAATATCCAGCGGCCCGAGAGATCGCCCTGGTAATGCTTGCGCCCCAGCTCCGCGAAGGTCTCGTAGGTGCCCTGAACGATGCCCTGCGTGCCGATATAAATCCACGACCCGGCCGTCATCTGGCCGTACATCATCAGCCCCTGGCGATCGAGTTCGTTGAACTTGTCCCAGGTCGCCCAGTGCGGCACGAGATTGGAGTTGGCGATCAGCACGCGCGGCGCATCCTCATGCGTGCGGAAGACGCCGACCGGCTTGCCCGACTGCACCAGCAGCGTCTGCTCGCCCTCCAGCCGGCGCAGCGTCTCGACGATCCTGTCATAGGCGTTCCAATCGCGCGCCGCGCGGCCGATGCCGCCATAGACGACCAGCTCCTCCGGCTTCTCGGCGACCTCGCGGTCGAGATTGTTCATCAGCATGCGCAGGGGCGCTTCGGTGAGCCACGACTTCGCCGTCAGCTCCGTTCCGCGCGCCGCCCGCACGATGCGCGAATTGTCGAGGCGGTTCATGAGCTCTCCTTCGCGAATCCCAGGCAGCGGCGCAGCACATTGGCGAGGTTCGGCCGGATCAGTGCGGCGACCTCGTCGATATAAGGCGGCGGCCAGTTCCCTTCGGTGATCTCGCGCGGCTCGCGGAGATAGGCCCGCATCGCGAGTTCCATCTGGATCGCGTGCACGCCTTCCGCCGGCCGGCCATAGCGGCGCGTGATCCAGCCGCCCTTGAAGCGGCCGTCGACCACCGTCGGCCAGGCGCTCGACTTGCACATCGCCTCGACCCGCGCGCTCAGATGCGGATCGCAGCTCGCGCCGCTGTTCGTGCCGATGTTGAAGACCGGAAGCGCGCCGTCGAAGAGCCGCGGCACATGGCTGCGGATCGCATGCGCGTCATACAGCACGATGCGCGGATGCATCGCCCGCAGCCGCGCGACCTCCGCGCCGATCGCCGCATGATAGGGATCGAAGAAGGCGAGCCGGCGCGCCGCGATCTCCTCGGCGTCGGGCTCCGCACCCTTGTAGAGGCTGACGCCGTCGAAGGTCGTCGTCGGACACAGCCCGGTCGTCGCCTGGCCCGGATAGAGCGACCGGCCACCCGGATCGCGGTTGACGTCGATGACACTGCGCGAGATCGCGGTGGCGATCACCGTCGCGCCGAGATCATGCGCGAAGCTGTAGAGATAATTCACGTACCAGTCGGCATCGGCGCGTGCGAGCCAGGGCGAGACGAGCTGCGCTTCGATCTTCGCCGGAATCGCCGTGCCCGCATGCGGGATCGACACGATCAGCGGCGCATCGCCGCGCTGGACGCTGAGCCAGGCCGTCACGCCGCGAGCCCCGGCAGTTCGATACCGAGCCCGGCGAACAGCTCGGGATCGGCCAGCAGCGCGATCGCCGCGGCGATGTCGGGCTGCATGTGGCGGTCATGATCCAGCCACGCCACGTCGGCGCGCAGGATCGCTCGCGCCTGTTCCAGCGCGACGCTGGAGCTCAGACCCTCATGAAAGTCGCAGCCCTGCACCGCGGCGAGATATTCGATGGCGAGGATGGCCCGCAGATTCTCCGTCATCGCCATCAGCCGCCGCGCCCCGTGCGCCGCCATCGAGACATGGTCTTCCTGGTTCGCCGAGGTCGGGATCGAATCGACGCTCGCCGGCGCCGCACGCTGCTTGTTCTCCGACACCAGCGCTGCCGCCGTCACCTGCGGGATCATGAAGCCCGAATTGAGCCCCGGCTGCGGCGTCAGGAAGGCCGGCAGGCCCGAAAGCGCCGGATCGACCAGCATCGCGATGCGCCGTTCGGCGAGCGAACCGATCTCGCAGACCGCCAGGGCGATCATGTCGGCGGCGAAGGCGACCGGCTCGGCGTGGAAATTGCCGCCCGACAGCGCATCGTCCGTGTCGGCGAAGATCAGCGGATTGTCCGAGACGCCGTTCGCCTCGATCGCCAGCGTCGTTGCCGCCTGGCGCAGCACATCCAGCGCCGCGCCCATCACCTGGGGCTGGCAGCGCAGGCAATACGGATCCTGCACGCGCGCATCGTCGACCCGGTGCGAGGCGCGGATCGCCGAGCCCTGCATCAGCGCACGCAGCACCGCCCCGCAGGCGATCTGGCCGCGATGCCCGCGCAAGGCATGGATGCGCGGATCGAACGGCGCATCGCTGCCCTTCGCCGCCTCGGTCGAGAGCGCCCCCGTCACCAGCCCCGCGCGGAACAGCGCCTCCGCCTCGAACAGCGCCGCCAAGGCATGCGCCGTCGAGAACTGCGTGCCGTTCAGCAGCGCGAGCCCCTCCTTCGGACCGAGCTGAAGCGGCCGCAGCCCGGCCTCGCGCAGCGCCTGCCCCGCCTCGATGCGGCCGTGGCGTGTCGTCACCTCGCCGACCCCGATCATCACCGCCGCCATATGGGCGAGCGGCGCGAGGTCGCCCGAGGCGCCGACCGAGCCCTGCGCCGGCACGACCGGCAATATGTCCGCCGCCAGCATCGCCTCCAGCAGCGCGATCGTCTCCGGCTTCACGCCCGAGGCGCCCTGGCCGAGGCTCGCCATCTTCAGCGCCAGCATCAGCCGCACGATGGCCGGCGGCACGGCATCGCCGACACCCGCGGCATGGCTGAGCACGATATTGGTCTGGAGCTGCGCGAGATCGTGATCGTCGATCCGCACGCTCGCCAGTTTCCCGAAACCCGTGTTGATGCCGTAGACCGGCGCCCCCTTGGCGACGATGCGCTGCACGGCCGCCGCGCTCGCGGCGATCGCGGCGTGCGCACTGTCCGCGAGCCGCGGCACCGCACCGCGATAGATGCGCCGCCAGCAGGCGAGCGTCGCATGGCCGGGATCGAGTTCGACTTCGCTCATCGCCCGTTTCTCACACGCCCGTGCAGCGGATTGAAGCCGATCCGGTAGACGAGTTCGGCCGGACTTGCGGCATCCCAGATCGCCAGGTCGCAGGCCTTGCCGGCCTCCAGCGTGCCGATCTCCTCCTGAAGCCCCAGCGCATGCGCCGCCTCGCGCGTGACCGCAGCCAGGCATTCGGGAACCGTCAGGCGAAAAAAGGTCGCCGCCATGTTCATCGCCAGCAGGATCGAGGTCAGCGGCGACGTGCCGGGATTGCAGTCCGTCGCGATCGCGATGCGCACCCCCGCCGCGCGCAGCGCCGCGACCGGCGGCGGCTGCGTTTCCCGCGTGAAATAATAGGCGCCGGGCAGCAGCACCGCGACCGTTCCCGCCGCCGCCAGCGCCGCGATGCCCGCCGCATCGACATGCTCCAGATGATCCGCCGACAGCGCTGCGAAACGCGCCGCCAGCGCCGCACCGCCGAGATTCGACAACTGCTCCGCGTGCAGCTTCACGCGCAACCCATGCGCCGCCGCCGCCCGGAACACGCGCTCCACCTGGGCCGGCGAAAAGGCGATGCCCTCGCAGAACGCATCGACCGAGACCGCGAGATGCTCCGCCGCCACCGCGGGGATCATCTCCGCGCACACGCGGGCGACATAGGCGTCCTTGTCGCCCTCGGCCTCCGGCGGCAGCGCATGGGCGCCGAGGAAGGTCGGCACCACCCGCACGTCGCGTTCCCGTGCCAGGCGGCCGATCGCCCGCAGCGTCTTGATCTCGTGCGCGAGGCTGAGGCCATAGCCCGACTTGATCTCGACCGTCGTCACCCCTTCGGCCAGCAGCGCATCGAGCCGCTTCAGGCTCTGCGCGACCAGCTCGTCCTCGCTGGCGGCGCGCGTTTTCGCGACGGTGGAGACGATGCCCCCGCCCGCCCGCGCGATTTCCTCATACGAGGCCCCGGCGATGCGCTGCTCGAACTCTGCCGCGCGGTCGCCGCCATGGACGAGATGGGTGTGGCAATCGATGAGGCCCGGCGTCACCAGCCGTCCCGCGCAGTCGATCGTCTCGGCGGCGTCCAGCGCCGGCGCATCGGCCGCCGGCCCGGCATAGACGATCCGGCCCTCGCGCGCCGCGACGAGCCCGTCCGGAACCACGGCCGGCGCGTCCGGATGCATCGTCGCCAGCCGTGCATGGGACCAGATGCGATCGCACTTCATCGCGCAATCGTAGCCAGTCTCCGGGTGCCGAGGCTAGTGAACGCTGGGCGGCGCCTCGCCTTCGCCGGCCAGCGCCCGCTCGTCCACGGTGCGCACGGCCGGGCGCGGCGGCGCATCGGACTCCCACACCGGCACGAGCTCGACCTTCCGCGGCTGGCCGCGTTCGACGGGACGATATCTGATCTTGAAGGCAAGCATGACCGGCTCTCCCACCTGGACGCGCTCTTTCCGGCGCGCTGTCGAAGCCCCTGCTTGGTGATATCCTACGCCCGCGCATCCCCGCCGGCATCTTACAAAGGATAAATCTTCTGTCCGCTCTCTGGTTTTCCGACGCCCTTCTGCCCTCCGGATGGGCCAGGGGCGTCCGCGTGCGGATTGCGGACGGGAGATTCGCCGCGGTCGAGACAGGCGTGGAGGCTGGCCCCGAAGACGAGCGCCACGGTCCGGCCTTTCCGGGCCTCGCCAATGTCCACAGCCACGCCTTCCAGCGCGGCATGGCCGGCCTCGCCGAGACCGCCGGCCCGAACGACGACGATTTCTGGTCGTGGCGCGAGGCAATGTACCGCTTCGTGCTGCGCCTCGACCCGGACGAGATGGAAACCATCGCTGCCCTCGCCTTCGCCGAGATGGCGGAGGCCGGCTTCACCACGGTCGGCGAGTTCCATTACCTGCACCATCAGCCGGACGGCACGCCCTACGACAATGTCGCGGAACTCGCCGAGCGAATCGCCGCCGCAGCCGAAACCGCCGGCATCGGCCTGACGCTCCTGCCGGTCTTCTACGCCCACGGCAATTTCGGAAACGCCGCCGCCAGCCCGCGCCAGGCCCGCTTCCTGACCAGCGTCGACGGCTTCGCCCGCCTGCTGGAAGGCTGCCGCGCCGCGGTCGCCGGCCTCGAAGGCGCCATCGTCGGCGTCGCGCCGCACTCGCTCCGCGCTGCCGCGCCCGACGAGGTGCGCGCCGTCGCCCACATGGCGCCGCGCGGCCCGGTGCACATCCACGCCGCCGAACAGACCCGCGAGGTCGAGGACTGCATCGCCCATCTCGGCGCCCGCCCGGTGGAATTCATTCTGGATGAACTCGGCGCCGACCAGCGCTGGTGCCTGATCCACGCGACGCATCTGAGCGAGTCCGAGACGAAATGGCTCGCCGCCAGCGGTGCCGTCGCCGGCCTCTGCCCGGTCACCGAATCCAATCTCGGCGACGGCATCTTCCCGGCCCGCGCCTATCTGGAGATCGGCGGGCGCTTCGGCATCGGCACGGATTCGAACATCCTCATCTCCGCCGCCGACGAGCTGAAGTCGATCGAATATATCCAGCGCCTCACCCACCGGGCACGCAACGTGCTCGCCCCGAAGAACGGCTCGACCGGCCGCCTGCTCTTCGACGGCGCCTTCGCGGGCGGCAACCAGGCGCTGGGCCTCGGGGCGCGCGGCATCGCCCAAGGACGCCCGGCCGACATCGTCACGCTCGACCCGGCGCATCCCTCCCTCACGCTCGCAAAGGACGACGGCCTCCTCGACGCCTGGATTTTCGCCGGCGCCCGCATCGACGGCGTCTGGCGGGCCGGGCGGCAGATCGTCGCCAAGGGCAGGCACCGTGCCATCCGCAGCATCCGCGCCCGCTATGGCCGTGTCCTTGCGCGTCTCGCCGCCTAGGCGCTAGGCATAGGCCAAACGGGGAAGGCGATGACTGCGATAGCTGACGAGGGCGGCTTCCGGCCGGTTGGGGAAGCCTTGAACCGGCGCGACATACGCACGCTGATGCTGGCCTCGCTCGGCGGCGCGCTGGAATTCTACGACTTCATCGTCTTCGTCTTCTTCGCCGGCGTATTGGCCAAGCTCTTCTTCCCCGCCGACATGCCGGAATGGCTGCGCCTGACGCAGACCTACGGCCTCTTCGCCGCCGGCTATCTGGCGCGGCCGCTGGGCGGCTTCGTGCTCGCCCATTTCGGCGACCTCGTCGGCCGCAAGCGCATGTTCGTGCTCAGCGTCCTGCTGATGGCGCTCCCGACCCTCGCCATCGGGTTGATGCCGACCTTCGCGACCATCGGATATGCGGCGCCGCTGATCCTTCTCGCGCTCCGCATCATGCAGGGCGCGGCGATCGGCGGCGAGGCGCCCGGCGCCTGGGTGTTCCTCTCGGAACACGTTCCGGCCGGCCGCATCGGGCTCGCCTGCGGCATGCTCACGGCCGGCCTGACGCTCGGCATCATGCTGGGGTCGGTGATGTCGCTGCTCATCAACGCGAATTTCGCACCCCAGGCCATCGTCGACTGGGCCTGGCGCATCCCCTTTCTCGTCGGCGGCGTCTTCGGTCTCGTCGCGATGTATCTCCGCCGCTTCCTGGAGGAGACGCCGGTCTTCGAGGCGATGCGGCAGCGCGCGGCCCTGTCGCATCGCCCGCCCCTCGTGCAGGTCGTCACGGCCCATCAGCGGGCTGTTGTCGCCGGCCTGTTCGCGACATGGATGCTCACCGCGACCATCGTCACCGTCATCCTGCTTGCACCCCAGTTCCTCCAGACGCTGTTCCGCTTCTCGGCCCTCGAAACATCGCTCGCCAATGTCGTGGGCACGCTGACGCTCACGCTCTCCTGCGTCGCCGTCGGCTGGTCGATCGATCGCTTCGGCCTCGGCGTGATGATCCCGGTGTCGGCGCTCGCCTTTCTGGTGGGCGGCTATGCGCTCTACGGCCTCGCCGGAGCGCATCGCGAACTCCTCGTCCCGATCTACGCCCTCGCCGGCTTCACCAGCGGCGCCGTCACCATCGTGCCCTATATGATGGTCCGGGCCTTCCCGCCCGAGGTGCGCTTCAGCGGCGTTTCCTTCTGCTACAACACCGCCTATGCGATCTCGGCCGCCGCGACCCCGCCGCTGCTCGCCAACCTGATGCTCCAGGACGCGCTCTGGCCGGCGCATTATATCGCCATCGCCACCCTCGTCGGCACGGCGGCGATGCTCCTGCGCCCGCGCGGCTAGATTTCGCTCAGCGCCAGCAGCGCAAAGCTCGCCAGCCAGTGCTCGCCCATATAGTCGCCCGCGACATGCGGCAGGCTGGCGTCGAGATGGGCCTGCGCCGCCCGGCAGAGGCGCACGGCATACCGCGGATCGCCGACCCGCGGGCCGATGACCCTGAGCGCCCAGGCGCGGCTCAAATTCACCCCGTCGAGATGGGCGATGCGTCCGTCGCTGCGGTCGCTGACCGTCGCCGGCCGGCGCAGCACCGCCGGCAGCGACGGCATGAAGCGGTGAAACCAGGCCGCAAAGGAGCGTGCATCCAGCAGCCGCGCCATCAGCGCCGCCTCCATGAGGCTCGGCGACAGGAAATCCTCACCCGAAGGTTCACCCCAGGCCCGGCACCCGGCGTCCTCGGCGAACCAGCGCCGCGCCGCATCGACGATCGCGCCGGCCAGGCCCGCCGCCCCCGCGATGCGCGCATAGCGGATGGCGAGGATGAGCGCGAAGGCCGAGTTGGAATGCACGCCGCTGCGCACCGCATAGGTGAGCTTCGGCAGGTAGTTTTCGAAGCGCCGCACGATGACATCGGCCATCGGCTGAAGCCGCTCGGCGTAGAGCGCCCCCGCTTCGCTGAGGCGCAGTTCCGACACCAGCATCAGCGCCCAGGCCCAGCCATAGGGCCGCTCCCACCCCGCATTATCCTTGCGGGCGAGCCAGTCGCGCTCGCCGAGCGCCGCGGATTCGGTGATCTCGCACGCGAACAGCGCATCGATCCGCGCGGCGAACTCCGCCTCGGGGAACAGCCGCCGCAGCCGCGCCAGGGTCCAGTAGCCGTGCACGCAGGAGTGCCAGTCATACGAGCCGCGGAAGATCGGCGTCGCGAATTCCGGCGCGACCAGGTCCGCGGCGGAGTTGAGCCGCAGCGCGACCTGGTTCGGATAGACCTTGGTGACGTGGCCGAGCGCGATGCCCGCGAAGCGCGCCGCGGTGGCTTCGTCCAGGGATGCGGAAACGAAGTCGGCGGCGCCTTCTCTCATTCCGCGGCGACGCGCGTCGGCGCGCCGTCCAGGGTGTAGTCGTTCGGATCGGGCTTCAGCGTGCGCTGCCAGTATTCGACATTCGGGAACGGCCAGTTCTGGCTGACGCGCCCGAGCGCGTTCTTGTACCAGCTCCGCACGTCCGGCGAGCCCCACGCCATCAGCCTGTTCGCCGCGTCGACTTTCTCGTTGAAGGCGTCATGCACGTCGGCCCGCACCTCCATGGTCTGCGCGCCGGTCTCGGCGAGCAGGTCGAGGCAGCCGACGATGTAGCGCACCGCGCACTCGCTGAAGAAGATGATCGAGCCGTTCACGACGATGTTCGTGTTCGGGCCGTAGATCATGAAGAAGTTCGGGAAGCCCGGCGCCGTGATCCCGAGATAGGCCCGCGCATCGCCCTTCCAGCGCTCGTGCAGCTCGACGCCGCCGCGGCCGTAGATCTTGTAGGTGTCGAGGAAGGACGAGGCCTTGAAGCCCGTGCCGTAGACCAGCACGTCGGCCTTGTGCAGCTTGCCGTCCTCGGTCTCGACGCCGGTCTCGGTGATGCGGGCGATCTTGTCGGTGACGAGGTCGATGTTGTCGCGCTTCAGCGCATCCAGCCACACGCCGTTGTCGCGCACCATGCGCTTGCCGCCCATCGGATAGTTCGGCGTCGCGGCCTTGAGCAGATAGGGATCGTTCGCGACCTGCGCCTGGGTCAGCGGCAGCACGATGTCGCGCAGCGCGGCGTTGGCTTCGCTGACCGACTGCGGATCATGCGTCCAGTTCGGGTCCAGCTTCATCGAATCGTACACGCCGTCGGTGCCGATCCAGTAGAGATAGAAACGGTACCATTTGTTGTAGAACGGCAGGTGCTCGATCAGCCAGTTCTTCCCGTCCGGCACGGCGTAGTGATAGTCCGGCGTCGGCAGCAGCCAGGGCGGCGTCCGCTGGAACACCGTCATGTGCTTCACGTCCTCGGCCATCGCCGGGACGAACTGGAAGGCGCTCGCCCCGGTGCCGATGACCGCGACGTCCTTGCCCTTCACGTCGACCGAATGGTCCCAGCGCGCCGAATGGAAGGCCGGCCCCTTGAACGTGCCGAAGCCTTCGATCTCGGTGGGATAGCGCGGCTGGTTCAACTGGCCCACGGCGCTGACCACGGCACTGGCGCGCAGCACCTCTTCCTTGCCGTCCTTGCCCTTCACCGTGACGCGCCACTCGCCCGCGCCTTCATCGAAGCGCGCCTCGCTGACCGTCGTCTCGAAGCGGATATGCTTTTTCAGGTCATAGCGCTTGGCGATGCCGCGGAAATACTCCAGCAGCACCGGCTGCGTCGAATAGAAGAACGGCCACACATTGTTGTCGGCGAACGAGTAGGAATACATGTGGCTGGGGTTGTCGACCCGGCAGCCCGGATAGGTGTTCTCCAGCCAGGTGCCGCCGACATCTGCGTTCTTGTCGACGATGACGAAGTTCACGCCCGCCTGCTGGAGGCGGATCGCCGTCAGCATGCCCGACATGCCCGCCCCGATGATCAGCACCTTCAGGTCGCGGCTTTTCAGCTTCGGCGCGATCTTGGGCGGCAGTTTCGGGTCGCCGCCGCCGTCGAGCACCAGCTCTTCCTTTAGATAGGGCACGTAATGCTCGGGGATCTCGGCCCCGGCGATATAGTCCATCATCTTGCGCAAGGTCGCTTCCGACGGCTTCGCCAGCACCGCCTGGCCGTCATGCGCCACCGCCGCCTCGACGACCTTGCGGCGGATTTCGGCCTGGTAGTCCGCCGTCAGGCCGCCATTGCCGTCGCCCAGCGCCTCGTAGACCAGCGCCGGGGCGCTATCGAGAAAGCTCGCATCGCCCGTCAGGTGCACCAGCACCATCATCAGCGTCGGAACATGGGCATCGGCGAGGGCACGCTCCAGCGCGGTCCTGTCCAGCATTGGCGGAAACTCCCGGATGATAGTGTCTTGTGCCAGGATCATTGCGCCAGCCGCGGGCCGGATCAACCCGCTGCCGGACCAGACCCCGCAGGACCCGCCTCACACTGCCTCACACCGGCGGCAGCAGCTTGCGGTCCTGGAATTCCTTGAAGAACTTCGCGAACATCGCCTCGGTGTCGATCACCTCGGTGAAGCCGTCCTGGCGGAGTTCCACCGTGGAGAGGATGGTCGGCAGGCCGCGCCGCTCCTCCAGCCCGTGCGCCATCAGCAGGTCGACATAGTTGAACGACTGGTTGACGAAGCTCGTCATGTCCGGCGCGACGAGGTCGTGTTTCTTCCGAAGCGCATCCCATTCCGCGCTGTGGGCCGGCATCGTCTCGCCGAGCAGCATCTTCCGCTCCGGCCCCGCCTCCATGCCGAGCGCCCTGGCGATCGCCGGCCAGCAGCTCCGCCACACATACACGTCGCCGTTCGTGAAGTTGTAGGCCTTGCGGCGCGCGACCTTCGCCTCGGTCGTCCACTTGATGCAGCGGCCCAGCATGTCGGCGTCGACGCCCTCCCACACGAGGTCGACCGGCCCGCCCGGATAATAGAGCGGCTCGCCCTTCGCCTTCAGCAGCGCGCCGTAGACGCCGATCGCCGAGAGCGGGTTCATCGCCGCCCCGACCGCCACGCCGAAGATGATCTGCGGCCGCATGATCGTGAGGTCCCAGTCCGCGTTCTTCTCCAGCCCCTCCAGATAGTCCTGCTGGCGCCAGTAGAAATTCGGGATCGTCTTGTCCTCGTCGCGATAGGCCCGGGCCGGCGTCACGATCGGATGGACATGCGCACCATAGGCCTTGGTGCCCTGGAGCAGCACGACCTGCGTCAGCCCCTTGGCAGCCTTGCGCAGCGGTTCGAACGTGTTGCGCAGCATGCGGTCGTTCGTGTCGATCTGGTCCTCTTCCAGCCAGCCGGCGACCAGGCCCGGCTTCTCGAAGAGCGCGGCGAAGACGAGATGGGTCACGTCCTTCATCTCGCCGAAGAGCCGGTTGCATGCCTCGGGGTCCGTCAGGTCGGCCGAAATCCATTCGGCGCCGTAGGTGTCGAACGGACGCCGCCGCGACACCGCGATCACCCGCGTGTCCTTCTCGCCGCCGAACGCCTTCAGCACGCCCATTCCGACGAGTCCGGACGCACCCGTCACCAGCACTGTCTTCCGCGCCATAACTTCCTCCTGGGTCCTTTTGCCGGAAGCTAACACCCGCAGGCGTGCGCCGGGCAACCGCCCTCTAGGAGAGGCGCAGCGTGAAGGTGGCGCCCCCGCCGGGCGTATCGGAGACGTCGATCGCGCCGTCATGCACCTGCACGATCTGCCGCGTCAGGCTGAGCCCGACGCCCGTCCCTGCGCGCTTGGTGGTGAAGAAGGGCACGAAGATTTTCTCGCGCAGCGCCGCGTCGATGCCCGGCCCGTTGTCCGAGACGGAAATCGCCACCCCGCCGCCCTCGTCCAGCCGGGCGCGCAGCGCGACACGCGCCTCGGCCCGCCCTTTCAGCGCATCCGCCGCGTTGCGCACCAGATTGATCAGCGCCTGGTCGAGCAGTTCCGCATCGACCGAAATCTCCAGCGTCTCCGGCTCCACCGTCTCGGTCAGCGCGACGCCGCGCTCCCTGAGGTCCGCCTCCAGCAGCCGGTGCAGGCGCGAGAACACCCGCCGCACCGGCACGCGCTCGATATTCGGCACCAGGTTCTTCGTTAGCCGCCGATAGCTCTGCACGAAATGCAGCAGCCCGGCGCTCCGCCGCGCGACGGTGTCCAGCGCCTCGGAGATGTCGTCCGCCTCCGCCTTCAGCTCCGGCCGGTCCGCCAGGCGGCTGCGCAGGTCGTCGACCAGCGCATGCGCCGTCCCCGCCAGCGACGACACCGGCGTCAGCGAGTTCATCATCTCGTGCGTCAGCACGCGGATGAGCGCCTGCCAGGCCGCCAGCTCGTTGGCGTTCAGCTCGGACTCGATGTTCTGGAGCGACAGGATGCGCCGCGGCACGCCCGCGACCAGCACCTGCGCCGCCGCGGCCTTGAGCTGGAGGATCGCGCCCCGCCGCTCCATGCGCACCAGCACCGTGCGGCCCGGCCCCAGCTCCTGGAGCGTCCGCGCGAAATCGTCGCCGAAGGCGGCGAGATCGCCCAGCTTCTCGAAGCGCCCGCCGCCGAGCAGGCGCCGCGCTGCGCTGTTCAGCACGCTGACCCGCCCGCCATCCTCCACCGCCAGCAGGGCGACCGGGATATGCTCCACCAGCGTGCGCAGATAATGCGCCTGCTCCTCGCGGTCCTTGCGCGTCGCCCGCAGCTTGTCGACGACACGCGTCAGGCCGGCCGCCAGCTCGCGGAACGTGCCGCCGAGCCCGCGGTCCGAGAAGGTCTGCGTCAGATCCTCATACTCGATCGCCGTCAGCAGCCGCCCGATCTCGCGGTTCGACGTGTTCACGAAGCTGAGCAGGCCGAACCACTGATAGATCACCGCCGCGACGGCGATCAGCGTCGTCGCATACCAGCTCGTGTTCGCCATGAGCGCGGCGACGACCCAGAGCGTGACCCCGAGCAGCGCGACCCGCAGGAGGGCGAAGAGGGCGAAGCGGCTAGAGCCCATATTTCTGGAGACGGCGATAGAGCGAGGCGCGCGTCAAGCCCAGCTCGGCCGCCGCATGGCTCACATTGCCCGCGTTCTTCTTCAGCGCCCGCTCGATCGTCTTGCGCTCGAGGTCCGACAGGTTGAAGCGGTCGTCGTCCTCTGCGAGGCCCGGCAACGGCGCATCGTCCTCGTCGGCCAGCAGGAAGTCCGCTTCGTCCAGCGCTGCACCCTCGCTCATGATCATCGCCCGCTCGACCGCATGGCGCAGCGCCCTGACGTTGCCGGGCCAGGCATAGGCCTTCAGCCGCGCCCGCGCCGCCGCCGTCAGCGGCTTCAGCGGCATGTTGTAGCGCCGCGCGTAGATCGCGACGAAATGCTCGGCCAGCGCCGGAATGTCGTCGCCCCGCCCCCGCAGCGGCGGCAGCGCGATCTCCACCGTGTTGATGCGATAGAGCAGGTCCGTCCGGAACACCGACGGATCCTTCAGTTGCGCCGGCGTCAGATTGGTCGCGCAGATGAGGCGCACGTCGACCGCCACCGGCCGGTTGCCGCCGACCGGCGTCACCTCGCGCCGCTCGATCGCCGTCAGCAGCTTCGCCTGAAGCGCCAGCGGCAGATTGCCGATCTCGTCGAGGAACAGTGTCCCGCCCGAGGCCGCCTGGAAGCGGCCGATGCGATCTTCCCTGGCGTCGGTGAAGGCGCCCTTGCGATGCCCGAACAGCTCGCTTTCGAAAAGCTGCGCCGACACGGACCCCAGATCGACGGACAGGAAGGTCTTCGCCGCCCGCGGCGAGTGCGCATGCAGCGCCCGGGCGGCCAGCTCCTTGCCGGTTCCGTTCTCGCCCAGCAGCAGCACATTCGCATCCGTCGGCGCCGCCTTGCGGATGAGCTCGCGCACCCGCGCCATCGCCGGCGAGGTGCCGATCAGGTCGTCCCGCACCGTACCGGCCGCCGGCTCGGCACCGCCCGTGCCCATCCGCGCCTTGTTCAGCGCCGCCGCGCCGGTCAGCGTCGCGATCAGCCGGTCATTGTCCCACGGCTTCACGATGAAATCCGTCGCGCCGCGCTTCATCGCCTCCACCGCCGTCGCGATGTCGGCATAGGCAGTGATCAGCACCACCGCGATGCGCGGATCGATGCGCTTGATCTCGGAGAGCCATCTCAGCCCCTCCTCGCCGCCTTCGGCGCCGATCGCGAAATTCATGTCGAGCATCACGACATCGAACCGGCCCGAGCCCACCAGCTCCGGCAGCCGCGCCGGATTGTTGTGCGTCTCCACCGACGCGAAGCGCAGCTTCAGCAGCAGGCGCGCGGCCATCAGGATGTCGTCGTCATCGTCGACGACGAGGATCCGGGCGGGATTTCGCGGCAGCACAGTCATCGATCCGGCGCACCATCACTGTTCGGGGACGTACAGTCCACTGTCCGCCTGCGTACACCTGTCCGCTGACCGCCTGTCAGTGACGAGCTAACGCCTTGATTTGAAAAGCCCCGCATCTGGCACATCCGTTGCCATGGGAAGGTCATGGGTCAACCAGAGAAGATCGTCGCGCTGTCCGGCCAGGCGCCCAACCTGTCCGGGTCCGGCATGGATCGCCGGATCGAGAAGAAGCGCCTGACGCGCCGCCGGCTTTATGGCATCGCCGGCGGCGCCGCTGCGCTCGCACTGATCGTCTATCTCGCCTTCGCCGTTCAGGGCGGGCGCGTCTATCGCATGGACGCCGCGCAGGTGACGGTCTCGACCGTCCAGCGCGGCACCTTCGACGACTTCATCCCGGTCCGCGGCAAGCTGGCGCCGCTCTCGACCGTGTATCTGGAGACCATCGAGGGCGGCCGGGTCGACCGCCGCCTGGTGGAAGACGGCGCCCTCGTGAAGGCCGGCCAGCCGCTGATCGACCTTTCCAACGCCGCGATCCAGCTCGACGTCATCTCGCGCGAGGCCCAGATCGCCGAGCAGATGAACAATCTGCGCACCACCGACCTGCTCTTCGAGCAGACCCGCATCGGCTACGAGAAGGACCTCGTCGAGATCGGCTACGAGATCGTCCGCCTCAAGCGCGACCTCGACCGCAAGCGCGCCCTCGTCGCCCGCGGCGCGATCTCGCGCGCCACCTTCGACCAGGTCTCGGACGAATACGAATACCAGCTCGGCCGCCGCCGCGTGACGCTGGACGCGCAGAAGAAGGAACAGGATTTGCGGGCCGCGCAGGCCGCGCAGCTCCAGGAAACCGTGAAGCGCCTGGAGTCGAATCTCGACATCGCGCGGCGCAGTCTCGACGCGCTCCAGGTCAAGGCGCCGATCGACGGCCAGCTCACCGCGCTCGACGCCGAGGTCGGCCAGTCGAAGCAGCCCGGCGCCCGCCTCGGCCAGATCGACAGCGTCGACGCCTTCAAGGTCACCGCCGAGGTCGACGAGTTCTACGTCGCCCGCGTCGATATCGGCCAGTCCGCCAGCTTCACGCTGGGCGGCCAGAAGGTCATGGCGAAGGTCGCGAAGATCTACCCGCAGATCCGCGAGGGCCGCTTCACCGTCGACCTCACCATCGACGGCCCGCTGCCCGCCGGCCTCCGCCGCGGCCAGGCGATCGACCTGCGCCTCGAACTCGGCGGCTCGTCGCCTGCGCTGCTGGTCGCGAACGGCCCCTTCTACCAGGACACCGGCGGCAACTGGGCCTTCGTCCTCGACGGCGACGGCACCTCCGCCACGCGCCGCGACATCCGCCTCGGCCGCCGCAATCCCCAGGTCGTCGAAGTCCTGGGCGGCCTCAACGAAGGCGACCGTGTCGTCACCTCCGCCTACCAGAGCTATCTCGAAATGGACCGCATCGCCTTCGATGCCGCGCCGAACTGAACCCACCAGGGGACCAACGCCATGATCAAGCTCAACGGCCTCACCAAGACCTACGCGACCACCGAGGTCGAGACGACGGCGCTGCACGACATCAATCTCGACATCGGCCCGGGCGAGTTCGTCGCCATCATGGGCCCGTCGGGCTGCGGCAAGTCGACCCTGCTCAACATCCTCGGCATGCTCGATTCCCCCTCGGCCGGCGAATACTGGTTCAACGGCACCGAGGTCGCGCGCTATTCCGAAGGCCAGCTCGCCCAGATGCGCAAGGCCGGCATCGGCTTCGTCTTCCAGAGCTTCAACCTGATCGACGAGCTGACCGTGTTCGAGAATGTCGAGCTCGCGCTGCTCTATCACGACATCCCGGCGCGCGACCGCAAGGCTCGCGTCCAGGCGGCGCTGGAGCGCATGAAGGTCGCCCACCGGGCCGGCCACATGCCGCAGCAGCTTTCCGGCGGCCAGCAGCAGCGCGTCGCCATCGCCCGCGCCGTGGTCTCGCAGCCCATCCTCATCCTCGCCGACGAGCCCACCGGCAATCTCGATTCGCACAACGGCGAGGAGGTCATGCAGCTCCTCACCCAGCTCAACGAGGAAGGCACCACCATCATCATGGTGACCCACTCGCACAGCCACGCGCAATACGCCCGCCGCGTCGTCAACCTCTTCGACGGCCGCATCGTCGCCGAAAATCTCCGCGCCGCCGCCTGAGCCCTTCTGTCCGTCCCGGGGGACGACCATGCTTCAGAACTACGTCACCGTCGCGCTGCGCAACCTGGCGAAGCACAAGCTCTATTCCTTCATCAACATCGCCGGCCTCGCCGTCGCCCTCGCCTCGGCGCTGCTGATCATGCTCTTCGTCCGCGACGAGCTTTCCTTCGACAAGCAGATGCCCGATCACGAGCGGCTCTACCGCGCCGAGGCGACCTTCGCCCCGCCGGGCCGCGATCCGCTGCGCATGGGCTCCACCATGTTCCCGCTCGCCGGCGTCCTGAAGAGCGAGATCGCCGGCGTCGAGGACGCGACCCGCATCGGCCAGCAGAGCTCGGCGGTGAAATACGGCGACAAGCTCTTCTTCGAGGAGGTCCATCCCGCCGACCCCAATTTCTTCCAGCTCCTCCGCTTCCCGCTGCTGAAGGGCGATCCCGCGACCGTGCTCGCGCGGCCCAACACGCTCGTCATCTCCGAGCGCATCGCGAAGAAATATTTCGGCGACGAGGACCCGGTCGGGAAGACGGTGACGCTCGACGAGAAATTCCCGCTCGAAGTCACCGGCGTGATGGCCGACGTCCCGGCCAATTCGCATCTCGATATCGACATCCTCCTGCCGATCGGCTCCGACGCCGACCGCTATTACGCCCATGGCGGCGCCGACAATCCCGGTGCCCAATCGTGGACCAGCATCAACCACAACACCTATTTCCGCGTCGCGCCGGGCACCTCCATCGCAGCCGTCGAGGCGCAGTTCCCCGCCATGGTGCGCCGTCATGTCGATCCGGCGGCGATCGGCCTGCCCACCGGCTCCGATGCCTGGGACCTGCTCAAGATCTCGGCGATGCCCTATGGCCGGATCCACTTCTCGCCCAACGGCGCCCTCGCCGTCGCTTCGCGCCCGCCCGGCGACTGGGCCACCGTCTACGGCTTCACCATGATCGCCGCGCTGATCCTGCTCATCGCCGCGATCAACTTCATGAACCTCGCCACCGCCCGCGCCACCCAGCGGGCCCGCGAGGTGGCGATGCGCAAGGTGGTCGGCGCCCGGCGCCGCCAGCTCGTCATCCAGTTCCTCGGCGAATCGGTGCTGATCGCCCTCTGCGCCCTCGTCCTCGCTCTGGCCCTGGTCGAATTGCTGCTGCCGGCCTTCGCGAGCTTCGTCGATCGCCCGATCACCCTCAGCTATCTCGGCGACTGGGACGTGATGCTCGGCATCGTGCTCGCCGCCGTCGTGACCGGCCTGCTCGGCGGCCTGTATCCGGCGCTCATTCTGTCGGGCTTCCGCCCTGCCACGGTGCTGAAGTCGAACCGCTCCGGCCAGGGCGGCTCGGGCGGCCTGCGCGCCGCGCTCGTCATTGTGCAGTTCGCGATCTCGATCGGCCTCGGCATCGTCGCCAGCGTCGTTTACGGCCAGACGCTCTATGCCCGCTCCTACGATCTCGGCCTCCACAAGGAGAACCGCCTCATCCTCACCGGCATCGGGCGCGACCAGGTGACGCCGCTGCTCGACACCATGCGCACCCAGTTGCTCGCCATCCCCGGCGTCACCGGCGTCGCCGGGTCCGACATCGAGCCCTTCAGCGGCAACGAGAACAACACCATCATGCGCCAGCCCGAGCACCCCGACGAGGCGATCCTCGTCCGCCAGCTCGTGGTCGAACCCGAATTCTTCGACGCCTACGGCATGAAGATCGTCGCCGGCCGCCCCTTGTCGCGCGAGCGCGGCGAGGACAGGTCGCCGGCCGCCAAATTCGGCGACGACGAGCCGGACAACCTCTCGATCGTCATCAACGAGGCCGCCGCACGGCGCCTCGGCTACACGCCTGCCGAAGCAATCGGCAAGGTCCTGCGCGAGGACATCAGCGTCGGCACCAACGAGGGCGAGCGGCTGCGCACCCGCGTCATCGTCGGCGTCGTGCAGGACGCGCATTTCGACAGCCTGCGCCAGCCGGTCTTCCCGACGCGCTATATCTACAACCCCCATTTCCTGAACCACTACGTGGTCGCGACCGACGGCAGGGACACGCCGGCCGTGGTCGAACAGGTGCGTCAGGTCTGGGACCGCCTGGTGCCGGCGCTGCCGGCGCGCCTCGGCTTCGTCGACCAGAACTACGACGCGCTCTACGCCCAGGACGCGCTGCGCGGCCAGATGTTCGGCCTCTTCTCCGGCCTTGCCGTGCTGATCGCCTGCCTTGGGCTCTTCGGCCTCGCCGCCTTCACCGCCGAGCGGCGCACCAAGGAGATCGGCGTGCGCAAGGTGTTCGGCGCCAATGTCGGCAACATCGTCGCGCTGCTGCTGTGGCAGTTCTCCAAGCCCGTGCTGATCGCGAACCTGATCGCCTGGCCGGTCGCCTGGTATTACCTCACCGGCTGGCTCGACGGCTTCGCCTACCGCATCGACCTGAGCCCGCTCTACTTCATCGCCGCAGGGCTCGGCGCCCTGGTGATCGCCTGGCTGACCGTGACGATGCACTCGCTCCGCGTCGCCCGCGCCAAGCCGGTCCTCGCGCTGCGCTACGAATAGGACCGGAGGGCGCGCGCCGGCGAGGCCCGGCGCGCCCTCCGTGCGAGAGCTACTGCGTCCGCGCCCGTGCCTGGATGCCGGCGCGGCGCGCTTCGACGTCTTCCGGCTTCACCGCCCGGTTCGCCTGGCGCGACGTCTCCGCCTCCAGCTTCATCGCCTCGCCCAGCGTCGCGTTGAAGCCGTCGTCGATGAGCTTCTTGTAGGTCTCGCTCATCGTCTTGGGCACGCTCGCCATGTCGTGCGCCAGCTTCAGCGCCGCCGGCATCAGTTCGTCCGGCGCATAGACCCGGTTCACCAGACCCCATTCGCACGCCGTCTTCGCGTCGATGAAATTGCCCGTCAGCGACAGCTCCTTCGCCCGCGACACGCCCACCGCCCGCGCCAGCTTCTGCGACAGGCCCCAGCCCGGGATGATCCCGACGCGACCATGCGTGTCGGCGAAGCGCGCATTGGTCGAGGCGATCAGCACGTCGCAGGCGAGCGCCAGCTCGAAGCCGCCGGTGATCGCGACGCCGTTGACCGCCGCGATGATCGGCTTGGGGCATGCCGCCATCGCCTTCACCGGATCCTTCAGCGCCCCGCCCTGGTGGCCCGCCGAGCCCAGCGCCGAGGCGTTCGAGCCCAGTTCCTTGAGGTCCAGCCCCGCCGTGAAGGCGCGCTCGCCCGCCCCCGTCACGATGATCACCCGCACCTCGTCGTCCGCGGTCAGCGCCTCGAACGCGTCGGCGATCGCCCCGCGCAACTGCATCGACAGCGCGTTCATCGCCTCCGGCCGGTTCAGCGTGACGGTCGCCACGCCGTCCTTCTTGTCCACCAACAGCACCATGTCGCAGTCCTCCAGATTTTTCGTGCCGCCCTTGTCTCAGAACAGGGCGCCCGCGCAAAGCGTTCGCGTCGGCTGAGGGACCGGTCATGTTCCTGGCCCCGTCCTGCCGCCTCGGTGGACTTTCGCCCGGCGCTCCCCTAATGGCGCGCCAGCCAGAACAGGAGTTCCGCAAGATGATCGGCCGCTTGAACCATGTGGGCGTCGCCACACCCTCGATCGAGGAATCGGTGAAGCTCTATCGCGACGTCCTCGGCGCGACGAAGATCCACGACAAATTCGCCATGCCCGAGCAGGGCGTCTGGGTCTGCTTCGTCGACCTGCCCAATTCGCAGATCGAGCTGATCGAGCCCTATGACGACAAGTCGCCCATCAAGGGCTTTCTCGCCAAGAACCCGCAGGGCGGCCAGCACCATATCTGCTTCGAGGTCGACGACATCATCGCCGCCCGCGACGACATGCGCGCCAAGGGCGCCACGATCCTCGGCACCGGCGAACCCCGCATCGGCGCCCACGGCACGCCGATCATCTTCGTCCACCCCAAGAACATGGGCGGCGTCCTGGTCGAACTGATGCAGAAGCCCGAAGCCGCGCATCACTGAGCCACGGCCGGCGGCGGCGCCTGTGAGGCAGGGTTATCCACAGGCGAACACCGGCCCGGCATAAAGTGAAAAACAAATGCCGCGCCCTGTTACGCTGCATTGCACCATCTGCTAGATTTCGCGCTCCGCCGGTGGGGATGCGATGAGCAAGAAGATCTACCCTGACGCCAAGGCCGCCCTCGACGGCCTCTTGTTCGACGGCATGACCGTCATGGCCGGCGGCTTCGGCCTCTGCGGCATCCCCGAAAACCTGATCGCCGCGATCAAGGCCGCCGGCACGACCGGCCTCACCGCCATCTCCAACAATGCCGGCGTCGACGGCTTCGGCCTCGGCATGCTGCTGGGCACGCGGCAGATCAGGAAGATGATCTCGTCCTATGTCGGCGAGAACAAGGAGTTCGAGCGCCAGTATCTGTCCGGCGAGCTCGAGCTGGAATTCAACCCGCAGGGCACGCTGGCCGAGCGCATCCGCGCCGGCGGCGCCGGCATTCCCGCCTTCTTCACCGCCACCGGCTATGGCACCCTCATCGCCGACGGCAAGGAAACCCGCGAATTCAACGGCCGCCATTACGTGATGGAAACCGGCCTCACCGCCGATCTCGCCATCGTGAAGGCCTGGAAGGCCGACCACGAAGGCAATCTCATCTACCGGAAGACGGCGCGAAACTTCAATCCGATGATGGCGACCGCCGGCAAGGTCACCATCGCCGAGGTCGAGGAGCTGGTCGAGGTCGGGCAGCTCGAGCCCGACGAGATCCACACACCGAGCGTCTACGTCCAGCGGATCGTCGTCGGGAAGGCGTACGAGAAGCCGATCGAGCAGCGCACCGTCAGGAAGCGCTAGGCCAAGGAGACGACAT
>JADZAI010000011.1 GCA_020852655.1 Alphaproteobacteria bacterium
AAAGGCTGCCGCCCCCTCCACCGCTTCGCGGTCCCCCTCCCCCGCTACGCTGCGCTGCGCAGGGGAGGATAAGCTTGTTCGACTGGGATGATCTGCGGCTGTTCCTGGCGGCGGCGCGGGCGCGGTCGCTGAGCGGGGCGGCGGCGCGGCTGGGTGTCGATGCGGCGACGGTCGGGCGGCGCATCGCCCGGCTGGAGACCGCAACGAAATCGACCCTGGTGGTGCGCTCGCCGCAAGGGCTGGAGCTGACCGCCGCCGGCACGCGCCTCCTGCGCCACGCGATGGCGGCGGAGGCGGCGATGAATGCGGCGCTGGACGGCGTCGGCGACGTCGCGTCGGGCATCGTGCGGATCAGCGTCTCGGAGGGTTTTGGCACCGAGATCGTCGCCCCCGCCCTGCCCGAGCTGCGCCGGCTGCGGCCGGGCCTTCAGGTGGAGCTCGCCGCCAATCCCGGCTTCCTGTCGCCAGCGACGCGCGAGGTGGACATCGCGGTGACGCTCTCGCCGCCGCCGGACGGGCGGCTGCTGGTCGAGCCGCTGACCGACTACCGCCTCGCGCTCTATGCGGCGCCCGCCTTCCTGGCGCGCCACGGCGAGCCGAAATCGGTCGCGGCGCTCGGCGGGCTCGATATCGTCGGCTATGTCGAGGACCTCATCTATGCGCCGGAGCTGCGCTATCTCGACGAGATCGGCCTCACGGCGCGGCCCGCCCTCGCCTCGTCCTCGATCCGGGCGCAGCGGGCGATCATCGCGGCGGGCGGCGGCGTCGGCGTGCTGCCCTGCTTCCTCGGCGAGGGCCTCACGCGCATCTGCCGCCGTGAGGTCAACCTGACGCGCCGCTTCTGGATCGGCGCCCACCGCGACATCGCCGAAACCGCCCGCATCAAGGCGGTCCGCACCTGGATCAGCCGCCTCGTCCGCGAGAAGCGCAACGCGCTGCTGCCGGGGTGAGGCAAGTGTAGCTGCTTGCAAATTGCCCTCAGCCGCCCGACGCTGCCGTTATGCCGCCATCTCGAATCGTCAACGCACTCGACAATCGGTTTGAGGTCCGGAACTGGCGGAACGGCCTCGCGATCCTGGAGGCAGTCCACCCCGAAGCCACCGATCAAATCATTGATGTCTTGTCGCGGTTCAATCTCTATCGCTCATACATCACAAAGCCCGGCGGGCGAAAATCCCAGATTGCGCAGTGGCTCGACAACGAGCTGTCAGTGTATGGATGGCGCGAAAAGAAGTTCGATACTCGGATTCACGTCGATGAAGTTGAATATGTCAGCCCAACACATTCCGTAGACTGCTTCAAAGAGCGCATCGCCCTCGAGGTCGAATGGAACAATAAAGATCCGTTCTATGATCGTGACCTAAACAATTTTCGTTTGCTTTACGACCTCAGAGTGATCGATGTCGGGATTATACTAACGCGGTGCGATGAGCTCCAAGATGTCGTAGATCGTTTGGGGCGCGGCGATAGCTTCGGCTCATCTACAACTCATATGTCGAAGCTGCTGCCACGAATTGAAGGCGGCGGAGGCGGGGGTTGCCCGCTTATCGTGTTCGGCATACGTTCTTCATGTTACGTGGACCAAGACGTACCAATCTTGGAGCCGTCCAAAGCCCGAAAGCGGAAGAAGCAATGAACGACGACCTGCTTCAGTATGTTGGCGCTAAGCGCTTTCGGACGATCCTAGCAGACCCGCCTTGGCAGTTTCAGAACCGCACGGGAAAGATGGCGCCCGAACATCGCCGCCTAGCGCGTTATGAAACAGCGACATTGAACGACATTACACGGCTGCCAGTCGCGGCCACGACCTCAGAACGGAGCCATTTGTATCTGTGGGTCCCGAATGCACTGCTGCCAGACGGTCTTGAGGTGATGGCCGCTTGGGGGTTCACCTACAAGAGCAATGTCGTCTGGCACAAAATTCGGAAGGATGGCGGCTCGGATGGTCGCGGTGTCGGCTTCTATTTTCGCAACGTGACGGAGCTTTGCTTATTTGGAGTCCGAGGCGCCAACAACAGAACTCTGGCCCCGGGGCGCCGTCAGGTGAACATGGTCGAGACACGCAAGCGGGAGCACAGCCGCAAGCCCGATGAGATGTACGATCTCATCGAGGCGTGCAGCCCGGGTCCGTATCTCGAATTGTTTGCGAGAGGGACCCGGCCCGGGTGGACAAGCTGGGGAAATCAAGCCGACGACAGCTATGCTCCCACCTGGAAAACTTACGCTTACAACTCAAGCGCTTTGGCCGCCGAATAGGTCGCGCTCGCAATAGAGCGCCCGGGATCTGGGCGAACCCGGGCGCGACACGGTCTATGGCTGCGGCCAGATCGAGTAAGGCGGGGCGGCGGCCCTGCCCTACTCCGCCGCGACCTGCGTTTCGATGAGGTCGCCGAGCTTGCGGATGGCCTCTTCGCGGCGATAGGGGCCGTAGGTCGTCGGGAACATGTCGTTGGTGCCGCGATAGTCGCGCAGCACCTGCTTGGCGACGGTGACCTTGTGGACCTCGGTCGGGCCGTCGGCGAGGCCCATGTGGAAGCTCTCGATGACCTGCTCGGCGAACGGCATGTCGGGCGTCACGCCCAGCGAGCCGTGGAGGTGCAGCGCCCGCGCCGCGACGTCATGGAAGACCTTGGGCATCAGCGCCTTCACGGCGGAGATGTCCTTGCGGACCTTCATGTAGTCCTTGTAGCGGTCGATCTTCCACGCGGTCTGGAGCACCAGCAGGCGGAACTGTTCGATCTCCATCCACGAGTCGGCGATCTTCTCCTGCACCATCTGCTTGTCGGAGAGGCGGGTGCCCTGCGTCTCGCGGCTGAGGACGCGCTCGCACATCGCGTCGAAGGCCTTCTTCGCCTGGCCGATCGTGCGCATCGCGTGATGGATGCGGCCGCCGCCGAGGCGCGTCTGCGCCACCACGAAGGCATCGCCGCGCTGGCCCAGCATCGCGTCCTTCGGGACCTTGACGTTGTTGTAGCGCAGATGGGCGTGGCCAGGGCGCGCGTGATGGCCGACCGGCATGTTGCGGATCATCTCGATCCCAGGCGTCTCGGCATCGACGATGAACATCGACATGCGCCGGTAGGGCGGCGCCTGCGGGTCGGTCACCGCCATCACGATGAGGAAACTGGCGAGGTGGGCGTGGCTGGAGAACCATTTCTCGCCGTTGATGACCCAGCCGTCGGCCGTCTCCTCGGCGCGGCAGGTGAAGACCTTGGGGTCGGCGCCGCCCTGCGGCTCGGTCATCGAGAAGCAGGAGACGATGTCGTTGTTCAGCAGGGGCTTCAGGTATTTCTCCTTCTGCGCCGCGGTGCCGTAATGGGCGAGGATTTCGGAATTGCCGGTATCGGGCGCCTGGCAGCCGAAGACGATCGAGCCGAAATGCGAGCGGCCGAGAATCTCGTTGAGCAGCGCGAGCTGAACCTGGCCATAGCCCTTGCCGCCGAGCTCGGGCCCGAGATGGCAGGCCCAGAGGCCCTTTTCCTTGACGATCTTCTGGAGCGGCCTCACCGCCCGGTTCCGGCGCTCGTCCCTGGTGTTGTAGGCCTCGACGCCGAGGTAATCGAGCGGCTCGACCTCGTCCTTGACGAACTGGGCGACCCAATCGAGCTGCTTCTGGTACTCGGGATCGGTTTCGAAACTCCACATGGCGTCCTCCGCGCGTGATCCGGCTTTGCGGCGCGGAGAATTGCGCCGATGCAGGTGGGGAAGCCAATCGATTCTTGTTGGAGGATCGATCGAGACTCCTTATGGATCGGCAGGCTTCCCATGGACCTCGACGCCCGCCCCTATCGCGCCTTCGTCGCCATCGCCGAGGAACGCTCGTTCAGCCGCGCGGCGGAGCGGCTGCATGTCTCGCAGCCGGCGCTGTCGGCGCAGATCCGCGAGTTCGAGCGCCGCCTCGGATTCGCCCTGTTCGCGCGGACCAGCCGCACCGTGGAGCTGACCGCGCAGGGGCGCATGTTCCTGGGCAATGCGCGCCGGCTGGTCGCCGAAACCGAGGTCGCGCAGACCGCGGCGCGTGCCATCGGCGCGAACCAGTTGACCGTCGGCGCGGCACCGCAGACCGTCACGATCCCCGAGCGCATGGCTCTGCTGGAGCGTTTCGCGGCCATGCGGCCGGACATTCCGCTGCGCGTCACCAACCGCAGCGACGCACGCCACCTCGCCGAACTCGCGCGGCGCGAGATCGAGCTGGCGGTGGTGATAGAGCCGGTCGTCGGCGGCGCGGTCAGCTATTCGCCGCTCGATCCGCTGGGGCCGCTGACCGGCGAGCTGGAGCGGCTGGTCATCCGCCAACGGAGCATCAGGCTGCTGGTCCCGCGCGAGGACAAGCTGAGCCGCCTTGCGGTTCTTCCGGCCCGGGCGCTCAGGGGGCGCGGGATCGCGACGATCGACCGCACGCACGGCATCGCGCTGACGGAAGCCCTGAGCGCAGCCGTGCAGGCCGAAGGCGGAACGCTGATTCGCCCGCCGGAGCGCAACGCGCTGGCGGTGGAACGGCACGGCGCGCTGACGCGCACGCTCGCGGTGACGCTGGGCTGGTACGGCAGCGAGCATCTGAACGGGCTCGGACCGGTGGTCGCGCGCCCCGTGGAGGGCTGGACCCTGGCGACCGCCCTGACGCTGCTGCGGGCGCGCGGGGAGATGAGCCCGGGGACGGCGGCGTTCTGGGAAACGGCGGAGGGCTTTGCGGCGGGCCTGACGCCAGAGACGCCCAAAACCGGGATGCCCCAAAAAAAGATGCCCGTCCGCGGGCGGACGGGCAGTTGGGCTTGACGAGCGGGGAAGGCTGCTCGTCGAACTCATCGGTGGTTCGACCCAGCGGAGCCGAACCAAGAAAAAACCGACAAAGAGACCTTCGCACGGCGCCCCAGGCGCAACATTGATCCAGCGCAAACTCAGGCCGAATCAGGCCGGACGGAGCGATTTCATGTAGGCGAGCAGGTCGTCGATTTCCGCCGGCGCGAGGGTGAATTCCGGCATCTGGACCGGCCCGTCGCTGTGCACGAACGAGCCCTCGGCGAAGGATTCGGCGAGCCCGTCGACATCGCGGATCATCACCAGTTCGCGCCACAGGGGCGCGGCCGGAACGGGGCTTTGGCCGGTCTGGCCGATCGCATGGCACTGGGCGCAGCGCTGTTCGGCGATGGCGTGGCCGCGCTGGACCGACGCCTGAAGTGCCGCGGCGTCATCCGGCATGCTGCCGGCGGCGGTGCAGCCGGCACCGGCGAGGAGAATGGCGGAAGTCAGGAGGAAACGGGTGCGATTCATGCCGCAAGCCTAGCACGGCCGCACCGGGCAGGTCTTGCGTTGGCGCAACGGCAAGGGTCAGGCGGCGCGCGGCACCACGAAGGCGGCCGAGCGGATCGCCCGCTGGAGCTGTTCCCTGACCCAGTTCGACTGGGCGAAACGCGTCGGCAATCCCTCGGCTTCGAGCTGAAGCCAGATGCCCTCCACGGTGCGGCACCTGCCGGTGTCGGCAAGTTCGAACGCGCGCTGAAGGTCGGAGATCATGGGAAAATTCCGTTCACTCATCGTTCCAGAGAACCCTAATGCCGCGGGCTTGAAAAGGTTCCGCCGTCACACCCGCGTCATCGCGAAGCCGGCCTCACGAGGCCGTGTAGACAGTGTGCGCCGCGATCTCGGCGAAAGCGCGGCCGGGCGGAGGTGTTGCTAGACTCGGCGTGGACTTGCGCGCCAAACCCATCACAATGGCCGTCTTGTCGGAAAAAAGACGCGCGAGGTGCCGGACCGCCCCGCCTGACGAACGAGGAGGGGTAAGGGGAATGCACCGGGTCGATGCCAAGATCGCCGCCGACGGTACGCTGGAGATGCCGGCCAACCGGGTCGCGGTGCCGGAGACGGTGAGCGAGATCGCGCAGAATTTCCTGAAGGCGCCGCGCCTGCCCTTCCCGGACTTCCCGGCGCTCGACAATGCGGAGGCGTGGCGCAGGATCGTCGCGTCGCGCGACAAGGCCTTCCTCGATCTCGGCGGCGAGCGCGTGCAGCGCCAGATGCAGCGGGCCGAGAAGCGGCGGATCGCCGACACCGACGTCTATGTCGCCGAGCCGCGCAACGGAACGCCGCGGGCGGGCAAGCTGTGCCTCTCGTTCCACGGCGGGGCGCTGCTGTTTTACGGCGGCGCGCTGACGGCGTTCGACGCGGCACGCTCGGCGGACCAGACCGGCTGCCTGACCTGGTCGGTCGACTATCCCATGCCGCCGGACGCGCCTTACCCTGCCGGCCTCGACCACGCGGTAGAGGTCTATCGCGCGGCGCTGAAACAGGTCGCGCCCGCCGACATCATCTTCAACGGCGTGTCGGCCGGCGGCAACATGACGGCGGCGACGGTGCTGAAGGCGCGCGACCAGGGGCTGGCCGTCCCGGGCCTCGCCGCCATGCGGACGCCGGAGCTCGATCTCGCCGAGACGGGCGACAGTTTCGCGACGCATATGGGCCTCGACAACGTGCTGCCGAACAGCCTCATGACGTTCAACAAGCTCTACGCCAACGGTGCGGACCTCTTGGACCCCTATGTGTCGCCGCTGTTCGGAGACTTCACCAAGGGCTTCCCGCGCACCTGGCTCCAGGCCGGGACGCGCGACCTGTTCCTCTCCAACACGGTCCGCATGCACCGCGCGCTGCTGAAGGCCGGCGTGGAGACGGAACTGCATGTCTGGGAAGCCATGCCGCACGCCGGCTTCGGCGGCATCGCCCCCGAAGACCGCGAAGTCGATGCCGCCATCGCGGATTTCGTGCAGCGCGCCTGGGGCTAGCGGCGCCGGCGGTCAGCTCATCCCGCCGGCCGCCCCGCCGCTGGCGGCGACCACCTGGCCGGTGACGTAGTTGGAGAGCGGCGAGCAGAGGAAATAGATGGTGTCCGCCGCTTCCGAGATGTGGCCGGCGCGCCCCAGCGGAATGCCTTTCATGGGACGCGGCCTGTAAATCTCGTCGGCCGTGTAGGCGCGTTCGCGGCCGGTCGCCATGCCGAGCGCGGCAAGACGCTTTTCCGGGACGCCCATCTGCACTTCCGTGCCGGCGACGGCGATGCGGTTCTGCGCGCCCTGGGGCAGGCCGAAGCGGGTCTGGATCACGCCGAAGGCGACGGCGTTCACGTTGACCTTGTGCGAGCCCCACTCCTTCGCCACCGCCTTGGTGAGGCCGATGACGCCGGCCTTCGCCGCGGAATAATTCGCCGCGCCGATATTGCCGAACGATGCCGCGAGCGACGACACGTTGACGACCTTGCGGAATACCTCGCGTCCCTCGGCGGCCTCGCGTTCGGCGGCGGCGAAGAAATGCGGCGCCGCGGCGCGCAGCATGCGGAACGGCACGGTCATGTGGATGTCCAGCATCGCCTGCCACTGGGCGTCCGACATCTTGTGCAGCAGCGCATCCCAGTGGAAGCCGGCATTGTTCACGACGATGTCGAGCCCGCCGAATGTCTCCACCGCATGGGCGATGAGGCGTTCGGGCGTTTCGGGGTTCATGAGATCGCCCGCGAAGGCCGCGACGGACGGGCCGAGCTCTGCGACCACGGCGGACGCGGCTTTCTCGTCGAGATCGGCGAAGCAGACCCGCGCCCCTTCCGAGGCGAGCTTCTTCACCACAGCATAGCCGATGCCCTGCGCACCGCCGGTAACGACGGCGACTTTGCCGGCGAGGGATTGAGACATGGGGAGAGTCCTATTCGGAACGTGTCATCCTCCGGGCGCCGCGTAGCGGCGAACCGGGGGATGACAGTGGGGTGATGGGAAAGTTCAACGCCCCTTCCACACGGGGTCGCGCTTCTCGGCGAAGGCAGCCAGGCCCTCGCGGAGGTCTTCGGACTGCATGACGGGGGCGGTGATGGGCATCTGGTTCTTCCAGCCGTCGGCGTCGGACCAGCCTTCGGCGACCGAGCGGCGGGCGATTTCCTTCGAGGCCCGGACGGCGAGCGGTCCGTTGCGGGCGATGAGGCCGGCATAGCGCAGCGCCTCGTCCAGCACCTTGCCCCGCTCGACCACGCTGTTGACATAGCCGAAGCGGTGCATGTCGTCGGCGGAGCGCGGCTCGGCAGTGAGGATCAGCTCCAGCGCGATATTGTGCGGGATGCGGCGCGGCAGGCGGAAGCAGCCGCCGCCGACCGCGACGAGGCCGCGCTTCGCCTCCATCAGTCCGAAAACGGACGATTTCGAGGCGACGACGATGTCGCAGCAGAGCGTCAGCTCCATGCCGCCGGCAAGGGCCTGGCCGTCGACGGCTGCAATGAGCGGCTTCGAAGGCGGCATGGACATGATGCCGAAGCCCCCGCGCCTCTTCGAAACCGCGCGCTCGCCCCTGGCGGCGTCCTTGAGGTCCTGGCCGGCCGAGAAGGTGACGCCCTCGGCCCGGATGATGGCGCAGCGCAGATCGGCGTCGGCTTCGTAGCGGTCAATGACCGCCTCCATCTCCTCCGCCATCGCCCGGTTGAACGCATTGCGCGCCTCCGGTCGGTTGAGCGTGATGACGAGGACGTGGCCGCGGGTTTCGGTGAGGATGAAGGACATGGGTGAGGTGTTCTCTCGTTGGTCGGGCTGTCATCCCGGCCGCGGCGAGGCGAGGAGCCGGGATGGCACGCGCCGCAGGAGGGACGGGTGCGCTAGAGCGCCATCGTGAAGCCGCCGTTGACGGGATAGACCTGTCCGGTGATCCACGGGCTGGCGTCGGAGGCGAGGAAGAGCGCCATGTTGGCGATGTCTTCCGGCGTGCCGGGGCGGCGCACGACATATTTCTCCAGCGTGCGCCGCAGCGTCTCCGGATCGCCTTCCAGGCGCCGGCGGACGGCGGGCGTCGCGGTCAGCGCGATGGCGATGCTGTTCGCCGTGATCTGGTAGCGGCCGAGCGTCCGCGCGCAGGAGCGCATGAAGCCCGCGGCGCCGGCTTTCGCGGCGGCGTAGGGCTCGAGATTGGCGTCGCCCCAGCGGCCGGCGTCCGAGATGATGGTGATGAGACGGCCCGGCGCCTTGCGGGCGATCATGCCGGGAATCACCGCGGCGGTGCAGTTCATGACGCCGTAGAGATTGACGCCGATGAAGCTGTTCCAGACGTCCGGACCGGTTTCCCAGAAGGGCTTGGCGAGTTCGGGATTGGGGTTGGCGCCCGCGTTGCCGGCATTGTTGACGAGCACGCCCACCGCCTGGCCGAACGCTTCCTCGCCCTGTTTCACCATCGCCTTCACGGCGGCGAGGTCGGTCACGTCGCACTGGCCGGCGATCGCCTTGCCGCCGGCCGCCTTTATCTCGTCGACGACGCCTTGCGCGCGGTCGAGTACGAAGTCGTTGACGATGACGCCGCCCGCATCATGGGCGGCGAGGTGCAGGGCGATCTGGCGCCCGACGCCCTGCCCCGCTCCGGTGACGAGCGCGACGCGCCCGTTCAAGCTCAGAATGTCGCTCATACTTTTCTCTCCCTGTCCTTCCAGTACGGTGCCCTGAGGTCTTTCTTCAGCAGCTTGCCCATCGTGTTGCGCGGCAGCTCCGCGACGATGTCGACGGATTTCGGCCGCTTGTAGCTTGCCAGTTCCTGCTTGCAGTGCGCCAGCAAATCGTCCGCCGTTGCCGCAAGGCCGGGCTTCAGTTCGACGAAGGCCTTCACCTGCTCGCCGAACTCGTCGTCGGGGATGCCGATGACGGCGGCGTCCTGCACCGCCGGATGTTTCAGCAGCGCCGCCTCGATCTCGGCGGGGTAGATGTTCACGCCGCCCGAGATGATCATGTCCTTGGCGCGGTCGGTGATGAAGAGATAGCCGTCTTCGTCGACGTGACCCATGTCGCCGGTGCGGAAGAAGCCGTTCGCATCCAGCGTATCGGCGCCGAGCGGCGCGGCGTTCAGATACCGGCCGATGACGACGGGCGTCTTCACCCAGATCTCGCCGACCGTGCCGCGCGGCAGCTCGGCGCCCGACTCGTCGCGAATGGAAAGCTCGACATGGGTGTGCGGCAGGCCGCTGGAGCCGGGCTTCCTCGTCTGCATCTCAGGCGTCAGCGCGGTGATCATGCCGGCCTCGGTGGTGCCGTAGCCTTCGCTCAGCACCGGGCCGAAATGGGCGATGATCCATTCCTTCAGCGAATAGGGCACCGGCGCCGCGCCGACGCCGAGCGAGCGGATGGAGGAGAGGTCGTATTTCGCGACGGTCTCGGGCGGCAGGCCGGCGATGCGCTTGTACATGGTGGGCACGCCGGTCCAGACCGCGATGCGGTGCCTGTCGATGAGGTGGAGCGCCTCTTCGGGATCGAAGCGGCGCAGCATCACCATCCTGTTCCCGCTGCGCAGCGCGCCGCCGACGATGCCCGGCCCGGCGCCGTGATGCATCGGCATGGTGACGAGCATGGGCGAGCCGGACGGCGCCGGACGCGCGCCGCCGACGCTGCGCAGATAGTCCATCAGCTTCGACTCTTCGCCCGGCCGCGGGCGGCCCATGGTGACGCCCTTGGGCAGGCCGGTGGTGCCCGAAGTGTAGATGATGAGCGGTGGGTCGCCCGCGGCGATCAGCGGTTCGCCTTCCTCGCGCAGCAAATCGTCGAAGGCGACGAAATGCTCGGACGGCGTGTCGAGCGAGACGGCGAGCTTGATCGGCAGCTCGGCCCAGGCGGGGCGCAGGGCGTCCGGGTCGGTGTCGTCGCAGAAAATGGCATGTGCCCCGCTGTTCGCAAGCACGTATTGCGTCTCGGCCGGCGTCAGCCGCCAGTTCAGGCCGAGGATCTGGCAGCCGAGCTTCGCCAGCGCCGAGCGGCTGATCGGCCATTCGGTGCGGATCTGCGTGCGCGTGACGACGATGTCGCCCGGCATGATGCCGCGCGCCTTCAACCCGTGCGCCAGGCGGTTGGAAAGATCGTTCCACCGGCCCCAGGTCGTGCTGCGCGCACCCTCGACGATGGCGATCTCGTCGGGCTTGGTCGCGGCCCAGTGTTCGAGCGTGCCGGGGAGAGGCTGGCTCATGGCATGAGGCTCCGTCTGAGGTTCGCGAGCATCTGGCTGCGGGCGCGGTCGAGGCTGAAGAGCTTGGGGTCCATCAGCCATTCGGCGACGACACCGCGCAACTGGCCGAGGATGAGCGCGGCCTGGGCGCGCGGGTCGATGTCGCGGCGTATCTCGCCCTGCGCCTGCCCGGCCTTGAGGCTCGCGTGAAAGCCGGCGATGCCGCCGCGGGTGACGTCGATGACATCAGGGAAGAGGCCGGGCTGCGCGGTCGCTTCGGCGAAGACGATCATCAGCGCGCGGACGGCGGTCGGGTCCCTGGCGGCGGTTCTGAGATAGGCGTCGCAGGCGCGCAGCGTGCCCGCAAGGCCCGGGGCGATCGCCTCGCGCCCGAGACCACGCGCAAACTCCTGCGTCATGTGGCGCGCGACGGCGCCGACGAGCTGGTCGCGCGTGCCGAAATAATGTGCCGGCAGGCCGCGGCTGTACCCCGCCGCCTCGCCCACATCGTTGAGCGTGAGGCCGGCGATGCCCTTCTCGGCGATCAGCATGACGGCGGCGCGCAGCATCGCACGCTCGGCCTCCTCGCGCCGCGCGGCATGGCTGCGCGGCTCTGCCGCAGTGCTGCGCTTCGTTGCCTGAGCCGCGGCCATGCGCGACGAACTCCGTTCAAAGTTTTTGCTTGTGACCAAACAAATATTCTGATTGGCTGGCCGTCAAGCGAAAAAGTTGTGCGTCCACGCAACAAAGGGAAAGCACCCCATGACCCTGCTGAAACCCGACCTCTACACCGACGCCCCGGCGCTCAAGGGCGGGCGGTGTGCGAAGGGGCATGTGTTCTTTCCGATGCAGACCTATGGCTGCGAGACCTGCGGCAGCACAGAGCTTCGGCCGCAGGAGCTGAAGGCCGAGGGCGCGCTCGTCGCTTCGGCGACGGTGCATCTGCATAACGGCAAGGGCCGCGAGGCGCCGTTCACGATCGTCGCGGTGAAGCTGGCCGAGGGGCCGATGGTGCGGACCCTGCTCGACGGCCCGCCGAACGACGACCTCGCGCCCGGCACGCCGATGAAGGCGGTGCTGTCGGGCGAACCCGCCGATCTCCGTTTCGCCCCCGCGCGCTGAGAGGACCCGACATGCCCAAACGCCTCAGCGATCTCGAACCCGTCTATGTCGTCGGCATCGGCCTGCACCGCTATCAGCCGCTGAGCGAGACGAGCTATGTCACGCTCGGCCTCGCGGCGATCCGCGAGGCGCTTGATGATGCCGGCATCGCGTGGGCCGATGTCGAATCGACCTATGTCGGCACCGGCCTGCTCGGCATGGCCGCAGGGCGCCCGATGCTGCGCCATCTCGGCGCCTACGGGAAACCGCTGGTGCATATCGAGAACGCCTCGGCCTCGGGCTCGGCCGCCTTCCGCCATGCCTGTATCGAGGCGGCGGCGGGGATCAGCGACGTGGTGCTGGCGGTCGGGGTCGACAAGCCGGCGCTGGTGAACCGGCCGAAGACCGGCATCCAGGGCCTCGCCGAGGACGCGATCGTGCCCTTCACCCATTTCGCGCTGCTGACCAACGAATATGCGGCGCGCCACAAGGTGCGGCCCGAGGACGTCGCGCTGGTGGCGCTGAAGAACCACCGGAACGGCGCGGCCAACCCCTATGCCCAGCGCCAGAAGGAGCGGACGCTGGACGAAATCCTGTCGGGCAAGGCGATCTCGGGGACGCTGACGGCGCTGCAATGCTGCCCGGTCGGCGAAGGTGCGGCGGCGGCGATCGTCGCCAACGCGGCCGGCCTGAAGCGGCTCGGCCTCGACCCGAAGCGCGCCGTCCGTGTCGCCGCCTCGGCCGGCCAGAGCGAGCGCGCCGGCACCGGCTCCAGCGCCGATGCACGCCTCACCGCCGACACGACCGCCGAAGCCCTCGCCGAGGCGCAGCTCGCCCCGGCGGCGCTCGACATCGTCGAACTCCACGATGCCTTCACGATCGAGGAACTGCATTATGTCGAGGCGATGGGCATCTGCCCCGAGGGCCAGGCGATCCACCTGCTGAAGGACGGCGCCTTCAACATCGGCGGGCGCTGCGCCGTCAGCCCCTCCGGCGGCCTCATCGCCATGGGCCACCCCATCGGCCCGACCGGCCTCGGCCAGATCGTCGAGGTCACGCGCCAGCTCCGCGGCGAGGCCGGAACGCGCCAGCACAAAGGCGCCAGGAACGGCCTGGCGCACATGGTGGGGCTCGGCGCGGTTTGTTACGTGCATGTGCTGAGCGCCTGAGCGGAGAGGCCGCGCCAGCCACCCGCCGGCCCGTTCCGGGGCCGCAGGGAACTCGCGGACGCCCGGAAAAGCCCTGATTTCCGTCACTGCGGCGCCTTAACCCGGTGCAAAGTGAATTGTGGTGACGTATAGGACGCACGTATTGCAGAAGGGGCTCATGACGGGGCCGGCATAGCCACGGCCGCGTCAGGCGCTACGCGATGTTTCCGAAGATTCCGCCCTGGTTCCAGCCTTACGCCCGAACGCTGTTCCGGGCTGCGATGCAGATTGCGCTGACCAGTGCGGTCATCAACATGCTCGCGCTGACGATGCCGCTCTACATGACGCAGGTCTATGACCGCGTGCTGTCGACCGGCTCGATCCCCACCCTGCTCGGCCTGTCGCTGATCGCCGCGGTGGCCTTCGCCGCCAACGCTGCGCTGGATGCCCTGCGCGGCGTCGCGCTGAGCCGGACCGGGGCCTGGTTCGACGAGAATATGCGCACGCCGGTGCTGCGCTCGATCATCGAGAACACGTCGGCCAAGCGGCTGCCGCCGCAGGTGCTGCTGACGGACGTTTCGAACATCCGCAACGCGCTCTCCGGCGCGGCGCTGGTCGCCGCCTTCGACGCGCCGTGGATCCCGATCTTCTGTCTCATCCTGTGGTTCATCCACCCCTATTTCGGCCTGCTGGCGATCGGCGCCGCGGTGCTGCTGCTCGGCCTCACGATCCTTGCCGAACGGCGCACGCGCGCCGCGATGCAGGGCGTCGCGCAGGGCCAGGCGCGGGTCGGTTCGCTGCTCCAGGAAGCTGCGGTGAATGCGGAGACGGTGCGCGCGATGGGCCTGGAGCCCCAGATCCGCGCGCGGCTGGGCGCCTATGGCCAGCTCGTCGACGAGGCGCTGGAGAACAGCCTGCGCGCCGGCACCACCTTCAGCGCGATCACCAAATTCGTCCGCCTCTTCGTCCAGGCCGCGGTGCTCGCGCTGGGTGCGACGCTGGTGATCGAGGGCATGACCTCGGCCGGCGCGATGCTGGCCTCGTCGATCATCCTGGGGCGTGCGCTGGCGCCGGTCGAACAGCTCATCGGCGCGCTGAAGATCTTGGTCGCCGGACGCGAATCGTTCATCCGCCTGACCGAGACGATCTCCAGCCACGCCACCGCCGTGACGGTGACGAAGCTGCCCTCGCCGACCGGGAAGATCTCGGTCGAGGGCCTCGGCTACACGCCGGCCGGGCGCGAGGCGCCGGCGCTGACGAATATCTCCTTCACTGCCGATCCGGGCCAGGCGCTCGCCGTGGTGGGCCCCTCGGGCTCCGGCAAGTCGACGCTCTGCCGCCTCGTGACCGGCGCCCAGCCGGCGACCAAGGGCGTAGTGCGCATCGACGGCGCCGACATCACCGGCTGGGACCGCAGCGACCTCGGCCGCCATATCGGCTACATGGCGCAGACCGTGGAGCTGTTCTCCGGCTCGGTCGCCGAGAATATCGCGCGCCTCGGCATCAAGGACGACAAGAAGATCGTCGAGGCGGCGCAGATCGCCAATTGCCACGATTTCATCCTGCGCCTGCCGCAGGGCTATGAAACCCAGATCGGCCCCGGCGGCGGCTATCTCTCCGGCGGCCAGCGCCAGCGCATCGGCCTTGCCCGCGCCGTATTTGGGGACCCTCGTCTACTGGTGCTCGATGAACCGAACGCCAATCTCGACCTCGAAGGCGAACAGGCGCTGATCCGCGCCATCCGCGTGATGAAGTCGAAGAACATCACCGTGCTGCTGGTGACCCAGCGCCCCGAATTGCTCGTCGCCGTCGACCGCATCGCGGTGATCCGCGACGGCCAGCTCCAGCAGATCGGACCGCGCGACGCCGTGCTGAAGCCCCAGCGCCCGAACGCGCAAGGGGCACCGGAAGGGACGCCCGCGCCGCAGGAGAACAAGGCATGAGTAACGCCGAAGGGCCTACGCTCGAAGGGCCGGCAGCGCCGAGGCCGCCGCAGCCGCAGGGCGCCGCGCCGAAACAGCCCGCTCCCCTTCCGCCGCCGGGCGCCGCGCCGGGCATGCCGTGGACGATCACCCCGCTCAGCAAGAAGCTGAGCGGCGCAACCCGCTGGGCCAACCTCTCGATCATCGCCCTGGTCGTCGGCTTCGTCGGCTGGGCGGCGGTCGTGCCGCTGACCCAGGCGGCGATCGCGCCGGGCGTCGTCAGCCCGGAAGGCAGCCGCAAGACGGTCCAGCATCTCGAAGGCGGGATCGTGAAGAAGATCCTGGTGAAGGACGGCGACCTGGTACAGGCCGGCCAGACGCTGATCGAGATGGACGGCACGCAGGCCAATGCCTCGGTCGCGGCGCTCCAGAACCAGTGGCTGCGCCTGCGCGCCATGCGCCAGCGCTTGCTCGCGCTGACCCTCGACAAGGCCGAACTCGTCTTCGACGCCGACATCCTTGAGGCCGCCAAGACCTCGCCGGACTTCGCCGACTTCCTGGAGAACGAGCGCAATCTCTTCGCCACCGGCATGGGCACGAAGAACGGCCAGGACGAAATCCTCAAGCAGCAGATCGCCCAGTCGAAGGAAGAGATCGACGGCCTGAGGAGTGTCGTCGCCGGCCTCGACCGCCAGCTTGCGCTGATCACGCAGGAGCTGGAAGGCGTGCGCAAGCTGAACGCCAAGGGCCTGGTGCCGCGCACCCGCCTGCTCGCGCTCGAACGCGCCGCGGCCGACCTCTCCGGCCAGCGCGCCGCCAATCTCGCGACCATCGCCCGCGCCGAGCAGCGCATCTCGCAGATCGAGGTCCAGCGTCTCGCCGCCAAGACCGAATTCAACCGCGACCAGTCGAAGGAAATCCTCTCCGGCAACGCGCAGATCGCCGAGATCGAGGAGAAGCTGGGCGCCGCCCGCGACGTGCAGAAGCGAACCAGTGTCGTCGCCCCGGTGACCGGCTATGTCGTCGGCCTGGTGGTGAAGTCGCCCGGCGCGGTGCTGCGCCCCGGCGAGCCGATCATGGAAGTGGTGCCGAACGGGGTCGACATGGTGATCGACGCGCGGCTCCAGCCGAACGACATCGAGTCGGTGCATCCGGGCCTGACCGCCGACGTGCAGATCACGCCCTATTCCCACCGCTATTCGAAGCGGCTGCAAGGCCGGGTGACCAAGGTCAGCGCCGACACGCTGTTCGACGAGGCTTCGCGCCAGAACTATTACAAGGTCACGATCGTCGTCGACGCCGAGGAGCTGAAGACCAACGCGCCGGAAGTCGCCCTGGCGCCCGGCATGCCGGCAGAAGTCTTCATCGACACCGGCATGCGCACGATGCTGGACTATTTCTTCCAGCCCATCACCCGCACCTTCAGCCACGCCTTCAAGGACTGACGGCGCGCGGCTGCGCCTTCGGGACAAACCTCCACGTTCCCGGCGATCGGCTTGCATTCCCGTGGCCGGGCGTGCGAGGCAGTGGCGCGTCCAGGTTGAGGGCCCAACATGCCTAGCCTTGTCATCCAGGCCGGCACGACCCGGTCTACGCGGGTCACGCTCGCGGCCGGCGATACGTTGACGGTCGAGGCGACCGGCAAGCTTTCGGTCCCGAACGATGTCGCCGTGATCCATCATGCCGACGGCGGCCTGGTGACCATCCTCAATGACGGGCTGATCGAAGCCCCCGCCGGGCGGGCGGTGCTGACGGCCGGCGATCCGAACCAGACGATCGGCGGCGAGGCGTCGCTTCACCTGGTGAACGGCGCCGGCGCCGAAATACGAGGTGCGGTCGAGAGCGTCCGCTTCCTCACCGGCGACGCGGCCATCGAGAACGCCGGCGCGATGGGCCTTCTGGATTTCGAACAGAGCAGGCAGACGCTCGTCATCGCCAACTCCGGAACCGTCGCCGACATCCGCGCGAGCCTGCACACATCGCTCACCAACAGCGGCTCGGGCGTGGTCGGCGGGATGGCCTTCCGGTTCGCCGGCGGCACCATCGTCAACCAGGACAACGCCCATATCGGCGGCATCCTGCTGAGCTACGCCGGTGACAAGGTGTCCATTACGAACAAGGACAACGCAACCCTGGGCGCCATGATACTGCCCGATACGGCGCATGGCAGAATCTACCTCAAGAACGAGGGGAATGCGGTGGCCGGCCGTATAGACGCCGGCGGCTACTACAGCTTCGTTGAGGTCAACAACAGCGCGCTCATTACCGATCCCGAACGCGCCATATGGCTGCATCTCGGGCGCATCACGAACAGCGGAACCATCACCGGCGGCAATGTCGCCATCCGCGCGGAAGACACGGTCTATCCGTCCAACGTCCTCATCACCAACCTGGCCGGCGGCCTGATCGAAGGCGGGCAGAACGCCCTGGCCCAGGTCAGCGACGTCACGAACGACGGAACGATCCGGGCGACGCGGGCAACCTCTTCGGCGATCAGTGCGGGCGACCGCGGCACCTTGGCTGTCATCAACGGTTCGACCGGGCTGATCGAAGGGCAGCGGATCGGCATCAATGCAGAACACGGCTACAGCCTTAACGTCGTCAATCGGGGCGTCATTTCCGGCGGCACGATCGCGATCGTCAGCGTGGACGGAAATGTACGCGACCTTGTCGACAACAGCGGAACGATCGACGGCGGCGCCGTCGCGCTCGATCTGAAAGGCGGCAACGACAAGCTGATCATCCGGCAAGGCTCGAGCGTGCTGGGCCTCGCCGACGGCGGCAGCGGAACCGACGAACTCAGCTTCGACGGCAGCGCCGCTGTCACGGTGACCCTCACCGGTGCAACAGGCGGCGGCACGGCCGGGACGCTGACCTTCGCCCATTTCGAGACGTTCACCGGATCCGCCTTCGACGACCGCTTCCTCTCCGCCGCCGGCGCCTTCACCTTCAACGGCGGCAGCGGCATCGACATCGTCGAGTATGATCTTGCCGACCTGCCGGGCGGCGCCGTCTTCGATGCGAGCGGCGTCAACCTGTCAGGCGCCGGGCCTGTCACGGATCCCCTCGGCGGGCCCGACAAGGTCACCGGCATCGAGCGCTTTTTCGTCTCCGGCACCGCCTTTGCCGACGCCATGAAGGGCGGCGCCGTCAACGACATCCTGGGCGGCGGGGGCGGCAACGATACGCTCGACGGCAATGCCGGGAACGACACGCTGAACGGCGGCGGCGGCGAGGACTCCATCACCGGCGGCAGCGGCAACGATCTCCTGCGCGGCGCCGGCGACAACGATTTCGCGAGCGGGGCGGCGGGCGACGATCGGATCGAAGGCGGGGACGGCGACGACCGGCTGTTCGGCAATGCCGACAACGACTTCATCCTGGGCGGCAACGGCAACGACCGCATCGACGGGGGCACCGGCGACGACCAGCTCCGCGGCGAGGCCGGCAACGACACGATCGCCGGCGGCGACGGCAACGACGTCGCGCGCGGCGCCGACGGTAACGACCTGCTCTCCGGCAATGCCGGGAATGACACGCTGGAAGGCGTGCAGGGCAACGACACCATGGCCGGCGGTACCGGTGCCGACCTCTTCCGCTTCGACAACAACCGCGCCGGCGCCGACGTTATTCTCGACTTCTCGACCGCTGAGGACCGCTTCTATCTCTCCGGCGGCAGCTTCACCGGCCTAACGGAATTCGGCGGCAACACGACGCTCGTCCATACCGGCGGAACGATCCTGATCATGGGCATAACAGGGCTGTCGCTCGACGACTGGAACGCCCTCGCCGGCATCGCGCCTGCCGCAGCGGCGGCGGACTATCTCGGCTGAACGGAAAAGGCGCCCCGCGGTGATGCGGGGCGCCTGGACCTCAAACGCGGCGTCGGCAAAGCTCAGCGATAGTCGTCCATCAGGGCGGCGAGTTTTGCGGAGCCCGGGCAGAGGACGTCGGCGTTCATGCGGTTGAGCGGCGCTTCATAGGTGTTGAGCGCGGTGTGGAGGTCTTCCGGCTCGGCGTCGACATAGAGCAGGCCGGTCACCACCTCGCCCGCCGCGTGGCGCTCCTGGAGATAGTTCATCGCGCGCACGCGGTCGGTCGGGTCGTAGTCGGCGTGCAGCTTGTGCAGGCGGATGGTCGAGCCGTCGTGCTGCTTCACGTCCTGTGTCGTGCCCGGCTGCTGGTCGAGCGTGATCTCCTCATGCACGTCCATGAAGTCGATCTTGTTCACCGCCGCGTTGTGCTCGCGCACGAAGTCGTAGCTCTTGGTCGAGCCCGCGTGGTTGTTGAAGGCGACGCAGGGACTGATGATGTCGATCACCGCCGGACCCTTGTGGGCGATGGCGGCCTTGAGCAGCGGGATGAGCTGCTTCTTGTCGCCCGAGAAGGAGCGCGCCACGAAGCTGGCGCCGGCGATCAGCGCGACGCTGACGAGGTCGATCGGCGAATCGGCGTTGAACGCCCCGCCCTTCGACTTCGAGCCCTTGTCGGCGGTCGCCGAGAACTGGCCCTTGGTGAGGCCGTAGACGCCGTTGTTCTCGCAGACATAGGTCATGTTCACGCCGCGGCGCACCGCGTGCACGAACTGGCCGAGGCCGATCGAGGCGCTGTCGCCGTCGCCGGAGACGCCCAGATAGATGAGTTCGCGGTTGGCGAGATTGGCGCCGGTGAGCACCGAGGGCATGCGTCCGTGCACGGAGTTGAAGCCGTGCGAGGGCCCGAGGAAATAGTCGGGCGTCTTCGACGAGCAGCCGATGCCGGAGAGCTTCGCGACGCGATGCGGTTCGATCGCCAGTTCGAAGCAGGCCTGGATCAGCGCCGCGGAGATCGAGTCGTGGCCGCAGCCCGCGCAGAGCGTCGAGATCGAGCCCTCATAGTCGCGATGCGTGAAGCCGAGCTCGTTGACCTCGATCTCCTTGTTCCGGAACTTGGGCTTCGCGAGGTAGCTCATTCGGCGGCTTCCTTGATCGAACCGTCCAGCACGGCCATGCGCTCCACGATCGCCTGGGTGATGAAGCGCGCGGTGATCGGCGTGCCGTCATAGTGCAGAACGGAGATGAGCCGCGCCGGATCAATGGCGCATTCGTTGACGATGAGGGTGTGGAGCTGCCCGTCGCGGTTCTGCTCCACGACGAAGACCTGCTCGTGCCGCGCGATGAAGTCGGGCACGGCTTCCGCGAAGGGGAAGGCGCGGATGCGCAGCGTGTCGAGATGCAGGCCGCGCGCCTCGAGCGTCGCGGAGGCTTCGTACATCGCCGGCGCGGTGGAGCCGTAATAGATGACGCCGAAGCGCGAGAGCTCCTTGCCGCGCTTTTCGACGGGCCCCGGCACGTATTTCTTCGCCGTGTCGAACTTGCGCAGCAGGCGCTGCATGTTGTCGACATAGTCGGCGCCCTCTTCCGAGTAGCGCGCATTGCGGTTGCGCGAGGTGCCGCGGGTGAAGAAGGCGCCGCGCGTCGGGTGCGTACCGGGCAGCGTGCGGTACGGGATGCCGTCGCCGTCGACGTCCTGGTAGCGGCCGAATTCCTTGCCGGCTTCGAGATCGTCGAACGACATGACCTTGCCGCGGTCATAGCTGCGCTTGTCGTCCCAGCCCAACGGATCGCAGAGCCAGGTGTTCATGCCGATGTCGAGATCCGACATCATCAGCACGGGCGTCTGAAGCCGCTCGGCGAGGTCGAAGGACTGCGCCGCCATCTCGAAGGCCTCTTTCGGGTCTTCCGGGAACAGCAGCACATGCTTGGTGTCGCCGTGGCTCGCATAGGCGGCGCCCAGCAGATCGGACTGCTGGGTGCGCGTCGGCATGCCGGTCGAGGGTCCGCCGCGCTGGATGTCGAAGATGACGGCCGGCACTTCGGCGAAATAGGCAAGGCCCAGGAATTCCTGCATCAGCGAGATGCCGGGGCCGGAGGTCGCGGTGAAGGCGCGCGCCCCGTTCCAGCTCGCGCCGATGACCGAACCGATCGCCGAGAGCTCGTCTTCCGACTGGATGATGGCGTAGCGGCCCTTGCCCGTCTCAGGATCGACGCGGAACGTCTTGCAGTGATCCATGAAGGCTTCCGCGACGCTGGTCGACGGTGTGATCGGATACCAGGCGCAGACCGTCGCGCCGCCATAGACGGCGCCGAGGGCCGCCGCGTCGTTGCCTTCGATGAAGATGCGGTTGCCGACCTTGTCGGAGCGTATGACCTTCAGCTTGCAGAGATGCTTCAGATGCTCCGTCGCGTAGTCGCGGCCGAGATGGAAGGCCTCGTGGTTGGGCGGGATGAGCTTCGGCTTGGTCTTGAACTGCTCGTTGATGAGCGTCTCGATGACTTCGGCTTCGATGTCGAAGAGCGCCGAGAGCGCGCCGACATAGATGATGTTCTTGAAGAGCTGGCGCTGGCGCGCCTCGGTGTATTTCGCGTTGGTCACCGCCGTCAGCGGCATGCCGATGACCGTGATGTCCTGGCGGAATTTCGACGGCGGCATGGGCTTCGTCGAATCGTAGAAGAGATAGCCGCCCGGATCGATCGACTGGACGTCCTTGTCCCAGGTCTGCGGGTTCATCGCGACCATCATGTCGACGCCGCCGCGCCGCCCGAGCCAGCCGTGGCCGGAGACGCGAACCTCATACCAGGTCGGCAGGCCCTGGATGTTCGACGGGAAGATGTTGCGCGCGGCGAGCGGTACGCCCATGCGCAGGATCGAGCGCGCGAACAACTCGTTCGCGCTCGCCGATCCCGATCCGTTGACGTTGGCGAATTTGACGACGAAGTCGTTCGTCGCCTCTATCGGCTTTGGCATGAAGGGCCGGCTTTGGCAGTTTCAAGAAGGAATTTCTGCATGTCCCACGCACCGGTGGGGCAGCGCTCGGCGCACAGGCCGCAGTGAAGGCAGACATTCTCGTCCTTCACCATCACGCGTCTGGTACTCAGCTCCGCGGAAACGTAGAGATCCTGGAACACATTGCTGGCCGGTGCGGTCAGGTCCCTGCGGAGCTCTTCCTCCGGCGCATTGTCCGTGAACGAGATGCAGTCCGTCGGGCAGATGTCCATGCAGGCATCGCACTCGATGCAGAGCTTGGGCGCGAACACGGTCTGCACGTCGCAGTTCAGGCAGCGCTGCGCTTCGGCGTAGCCGAGGCCGCGGTCGAAGCCGAGTTCGACCTCGGCCTTGATGTCCTTCAGCGCGATCTCGTTCGGCAGATGCGGGACCTTGTAGCGGAGGTCGGGCGCGATGCCGTTGTCGTAGCTCCACTCGTGGATGCCCATCTTCTGGCTGGTAAGATTCACCAGCGGCGTGCGCGGGGCATCGATCGCCGCCTCGCCGCTCAGCATGCGGTGGATCGACAGCGCCGCCTCGTGGCCGTGCGCCACCGCCCAGATGATGTTCTTGGGGCCGAAGGCCGCGTCGCCGCCGAAGAAGACCTTCGGGTTGGTCGACTGATAGGTGACCTCGTCGACCTTCGGCATGTCCCACTTGTCGAAGGCGATGCCGGTGTCGCGCTCGATCCAGGGGAAGGCGTTCTCCTGGCCGACCGCGACGAGCACGTCGTCGCATTCAAAGGTCACGTCGGGCTCGCCGGCGTTGACGAGGCTGCGCTTGCCCTTCGCGTCGTACTCGGCCTTCAC
>JADZAI010000012.1 GCA_020852655.1 Alphaproteobacteria bacterium
AGGACTGGAACGGCACGCCGTCGCCCAGCGGCGGCTTTTCGCCCGGATGCGCCGCTTCCCACGCATCGTTCTTCTTCGTCGCCTCGTCCATGGCGGCGCGCAGCGACGGCGTCAGAAGCTCCATCGTCGCGTTTTCGGCCTCGATCGTGCCGGGCAGATGCGTGTCGCAGAATTTCTGGGCCGCCGCGATCGCAGCCTGCGAGGTGATCGGCTCTGCCGGTGTCTTGGGGGCCTCGGCGGCAGGCGCCTGCGGTGCCGGCGTTTCAGCAGCAGGCGTTTCGGGCGTGGGCGTCTCCGCCTGCGGCGCTGGCGTTTCCGATGCGGCGGGCGTTTCGGTCTGGCCGAAAGCGCTCATCGGCAGCATTGCGGCGAGGAGAGCCGTCGCGAGAAACCGTTTCGATGCCATGCCGCAATTCTCCTGCCGTGCGCGCCTTTATTCTCCCTCATTCAATTCGAGGCAGGCGGCAAGAGTTTGACCGGTCACAAAAGCGCCAGCCGCGCGGCCGGCGCTATTTTATCCGCTCGAGGATCGAGACGTAGTTCGCGACGGCCGCGCCGCCCATGTTGAAGATGCCGCCGAGCTTCGCATCCGGCACCTGTATGCCGCCAGCCTCGCCGGCGAGCTGCATCGCCGTCAGCACATGCATGGAAACGCCCGTCGCGCCGATCGGATGGCCCTTCGACTTGAGCCCTCCCGATGGATTGACCGGCAGGCGGCCGCTCTTCCCGGTCTGGCCTTCCACCGCGATCCTGCCGCCCTCGCCGCGCTTCGCCAGCCCCATCGCCTCGTATTCGATCAGCTCGGCGATGGTGAAGCAATCATGCGTCTCGACGAAGGATAGGTCGTCCAGCGCAACGCCCGCCTTCTTCAGCGCGCGACCCCAGGCTTCCTCGCAGCCCTCGAACAGCAGAATGTCGCGCTTCGACATGGGCAAAAAGTCCTGCACATGCTCGTTGGCGCGGAAGGCCACAGCGCGGCGCATGGAAAGCGCCGTGTCCACATTGGCCAGCACCAGCGCCGCCGCGCCGTCGGAGACGAGCGAGCAGTCGGTACGCTTCAGCGGCCCGGCGACGAAGGGGTTCTTGTCGCTCTCCGTGCGGCAGAACTCGTAGCCGAGATCCTTGCGCATCTGCGCGTAAGGGTTCTCCACGCCGTTGCTGTGGTTCTTGGCGGCAATCGCCGCCAGCGCGTCGGACTGGTCGCCGTGGCGCTGGAAATAGGCCGATGCGATCTTGCCGAAAACTCCCGCGAATCCGGCCGGCGTATCCCCGTCCTCGGGCAGATAGGAGGCCTTCAGCAGGTTCCGCCCGATCTCGGGTCCGGGCGTCGTCGTCATCTGCTCAGCGCCGACCACAAGCACGATGCGCGCCGCCTTCGCGTCGAGCGCGCGGATGCCCTGCCGAACGGCCGCCGAACCGGTGGCGCAGGCGTTTTCGACTCGCGTCGCCGGCTTGAAGCGCAGCCGGTCGTCTGCCTGCAGGACGAGGCTCGCCGTGAAATCCTGCGGCGAGAAGCCCGCATTGAAATGGCCGAGCACGATCTCGTCGACATCCTCGGGACCGATCCCTGCGTGCTCCAGCGCATCGGTGGCGACCTTGGTGATCAGGCTCTCCAGCGTCTCGCCTTCCAGCTTGCCGAAACGCGAATGCGCCCAGCCGACGATGCATGCGGTCATGACACTCTCCCTCGCGGCCGGGCCGCAAATTCGATCTTCCGTCAATATTGTTCAAGTCTGAACGGAAATCAAATGAAGAGCGTGACGCAAAACGCTCTTTCCGCGCCGGTTTTCGACACGCTTTTTGTTGATTGGCCAGTCAATTAAGGAAACAGGGAGAATCCGAGGCCTTTCATGCCCAAGATCGGAATGGAGCCGCTGCGTCGGCGCGCGCTGATCGACGCCACAATCGCGGCCATAGGCGAGCGCGGCTCGCTGGACGTCACCATGTCCGATATCGCCGGCCGCGCCGGCGTGTCCTCGGCGCTGGCGCATCATTATTTCGGCGGCAAGGGCGAATTGCTGCAAGCCACCATGCGCAAGCTGCTGGCCGATCTCGGCGCGGATGCGGTCAAAACGCTGCGCAAGGCGCCCACCTCGCGCGCCCGGCTCGCCGCGGTCATCGCCGTGAACTTCTCCGCCGGGCAGTTCCGCGAGGAGATCGTCCATGCGTGGCTCGCCTTCTATGTCGAGGCGCAGAAGTCGCAGGAGCTGCGCCGCCTGCTGCGCGTCTACGCCCGGCGCCTGCATTCCAATCTCATGAGCGGCCTCCTGCCGCTCGTGCCGCGAGCGGAGGCCGAGCGCATGGCCGAGGCGATCGCGGCGATGATCGACGGCCTCTACATCCGCCGGGCGCTGCGCGACGGCCTGCCCAACCCGGCAAGCGCTGCCGCGCTGGTCGAGGACTATGTCGAGGCGAAACTCAGGAAGATGCGGGCGGCCAATGACTGAGAGCGATTCCCGTCCCAACATCCTCGTCATCATGGTGGACCAGCTCAACGGCACGCTGTTTCCCGACGGGCCGGCAGACTTCCTGCATGCGCCGCACCTGAAGGCGCTTGCCGCGCGTTCGGCGCGCTTCCGCAACAACTACACCGCCTCGCCGCTCTGCGCGCCGGGCCGCGCCTCGTTCATGACCGGACAGTTGCCGTCCCGCACCGGCGTCTACGACAACGCCGCCGAATTCGCCTCCTCGCTGCCGACCTTCGCCCATCATCTGCGTGCCGCAGGCTACCACACCGTGCTCTCCGGCAAGATGCATTTCGTCGGTCCGGACCAGCTGCACGGCTTCGAGGAGCGGCTGACCACCGACATCTACCCAGCGGATTTCGGCTGGACGCCCGACTACCGCAAGCCCGGCGAGCGCATCGACTGGTGGTATCACAATCTCGGCTCCGTCACCGGCGCGGGCGTCGCCGAGATCACCAACCAGATGGAATATGACGACGAGGTCGCCTTCCTCGCCGGCCAGAAGCTTTTCGACTTCGCCCGCGCCTCGGACGATCCGTCGCGCCGGCCATGGTGCCTCACCGTCTCCTTCACCCATCCGCACGACCCCTATGTCGCGCGCCGGCAATATTGGGACCTTTACGAGGACTGCCCGGCGCTGGAGCCGGCGGTCGGCTTCATCCCCTACGAGGAGCAGGACCCGCATTCGCAGCGCCTCTACCGGGCCAGCGACTATGCTTCCTACGAGATCACGCCGGAGCATGTACGCCGCTCCCGGCAAGGCTATTTCGCCAACATCTCCTATCTGGACGACAAGATCGGCGAGCTGTTCTCTATCCTCGAACGCACGCGCATGGCGGACGACACGATCGTCGTCTTCGCCTCGGACCATGGCGACATGCTCGGCGAGCGCGGCCTGTGGTTCAAGATGTGCTTTTACGAAGGCTCGGCCCGCGTGCCGCTGATGATCGCCGGCAAGGGGATTCCTGCCGGCCGTCACGATGCGCCCTCCTCCAACCTCGACGTCTGCCCGACGCTCTGCGACCTCGCCGGCATCGACATAGCCGGCATCGCGCCATGGACGGACGGGCAGTCGCTGCTGCCGGTCGCCAACGGCGAGGAACGCACCGCGCCCGTCCTGATGGAATACGCCGCCGAGGGCTCGTATGCGCCGATGGTGGCGGTGCGCGGCGGCCGCTACAAGTTCGTGCATTGCGAGATCGACCCGCCGCAACTCTTTGATCTGGAATCAGATCCCCAAGAGCTGAAGAACCTCGCCGCCGACCCGGCCCATGCCGGCGCGGTGGCTGCGCTGCGGGAAAGCGTCGGCGCCCGCTGGGACATGGCCGCCTTCGACGCGGCGGTGCGCGAAAGCCAGGCGCGCCGCTGGGTGGTCTACCCGGCGTTGCGCAACGGCGCCTATTTCCCGTGGGATTTCCAGCCGCTCCGGCAGGCATCCGAGCGCTATATGCGCAACCACATGAACCTCGACACGCTCGAAGCGAGCAAGCGCTTTCCGAGAGGAGAATGACATGATCACGGTATGGGGGCGCGCGACGTCCGGCAATGTCCAGATGGTGATGTGGGCGATCGCCGAGCTCGGCCTCGACCATAAGCGGCTCGATGTCGGCGGAAAGTTCGGCGGCAACGACACGCCCGAATACAGGGCCATGAACCCCAACGGCCTCGTGCCGGTGATCCAGGATGGCGACGGCCCGTTCCTCTGGGAGAGCGCGGCCATCGTCCGCTATCTCGGCGCGACCTATGGCGACGAGCAGTTCTGGCCCTCCTCGCCGGCCACCCGCGCCACCGTCGACAAGTGGGCGGAATGGATCAAGACGACGTTCGGGCCCGCGCTGCTCGCCGGCCTCTTCTGGCCGTTGATCGGCGTGCCGCCCGCGCAACGCGATACGGCGGCGATTGCAGCGGCCACACAGAAGATGAAGCCGCTCGCGTCGATGCTCGACGCCCGCCTCGCCGAGGGCGACTATCTCGGCGGCAACGACATCTGCTTCGCCGACATCATCGTCGGCACGCTGCTCTACCGCTACTTCACGCTCGACTTCGACCGGGCCGAGACCCCGCACCTTCGCGCCTATTATGACCGCCTGTCGGAGCGGCCGGCCTACGCGAGGCACGCCATGGTCTCCTACGAGAGCCTGCGCGCAAAATGATCCCCGACCTCGCCCATCTCCGGCGCGCCTATGCGGTCACCTCGCAGGCGACCCAGCTCACGCCGCTTCTCAGATCGCCGGCCCTTGCGAAGCTGACCGGCGCCGCCGACGTGTTCGTCAAGGCGGAATCCCTGCAATGGGCCGGCTCCTTCAAGGTGCGCGGCGCCTACTGGCGGCTGACCCGCCTGACGCCCGACGAGGCGAAGCGCGGCGTCGTCGCCTATTCCTCCGGCAATTTCGCGCAAGGGCTCGCAGCGGCCGGCGAGACGCTCGGCATCCCGGTCACCATCGTCATGCCGGTGGATGCTCCGGCCGCCAAGCGCGAGGCGACCGCCGGCTATGGCGCGCGCGTCGTCCTCACCGAGCACGGCGAGCGGCCGCGCGAGGACGTGGC
>JADZAI010000013.1 GCA_020852655.1 Alphaproteobacteria bacterium
GCCCCCGTCGCACGGATCGCCTCCACGAGGATCGCATTCATCCCGTCCGCAGACCGCGCACCCTCCGACAGCGCACCCCACGTAACCTCATGCCCCAACCCAAAATCCCCAACAACCAATGTGACCAGGCCGTCCAACGATGTCCCGGTGCTGCCCGAGGGCAGGGTCATGGGCTTGCCTGAGGTTGCGTTGCCGGTGCCGGCCATGTGGGTTCCCCGCTTGCGAGAGCGCTGTGGTGCCAGAAATCCGCGATGTGAAAAAAGTCGACTTGAAGGAATCGCCTTAACCAGAATCGTGGAGGGAACCCGATGAAAAGGCTCGTTAAATTCGCGCAACCCGTTGGCAAGATTGGAGCTGCGGAAGCGAAGCAGTCGCAGGCGCAATTTGGGACAATTGTCCTGTGACGGATCAGCCGCGGGCGCGGCGGGGCGTCGGGACCTTGCTCGCGGGGGCAGCGACGACACCGCCCCAGTCGCGCGAGAGGATGCGCTTCAGCGTGTCGTAGTCTTCCGCGCCAAGCCGTTCGCGCAGCGTCGCCTCGAGGCGGCGGACGGAGCGGTGGGCATGGATGCGCAGCTCTTCGGAGCGGACCGTGAAGGCGAGGATCTTCGAACGGCCGTCGGCGGGATCGTCGTCCATGGTGAGGATGCCGCGCGCGATGAGCTGGCCGGCGATGTGGCCGATGGCCTGGCGCGACAGGCGCATCTGGCGCGCGATCTCGACCGGCCGGGTCACGCCGGCCGAGACGTAGAGCATCATCATCGACTGCGACTTGTTGAGCGGCTTGAAGCCGGCGCCCTTCACCAGATTTTGAAGGCTGTTGTCGAACCAGTCCCAGCCGGCGAGCAGGCCGGACATGATGTAGCGATGATCGTGTTGCACCATGAGATGCCCCTGCCAGCGGCGCCCAGGGTGCGGCGCAAGCCGCCGCCAGCTAGACCAGGGTGGAGGTCGGCGGCAGGCCGATGAGGGCGCGCCCGTGCGCCTCGGTCGCCGCGTCGAGGTCGTAGACGATGTGGCTCGCCATCACGTTGATGTCACGCAGCGCCCGCTGGAGCGGATTGTCGGTGAAGTGTGCGCCGGCGCCGCTCGCCTCGCTGACCAGGCGGACGGCGCTGCGGCAGAGGTCGACGGCATAGGCGACCTGAAGACGCAGGGCGATGCGCTCGTCGACGAGATGCGCCTTGCGCTGCTCGCCGAGCGCCACGACCTTGCGCCCGACGTCGCGCACCAGCATCTCGGCGGTGCGCGCCTGCATGTCGGCCATCGCGAGGCGCATCTGGGCCGCCGGCTTGTCGGCCTGCTTGAGGTCGCTGCCGAAGACCGGGCGCTGGCTGAGGCGGTCGCGGAAGCAGGCGACCGCGGCCCGCGCCGTGCCGAGCGCCGGGATCGCCGCGGTCAGCGACAGGAAGGGCAGCATCGGCATGCGGTAGATCGGGTTGTCGTGCAGCGCCGCGCCGGGGCTGGCGCCATCGCGCATCAGCGCCATGTCCAGCGTGCGGTGCCCGGGCACGAAGACGTCGCGGATGGCGATGTCGTTCGAGCCGGTGCCGATCATGCCGTCGACATGCCAGGTGTCGAGGATCGACACCTCGGCGATGGGCACGGCGAAGAACAGCATGGCGGGCGGGGCGCCGTCGGTGAAGACGAGGCCGGCGGCGAGCACCCAGTCGGCATGCATGACGCCGGTGCCCCATTTCCACTGTCCGGTCAGGCGATAGCCGCCGGTGACGCGGGTGGCGCGGCCGGGCGGCGTCGTGACGCCGGGGGCGATGATGTAGGGCGAGGCGCCGAAGATCTCGTCCTGCGCTTCCTTGGGGAATTGCGCGAGCATCCAGTTGTGCTCGACGCAGAAGGCGGCGACCCAGCCGGTGGAGGCGCAGGCCTCGCCGAGCGGCAGCATGGCGTCGATGAAGGCGTCGACGCCGAATTCGAGTCCGCCATAGCGGCGCGGGACGAGGTGGTAGAAGGCGCCGGTCCGGCGGATCGCGTTCCAGGCGGCATCGGCCGGGTGGCGAAACGCCTCGGCCTCGCGGGCATGGGCGGCGAGGAGCGGCTTCAGCGCGGTGGTCCGTTCGGTCAGGGCGGCCGGGGTCAGCGCGTCGAGTTCGGCGCGGCCGAGCCAGTCGCCGGCCGCCGTGTCGCGGCGCGAGGAAAGAACGGTCGGCGAAGCGGGAGCGGTCATCGGGGCCATGTCGGGTGCGTTGGGGAGGCGGAATAGTAAAATAATTTGACAGACGGGCAAGGGCTGTAGGGGTGGGTTTGGGGCGGCGGTGCTCCATGCCCGGGCCCTCCCTCCCCCGCTTCCGCGGGTACTCCCTCCGCAGGCGGAGGGAGAAAGGGGGCGGTGCGAGGGCGGTGTTGACAGGCGCGCGGTGCAGACTTTACCCACTGCGTGAGTGCGGCGCGGCTTCGGAATGCGTGCGCCGCCGCGGCCGATGCGCCGAACGCCGCAATGGAAGGCATAAGGCCGTTGACCAGCATCACGCGTGCGATCGTCCTGAGTGCCGGCCAGGGCAAGCGGCTGCTGCCGCTGACCGAAAGCCGTCCGAAATGCCTGATCGACCTGTCGGGGCGCAGCGTGCTGGCGTGGCAGTTGCTGCATCTGGCCAAGGCGGGGGTGCGCGAGGCGGTGGTCGTGACGGGCTTTGGCGCCGCCCTGGTGGAAGGCGAGATCGCCCGGCTGACCCTGCCGGACATGCAGGTCCGCACGGTGTTCAATCCGTTCTACGGGGTCGCCGACAATCTCGCCTCGTGCTGGATCGTGCGCGAGGCGTTCGACGGCGGGACGCTGCTGCTGAACGGCGACACGCTGTTCGAACCGGAGATCGCGCAGAAGCTGCTGGGCGCGCCGGAGGCCGACATCACGGTCACGATCGACCGCAAGGCGAGCTACGATGCCGACGACATGAAGGTCGCGACCGCGGGCCATGCGCTGACGGCGATCGGCAAGACGCTGGAGAGCTATGACGCGGAGTCGATCGGCTTCCTGCGCTTCTCGGCCCGGGGGGCGCAGCGCTTCCGCGCCAGGACCGAGGCGTGCATGCGCGACCCGGTCAATCTCAAGCGCTTCTATCTGAGCGTGATCGACGAGCTGGCCCGCGAGGGCGGCGTCGCGGTGCAGTCCATCGAGGGGCTCGACTGGGGCGAGATGGATTTCCTGAAGGACGTCGAGGCGAACCAGCGCATGACGCAGAGCTGGCTGGAGCGGGCGCGGAGCGCGGCTTAGGGGTCGAGCGCGCGGGCGAGGTCGAGGTCGGCGGGTTTGTCGACGTCGAGGGCGGCGAGGCCGTGGCGGCTGGGGACCATCGCGGCGCGGATGCCGACGGAGGCACCGATGCGGGCGACGGCGGCGGCGATCGTGAGGCGGCCGAGGGCGTAGCGGAGAAGCGTGCCGAGGCCGATCATCCCGGCGAGCCGCCAGGGGCGCTTGCGATGCGTTTCGACGCGCTGCCAGAGCGCGAGGGCGGCCGCGGCGCGCGGCGTCGCGAGGTGGAAGAGGTTGCAGCCGGACCAGGCGCCGTCGGCGAAACGATACCAGGTGCGGCGCGTGCCGGGCGCGGCGGCCTCGACCAGCGCCCGCTCGGCCAGCAGGATGGCGACGTCGGCCTCGGCCGGGACATCGGCGAGGAAATGGCGGACCCATTCGGGGCGCAGCAAGGCGTGGTCGGCGGTGGTCACGAGGAGCGGTGTGCCGAGTGCGGCAAGGGCGGCGGCGACGCTGGCGCTCGGCTGGGCGGCGGGGGCGATCGGCTCGGCCCCGGCGGCCTCTACGATGGCGATGACCTCGGGCGCATCGGTCGAGACGGCGATGCGGCCGGCGCCGGCTTCGCGCAAGGCCTGGATGACGCGGGCGACCATCGGCACGCCGCCGACGGGGATCAGCGCCTTGTGCGCGACGCCGGCATAGGCGGCGACCGGATCGACCCCGCCGCGCGAGCCGGCGAGCACCAGGGCGGTGAAGCCCGCGCTCATGCGAGGTTTTTTTCGTAGATGCGGTAGGTCTTGTAGATATGCGCGTCGACCGCTTCGAGGATGGCGCGCATCGGTCCGTTGTCCTCCAGGATCCACGACATCTCGAGCGCCTCGTAGCCCTGGCGGCGCGCCTCGGCGCGGGCGGCGTGGATGAGGTGGAAGGGGGCGAGCATGCCGCGCACGGTGCGGGCATAGCGGCGCTTCACGCCCATCAGCGGCACGCGCAGCGTCTTCACGCCCTTCACCTTCAGGCGCCAGAGCAGCTTCGCCCAGCCGAAGGGGAAGAGGCGGCCGCCGAGATCGCGGATGGCTTCGTTGACGTTGGGCAGGAAGACGATGAAGGCGGCGGGATCGCCGTCGATCTCGACGAACCAGGTGAGGCGCCTGTCGAGCACCGGGCGCATGGTGCGGGCGAGCTGGCGGGTCTCGGCTTCGGTGACGGGCGCGAAGCCCCAATTGCCGGACCAGGCGTCGTTGAGGATGCCGGTGAGGCTGACGACTTCTTCCTGATAGCGCTTGAGGTCAAGCTGGCGGAGGACCATGCCGTCGGGCAGGCCGCGCGCGAGGCGCTTGCGCACCGGGGCGGGGAGGTCGTGGCTGAGGACGGAGTAATAGGCGTAGACGTCCTTCGCCTTGGTGTAGCCCTGGGCCTCGAGCTGGGCGCCGGCATAGGCGGGGTCGTGGCCCATCATCACCATGGGCGGCGTGTCGAAGCCGTCGACGAGGAGGCCGATCTCCTCGTTGACCGAGAAGTTGAAGGGGCCGAGGGCGCGCCGGCGGCCCCTGGCCTTCAGCCAGTTCTCGGCGGTGCGGAAGAGGGCGGCGAAGATCGCGGCGTCGTTCTCGGCGGCGATGAAGCCGAAATGGCCGGTGGCATCGCCGGTGTCGGGCGCCAGATGGTCGATATGCGCGCTGATGCGGCCGACGTCGCGCCCTCCGCGTGTCGCGAGCCAGAGCTGGACGTCGGCATGGGCGAAGAAGGGGTTCTTCTTCGGCGAGAGCGCATCGCGGCGCTCCATCCAGAGCGGCGCGATATATTTCGGGTCGGCGGCGTTGATGCGGTTGCCGACGGCGATGAAGCGGTCGCGCCCGGCGGGGGTGGTCACCGGCACGATCTGGATGTCGGTCATCAGCCTTCCTTGCGCAGCAGGATCGTGAGGCCGAGGGCCGAGAAGATGACGGGCCCGGCCCAGGCGGCGAGCGGCACCGGCGCCGCGCCGCTCTCGCCGACGGCGGTGAGGAGGCCGTCGATGACGAGGTACAGCATGCCGGTGCCGAGGGCGATCGCGACGGCGGTCGTGCCCGAACCGCCGCGGAAATTGGCGAGCGCGACGGGCGCCGCGAGCAGCAGCATCACGAGCGAGGCGAACGGCCCGGCCCAGGCGCGCTGGAGGCGCATCTCGTAGAAGGCGGGGGCGTGCAGGGCGGCGCCCTCGCTGAGGGCGCGGCGGGCTTCGGCGGGCGAGACGTTCACGCTGTCGCCATAGGTGCTGACGACGTCGGCGGGCTCCAGCGTCGTCGCCCAGTCGAGCGTGTCGGCCTGGGCGATCTCGGCCCGCGTCTCGCCGACGCTGACGGTCTGCACGTTGGTCAGCGTCCAGCCGGGGCCCTTGTAGCGGGCGGAATCGGCGGTGAGGCGCTGGGTGAGATGGCCGTCCTGGTCGCGCCGGTAGATGCGGGGGTGGAGGAGGATGGTGCCGCCGAGGGCGCCGGCGCTGGCGGTGACGATGTCGTTGCCGACCCGGAAGCTGCGGGCGTCGTCCGCGTCCCTGGCGTCTTCGGGCGGGGCGGTGGCGAGCCACCATTCCTGCATCGCGGCGTCGGCGGCGGGCGTCACCCATTGCTCCAGCGCGATCTGGAGCAGGACGGCGACGAGCGCGGCGGGAATGGCGAGGGCAAGGATGCCGTAGACCGAGACGCCGACGGTGCGCATCGCGGTGACGGCATTCTCGCGGGCGAGCTGGGAAAAGCCGAAGAGGCCGCCGGCGAGGACGGCGATGGGCAAAGCCTGGGTGATGAGGCGCGGGGTGCGCAGCAGGGCGTAGTAGAAGATGCCGGAGACGCCGAGGCCGCGGTCGAGGACTTGGTCGGTGGTGTCGAGCAGGTCGAGCACCTGGAGCAGCGCGTAGAGCACCGCGAGGGCGGCGAGGATGCGAAGCGCGATGCGCGTGAGGACGAGGCGGCGGAGCGTCATGGCTTTGCCTGCCGGACGGGCCAGAGCCTGGCGCGCAGCCACTGCACGCCGTCGTCGATCACCGCGGCGACGCGCGAGACCGGGGTGTCGCCGGGGCGCTTGCGGCTGGAGAGGAAGACCCAGGCGCAGAGGCCGGCGAAGAGCAGGAAGGGCAGCCCGACGGCGAGCAGCGGCGGGGCGCCGCCGCGCTCGGCGACGCTCTCGCCGAATTGCAGGATGTGCTGGTAGGCGACGAGGATGAGGCCGGCGATGATGACGCCCGGCGCCCGGCCGCTGCGCTTGGCGGCGAGGCCGAGCGGGAGCGCCAGGAGCGGCAGCAGCGGCAGGGTGAGGGCGCGCGCGAGGCGTCCGTAGAACTCGCCCATGAGGGCGCCGAACGTCATGGTGCCGCCCGGCTGGCTCGCCTGTTCAAGCAGTTCGATCGAGGTCAGTTCGCGCTCGTCGCGGCCGCGGTCGCGCATGAGCTCGGAGACCGTGCCGAGCGGCACTTCGGCAGAGGAGCTTTCGAAGCGGAGGAGCGCGGGCTGTCCCTTGCGGGTGAAGCGGACCTGGTTGCCGTCGCGCAGGGTGAGGATCGCGGTGTTGGACTCCGGGTTGAGGCGGAGCTCGGCCTCGCGCGCCGTCGTGATGAGGTCGGAGCCGTCGTCGCCGAGCTGGCGGATGAAGATGTGCCGCAGCAGCCGGCCGTCGGGGCTGACCGAGTCGGCAGTGATGAGAAGCCCCTCGCCGGTGGAGATGATGGCGCCTTCGGGCAGCGCGCCGTTCCAGCCGGCGCTCTGGGCCGAATGCATCACGGCGCGATAGGCATAGCGGCTATAGGGCTGGATGAAGCCGAAGAGCGCGAAGCTGAAGGCCATCAGGACGAGGCCGATCGCGACATAGGGCACGGCGAGGCGGGTCAGCGAACGGCCGCTCGCCAGCATCGCGTCGATCTCGGAATTGTCGTTGAGGCGGGCGGCGACGAGGAAGAGCGCGACGAAGAAGGCGGCCGGCAGGCTGAGGCCGATATAGTGAGGCGCGAGATTGGCGGCGAGCTCGACGACGAAGCCGAAGCGGTCGTTGCTGAGCGACAGCACGTCGAGCAGGCGCAGCACGCGCTCCAGCAGGAGCGCGATCAGCGTGACGCCGAGCGTGCCGAGCAGCGGCCAGGTCGTCAGCCGCACCGCATAGCGATCGAGAATCGGGAGCCGGATCACCGTCAGGCTTTGGCCCAGGCGGCGCCCAGCGTCTTCGCCAGGGCGGCGGCATCGGCGGGGCTCAGCTCGACCGCCTGGCCGAGGGCGGGCGGGCCGGGCCAGCCGGCATCGGCGAAGCTGGCGCCGCCATGGCTGCGCGGCGTCTCGTAGCGGGGCAGGACGTGGAAATGCACGTCCTTGTCCACCATCATCAGCATCAGATAGTTGATCCGCTGATAGGCGGTGAAGTCCTTCAGCACGCGCTCGATCTTCACGATGGCGGTCTGGAGGTCGGCGAAGGCGGCGGCGGAGAGGCCGGAAAAGGCCTCCGCGGGCTCCTTGCAGACGAGCACCAGGGCGCCGAGGGTCGGTTGCTGGGGGCGCACAAGAACCAGCCAGCTCCCGGTTTCGGCGACCAGCGTCTCCGGATACCCAAACTTGCGGGCGGTCGGATTTGTCATTCGGTCACTGGTCCCGGCTCGGCTTTGGTGCATTGTGCGAACGGACCATAGCGAAAGCCAGAGTTTTGGACATGGGCTTGCGATCTTTGTTGTTTCTCAGTGCCTTGCTGGCGAGCATGGAGGGGGCAGCGGCGGCGCCCGCCCTGGTGTGCAGCGGCGAGCCGACGGCGTTCCGCCTGACGGTCAGCGTCACCGATCTCAAGTCGGCCGAGGGACAGGTCGCGATCACCGTCTATCCGGACGAGGAGAAGCGCTTCCTGGCGGCGGGCGGCAAGCTGGCGCGGCAGCGCGTGAGCGCGGTCGCGCCGACCACGGCCGCCTGCTTCTACCTGCCGGCCGCCGGCTATTACGCGGTCGCGATCTATCACGACGCGAACGCCAACCACGATTTCGACCGCACGATGCTGGGGTTCCCGGACGAGGGCTTCGGCTTCTCGCGCGATCCGCAGTCGACGGTCGGCCTGCCCGACCTCGACGAGGTGCGCTTCCCGGTCGCGGCGGGCGACACGGCGATCACCATCCACACGCGTTATCCCTGACGGGGGCCCTGGGGCGGGCCCGGACAGGGAGCGGCGAGGTCGTAGCGGCCGATCTCGGCGACGCTGCGGCCGGGGCCGATGCCGCGGGCCGTGACGCGCAGCAGGGCGGCGGCCGGGTCGATCTCGATCATATGCCAGCGCGCGGCCTCGCCGTGGCCGGGCTCGGCCGAGGCCGACGGCACGCCGAGGACGGGGATGGGTCCGGCCGGGCCGGCCAGCGCGGCGAGGGTCGCGGCGTGGGCATGGCCGTGCAGCACGAGCTCGGCGCCGGCCTGCTGCAATGTCCGCCGGAGCGCCGCCTGGTCGACCAGTTCGACGCGGCGGCTGACGACGCCGCGCGTGACGGGGTGATGCAGCAGGACGACGCGAAAGAGCCCGGCCGCGCTCGCCTCGCGCAGCCCGGCTTCGAGACGGGCGGCCTGATCTGCGCCGATCCGTCCCTGGGCGCGGTGCAGCGCCGTCGGGACTGCCGAGCAAAGGTTGAAGATGGCGAGGGGGCCGCGGCGGCGGAGGGCGGGGAAGAGCACGTCCTCCGCGTCGCCGAGCCAGCGCCGCCAGGGGTGGAAGCGGGCGTGGTCGGAGCGGCCGGTCAGGGCGTCGTGGTTGCCCGGCGAAACGGTCACTTCCGCCGGGTCGCCGAGGCTTTCGAGCCAGGCCGCAGCCGCGGCGTATTCGGCGGGGCTGGCGAAATTGGTGAGGTCGCCGGTGACGGCGATGTGGTCGGGCGCCGCCGCCGCGATGTCGGCGGTGATCGCGGCGAGGACCTCCGGCGTGTGCCGCCGCCGCTTCTTCCGCCGCCAGGCGAGGAGGCTCAGCATCTGCTTCGGCCGCAGGCCGGCGAGCGGCAGCGGCGGCGGCGGCAGATGGGGATCGGACAGATGCGCGAGGCGGAACGCTGGCACTTTCGGGGTCTCTGGCTTAAGCCCGCCTTCAAATGCTTATGAAGCACGGCGATTTTCAAGACGATGGGTGGGGGCCCGGTCTTCGGTGACGACATCTGGGCCTTTCGCCCTGGCGCTCGGCGCGAATCCGGCACGGATCTGGGGCATGACGGCGGGCGAGCGGCTGCGGCGCAGCTTCGTGCGCGCCGGCTTGCAGCCGGTCGACAGGCTGGAGGCGCTGCCTGCGCAGGGCACGGTGGTGATCGCGGCGACCGATTGGGTGTTCGACGAGGGCCTCATCAAGGCGCTGGCCCAGCGGCAGAACGGCGCGCTGATGACGCCGGATGGCGCGGCGGTGGCGGCGCATGTGAAGGTGGCGCAGGCGGGGGATGCGGTGGCGCTGCTGGAGAGCGGGCGGCCGGTCGAAGGCCTCATGCCGATCGCCCTTGCGGAGCTCGCCTATAACAGCGCGCTCCGCAAGCGCGAGGCGCCGGTGCTGGAACGGCTGACGGGCGCGAATACGCGGGCCGTCGAGGCGGTGCTGTTCCGCGCCTCGTACAAGGGCGTCACCGACATCGTGACGAAATATGCCTGGCCGCTGCCGGCGCGGGCGGTGACGCGCTGGTGCGCGCTCGCCGGGATCACGCCGAACCAGGTGACGTTCGCGAGCTTCGTCTTCGTGCTCATCGCCTTCTACCTCTTCTGGGTGGGGCAGTTCGCGCTGGGGCTGGTCGCGGCCTATGCGATGACCTTCCTCGATACGGTCGACGGCAAGCTGGCGCGGGTGACGCTGACCTCGTCGAAGATCGGCAATGTGTTCGACCACGGCATCGACCTGATCCATCCGCCGTTCTGGTGGTGGGCGTGGTTCGTGGGCCTCGGGAAGCTCGGCTTCGCGCTGCCCTATGGCGAAGCGATGCTGTGGGTGGTGCTGGGGGGCTATGTGCTCCAGCGCGTGGAAGAGGGCATCTTCATGCGGGCGTTCGGCATGCACATGCATGCCTGGCGGCCGTTCGACAGCTTCTTCCGCCTCATCACCGCCCGGCGCAATCCGAACCTGATCCTGCTGACGCTGGCGGTGATCGCCGGGCGGCCCGACATCGGCTTCGCGGCGGTCGCGGTGTGGACGGCGCTCTGCCTCGCCGTGCATCTGGTGCAGATCATCCAGGCGCTCGCGGCGCCGCGTCCGATCGTCTCCTGGCTGGCCCGCTGATGCGGATCGGGGTGATCCAGAACCCGCGCAGCCATCGCAACAGACACGGAGTACGGCCGGTCTCGGACGGCGACGTCGAGGTCGTCGCGCCGCCGACGCCCGAGGCGCTGGACGCGGCGCTCGCGGGGTTCGCGGCGCGCGGGCTGGACGTGCTGGTGATCGACGGCGGCGACGGCACGGTGCGCGACGTGCTGAGCCATGCGCTGACGGCGTTCGGGAACCGCATGCCGCCGGTGGCGGTGATGCCGCACGGCAAGACGAATGCGCTGGCGCGCGACCTCGGCCTGCCGCTCAACCGGCCGCTGGACCAGGCGATCGCGGCGCTGCGCACGGGCGCCGCGCAACGCAAGCAGCGGCCGGTGTTGCAGGTGATCCGCCCGGGGCTGCCGGGGCCGGCGCTCAACGGCTTCATCCTCGGCATCGGGGCCTTCGTGCGGGCGACGCGGCTGGCCCGGCGGACGCATCGCTTCGGCCTGTTCGACGGCGTCGCGGTGGGGGCGAGCCTGTCGGCCTTCGTCGCCGGGACGCTGCTCGGCACGAAAGGCTCGGCGGCCGCGGCGGGCGAGGAGATCGCGCTCGGCACGGATGCGGCGGCGCCTGCGGTGCGGCGGCGCTTCCTGATCCTGGCGAGCACGCTGGAGCGCATGCCGCTGCGCATGCGGCCGTTCGGGACGCTCAGGAGCGGGCTGAAGCTGATCGACGTCGACGCGCCGCCGCGGCGGGTCATACGGGCGCTGCCGCTGCTGCTCTCGGGGCGCGAGGCGCCGTGGCTGGAGCCGTCGGGCTATCGCCGGATGCAGAGCCGCGAGGTCCGCCTGACCGGCGTCGACGCGTTCGTGCTGGACGGCGAAATCCTTCACGCCGGCGGGGAGATGATCCTGCGCGAGGGGCCGATGATCGATTTCGTGACGCCGTGAGCGAGCGGCTGGCCGAGGCGGTGGCGGCGGAACTGGCGGCGCCGGTCGCCGCGCCGGTCGCGGCCTTCGCGGCGGAGCTGGCGGCGGAGCGCGATGCGGTGGCGGTGCTGTTCTACGGCTCGGTGCTGCGGACCGGCGATCTCTCGGGGCTGCTGGATTTCTATGTGCTGACGGCGGCGCCGCACCGGCGGGCTCTGCGGGGCTGGGTCGAGCGGCTTCTGTGGCCCGAGATCGGCTTCCGCGAAGGGCCGCAGGGGGACGACGTGCTGCGGGCGAAGGTCGCGACGATGCCGATGGCGGTGTTCGCGGACGCCGCGGCCGGGAAGCGGCGCGACACGACGATCTGGACGCGCTTCGCGCAGCCGGCGGCGCTGGCGTGGTGCCGGGATGAGGCTGCGCGCTCGGCGGTGGTTGCGGCGGTGGGCGATGCGGTCGCGACGGCGGCGCGGTTCGCGGTGCTGCACGGTCCGGCGCAGGGGACGGCGGCGGCGTTCTGGCGCGCCCTCTTCGCTGAGACCTATCGGACGGAGTTCCGGATCGAGCGCCGGGGTCGCGAGGGACAGATCCTGGCGCAGGGCGAGGAGCGCTACGCCCGGCTTCTGCCGCTGGCGTGGGCGGCGGCGGGAATCGGGTTTACGCGCCGCGGCGAGGAGCTGACGCCGCAGATCGGCGCGGAGGAGCGGGCGCGGCTGGCGGCGGCATGGCGGCGGGCGCGGCGCTGGGGACGCCCGCTGAATGTGGCGCGGCTGGCGAAGGCGAGCCTGGTGACGGAAGGGGCGGGGCGCTATGCGGCGTGGAAGCTGACGCGCCACTCGGCGGTCACGCTGACGCCCTGGCAGGCCCGCCATCCGGTGCTGGCGGCGCCCGCGATCCTATGGCGCGTATGGCGCAGCCGCGGTTAAGCCGAGGCGGCCTGGGGGAGGAGGAGGCCGAGTTCGGCGCCGATCCTGGCGAAGGCGGCGACGACGTGGTCGATCTGCTGCGGCGTGTGCGCGGCGCTGACGCTGGAGCGCAGCAGCGGCTGGTTGGTCGGAGTCGCCGGCGGCACCGCGAGATTCAGATAGACGCCCTCGCGCAGGAGGCCGTTCCAGAAGGTCACGGCGGTCGCCATGTCGGGCATCACCGCGGTGACGATCGGCGAAGGCTGCGGCCCGGTCTTGAAGCCGAGCGCGTTCAGCTCGGAGAACAGGCGCTGGGCATTATGCGCGAGGCGGGCGCGGAGCCCGGGCTCGGCCTGCATGCGGGCGAGCGCGGTGGAGGTCGAGGCGATGACGCTCGGCGGCAGCGAGGCGGTGAACATGTAGGGCCGGCTCGTCACGCGCAGGACGTCGAAATTCTCGATGTCCGAGACGAGATAGCCGCCGATCGCGCCGAGGCTCTTGGAGAAGGTGCCGACGATGAAGTCGGTGTCGGCTTCGACGCCGGCCGCCTCGACCGCGCCGCGGCCGCGTTCGCCGAGGACGCCCATCGAGTGGGCCTCGTCGACGAGGAGATAGGCGCCCATCTCGCGCTTCACCGCCGCGATCTCGCGCAGCGGGGCGATGTCGCCCATCATCGAGTAGATGCCCTCGATGACGATGAGGCGCTCGCCGGGGGCCGAGCCGAGGCGGCGCAGGCGCTTGTAGAGGTCGTCGGGATCGTTGTGGCGGAAGCGGATGACCTCGGCGCTGCCGAGCTTGGCGCCGTCATAGATCGAGGCGTGGCTGTCGGCGTCGAGGATCAGGTGGTCGCCGCGCCCGACGAGCGAGGAGAGCACGCCGAGATTGGCCTGGTAGCCTGTCGTGAAGACCATCGCGTGGCGGCGGCCGTAGAACCTGGCCAGCGAGGCTTCGAGGGCGAGATGGCCTTCGAAGCTGCCATTCGCGATGCGCGAGCCGGTGGTGCCGGTGCCGAGACGCTGCACCGCCTCGACCGAGGCGTCGATGCAGGCCTCGTCGAAGGTGAGGCCGAGATAGTTGTTGCTGCCGAGCAGGACGACGGGGCGGCCCTTCAGGCGCGCCTCGGTCGGCGAGAGCACCGCGTCGAACCGCATGTTGAAGGGATCGGCGCCCGCTTCGCGGACTGCCTTATACGCCTCGGCCAAGGCGAGGTGCTGGTCAAGCAATGCCATACTTCAGTGTCCCCGGCGCAGCATCGCCAACAGGTCGGCGAGGTCGCCGACGGTCTGGACCGAGGCCAGCCGGTCGAGCGGGACCGACAGATCGAAGGCGTCCTCGAGCTCCATGACGATGTTCATCAGCGAGAGCGAGTCGACTTCGAGATCACGCGCTATGTCCGTCTCCCGGCTGATCTGAACGGACTTTCCAAGGACCTGTTCGGTCGCAAGAGCGATCTGACGCACAGTCAGATCGGTGACTACCGTCTGCATTACTCCCCCACCCCCGCAGGTGCCTTAAAGGCAGGGTAGGGACGTTTTCAAAAAAATGCCAGAGAGAGGTCACCGATCCGTCATGGTGTCGTCACCTCAGCCAGCCCTCCCGGCGGGCCCAGGCGACGGTGTCGGCCAGGCCTCCGGCGAGGCCGTGGACGGGCACATGGCCGGAGCGGCTGCGCTCGCTGCCGGAGATCGACCAGTCGGGATGGAGGAGTTCGCGCATCTTGCCCGGGGTCGCGATCGGCGTCCGGCCGAGCAGTTGCGCCGCCGACCCGGCCCAACCGACGAGCCGCAGACCGGCCGCCGGAACGCGCAGGAATCTGGGTTTCGTGCCGACGGCAGCGGCGACCGCGGCCGCGACCTCACGCCAGGAATAGCCCTCGCCCCGGGCGTCGGCGACGGCGTGCGGCGCGGCCCGCGGGGCGGCGTCGGCGAGGGCGCGGATCTCGGCGGCGACGTCGGCGACGTGGACCATCGTCAGCCGGGCCGCCGGATGGAGCAGCGGAAGCGGCCAACCCTTTGCGGCTGCTGCAATAAACTGAAACGTTTCTTGATCGCCCGGACCGTAGATCGCGGTCGGCCTGACGATCGCCAGACGCTCGCCCAACAGGGTGCGCGCGACCTCTTCGCCGGCCCGCTTGCTCGCGGCATAGGGCGACAGGTGCGGCTCGCGGGCGGCGAGCGACGACACCAGCAGCATGCGGGCCTCGGGGGCGTGGGTACGCATCGCCTCGGCCAGCTTCTGCGCGCCGCCGGCATTGACCGCGTGGAAGGCGCTGTCGCGCCGCGCCTTGATGAGGCCGGCGGCGTGGACCACCGTGTCGGCCCCGGCGACCAGCCGGTGCAGGGCGCCGGCGGCGTCGAGATCGCCGGGTACGGCTTCGACCGCATGGGGGCGCCAGGCCGGGTCGACCGGATCGCGCCGGGTGAGGATGCGGACCCTCCACCCGGCATCGAGGAAGCTGCGCACGACATGGCGGCCGAGGAATCCCGTCGCGCCGGTGACCGCGACCAGCCGCGCCATCAGGCGCGTTCGCCGGCGAGGTCGAACCGGCGGTCGAGATACATGGCGCGGGCTCGCGTGCGGCTGAGCTTGCCGGAGGTGGTGCGCGGGAGGGCGCGGGGCGCGACCAGCTCGACGGCGGGCGCGATGCCGTGGCGGGCGCGGAGCAGGGCGGTCGCCTGCTCGACGAGGCCGCTGCGGGCCTCAGGCCCGGAGAGGCGCGTCTGGACGAGGATCACGATGCGCTCGTCGTCCTCGCCGGGCACCGAGAAGGCGGCGACGTCGCCGCTGCGGACCTCGGCGATCTCGGATTCGATCGTCCATTCGAGGTCCTGCGGCCAGATATTGCGGCCGTTCTGGAGGATGAGGTCCTTGGCGCGACCGGTCGGCACGATCTCGCCGCCGGCCATGAGGCCGAAATCGCCGGTGTCGAGCCAGCCGGCGGGATCGAGCACGCGCGCGGTCTCTTCGGGCTGGCCGAAATAGCCGCGCATGACGCTGGGGCCGCGGACGAAGATGCGGCCGACGCGGCGCTCGGGCAGCGCCTTGCCGGCGGGGTCGCGGATCTCGACCTGGTGGCCCGGGAAGGGCGGGCCGCAGCGGGCGAAGTCGCGGACGCGGGCGGCGCCGTCGGTCCGCATCACGTCACCGCTGCGTTCGAGTTCGTCGAGGTTGAGGCGTTCGGTGCGCAGGCCGAAGCCGGGCGGGGCCATGGAGACGCCGACGGTCGACTCGGCGAGGCCGTAGCTGCCGACGAAGGCGCCGGGGTCGAAGCCGGACGCGGCGAAGCGCTCGGCAAAGTCGTGGAGGACGGAGGGGCGCACCATGTCGCCGCCGATGCCGGCGACGCGCCAGCGGGCGAGGTCGTAGGACGCGCTGCCCTCGCCGCGGCGGGCGCAGAGTTCGTAGCCGAAGCTCGGACTGGACGAGATCGAGGCGCGGGTGCGCGTCATCAGGTCGAGCCACAGCATCGGCCGGCGCACGAAGGCGCTGGTGGGCAGGAGGTCGGTCGAGGTCTGCGTCGCGAGCGGGGCGAGCAGATACCCGATGAGGCCCATGTCGTGATAGAGCGGCAGCCACGCCATGGAGCGGTCGGCGGCGACGATCTTCAGCGCGTCGCGGGTGATGCCGGTGATATTCGCCATGAGCCCGCGATGGGTGATCATGACGCCGGACGGGAAGCGCGTGCTGCCGGACGAGAACTGGATGTAGGAGAGATCGTCGGGCGCGATGGCCGGGAGTTCGCCCTCGGGCGCGTCCGGCAAGGCGGCGAGCGAGGGGCCGATATGCGTGCCGGCTTTTGCGGCGGCGGCGGAGAGCCAGGCGCCGTAGCTGTCGGGGCCGAAGACGGCGGCGGCCCCGGCCGAGGCCAGCATGCCGGCGATCTGGTCGATATAGGCGTCCTGGCCGCCGAGCGGGGCCGGCAACGGCATCGGCATCGGCGCGGCGCCGGCATACTGGCAGGCGAAGAAGGCGCGGACGAAGTCGGCGTCGGTCTCGGCGGCGAGGCCGACGCGATCGCCCGGCCGGATGCCGGCGGCGCGCAGGCGGGCGGCAAGGGCGCGGGCCTCGGTGCGCAGCCGGGCATAGGACAGCACGTCGCGCAGCTCGCCGCGCATGCCGTAGAGATTGACGCCGGTCTCGCCGCGGGCCGCCCAGTCGAGCGCTGCGGTCAGTGTCGGGAAGTCGGCGAGGCGGACGGTCCTCGTCTCCGCGGTCGGGGTCGGGGTCAGCGTCGCGCCGTCCGGGGGCCGGCTCATGTGGGGGTCGCGGAATAGCGCGTGCCGGCAAGGGCGCGCACCCGGCGCAGCAGCGCAGCGACGGCGGACCACAGCCCGGCGTGCGAAACGGCGCCATAACCGGCCTCGGCCGGCAACGCCGCCATCAGCCGCCGGTGGGCCTCGCCGAGGCTGTGATAGGGGACGCGCGGCAGCAGGTGGTGCAGCGCGTGATAGCGCAGGCCGACCGGCGCCCAGAGCGCCGGCAGCAGGGCCGGCGGCGGCACGTTGATCGAGTCCTGGAACTGGGCGAGGAAGGTCATCGGCTCGCCGGCATTGGTCCAGGCATGGGCGACGAGGGTGCGGAGCTGGTTCACGAGCGCCGTCAGCGCGAGACCGGCGAAGCCGGCGATCACGAAGGCGGCGCCGAGCGGCGAGATAAGGGCGAGGGCGACGAGCCCCCAGCTCCACAGCCAGCAGGCCGTTTCGGGAACGATCCAGGACTTGGCTTTCGCGCGGTCGTGATCGTCGCGGCGAAAGGCGGGATTGATCGTCATGGACGAGGCGGCGGCGACGAGCCCGCGGCGCAGGCGCGGCGACAGCCAGGAGAGCGGCGTCAGCACTGCGGCGCGCAGGAAGGCGCCGAGCGGGGCGAGCAGCGCGACCAGCACGAAGGCGGCGATGTGCAGGGCCGAGCGGTGCGCCAGCGGGGCGTATTCGGGATCGGCCGGCGTGCCGTAGCGCTGCTTCGAATGATGGAGATTGTGGACGCCTTCATAGAGCAGCGACGGCAGCAGGAAAGGCACGCCGATGACGGCGTGCCAGGCCGTCCGGAAGCCGGGCACGTCGGACGGGCGCAGATGGGTGAGTTCGTGGATGAAGCTGACGCCGCGATAGAGGGCGAGCACGAAGAGTACGGCGCCGGCCACCCCAAGCGGTCCGGGGGCGAGCACCGTGGCGGCGAGGCCGCCATAGACGGCCGCCGCGGTCAGGGCGAGGTCCAGCCAATAGACCCAGGGCCGCGGCCGCACGAGGTCGACGGTCAGGCGGTGGGCTTCGGTGACGAGGCTCGTGTCGAATGCCTCCATGGGCAACGCGGGGCCTTTGGGTTCCAGCTTGTTCCGGCTGCGCCTGTCCTGCCGGTCAGCCATGCCTTGCCTCTCGCTGCCACCAGACGCGAAACCTGTCAATCGAACGGATCAAGCCGCGAGCCCGCCTCTTCCTCGGGCGTTTCGTGGCCCGGGCGGCGCAGCGCCCAGGTGAAGAGCGCGAAGGAGAGGGCCGATCCGGCCAGCATCGCCGCCGCGCCGCCCATCACGCCGTAGCGCTGGGCGAGGAAGACGAAGCCGGCGAGCATGACGATTGTCGCGACCGCCCGCAGCCGCAGCGCCGTGCCGGCCCGTCCGCGCGCCGTCAGCGCCGGCTCGAAGCTGACCGAGGCGAAGTCGAGGGCGGCGGCGATGCCGGTGACGAGCAGCACCGGATAGAAGGGCAGGAAGGCCGGCCCGGCGATCAGCTCCAGCATCGGCCAGCCGGTCACCAGGAGGATGACGACGATGACGATGCCGCCCAGCACGGCGAGGCGGGTGGTGCGGGCGAAGAGGCGGTCGAAGGCCTCGCGGTCGCTGCCGGTGGCGGCATGGCTGCGCATGAGCTCGGGGAAGATGGCGCGGGCGAGGGTCTGGGAGATCTTGGCGAGGGCCTGGGAGAGCTGCTGCGCGAAGCGGAAGCCGCCGGCCGCCGCCGGGGTGAGCACCAGGCCGACGAGGACGACCACGACCTGCTTGCTGCCGGTGACCAGCGAGGTGGCGAGATTGGTGATGACGGCATAGCGCCCGATGCCGGGGTTTTCGCCGGCGATCCGGCGCCAGCTCAGCCGCTCGGGAGTCCGCAGCGTCACGCCGGGCAGGCGCAGGGCGAAATACCAATAGGCGGCGGCGGTCAGCATCTCGGCGACCGACCAGGCGAGCAGGAAGCCGACCGCGCTGGGGCCGCTCAGCCAGACGACGACGGCGCCGAGGAAACGGACGATCGGGGTGGTCGCCTCGGCGATCGTCGCGTCGGCGAAACGATCGTGCAGGCGCATGATGCCGGTGGGCGCGGAATGGACCGAGAGGACGATGACGACCGAGAGGGCCATCGCCTGGAGCTGTTCGGCACCCGTCCAGCCGAAGCGCGGCCCGAGGAGCAGGAACACGGCGACGACCAGCGCCGCGCCGATGACGGCGCTCGCCGCGTCGAGCCAGGCGCCGAAGCGCTGGAGGCGGGCGAGCTCCGCGGCGCGATGGGCGTGCATGTGCGGCATGCCGTAGCGGACGATGACCTGCCAGCTCTGGAAGGTCGCCAGCGCAGCGACGGTCTGGCCGATGCCGAGGGCGAGGGCGAAGCGGCCGAAGCCGTCGACGCCGAGCGAGCGGGTGACGATGGCGAGATAGACGGTGCTCAGCACCGCCCCGAAGCCCTTGCCGCCGAGCAGCCAGCCGGCATTCAGCAGGATGTTGCGCAGGCTGCCCTGGCGCATGGCCGGACGGGCTTTCGGGCCGCCGCGGGCGGGGGGCGCCGTCACGGGCGAATCTGGATCGCTTGGCGCGGCCATGGCTGCGCTATAAGCACCGCGTTTCGCGTCTTCAATTGGTCCTCGCGCGGGTTCTCCAGGGCATGTGCGGCATCGCCGGCTGGTACAGACGATCCGGTCGCCCGGTCGCGCGGGGCGATATCGTGCGCATGTGCGACACGATCGTCCATCGCGGCCCGGACGACAGCGGCTATCTGACCGATGGCGATTTCGGCTTCGGGATGCGGCGCTTAAGCATCATCGACATCGCCGGCGGGCATCAGCCGATCGAGACGCCGGACGGGCGCCATGCCATCGTCTTCAACGGCGAGATCTACAATCACCTCGAGCTGCGGCGGGAACTGGAGGCCGAGGGCGTCGGCTTCGCGACGCACAGCGACACCGAAACGCTGCTCGCGAGCTTCGTGCGCTGGGGCGACGCGGCGTGGCTGAAGCTGGAAGGCATGTATGCGGCGGCGATCTGGGACCGCCGGACGCGCAGCCTGACGCTGGCGCGCGACCCGCTGGGCATCAAGCCGCTCTACCTGACGGCGCAGCAGGGCGGCCTCGCCTTCGCCTCGGAAATCCGGGCGCTGCGGACCTTGCCGGAGCACGAATTCGACATCGACGAGCGGGCGGTGCACGACTTCTTCAGCTTCGGGCATGTGCAGCGGCCGCGTTCGATCTTCCGCCAGGTGCGGAGCCTCGACCCCGGCCATCTCTGCCGCATCGGGCCCGAGGGCGAGCCGGCGGTGCAGGCCTTCTGGACGCCGCGCTTCCGGGTGAGCGGCGCCAAGCGGTCGGAGGAGGACTGGATCGAGGACACGCGCGCGATGGTGCGGGGCACGGTGGCGCGCCACATGCTGGCCGACGTGCCGGTCGGCAGCTTCCTCTCGGGCGGGGTCGATTCGAGCGCGATCACGGCGGCGATGACGCAGGTCTCGACCGCGCCGATCAAGGCGTTCACGGTGGGCTTTCCGGGCACCTCGATCGACGAGACCCAGGCGGCGGCGCGGATCGCCGGGCATCTGGGGGCGGAGCATATCGTGCTGCCGCTGGAGCCGGTGGCGGCGGGCGATCTGCTGCCGACGGTGCAGGCGGCGTTCGACGAGCCCTGCGCGGCGACGGCGGCGGTGCCGATCTGGCATTTGTCGCGGCTGGCGGCGCAGCATGTGAAGGTGGTGCTGTGCGGCGAAGGCTCGGACGAGATCTTCGCCGGCTACAAGCGGCAGCGGACGGCGCTGGCGGCGGCGCGCTGGCGGCCGCTGCTGCGGGCGCTCGGGCCGCTCGCCGGGCTCGTCGATGCGCTGCCGGGATCGTCGCCGCGGTGGAATTATCTCAGGCAGAATGCCCGGCGGTTCCGCGATGCGGCGGGGCTGGAGAATAATTTCCAGCGCTTCTTCGCCGGGACGCAGCTCACGACGCCGGCGGTGCGGGCCCGGCTCTACGATCCCGGCCTGCTGGCGCGGCAGGAACATGCCGACGCCTTCGCCCGGCTGGAGCACGAATATTTCGGCGGCGCCGAGGCGAAGGGCCTGACGCCGCTGGAGCAGTTCATGCTGGCCGACCTGACGGTGCATATGCCGGGCTCGCTGCTCAACCGGCTCGACCGCGGCAGCATGGCGCATTCGCTGGAGGCGCGGGTGCCGTTCCTGTCGCATCGCTTCGTCGACTGGAGCCTGACCATGCCGCAGGACATGAAACTGCGCGGCAGGATCGGCAAATATGCGCTGCGCAAGGCGATCGCGCCGTGGCTGCCGGCGGGGGCGATCGACAAGCGCAAGCTCGGCTTCCAGTTGCCCTTCGCCGAGTGGTTCCGGGGCGACTTCAGCGACTTCGCGCAGAAGGCCTGGAACGACAGCGGCGCGGTCCGCAGCGGTTACCTGAGGCCGGAGGCGGTGGCAGCGCTGTTCGACGAGCATCGCGCCGGTGTCGCCAATCACGGGCGAATCCTCTACGCGATCGCGATGTTCAGCTGCTGGTGGCAGCAGACCATCGCCGCATGACGCTTACCGGGACCCCAACGCCGTGCTGATCGACCTGCGCAAGACGCCGGAGGCGACGCTGCCGCCGAGCGATGTCTGCATCGTCGGGGCGGGGGCGGCGGGCATCACGCTTGCCCGGGCGCTGGCGGCGCAGGGGCGCTCGGTGTGCCTGCTGGAAAGCGGCGGGCTGGATTTCGAGCAGGCGACGCAGGACCTCTATCGCGGCGCCAATGTCGCCATGCCGTATTACGATCTGGAGGAGTCGCGGCTGCGCTTCTTCGGCGGCACGGTCTCGATCTGGGGCGGGCGCTGCGCGCTGCTCGACCCGATCGACTTCGAGACGCGCGACTGGGTGCCGCATAGCGGCTGGCCGATCGACCGCGGCGACCTCGACCCGTATTACCGCCGGGCGCACGATCTCTTCGAGCTGGGGCCGTTCAACTACGAGCACGACATCTGGGGCATGCTGGGCATTCCGCCGGAGGATTTCGACCCGGACCGGATCGCGACGGGGCTGTGGCGCTTCGACGAGGCGAATGAGCGGTTCACGGCGCGCTCGGCCCGCGACCTGATCGATTCGCCGTCGATACGGATCGTGCTGCACGCCAATGCGGTGAAGCTCCAGGCCGACGCGGAGGCGCAGCGGATCACGCATGTCGTGGTGCAGCCGCTGGGCGGGACGGCGCGCGAGGTGCCGGCGGCGCAGTTCGTGGTGGCCTGCGGGGCGATCGAGAATGCGCGGCTGCTGCTGGCGTCGGACGATGTCGAGCCCGGCGGCGTCGGCAACCGGCATGACCAGGTCGGGCGCTTCTTCATGGAGCATCCCTGCGGGCGGATCGGCAAGGTCGACACGCCGCAGCCCTTCGCGCTGTGGGCGGCGTTCCAGAAGCGCTTCATGCGGTCGGGTCCGCCGCTGGCCCCGGTGCTGCGGCTCGGCGAGGCGACGCAGCGGCGCGAGCAGGCGCTAAACAGCGTGATGACGTTCAAGCTCCAGCGCGATCCGAAGCACGGCGTCGCGATGGGCAACAAGCTCTATCACCGGCTGAAGCATTCGATCGCGCCGAACAAGCGCGGGCGGGCGCTCGATCATGCCTATCGGGGCCTGCGCGCCTGGCTCCACCGCGAGGTGCGCGGCACGATCGAGCGGATGCGGGCGCGTTCGGGGCGGACGGGGCTTTATCTCATCGTGCGCGGCGAGCAGGCGCCGAATCCTGAGAGCCGCGTCCTGCTGTCGGCGGAGCGCGATGCGCTGGGCAACCGCCGCGCCGATCTCGCGTGGCGGCTGAGCGAGGTCGACAAGCACACGGCGCAGGTGCTGGCGGAGGCCTTCGACGGGGAACTGCGGCGGCTGGGCCGGGGCTCGGTGACGCCGAGCGCCTGGCTTTCCGATCCCTCGCCGCAATGGCCGGTCGATCCGACGGTCGGCAACCATCCGATCGCCGGCTATCACCACATGGGCGGGACGCGGATGAGCGCCGATCCCACGGGCGGTGTCGTCGACGCGGACTGCAAGGTCCACGGCTATGCCAATCTCTACGTGGCCGGGAGTTCGGTGTTCGCGACCAGCGGCTGGGCCAATCCGACGCTGACGATCGTCGCGCTGGCGCTGCGCCTCGCCGACCACCTGGACGGCCGGCTGGGGCACTGACGCCTCAGGCGGGCTCGTTGGTGAAGATGACGGTGCCGGAGGCGGCGAACATGCCGCCGACGCCGTGGCAGACCGAGATCTTGGCGCCCGGCACCTGGGCCGGGGCGATCCCGCGCATCTGACGCACGCTCTCCTGCAACGCATACATGCCGTACATGCCGGAATGCATGTAGCTGAGGCCGCCGCCATTGGTGTTGAGCGGTAGGTTGCCGCCGGGCGCGGTATTGCGCTCCCAGATATAGTCGGCGGCCTCGCCGGGCTTGCAGAAGCCGAGGGCTTCGAGGCCGTAGAGCGGGAGATGGGCAAAGGCGTCGTAGATCATCAGGTGGTCGACGTCGGCGTGCGCGATGCCGGCCTCGGCGAAGGCCTTGGCGCCCGAGACGCGGAAGGCGCGCGAGGCATTGAAGTCGTCCATCTGGCTGATGAGCGGGGTCTCGCTGCTCTCGCCGGTGCCGAGGATGTAGACGGGCTTCCGGGGGAAGTCCTTGGCGCGTTCGGCGCCGGTGAGGATCAGCGCGCCGCCGCCGTCGGTGACGAGGCAGCACATGAGGAGGCGGAAGGGATAGGCGATCATGCGCGAGGCGAGGACGTCCGCGACGGTGATGGGGTCCTTCATCGTGGCGCGCGGGTTCTTCGCGGCCCATTCGCGCTGGACGACGGCGACGTTGGCGAGCTTTTCGATCGGGATGCCGTAGGTCTTGAGGTAGCGCAGCACGGGGATCGTGAAGATGCTGGGCGGACCGGCGATGCCGTAGGGGGTCTCGAACTGGCCTTGCAGGCTGGCGGGCGAGCCGCCGCCCCAGCCGCCCGCGCCGACGCGCGACTTGCCGCTCTCGCCGTGGGTGATGAGCACGGTCTTGCAGAGGCCGGACTCGATCGCCGCCGCGGCATGGCGGACATGCAGCATGAAGGAGCAGCCGCCGACGCTGGTGCCGTCGGTCCAGGTCGGCGTGATGCCGAGATAGTGTGCGATCGCGACGGGCGACTCGCCGGCGGTCGCGACGCCGTCGATGTCGGACGGCTTGAGGCCGCAATCGGCCATCGCGTTCAGGGCCGCATCGGCATGCAGCATGATCTGCGACATGCCGGGGATGATTCCGAGCCCGGTGGTCTCGGCAGCGCCGACGACGGCAACGGAGCGATGCTGGACCATCAGCGCACCACGGGACGGAAGAGGGGCAGGGCGATGGTGTCGTCGAGCTGCTCGAAGACGATCTCGACGGGCATGTCGAGCACCAGCGCCTCGGGCGTCTGCGGGCATTCGACGATGTTGGTCATCATGCGCGGGCCTTCGTCCAGTGCGACGACGGCGATGGAATAGGGCGCGGTGAAGCCGGGGGCGGGGCGTTCGTTGATGACGTAGGAGTAGAGCGTGCCCTTGCCGCTCGCCGTGAACCAGGCGACGTCGCGCGAGGCGCAGGCCGGGCAGAAGGGCCGCGCGGGGAAGTAGACATGGGCGCAGGCGGTGCAGCGCTGGAGGCGGAGTTCGCCCTTCTTTGTGCCGGCCCAGAACTCGGCGGTTTCGGGCGTCGGGACGGGTGCGCGGCGCTTGTGTGCGGTCATACGGTTCTTTCTTTGCCAACCCCATCACCCTGCTGTCATGGTCCGCGGGCGGAGACGGGCCATGCATGCGCCTCTGTCGTGCGTCCTTCGAGGCTCGCCTGCGGCTCGCACCTCAGGATGGCAAGGAAGGTTGTATTCAAACCTGCTTGCCGTGGTGAGGCGCGCGGTCGCGAAGCGACGGGGCCTCGAACCACGCACACGCCACGCCCGGAAGCCTTACCGCCCGACGGGCAGGTCCTTGAAGGGGACGTTCTTGTCGACGCGGATGTCGCCGGGGAGGCCCAGCACGCGTTCGGCGATGATGTTCTTCAGGATCTCGTCGGTGCCGCCGGCGATGCGCATGCCGGGCGAGTTCATCAGCGAGTGCTGGAAGGCCGCCTTGGCGGGCGAGACGCCGTCCTCCTGGATGATGCCGAACTGGTCTTCCAGTTCGACGGCCTGCGAGGCGAGGTCCTGTGCGACATTGGCCATGACAAGCTTGGTGATCGAGGCTTCGGGTCCGGGCATCTGGCCCTTCGACAGCGCGGTCAGCGAGCGCATGCCGGTGAAGCGGAGGCCTTCGGACTGGATGTACCAGTCGGCGATCTTCTCGCGCAGCGCCGGGTCCTTCGCCGCCGCTTCGCCGCCGGCGCCGAGCACGTCCCTGGCGAGGCGCATGACGCTCAGCGAGCCGCCGCCCGCCGAGCCGCCGCCGCCGCCGACCGAGGCGCGCTCGTTCATCAGCGTGATGATCGAGACGTTCCAGCCGTCATGCAGCTTGCCGAGGCGCTGGGAGTCCTTGATGCGGACGTCGGTGAAGAAGACCTCGTTGAAGCCCGAGGCGCCCGACATCTGGTGGATCGGCCGCGCGACGACACCGGGCGACTTCATGTCGATCCAGAACATGGTGAGGCCCTTGTGCTTCACCGCATCGGGGTCGGTGCGGACGAGGACGATGCCGTAGTCGGCATAATGGGCGCCCGAGGTCCAGATCTTCTGGCCGTTGATGACCCACTCGTCGCCGTCCTTGACCGCCCGGGTGCGGATCGCCGCGACGTCGCTGCCGCCCGAGGGTTCGGAGAAGAGCTGGCACCAGATCTCCTCGCCGCGGACGGCGGGGCCGATGAAGCGCTTCTTCGTCTCTTCGTCCGCCGTCGCCATGACGGTGGGGATGCACATGCCGAGGCCGATCGCGAAGGGGCCGCCGAGCGAGGCGCCGACGCGGGCCTCTTCCTGGCTGAAGATCACGCGCTGGATCTGGGTGCCGCCGCCGCCGCCCCACTCCCTGGGCCAGGTGATCTGGGCATAGCCGGCCTCGGCCTTCTTCTTCTGCCAGGCCTTGGAGGCGGCGAGATCGCCTTCATCCTCATCGCCGAGCGAGCGGCCTTGCGCGCCCTTCGGCGCATTCGCTTCCAGCCAGCCGCGGACCTTGGTGCGGTAGGCGGCTTCGTCGGGGGTGTCGTTGAAGTCCATGTCCTTGGCTCCCGTCAGGCCGCGTTGCTGCGTTCGATGTGGGCGATGAGCCGTTCCTTCCAGACGCGGGGCGCACCGGCGACGAGCGCGAGCTGCTTGGAGCGGCGGTAGAAGAGGTGGCAGTCGGTCTCGAAGGTGAAGCCCATGCCGCCGTGGGTCTGGATGCTTTCCTTGGCGGCGAACCAATAGGCGTCGCAGGCCGCGACACGGGCCCCGGAGGCCGCGATGGGCAGTTCGGCCGCATCGGTGTTGAGCGCCCAGGCGCCGTAATAGCTGTTGGAGCGGGCGAGCTCGTTCTTGACGTAGATCTCGGCCAGCTTGTGCTTGATCGCCTGATAGGAGGCGATCGGGCGGCCGAAGGCGAAGCGGTTCAGCGCGTAGTCCTTGGCCATCTCGAGGCAGCGGTCGGCGCCGCCGACCTGTTCGAAGGCGAGGAGCACGGCGGCGCGGTCGAAGATGCGGTGCATCAAGTCGAGGCCCTCGCCGGCCGGGCCGAGGCGTTCCGCCGTTGCGCCGGAGAAGACGAGCTTCGCGGCGTTGCGCGAGGGGTCGAGCGTCGCCAGCGTCTCGCGGCTGACGCCGGGGCCGGTGAGGTCGACGATGAAGAGGGCGGGCGCGCCGTTCTCGTTCGCCAGCACGATGGCGGCGCCTGCGATGTCGCCGTCGGTGACGGGCAGCTTGGTGCCGGTGAGCTTGCCGCCTTCAACCTTGGCCGAGACGGTCGCGGCCGAGACGGGGCCGGGCCTTTCGGAGGTCGCGAAGGCGCCGACGATGTCGCCGGCGGCGATCTTCGGCAGGTATTTCTGCTTCTGCGCATCGGTGCCGGCGACGAGGATCGCCTCGGCGAAGAAATAGACCGTCGAGGCGAAGGGGATCGGGGCCAGCGCGCGGCCGAGTTCCTCGGCGATGCAGCAGAGCTCCAGATGGCCGAGGCCGAGCCCGCCGAATTCCTCAGGGATCGCGGCGCCGAGCCAGCCCTGCGCGACCACCGCCTTCCACAGTGCGTCGTCATGCGTCTTCGTTGCGTCGGTCAGCACGGCGCGAACGCGCTCGGGCGGGCACTCCTTGGCCAGGAAGCGACGCGCTTCGTCGCGCAGTTGCTTCTGGTCGTCCGAAAAGTCGAAATTCACCTGATACCTCCCGCGAGACGCCGTTCGGCGCGCCTTCGCCGCCGATTTCGCAACAGATGGAAGCGGCGCGCAAGGTGCCGTAAGGGCGGGTCGCCCCTGCATTTGTCTCCGCCTTTCGCGCCTGCCCGCACGATGGATATGGTTCATCGACGCGCCGCGTTCCTGTCCGACCGCTGAGGAGCCTCACATGTATCTCGACCTGCTGAAGCTGACGGACCGGGTCGCGCTGGTCACCGGCGGGGCGAGCGGCATCGGCCTTTCGGCCGCCGAAGCGCTGGCCGAGGCGGGGGCGCGGGTGACGATCGCCGACCGCGATGCCGGGGCGATCGAGGCGGCGCGGGCGGCGCTGGGCGCCAAGGGCTATGCGGTGGAGGGCACCGTCATGGACGTCACCGACCGCGCCCGCGTCGACGCGGTCGCCGACGCACTCCAGGCCCGGGCCGGGCGCATCGACATCCTGGTCAACAATGCCGGCATCGCGCGCAGCGAAATCCCGGCCGAGGAGATGGAAGACGAGCGCTGGCTGAACGTGCTCGATGTCAATCTGAACGGGGCGTTCTGGTGCGCGCGGGCCTTCGGGCGGCACATGCTGAAGGCCGGCAAGGGCGCGATCGTGAATGTCGGCTCGATGAGCGGCTTCATCGTCAACCGGCCGCAGGGGCAGAGCCACTACAACGCGTCGAAGGCCGCGGTGCATCATTTGACGCGCTCGCTGGCGGCGGAGTGGGGCGCGCGGGGCGTGCGCGTGAACGCCGTGGCGCCGACCTATATCGCGACGCCGATCAACGCCTTCGCCGACCGCGAAGGGGCCATGTACAAGCGCTGGATCGATTCGACGCCGATGGCGCGGCTCGGCGAACCGGAGGAGGTCGCGTCGGTGATCCTCTTCCTCGCCTCGGACGCCTCCAGCCTGATGACCGGCAGCATCGTCCTCGCCGACGGCGGCTATAGCTGCTGGTGAGCCCGGACAGTTCTCCGGTCAGCTCTCGCCGCGCTTCGCCTTGCGCGGGCGCTGGAATAGGACGCCCGGATAGCCCTTCAGCGGGCCGAGCCTGCCGCCGTCATAGGCCCACTCGGCCTGTTCGGTGAGGTTCAGGTGATAGCGCGGCTCGCGCCCGGTGCGCGCCGCGAAGAGGGCGCGGGGGATGTTGACCATCTTCGGCGCCCTGGCGCGCTCGTAGAGCACGGGCGTGCCGCAATGGGCGCAGAAGCTGCGGATGGTGCGCGCCTTGGCGTCTTCGTAGCGCGTGATGCTCTTCGCGCCGCGCAGCAGGCGGAAGCGGCTGCGCCAGCTTCCGACATAGGTGGCGTAAGCGCTGCCGTGGGCGTGGCCGCTGGCGCGCGAATGATCGTGCCAGGCCCAGACGGCGGGGACGTCGATCTCCATCTGCACCTTGCCGCAGACGCATTGCGCGACGGAGGTGTTCACCGGCGCCTTGGCCATCGGGACTCTTTCGTGCGGCGCCGGCGAGGATCAGGCCAGGGCGAAGCCTTCGTAGCCGTTCGCCACGACCTCGGTGCATTTCGCGATATAGGGCGCGACGCCGAGATAGGGCATGAAGACGCGCGGCTTGCCCGGGATGTTGGCGCCCAGATACCAGGAATTGCAGGTCATCAGGATGGTCGGCGCCGCCGTCTCGTTGACATGGGTGACCCAGGCCTCCTGCGCCGGGACTTCGGCTTCCATGCGGGTGAAGCCCTTCTGGCGCAGATAGGCCATCGCCTCGGCGATCCAGTTCACGTTCTGCTCGATCGAGGGGAGCATGTTGCTGAGCACCGACGGGCTGCCCGGGCCGGCGATGATGAAGAAGTTGGGGAAGCCGGCGACCGAGACGCCGAGATAATTCTTCGGCCCTTCCTCCCAGGCATCCTTCAACGACACGCCGCCGACGCCGCGGATGTCGAGGCGGGTGAGCGGGCCGGTCATCGCGTCGAAGCCGGTCGCGAAGACGATGTCGTCGAGCTCGTGCTCGCCCGCCGAGGTGCGCACGCCGGTCGGCGTGATCGCGACGATGGGCGTCTCGCGCAGGTCGACCAGCGACACGTTGGGGCGGTTATAGGTGTCGTAATAGCCGGTATCGACGCACATGCGCTTGCAGCCGACGGCCGTCGTCGGACACAGCTTCTCGGCGATCGCCGGGTCCTTCACGATCTGGCGGATCTTGCCGCGGATGAACTCGGCCGCGGTCTCGTTCGCGGCCGGGTCGCTCAGGATGTCGGCGTAACTGCCGTAGAAGCTGAGCCCGCCGCGCTGCCAGCGGCTTTCGTATTCGGCATCGCGCTCCTCGGGCGTGTGTTCCATCGCCGTGTCGGTGCGATAGCCCCAGTCGGCGCCGAGCGCGGTGTTGTAGTTGTCGGCGCGGTACTGGGCATAGCGCGACTTCACGTCGCGGACGATGTCTTCGGGGATCGGACCGTTATGCGCCGGCACCGAGTAATTCGCGGTGCGCTGGAAGACGGTCAGGTGCTTCGCCTCGGCGGCGATGAGCGGGATCGACTGGATGGCGGACGAGCCGGTGCCGATGACGCCGACGCGGCGGCCGGTGAAGTCGACATCTTCCCTGGGCCAGCGGCCGGTGTGGAAGGTGCGGCCCTTGAAGCTCTCGAGGCCTTCGAATTTCGGGGTATTGGTCGAGGACAGGCAGCCGGTCGCCATGACGACGAAACTCGCGCGCACGACCTCGCCCTTGTCGGTCTCGACGATCCAGACATCGGCGCCGTCGTCGAAGCGGGCGCTCTTGACGCGGGTGTTGAGCTGGATGTCGGTCCGCAGGTTGAAGCGGTCGGCGACGTGGTTGGCGTAGTCGAGCAGTTCCGATTGCGGGGCGTAGCGCTCGCTCCAGCTCCACTCCTGCTGGAGGCTCTCGTCGAACTGGTAGGAATATTCCAGGCTCTGAATGTCGACGCGGGCGCCGGGATAGCGGTTCCAGAACCAGGTGCCGCCGATGCCGTCGCCGGCCTCGTAGAGGCGGACGCTGAAGCCGAGGCCGCGGAGGCGGTGCAGCGCAAAGAGTCCGGCGAAACCGCCGCCGACCACGACCGCGTCGTAGGATGCCTGCACCGGGCCCGGCGCGCGCTCTGACTGAGCCATCTTCGTCTCCCTGACTTGAGGCCCCGTCTGTCGCAGGGTCTGGCCAAACTATGTCGCCGCGCGGGTGGAACGGCAAGGCAGCGCTAGAGGCGGCGGACCCTGGCGACCTTGGCGAGGAGGCCGGAGGGGTCGGCGTAGATGTCGGGCGGGATGACGTAGCCCTCGGCCTGCTCGACGCCGCGGCGGGCCATCTGGATGGCGCGGAAGGCGTTCCAGGTGGCGACCTGGGGCACGATGGCTTCGCCGTCCTGGGTGCGGTGTTCCAGGATCGCCGCGCGCTTGGCGGCGGCATGCGGCGTGATGTCGACCAGCGTGTCGGGCAGGGCGCCGACGCCGTAGAGCGGCTCCATGGTGAGGAAACGCTGCACCGGCCCGATCCGGCTGCGCACCAGGCGCGAAATCTCGCGGTGGTCGCGGTGATAGTCGCGTTCGTGATGGGTGACGACGAGGTCGGGCCGGTAGCGCAGGAGGGCGTCGTCGACGGCTTCGATCGCGCCGGGCTGAAGGCTGAGGCCGCCGTCGGGGAAGCCCAGCATTTCGACCGCGGCGCCGATATGCGCGGCGGCGGCCTTCGCCTCTTCCCGGCGGGTCGCGGCGAGCGCGGGGTCGGCGGGCGGGCCGTTGCTGAGCGCGCCGTCGGTCGCGATCACGAAGGTGACGCGCGCGCCGTTCGTCACGAAGGCGCGCATCAGGCCGCCGGCGAAGATCTCGCAATCGTCGGGATGGGCGCCGAAGCAGACGATGTGGAGCGAATTCGCCATCGCGCCGCGTCAGCGCCGGGCGAAGACGAAATGCTTCGCCAGCTCGCCGCGGATATTCTGCATGTGGGTATAATACTGGTGGAAGCCGCCGTTGTAGTTGCCGTCCTGGCGCCGGTTGAACTCGCCCTCGAAATTGTAATAGCCGGGCGTGCAGTCCTGGTTGCGCGTCGTCTTGCCGCGATGCGCGATGACTTCCTGCACCCACCACTCCTCGGTCTCGGGCGAGACGTCGATCTCGTCATAACCGTTGTCGCGCGCCAGCTTGATGCATTCGGCGATGTGGTCGCCCTGGCACTGGAGCATGAAGGTCAGGTTGAACTGGAACGAGGCCTGGTAGCCGCCCATGATGAAGAGGTTGGGGTAGCCATGCGTGTGCACGCCGAAGAGCGTGCGCATGCCGTCGGCATAGGTCTCGTTGATCTCCCTGCCGGTCTTCCCGACGATGCTGTTGTAGATGCCGGTCTTCTGGACCTCGAAGCCGGTCGCGTAGATCAGCAGGTCGAGCGGATAGGTGCGGCCTTCGAAGACGGGGCCCTCCGGGGCGATCCCGGTGATGCCCTTGCCCCGGGTGTCGACGAGGTGGACGTTCGGCCGGTTATAGGCGGGCAGATAGTCGTCATCGAAGCACGGCCGCTTGCACATGAACATGTACCAGGGCTTCAGCGCCTCGGCGGTCGCCTTGTCCGCGACGATCTCGTCGATGCGGCGGTGGATGCGCATCATGTAGTCGATGTTGCCGTTTTCCTGTTGGCGAATCTTCTCCTCGCGCGCCAGCACGCTGAGCTCGGCCTTGCGCTGCTGGAGGCTCTCGGGGCCGCGGATGTTCTTCATGCGCCGCGCTTCCTGCCAGCCGGGCCGGAGCTTCGCGGCCCATTCGGGATCGGTCGGGCGGTCGTTGCGGATGTCGATGGAGGAGGGCGTGCGCTGGAAGACGAAGAGCTCCTTCGCGGCCTTCGCGAGGCGCGGGATCGCCTGCACCGCCGAGGCGCCGGTGCCGATGATGCCGACGACCTTGTCGCTGAGCTTGTCGAGGTCCGCGCCGGTATAGGCATAGTCCCAGCGCGAGGTGTGGAAGGAGTGGCCGGCGAAGCGTTCCATGCCGGCGATCTTCGAGAGCTTGGGCTTCGACAGTGTGCCGTTGGCGCAGATCACGAAGCGCGCGGTCATCCGGTCGCCGCGATCGGTGCCGATGCGCCAGAGCTTCTCCTTGTCGTCCCAGACGGTCGAGGTCACCGTCGTGCCGAAGACGGCGAGGTCGTAGAGGTCGTAGCGCCGGGCGATCGCCTGGCAATGGGCGAAGATCTCCGGCCCCTTGGCGTAGAAGCGCGAGGGGACGTGGCCCATCTCGTCGAGCAAGGGCAGGTAATCGTAGGACGGGACGTCGCAGGCGGCGCCGGGATAGCGGTTCCAGTACCAGGTGCCGCCGACGTCGCCGCCGCGCTCGACGATGCGGATGCTCTGGACACCGCGCTCGCGCAGCCGCGCCGCCGTCAGCAGCGCCGAGAAGCCGCCGCCGATGAAGAGGCATTCGACGTGATCGGCGATCGGGGCGCGCGGCGTGTCGTTGCCGGCATAGGGATCGATCTCGTATTTCGCGAAGGCGCCGGTGAGGTCGCTCGTGTATTGCGCGGTGCCCTCGGGGCGGTAGCCGAGGCGCACATCGCGCGCCTCGGCGAATTTCCGCTTGATGGCGTCGTAATAGGTCTGCGGCAGCGGTTCCGGCTGGGCGGGGGCGGCCGCCTCCGGCTTCGTCTCGGCGCTCATCGTTTCTTCCCTGAGTGTCTTGTTGGCCTCAGGTTGCCGCCCCCGCGCGGCGACGGCAAGCGGTCAGGCGGTCACGCGGGCCGGCGCGAGCGGCAGGCCGGCGACCGGCGCGCGGGTGCGGAATACCGATCCGCCATGTTCGCGGCCCGAACCGTCCGAGCCGGTGACGACGTAGAGATCGCGCAGGTCGGGGCCGGCAAAGCAGAGGCTCGTGACCATGGGCTGCGGCACGGCCACGTCTTCGCGATGCATGCCATCGGGCTCAAAGACCGCGACGCGGCCGCCGCGGGCGTCGGCGATCCAGACCGAGCCGTCTGCGGCGACCTTGAGGCCGTCGGGGACATGGCCCTCGCCGAGTTCGGCGAAGACCTGCCAGGGGCCGACCGAACCGTCGGGCTTCACGTCATAGACGCGCACATGGCCGCCGCGGGCGTCGGAATGGTAGAGCCGCCTGCCGTCGGGCGAAAAGCCGAGGCCGTTGGTCAGCATCACGCCCTCGGAGATGGTGCGCATGCTCCCGTCGAGGTCGATGACATGCAGGAAACCGGGCTTCGGCTCTTCGGAGAAGACCTTGAAGGCGAGCGAGCCGACATAGATGCGGCCGGCCTTGTCGGTGGTGAAGTCGTTGAAGCCGATGATCCCCGGCACGGTGTCGGGGCTCAGCAGCACCCGGGTCTCGCCGTCCTTCACCCAGGCGATGTTGCGCCCGCCGACGACGAGGCCGCCGCCGGCATGCAGCGCCATGCCGCCGACGCCCTTGCGCTTGGGGATGACCGTCGAGACGGCGCCGGCGGCGTCGAGCAGATAGACGCCGCCATTGTGGACATCGCTGAAATAGAGGCCCCTTGCGGCGTCCCAGACAGGCGCTTCGACGAGGCCGTAGCCGGTTGCGACTTCGCGCATCGCCTTCTCCCCTCAGCTATTGTAGCGGCGCTGGAGCTTGCGCATGCCGCCGATCCAGCGATTGTAGTCGGCGGTCTTGCGGCGCATGTAGTCGAGAACCTCGGGGTGCGGCAGGACGAGGAAATCCTCGGCCTCGATCGCCTTCGCGCAGGCGTCGGCCACGATTTCGGGCTCCAGCATGCCGTCGACGCTGGCGACGCCGTCGGGGTTGCCGGCGGTCATCGCGGTGCGCACCGCCTGCGGGCAGAGGACGGAGACCTTGATGCCCTGGTCGCCATGGGTGATGGCGAGCCATTCGGCGAGCGCGACGGCGGCGTGCTTGGTGACGGCATAGGGCGCCGAGCCGATCTGCGAGAGCAGGCCGGCGGCCGAGGCGGTGCTGAAGAGATAGCCGCCGCCGCGCGCGATCATCCGCGGCACGAGATGGCGGGCCGCCCAGACATGGGCCATCACGTTGATCTCCCAGATGCGCTGCCAGCGTTCGTCGGAGACTTCGGCGCCGCCGCCGTAGCCGATGCCGGCATTCGAGCAGAAGAGGTCGATCGGGCCGTGCTCGCGCTCGACCGTGTCGATCAGATGCTGGATGTCGGCTTCCTTGCTGACGTCGGTGGTGAAGGCGATGCCGCCGACGGCAGCGGCCGTCTCCTGGACGCCTTCGGTGTTGCGGTCGGCGCAGACGACGAGCTTGGCGCCGTCCTTCGCGAAGCGGTGCGCGAGGGCGCGGCCGATGCCGCTCGCCGCGCCGGTGACGACGATGATCTTGTCCTTCAGTTCCATGGCGTTTCCTGTCCGTGCCCTGTTGTGCGGCGGACAGGGAAGCACAGACTTCCGGCGCGCACCACGCGGCGCGCGCGTCAGGCGTCCGGGCGGCCGAGGGCGGCGGCGAGCGGGGCGGCGTCGACCGCCGTGCCGGCGGCGTCGAAGGCGAGGAGCAGGGCGCCGGTCACCGGCGGCGCCATGCTGCGCACCGGGCGGATGCCGGGCAGGCCGGCGACGATGCGGTCGGCGAAATAGGGCGAGGGGTACTGGAGCACGCCGCCGGTGAGCACCACGGTGAGGCCGTCCAGCGCGAGGCCGACTTCGGCCGCCGCGACACGGGCCTGGCCGGCAAGCAGACGGGCGGCGCCGGCGACGATCTCCTGCGCGACGGCATCGCCGGCTTCGGCGACGTCGAGCACGGTATAGGCGAGGCGCTTCACGTCGCCGAGGCGCAGCGGGCTCGCGAGGCGGGTGAAGCCGTGCAGCAAGGCGCGCCAGTCCGCAGCGCCATAGGCTGCGAGCACCGGTGCGGTCAGCGCGGTCGGCGGGCCGAGGCCGAGGCCGGCGCGGTAGATCGCCTTCACCGCCGCCATGCCGAAATCGTGGCCGCCGGTGTGGTCGGGCCAGAAACCGAGATGGAAGATGCGGCCGTCGGCATTGCGGGCGCCGATGGCGTTGTAGGTGCCGCAGGCGATGGCGACGCCGGTCCAGTCCGGGGCGCCGCTGCGCAGGGCGCCGAGGGCGTCGTTGACGATCAGCGGCGCCGCGATGCCGAGCCGGGCACGCAATTCGCGGTCGAGCAGGGCGAAGTCCTCCGGCCAGTCCGCGCCGGCGAGGCTGAAGGCGGCGGCGTCGAGGGCGCCGGCGGTGAGGCCGGCCGCCGCAAGGGCCGCGCCGGCGATGCGGGCGAGTTCGGCGAGGGCCTTGTCGGGGGTGGAGGTGTGGATGTCGGTGGCGCCGCCCTGGGCCCGGCCGAGGACCCGGCCGCCGGCGTCGGCGACGACGGCCAGCGTCTTGGTGTTGCCGCCGTCGACGCCGAGCACGATGGGGCCGCGGCCGGTCATCGCGACTTCGCGCTGCGGGTGAACTGGACGAGGAAGCGGTGCCGGTCGGAGCGGAAGACCGAATAGCCGAGCGAGACAGGATAGCCCGCCGGGCCCGAAGCCTGCTCGGTGTTGACCAATACCGGCGCGCCGGGGGGGAGGCCGAGCAGTTCGGCCTCGCCGGAGGTCGCGAGGCGGGCTTCGATCTGCATGCGCGAATGGACGGGCGGGCTGCCGGCCCGGGCGAGCGATTCGAAATAGGAGGCGTGGGTGAAGTCGAGCTGCGGCCCCTGGGGCAGCGTCTTCAGCGGGGTGCGGTCGTGGTCGATCGAGATGGCGGCGCCGTCGAGCAGGCGCAGGCGGCGGAGTTCGAAGAGTTCGGCGCCGGGGGCGATGCGGAAGGCGTCCGCCTCATCCAGCGTGGCCGGCCGGACCTGCTGCATCAGGACGCGGGCCGTGGGGACGAGGCCGCGTTCGCGCGCCATGTCGGTCAGGCTGAGGATGGTGTCGCGCTGCGGGGCGTCGAGGGCGGGCTTCGCCACATAGGCGGCCCGCCCGCGCAGCTCCAGCGTGCCGGCTTCGACCAGCTCCTCTATGGCGCGGCGCACGGTGGTGCGGCTGACGCCCAGGGTCTGCTGGAGCCAGCGTTCGGTCGGCAGGCGGTCGCCCGCGGCATATTCGCCGGCTTCGATCTTTGCCGTCAGGTGGCGCGTGACGCCGTGGAAGAGGGGCTGGGGTCCCGAGCGGGGCATCGGCGGAAAATTGCACAGCGGCGAAAGCTGTCAAGAACCAAGGGGCACGATGGTTCTTATTGGCCCTATTTGGTTCTATACGGCTTGACGCCTCAAGCGGGGCGGGCAATTCTTCCGCGCGTAAAGCGGCTGAGGGCGGCCATGGCGCGGATCAAGATTGCCTATATCGGCGGCGGTTCGACCCGCGGCGCGGGCACGATGTCGAGCTTCGTCGCGCAGGGCGAGAACTTCGCCGGCTCCGAGATCGTGCTCGTCGATCTGAATCAGGAGCGGCTCGATCTCGTCCGGGCGCTGGCGGAGAAGATGGTCGCGGCGGCCGGCATCGACCTCAAGGTGACGGCGACGACCGACCGCCGGGCGGGGCTCGCGGATTGCGACGCGGTGCTGACGAGCTATCGCCCCGGCGGCTTCGAAGCGCGCGGCCTCGACGAGCGCATCCCGCTGGCGCATGGGGTCATCGGCCAGGAGACGCAGGGGCCGGGGGGATTCTTCATGGCGCTGCGCTCGGTGCATGCGCTGAAGCCGATCCTCGCGGACATGCAGGATGTCTGCCCCCGGGCGCGCATCTTCAACTACACCAATCCGATCAACCTCGTGTCGCAGGCGGTTTGCGACAACACGGATGCGCAGATCGTCTCGCTGTGCGAAGGGCCGATCGTCTATCCGCGCATCATCGCGCGCGGCGTGGGCCTCGACCCCAAGGGGCTGGACGTCCAGAGCGTCGGCCTCAACCACGGCTCCTGGAGCGTGAAGCACAGCTATCGAGGGCGCGACCTGATCGCGCTGCTGCGCGAGATCTGGGCCGAGCGGCACGACGACCCCGGCATCGACACGACGGCCAAGCGGCTGCTGCATATCGCGGTGACGCAAGGGTCGGTGCCGAGCGCCTATTTCCAGTATTATTATTTCGAGCGCGAGATCCTGGAAGAGTTGAAGGCGAAGCCGACGACACGCTCGGAGGATATCCTCGCCGAGGTGCCCGGCTATTGGGCGCATTATCGCGAACAGTTGGAGAGCGGTGCGCCCAGGCTCGATCCGCGCCGGTCGCGCGGCGGCATCCACGAGCTGGAGCTGGCGATCGACTGCATGGACGCCGTCTACAACGACCGGAACGAAATGCTGCCGGTGAATGTCCGCAATGACGGATCGGTCGCGGGCCTTCCGGACGAGCTGGTGGTCGAGACGCTGGGCACCTGCAATGCGCGAGGAATCGCGGCGCTGAAGATGCCGGCGGTGCCGCAGGGCGGGCGCGGGCTGGTCGAAGCGCTCGGCGAATACCAGATGCTGGCGGCGAAGGCGGCGTGGAACGGCACGGCGCAGGACGGCGTGCGCGCGCTGGTCGCCAATCCGCTCGTGCGCTCGCTCGATATCGCCGAACGGCTCTATGGCGCGATGGCGAAGGCGCACAGCGCCTATCTGCCCGAGCGGCTGCTGGCGAACTGACGGGCGATGACGATGGACACCAAGAGCGGGCGCGTCTGAAGCGTGAGGGTCGAGGCGAAGGCATGACGCCGCTTCGCATATTCGCGAGCGGGGACGAACTGGGGACCTATGCGGCGGCGGAGGTCTGGCGGCGGCTCGAAGCGGCGCAGGCGGAGCGCGGCGTCGCGACGCTCGGGTGTCCGAGCGGGCGCTCGCCGATGTCGACCTACGCGGCGCTCGCAGCGCAGGCGCTCCGTGTGCGCGTGGACGGGGCGCGACTGCATGTCGTCATGATGGACGAGTATCTGGTGACGGACGGCGGGCGCGAACGCCTGCCGCCGCGGGCTGCGCATTTCAGTTGCGCGGGCTTCGGCGAGCGGCACATCCTCGCGCCGCTCAACGCCACGCTGGCGGCGCCGGTGCCGGCGGAGAATCTGCATGTGCCGCCGGCGGACGATCCGGCGGCCTATGAGGAGGTGATCGCCGGGCTGGGCGGCATCGACATGTTCCTGCTCGCCTCCGGGGCGAGCGACGGGCATGTGGCGTTCAATCCGCCGGGCACGCCGCGCGCGGCGACGACACGCCGGGTCGAACTGGCCGAGGCGACGCGGCGCGACAATCTCGGCACCTTCCCGGCATTCAGGAGTCTCGATGAGGTGCCGCGCTTCGGTGTCAGCGTCGGGCCTGAGACGATCGCGCGGCACGCGGGCGCGGCGCTGCTGTTGATGATCGGCGCGGCGAAACGGCCGAGCCTCGAACGCATCCGCGCCGCCCGGTCCTATGACGCCGCCTGGCCGGCGACGATCGTGCATGACTGCGCGAACGCGGCGATCCTTGCGGACCGCGCCGCGGCCGGCGGTCAGGCGGCGTCCGGGTAAAGCGTCCTGAAATTGCCGTGGAAGAAGAGGGCGCGGGCCGCGTCGTCGAGCCCGGCGGTGCTCTGCTCGAAGCGGCCGATCGGATCGCGCCCGCCCTCGGCGTGGGGATAGTCGGACGAGAAGAGATAGAGCTCCGGCGCCGACTCGCGGACGAGCGCGCCGACATCCTCGAACGGGTAGGGCGTGAAGCGGAGCTGGGCGCGGATCTGCTCGGAGGGCCTGCGCTTCATCAGCGCCAGATGCGGTTCGGACTTCGCCCAGATTTCGGCGGCGTGGTCGAGGCGGCGCATCATGTCGGGCACCCAGCCGGCGCCGATCTCGATCACCCCGCCGCGCAAGGCGGGGAAGCGCTCCAGCACGCCGTCGAGCACCATCACCGAGATGAAACGCTGGGCGGCCTGGTGGATGACGGTCAGGTCCTTCGAGCCGATCACCTCGGCGCCGCCGCGCGCGGTGCGGCGGTCGGGGATGCCGTCATTCATCCAGGGATCGTCGATGCGCAGGGGGGCGCTGCCGACATGCAGGATGAAGGGCAGGCCGCGCTCGGCGAGGAAGGCCCAGATGCGGTCATGCGCGGGATGGCCGGGCGAGCGGCCGCCCGGCGCGTCGGCGGCGATCCACACCGCGCCGAGGCCTTCACTGGCGGCTGTCCTGATCTCGTTCAGCGCCAGATCGGGCTCGTCGAGCGGCACCATGGCGACGCCGATGAGGCGGCGGTCGCCGCCGCAGAACGCGGCCATGCCGCGGTTATGGGCACGGGCGATGGCGTAGCGCGACGCCGCCGGCGCCTCGAAGAGGACGCGGGCGCAGAAGGACGAGAAGACCACCTGCTTCGGGAAGCCGAGCAGGTCGAGCGCCAGGCCTCGCTCCGCGCCGTTGAAGGCGCCGAGCGCGTCATGCCATTTCGGGCCGCGCGTGATGCGGTCGCCGAGTTCGAGCAGGCGGGCGACCGTCTCGGGCGGATGGCCCGGCCGGCCGGATTTTTCGTGCGGATCGAACTGGCCGCTGAGCGATTCCTTCAGAGAGGGCACCACATCGCGCATGCCGGGATCGGCATGGAGGGTGAGGAAATCGGCGAACTCCATGAGATGGCTGTCGGCATCGTAGATCAGCCTGTCGCCGGCATAGCTCATGGTCGTCTCCCTGCCCCGGATCGTCGCGTCCGCTGGCCGGAGGCTACTCCGCCGCGGCCTCGATGCGCGAGAGGGCGCGTTCGATGGCGCGGCCGACCTGGGCCAGATGGGCACGCATCGAGGCGGCTGCGAATTCGGGGTCGCGCGAGCGGATGGCGTCGACCAGCACCTTGTGCTCCGCGAGGGTGGTCTCCGGCCGGCCCTCGTCGGGCAGGAGCAGGCGGCGGGGGCGGTCGAGCGGGGCGCGGGCGGCCTCCAGCAGGCGCAGCGCGCGGGGCGATTCGATCGCGCCGAAGATGGCCGCGTGCAGGGCCTCGTCGAGATCGTAGAACACGGCGAGGTCGCCGGCCTTCAGCGCCTTGGTCTGCGCCTGGATGTTGTCTTCGAGGGTCTGGAGCAGGGCCGCGTCGGCGTTCATCGTGACGCGCCGGATCGCCTCGACCTCGAGGGCGGTGCGGATGAAGAGGCTCTCGCGCACGTCCTGGGCGCGGATCGGGGCGACGAAGCTGCCGTGCTGGGGAAAGACGTCGACCAGCGCCTCGTCGGCGAGGCGGGTGATCGCCTCGCTGACCGGGGCGCGCGAGACGCCGAGCGCTGCGGCGATGTCTTCCTTGCGCAGGGGGGTGCCGGGCGGCAGCGACAGCTCGCGGATGCGCCGGCGCAGATTGTGATAGACGCGCTCGGCCTTCGACTGGTCCGAATCGGCGAGGGGGACGGGTTTGGTAGCCATTTCGGGGATGATTCTATCGCATCACCCCCGCAATGTCAGGCGGGCTGGATCAGGCCGGCTCGGTCAGGCGGGGACCAGCTTGCCGTCGATGACGTGGACGGCAGGCTGGGTCCCGACGACGGCACGCCGTTCGTCGACCCAGGGCATGACCGCCGGCTCAGCGCGGCGGACCGGCATGACCTGGAATTCTGTGGGGAAGGCGAGGCGCGGGCGGTCGGTCGTGTTCGGCGCCGTGTAATGCAGCGTCTCGGAGTGGTGGAAGGTCGCGCCGCCCATCTTCAGCGGGCACACTACGGCTTCGGCTTCGTCGAAGGCGTCGGCGACGCGCAGCACGTTGTGCTCCGGCAGGTCCTGGTGGCGGTGGTGCAGCAGGCCGCGCCTGTGCGAGCCGGGGATGAACTGCATGGCGCCCATCTCCTTGGAGATGTCGTGCATGGGCAGCCAGCAGCCCAGCGCGCAGTAGTCGAATTCGGGCTGCCAGTAGGCGTGATCCTGATGCCATTCGGCGGCGCGCCCGCCGGGCTGCTTCAGGATCATGTGGCCCCACGACGAGATGCGGCTCTCGTCGACGCCGAGCAGCGCTGCGGTGTAGCGCTTCGCGTTGCGGCGGAAGGCGGTCTCCAGCAGCTCGGGAAACTTGATCTCCGGGAAGAAGGCCTGGGTCAGCCTGGCGGCGCCGCCGGTGCCGGACCGGTCGATCGGGGCGCCGTCCTTCGCGGCCTCATCGGGCGAGAAGATGTGCTCGAAGATCTCGCGCATCCAGGCGATCTCGGCGTCCGTCGTGATGCGCTCCACCACGAGATAGCCGTTCTCGTTGAAGAAGCGGATTTCATCCGCGCTGGGGTGGATGTCGAAGTCCGCATGCGGACGCGGGGAGATCGCTCTTGTCATGCTAACATGTTAGATCGAAGAAGGTTTATGCGCAAGCCTGCTGTTTTCGAGGGCGCCGACGCCCGGATGACGGGCGCCAAACATGCCACGCAGGCCGGGAGCCATTCCCGGCGGCGGGGCTACGCTGCCGGCGCCAGGGTGATGGCGTCGATCTCGGCGAGGTCTTCGGGCGCGAAATCCAGCTTGTCGAGCGCCTGCACATTCGCCTCGATCTGCTCGACGCGCGAGGCGCCGGCCGCCACGCTCGTCACGTCCGCGCTCCTCAGCAGCCAGGAAAGCGCCATCTGGGCCAGCGTCTGGCCGCGGCGCCGGGCGATCGCGTTCAGGCCGGTGAGGATGCGGCTGCGCTGGCCTTGCGTGTGCGCGCGCACCCACGCGCCGGGCCACAGGAGACCGCGCGCGCCCGGCGGGATGTCGCCGTCGAGGAATTTACCGGTGAGCAGGCCCGAGGCCATCGGGCAGAAGGCGATCACGCCGACGCCTTCCGCCCTTGTGCGGGGCAGCAGGTCGCCCTCCACGCGGCGGCCGAGCAGATTGTAGTAGGGCTGGTGGATCGTCAGCCTGAGGCCATGCGCCTTCGCCGCGGCGACCGCCGCCTGAAACGGCTCGCCGCTATAGCTCGACACGCCGGCATAGAGCGCCTTGCCCTGCTGCACGAGGCTGGCGAGGGCGCCCATCGTTTCCTCGACCGGCGTCTCAGGGTCGGGCCGGTGGCTGTAGAAGATGTCGACATAGTCGACGCCGAGCCGCTTCAGCGACTGGTCGCAGCTCGCGATGAGATATTTGCGCGAGCCGCCGTTGCCGTAAGGCCCGGGCCACATCGGAAAGCCGGCCTTCGTTGCGATGATGAGCTCGTCGCGCGGCAGTTCCTGCAACACGCGCCCGCACACCAGCTCGGCGTTGCCCGGCGGCGTGCCGTAATTGTTGGCGAAGTCGGAATGGGTGATGCCGAGGTCGAAGGCGCGCAGGATGCAGGCGCGTGCCACGTCCGCGTCGCGATAGCCGCCGAAGGTCTCCCAGGCGCCCAGCGAGATCGCCGGCAGCTTGAGGCCGCTCGTGCCGACGCGGCGATAGGGCATCGTCGCGTAGCGGTCCTTGCTTGCGTCATGCGTCATGAACTTGCTCCGCAGGGGCTTCTGGGCCGGGCCGGCGCGGCGGTCTCGCCAAGCCGGCGTCCTGCCGGCAAAATTCGCATATGTAACATATCAATACAATCACGCTGGGTCGAGCCATGCGTGTCTCATCTGGTCTATGGTCATATTTTCCGGGCCGGAGCGAGTCCGAAACGCCAAGCCCCTTTACAATCAAGTGCCTCACTAGCATTCTAGCTGTGTCGATCGGCCGATGGTGGGCCGGGCGCGCAGTGGGGCATCATGGCTCGTTCGCTTGCGGGGCGTTTCCAAGCCTCAATGCCTGGCTCCTAGGATGGCGCGTGGGCGTTCCGCCGTGCCGCAGGAGCCGGGGCTGCCGATCCTGATCAAGAGCTTTCGCCGCGACGGCTATGTCGCGGTGCGGGGGCTGCTCGATCCCTCGGAGGTCAACACTTTCCGGCGCTCCATCGACGCGGCGGTCGCAAGACGCACGAGCCGCGACACGCGCAGCTTCGACGAGCGCTCGCCCTATGGGCAGATGTTCCGCCAGTGCCTTTTCCTGTGGGAGGATACGCCGGCGGTCCGGCCGCTGAACTTCCATCCCGCGGTCGCCGGCATGGCCGCCGCGCTGCTCGGCGCCGAACGCGTGCGGCTGTGGCACGACCAGGCGCTCTACAAGGAGCCGGGCGGCGGCGAGACCGAGGCGCACCAGGACTATGCCTACTGGCCGGTCGCCGAACCCGATCTCGTCACGGCCTGGATACCGCTGGTCGAGGTGGACGAATCGAACGGCTGCATGGGCTATGTCGCCGGCACCCAGGACAGCGCCCGCGAATATGTCGACATCTTCGCCTCGCCCGGCGCCGGCCGCGCCTATGCGGCGCGGTTCGCCGGCCCCGAGTTTATTCCGGCGCGTCCGGGCGACGTGATCTTCCACGCTGCGCGCACCGTCCATATGGCCAAGCCGAACCGTTCGGAGCGGACGCGGGCGGTGCACACTGTCGTCTATTTCCGCGACGGATGCACCTGGGCCCCGGCGGCGAACGGCGATGACGACGGGCGGCGCATGCGGGCCGGCGAGCCGATCGACGGACCGGACACGCCGATTGCCTGGCCGCGCCTGACGGCGTCGTATCCAGAACCGCCCGAGCGCGACGCGGCGCGCGGCGTCGCCGCACATTTTGCCCGGATCGGCCTGTTCCCGGGGACAACGGAAGGAACCACACCATGACCCGCGCGCCGCTCCAGATCGGCATCCAGGAAGCCGGCGTCATGCACGCCGTCATCAACGCGTTCGACATCGACACCAAGTTCCGCATGGTGAAGGAGTCGGGCGTCTTCGACTATTTCGACAAGACGCCGACGCCGGCCGACGGTCCGCTCTTCCGCCGCGCTTCCGAGAAATACGGCGTGCCGCTCACGGCGGGCGGCTGGTTCTACCGCGTCGGGCGCGACGAGGCGCTGCTCGAATGGCATCTGCGCGTCGCGAACGAGTACGGCACCAAGGTGCAGAACGTGCAGATCTTCACCGAAGACGCCGACGGCAGGCCGGTCAGCGACGACACCGTCGCGCGCCTCTATCTCAGGGCGGCGGAGCTCGGCGACAAATACAAGGTGACGCCGTGCTTCGAAGTGCACGTCAACATGTGGTCGGAGCATTTCGGCCGCGTGGCGCGCGTCGCGGCGCTGGTGGAGAAGCAGGGCGTGCCGTTCCACATGACGCTCGACCACTCGCACGTCATCTTCAAGATCGACAATCCGCACGAGCAGGACGTGCAGGCGATGCGGGCGGATGTGGAATCGGGGGCGCTGGTGCTCGATCCCTTCAAGCCGGGCAATGTCTGCGAGGCGTGGATCGAGGCCGGCTATGTGCGCCATGCCCATGCGCGGCCGGCGGTACCGAACGGGCCGGTGAATGTGTGGTCGCTGGATGCGGCCGGCAAGCCCGGGCGCGGCATCCAGGCGCCGTTCGTCGCGCCGAAGCCAGGCGAGTGGCACGCGGCGTGGAGCCCGGAGATGCTGGAGCCGTGGAAGGAAGTGCTGCGCCAGTTGCTGCGCCATCACGCGCGCAACGAATCCTCGCGCCTCGAAACGATCAGCACCGAACTCATTCCGTGGCCGGACTATGGCGGCGGCGCGAAATACTCGCTGTTCGAGCATTCCATCGCCGTCGCCGAATGGCTGCGCGCCGAATGGGCGAAGGCCGAGGACGAAGCGAAGGCCGCGCCGGTCAGGTGACCGGCGTCGCCCGCTGGGTGTCGGTCTCGCTCTGGAACTTGAAGGGGCGCGGAATTTCGCGCGCGTGCGGGTTGCCCGCGGCCTGATAGGAATAGAGCAGGGCGCGCCGGTCGTGCACCGAGGTGTTCGGCAGCGAGCGGTGCACCAGCAGCGAACCGAAGAAGGCGACGCTGCCGGCCGGTACTTCCAGCGGCACGAGGCGGCTCATGTCGAATTTCGTCGTGTCGATCTCGCGATTGCGGAAGCCGTCATTCTGCCAGGTCGGCTGGACGCCTTCCTTGTGCGTGCCGGGCGCGACCTCGAGGCAGCCATTCTCGCGGCTGGCCTCGTCGAGGAAGATCATCGCGGTGACCACATCGCGCGCGACCTTCGCGAAGGGCGCCCAGTAGGGATAGTCCTGGTGGAGGATGATCGGCCCGCCCTTGTGGGCGCGCTTGAAGTTCACCTTCTCGGTGAAGAGGACGAGGTCGTCCTGGCCGGTCAGGTCTTTGCAGGGATCGACGAGGCGCGGGTCGTGGCCCCAGTCGTTGAGCACCGGGCTGACATGCGCGAAGGGCTCGATGCCCTGGACGAGATCGGGGTCGGAGGGCTCCCACTTCACGGTGACCAGGATGTCCTCGTCGCGCTCGAACATGTAGCTGCCCATGACGTTCTTGCTGCCGCGCTTGCGGGCCAGCAATTGCGCCGAGAGGTCGTCGCAGTCGCGGCCCATGCGGTCGCATTCCTCGGGGCTGAACACGGCCTTGCGCACGACGAAGCCGTCGCGGTCGAGGGTGGCCTTTTCCTCGGCGGTCAGGCGGAAGCTCTTTGCCATCGTCATTCTCCCATGCTGGCCCGCCGGTCAGGCGTCAGGCCGTCTTTTCGATTCTGAGATCGAGCTCATCGATCATCTGTTTGCGGATCAGGAATTTCTGGACCTTGCCGGTCACGGTCATCGGGAACTCGTCGACGAAGCGGATGTAGCGGGGCACCTTCTGGTGCGCGATCTGGCCCTGGCAGAACGCCTTGATCTCGGCCTCGTCGGCCTTCTGGCCGGGCTGGAGGCGGATCCAGGCGCACAATTCCTCGCCGTATTTCGTATCGGGCACGCCGACGATCTGCACGTCGGCGACCTTCGGGTGGCGGTAGAGGAATTCCTCGATCTCGCGCGGATAGAGATTCTCGCCGCCGCGGATCACCATGTCCTTGATGCGGCCGACGACGTTGCCGTAGCCCTCGGCATCGATGGTGCCGAGATCGCCGGTGTACATCCAGCCGCCGGCGTCGATCGCCTCGGCGGTTCGAGCCTCGTCGTCCCAATAGCCGATCATCACCGAATAGCCGCGGGTGCAGATCTCGCCGGTGCCGCCGCGCGGAACGGTGGCGCCGTGCTCGTCGACGATCTTCACCTCCAGATGCGGCAGCACCTTGCCGATGGTGGAGACGCGGCGTTCGATGGGATCGTCGGGCGAAGACTGGAAGCTGACCGGGCTCGTCTCGGTCATGCCGTAGGCGATGGTGACGTCGCGCATGTGCATCTTCGCGACGACCTGCTTCATCACCTCGACCGGGCAGGGCGAGCCGGCCATGCATCCGGTGCGCAGCGAGGCGAGGTCGAAGGAGGCGAAGTCCGGGTGGCCGAGCACGCCGATGAACATCGTCGGCACGCCGTAGAGACCGGTGCATTTCTCGCTCTGCACGGCCTTCAGCACGGCCAGCGGGTCGAATACCTCGGCCGGGTAGACCATCGTGGCCCCGTGGGTGAGGCAGCCGAGATTGCCCATCACCATGCCGAAACAGTGATAGAGCGGCACCGGAATGCACAGCCGGTCGCCTTCGCGAAGTCCGATGGAGCGGCCGACGAAGAAGCCGTTGTTCAGGATGTTGCGGTGGGAAAGCGTCGCACCCTTCGGTGCGCCGGTCGTGCCGCTGGTGAACTGGATGTTGATCGCGTCCCTGGCGTCGAGCTTCGGTCCGATCGCCTTCAGCGCGGCGCGTGCGGCGTCGTCGGCCAGGGCGGGCACGTCGTCGAAGCGTATCCAGCCGGGCCGTGGGCTCTTGCCGATGACGATGACGGTGCGCAGGTCGGGCACGCGGGCGCTGGCGAGCTCGGAGGGCGCAGCGGCGGCGATCTCCGGCGCCAGCGTTTCGACCATGCCGACATAGTCGCTGGTCTTGAACCGCTCGGCGGCGACCAGGATCTTCACGCCGACCTTCTTCAGCGTGTATTCGACCTCGGAGAGGCGATAGGCGGGGTTGATCGTAACCAGGATCGCGCCGATGCGGGCGGCGGCGAATTGCGTCAGCGTCCACTCGGCGCAGTTGGGCGACCAGATGCCGATGCGGTCGCCGCGCGCGAGGCCGAGCTTCAGGAGGCCGGCGGCGAGGTCGTCGGCGCGCTTCAGAAGCTCCGCATAGGTCCAGCGTACGTCCTGGTGCACCGAGATGAGTGCCAGTTCATTCGGCCATTTCGCGGCGGCCTGTTCCAGCGCGACGCCGATGGTGGTCTCGATCAGCGCCGGGGTGGCGGCGCCTGTTACGTGGCTGAGGCTCTGATCGGTCATGTGCGCGTCTCCTCGTTCAGGCGAGTCCGCGCGCGGCCAGCGATTTCATCAGGGCGCGCACGCCACTCGTCCAGGGCGGCGCAAGGTCCGACGTCGTGACCTCGTTGACAAGCGCACCGAGACGCGGCGAGGAGACCCGCACCACGTCGCCCAGCTTGTGGGTGAAGCCTTCGCCCTTCGCGCCGCGATCCACGGTGGGCACGAACATGGTGCCGAGGAACAGCATCAACCCGTCGGGATATTGATGCTCGGCGCCGATGGTGGCGCGCACCAGGTCGGCCGGCGGCCGGCTGATCTCGCGCATCGAGTTGGTGCCCTCGACGACGAACTGGTCGAGGCCCTCGACCCGCAGATGCACGCCGGCGCCGTTGACATCCTCCAGCGTGAAGAGGTCGTCGAACAGGCGCACGAAGGGGCCGATCACACTCGACGCGTTGTTGTCCTTGGCCTTGGAGAGCAGCAAAGCGCTGCGGCCCTCGAAGTCGCGCAGGTTCACGTCGTTGCCGAGCGTCGCGCCGACGATCTCGCCGCGCGACGACACGGCGAGGACGATCTCCGGCTCGGGATTGTTCCATTGCGATTTCGGATGCAGGCCGATCTTAGCGCCGCAGCCGACGGACGAGAGCGGCTGGGCCTTGGTGAAGATCTCGGCGTCCGGCCCGATGCCGACTTCGAGATATTGCGACCAGAGGCCGCCGGCCATCAGCACGCGCCTGGCCTCCTCCGCCTCGATAGAGCCCGGGCGCACGCCCTTCAGCGAGCCCCCGAAAGCCCCGGCCAGTTCGCCGCGCAGGCGGTGCGCCGCGCCGACGTCGCCCTTCGCGCGCTCTTCGATGACGCGTTCGATCAGGCTGTCGGCGAAGGTCACGCCGGCGGCCTTCACGGCCTGAAGATCGCAGGGGGCGAGCAGGCTGCCGGTCTCCAGCGCTTCGCTGAGGCTGCACAGGACCGGGCCGCCATGCGCCTTCACGCGCGCCGCTATGCGGTCGAGATCGAACAGGTCGCTCATCGTCGGGGCCAGCAGCGACAGGTCGATCAGCGCCCAGCCGCGCAGGACGCAGACATGCGGCCCGCCCTGACGCTGCACGCGGCCGACCAGCACGGCATCGGCGGCGTCTTCGGGGAGGATATCCTCGGGCTTCAGCTTCATCGACCGTCCAATCCGTAGAAACGCGCGGCCGTACCGCCGAACACCGCGGCCTTCTCGTCCGCGGAGAGGCCGGCCGTCAGCGACTCCGCCATCCCGAGCCAGCCCGTGTAGTCGCCCGCGAGGGTCAGCACCGGCCAGTCGCTGCCCCACATGAGCCGCTGGGGCCCGAAGGCTTCGAGCAGCACATCGACATAGGGCTTGAGCGCTGCCTGCGTCGTGCGGTCGCCCGTTTCGGTGAGCAGGCCGGAGAGCTTGCAGGCCGCGGCGGTTTCCCGGCCGAGGCGGCGCATCCAGCCGGCCCAGGGCTCGATTTCGCCGCGCGCGATATAGGGCTTCGCGCCGTGGTCGATGACGGCGCTGAGATCGCCGTCCTCCGCAAGAAAGCGGAAGACATGCGGCAGGTGGCGCGGAAAGATGAGCACGTCATAGCAGAGGCCCGCGGCCTTCAGCGCGGCGAAGGCCGGTGCGAGTTCCGGCTTCAGGATCCAGGTGTCGTCGGGGAGATCCTGGAGCATCGGCCGCAGGCTCACGAGTTTCCGGTGCCGGGCGAGGCGCGCGATCTCATCGGCCGCGTCCGGCGCCTCGAAATCCGCCCAGCCCACGACGCCCGCGACGAAAGGCGTGGTGTCGGCGATCGCCAGCAGGAACTCGGTCTCGGCGACGGTCTGGGCGGCCTGCACGAGCACGGTCCTCTCTATGCCGCAGGCTGCAAGAAGCGGCGCCATGTCGGGCGGCATGTAGTCGCGATAGAGCGACGGCACAGCCTCGGCCGTGAGCCAGCCATAGTCGCCGCGCGCCGGGCGCCAGAAATGATGGTGCGCGTCGATCCTCACGGCGCGGCGGCCTGCTGGTCCGGGGGCAGGACGCCCTTCTTCAGGATCAGATTGCCCCAGAAGCGGGGCTCGCCGGTCGCGACGATGCCATAGGCCTCGCGGGCGCGGGCATAGAAGGCATGGCGCTCGATCGGCGCGATGGAGCGCTCATAGCCGGCCGCCTTCAGGATGCGCGCATAGTCGCGGCAGACTTCGGGAACATCGCCGGGCGCGGCGCTGTCCTCCATGCGGAAGGCGGCGTTCGCGACGAAATCGTCCAGCGGGAAGACGCTGGCGATGGCCTTGACCAGGCGCGGCCCCGCAACGCCCTCCATGCGGATCAGCCGGCGCGCGTTCGACGAGGCCGGGAAATTCGCATCCGCAATGACGATCTCGTCGCCGTGGCCCATGGCACGCAGCATGGCGAGCAGGTCCGGGCCCAGCAGCGGGTCGATGCCGCGCAGCATGGCTCAGCGCCCGCCCGGGGTAGGGGCATCGGCATGGATCATCCCGCGATCCTTGAGGTCGCGCCACAGCGATGCGGGAATCGCGGCCTCCAGAAGGTCGGCGTTCTCCTTGGCTTCCTTCTGCGAGATCGCACCGGGAATGACGCTGACCACCAGCGGATGGGCCAGCACGAACTGGAGTGCGGCGGCGCGCAGATCGACGCCGTGTGCGTCGCAGGCCGCACGCAACGCCTGGGCCCGTTCGGCGATGGGCCGGGGGATGGCGGCGTAGTCGTAGGTCGTCTTGCCGGCGAGGACGCCCGAATTGTACGGGCCGCCGATGACGATGCCGGCGCCGGCCCTGGCGCATTGCGGAAACAGCGTCTCCAGCGGCTCCTGCTCCAGCAGCGTGTAGCGGCCGGCGAGCAGGAAGAGGTCGGGATCGGCGAGTTCCAGCAGGCGGGCGCAGGGCTGCCACTCGTTGACGCCGGCGCCGATGGCCGCGACGACACCGCTGCTGCGGAGCTCCTGGAGGGCCTTCCAGCCGCCCTGCGTCAGAAGCTCCTGGATGCGCGCTTCCGACCCCGCGCGCCCGCCGTGATTGGGGCCGTCGACGTCATGCACATAGAGGATGTCGACGCGGTCGAGCCCCAGCCGCTTCAGGCTCGATTCGAAGGAGCGCATCACGGCGTCGTAGGAATAGTCGTAGACGAATTTCAGCGGCGGCACGTCGACATAGATGCCGCCATTGCTTTCGCCCGGGCCCGCCGGTTCGAGCAGCCGCCCGACCTTGGTCGACAGCACATAGCCGGTTCGCGGCTTGCCCTTCAGCACGCGCCCGAGCCGCCCCTCCGACAGGCCGAGGCCATAGAGCGGCGCGGTGTCGAAATGGCGCATGCCGACCGCCCACGCCGCTTCGATGGCGTCGTCGCAGTCCTTTTCCTCCAGCTTCTGGAGAAAGTTGCCCAACGGCGCCGTGCCGAAGCCCAGCGCGGTGAAATCGAGCGTCCTCCCGCCCCGGGTCGTGAAGCGGCGCAGCGCGGCCCCGGCCGACATGGTCACTCCTTCTCGCGTTCGATCTGGGCGAGCGCACGCTCGACGGTGCGCGCGACCGCAGTGAGATGGACGCGCATGGCGACGCCCGCGAACTCGGGGTCGCCCGACTTGATGGCGTCGACCAGCCGGCGGTGTTCGGCAAAGGTCGTGGCGGCCCGGTCTTCGGCGGGCAGGGCGAGGCGCCGGGGGCGGTCGAGCGGGGCGCGGGCGGCCTCCAGCAGGCGCAGGGCGCGCGGCGTTTCGATGGCGCCGAAGATCATGGCGTGCAGGTCTTCGTCGAGCTCGTAGAAGCTGGCCAGGTCGCGGCTGCGCAGCGCTTCGTCCTGGCGCGCGAGATTGGCCTCCATCGCGGCGATCAGGGCGTCGTCGGCAGCGGCGGTCAGGCGCCGGGTCGCCTCGACCTCCAGCGCCATGCGGATGAACATGCTCTCGCGCACGTCGCTGGCGCGGATCGGCGCGACGAAGCTGCCGTGCTGGGGAAAGACGTCGACCAGCGCCTCGTCCGCGAGGCGGGCGATGGCCTCGCTGACCGGTGCACGCGAGACGCCGAGTTCGAGCGCGATCTCCTCCTTGCGCAGCGGCGCGCCCGGCGGAAGGATCAGTTCGCGGATGCGGCGGCGCAGCTCGTGGTAGACGCGCTCGGCCTTGGACTGGTCCTGGATCAACGTCGCCGGCGTGCGGGCCTTGTTCCCGGACTCCTCCCCAGGCGGCAGCAGGACAGGCATTCCACCCACGCGAGGCCACAAGCCCCGGGCGGGGCTCCTTCGACATTACGATGAGGGCATTGGAATATCAGTGAGCCATCAAAGTCAACGATTTCGGGCTTGCCCCACTTGTTTTTGGGCATGCTAACATTCTACGCTTCCCTGGACGAGAGATCCGAAGAGATCGCCGGCCGAGGAAGAGCATGAGACTGCGCACCCGCCCCCTATGCCCGGTCTTCGGACCGCTGCCTGCGCTCGGCGGGGGCGCATGACCGACAGTTTCGTCCAGTCCAGCCTGGAGGCGGTCGAAGCGGCGGCGGAGCCGGCGGCAGGAAAAGCGGCAGCGCCGCTCACCGCACGCCAGAAGGCGGTCTACTCGACCGGAGACCTCGCCGAGGCGGTCATCAGCGTCGCGCTGGCGCAGTATCTGCTGTTCTACCTCACCGCGGTCGTCGGCCTCTCCGGATCGCTGGCCGGCACGGCGCTGGCGCTGACCCTGGTCGTCGATGCGCTGGCCGATCCGCTGATCGGCTATGTGAGCGACAATACGCGCTCGCGCTGGGGCCGCCGGCATCCCTTCATGCTCGGAGCGGCCATCCCGCTGGCGCTGTCGATCGGACTGCTGTTCTCGATCCCGAAGATCGAATCGACGCCGCTGCTGTTCGCCTATGTCTTCGGCGTGTTGCTGCTGCTGCGCTTCTCCTATTCCTTCTTCGCGCTGCCCTATATCGCGCTCGGGGCCGAGCTTTCGCGCGACTACACCGAGCGGTCGGTGCTCCAAGTCTACCGGAACTTCTTCAACATCTCCGGCAATCTGCTGACCGTGGTGCTTGGCTTCGGGCTCTTCATGAGCGGCCCGGGCGGGCTTCACGATCGCGCCGCCTATGCGCCGTTCGGCTGGGCCTGCGGCGGCGTGGTGCTGCTGACCGCGCTGCTGTCCGGCTTCGGCACGATGTCGATGCGCCATCGCATGTATACGGTGGCGCCGCCGGAGACCTCCGCCGCGGCACGGCTGTTCGGCGAGCTGCGCGACGTCTTCCGCAATCACTCCTTCATCGTGCTGCTCGTCACCATCGTCGTCTTCTGGGTGGCGCAGGGCACGGCGATCAATCTCGGCGTCTACACCTATACCTATTTCTGGAAGGTCGGCGCCGATGTGATCCAGACCGTGCTGGTCTCCGGCACGATCGGACTTTTCACCGGCATACCGGTCTGCGCCGTGCTGCTGGGGCGGCTGGAGAAGAAGAATATCTGCACCGGGGCGATCGTCATCGTCTGCGCGCTGCTGTTCACGCCGCCGCTGCTCGGCATCGGCGGGTTCCTGCCGCCGGGCGGCAGTGCGCTCACGGTGGCCCTCTGCACCTTCGCGTTCCTCACCTCGGTGGCGCTAACCAACGCTTTCGTGTCGTTCAATTCGATGATGGTCGATGCCGCCGACGAGCATGAGCTGCTTTTCGGCGTGCGGCGCGAGGGCCTTTATTTCGCGGCGCTTTCCTTTTCGGGCAAGGCGGCGCTCGGCCTCGGCGCGTTAATCGCGGGCTTCGCGCTCGACTTCGTCATAGGCTTTCCGGGCGGCCTCGCGGCCAATCCGGGCGCCGCCGTCGACAGCGGCACCATCGTGCGCCTCGGCCTGATCGCCGGGCCGGGGACGGCGTTCATCTCGGCGCTGTCGGCCTTCGCCATGTCGCGCTATCGCGTCAGCCGCAGCGAGCTGCATCGCATCCAGGGCGAGTTGGTGCGACGTAACGGCAGTGCGGCTGCGTGACATCTGCGCATTCGCGCGGATTCGCCCGTGACGAACGGCCCACGGCCCGCCTATGATTCCGCCAACGATCAAAAGGTCCGGCCACGACCGGCCCGTGTAAGGGAGCGCTGGGATGGCCGAAATCATGGCGGACGGCTTTGACGTACCCGCCGGACCCGCCGCCGCAAGGCCGGCGGCGCGCCTCTCCATCGGCCAGAAGACATTCTATGCGGTCGGCGATATCGCCGATGGCGTAAAGAACACCGCTCTCGGTCTATTCCTTCTTCTCTATCTCACCGGCGTGCTCGGCCTCTCCGGCTCGATGGCCGGCCTTGCCTCGGGGCTTGCCGTCCTGGTTGACGCCGTGCTCGATCCGCTGATCGGCTATTGGTCCGACAATCTCCGCTCGCGCTGGGGACGGCGGCATCCCTTCATGCTGCTGTCGGTGATTCCGTTCTCAATCGCGATAGGTCTGATCTTCTCGCTGCCGCATCTGGAATCGCCCTGGCTCACCTTCGCGATGGCGCTCGCCACGCTGGTCACGCTGCGCGTCGGCTTCTCCTGCTTTGTGCTGCCTTATGCGGCGCTCGGCGCGGAGGTGGCCCGCGACTACACAGAGCGCTCGGTGCTGATGACCTTCCGCAATTTCTTCAACAATTGCGGCGTCATCCTCGTCCTCGTCCTCGGCTACAGCGTCTTCCTCACCGACAAGGCCGCGTTCCTCTCGCGGGACGCCTATATTCCCTTCGGCTGGACCTGCGCCGCGATCATCTTCGTCAGCGTGCTCGTCTCCTGCGCGTCGAGCTGGCGCCTTCGCCATCTGATGCACGAGGTGGCGCCGAAGGAGGCAGGCGCACGGTCGCGCGTCTTCGGCGACTTCTTCGACATCTTCCGCAACAGCTCCTTCGTCATCCTCTTCATGACGGTGCTGACCTTCTTCATCTCGCAGGGCGCCGCGGCGAGCCTCACCAACCATGCCTTGCTGTTCTTCTGGAAGCTGCCGCCCGAGATCATCCAGTTCATCCCCATCGGACTCGTGGTCGGCAATGTCGTCGGCATCCCCGTTGTCGGTCTGCTGCTGCGGCGCTACGAGAAGTCGGTCATCTGCGCCTTCGCGCTTGCGATCTTCTGCGCCTGCCAGGCGATCCCGGCCTCGCTCTACCTCGCCGGGCTGGTGTCCGATTCCGCCGTGCCGTTCATGCTGTGGGGTTTTCAGTTCGTCATCGGCATCGCGGCGACCTGCGCGACCATCACCTTCGGCTCGATGATGATGGACGCCGCCGACGAGCATGAACTGCTCTTCAGCGTGCGCCGCGAAGGGCTCTATTTTGCGGGGCTCGTCTTTTCGGTGAAGGCGGCGGTGGGCGGCGGCTTCATCGTCGCCGGCGTTGCGCTGGACCTGATCGGCTTCACGCAGGGCGTCGCGACCAGCCCCGACGCTATCCCGCAGAACACCCTCACCTTGCTCGGCATCGTTTCCGGCCCCGGCGCGGCGATCGTCTCGCTGATCTCGGTGGTGATCCTGCTGCGCTACCGCCTCGGCAAGGACAAGCTGCACAGCATCCAGGCCGAACTCGAAGCGCGCCGGGCAGCACCCGCCTGAAGGGAAAAGAAACCCCGGGCCACGAGGGCCCGGGGCAGTTGGAGGAAGGTCGTCGCGAAGAATCAGCGCGCGGCTGCGGCTTCTGCCTTGGGCTTTTTGGCCGGCTGGCGACTCTCGCGGTGCAGCTCATAGGAGGTCTTGAGGCCCGCGGGCTGATAGGAATAGAGCAGCGCGCGGCGATCCTTGTCCGAGCGGTTGATGCGCGAGCGGTGCACCAGGAAGGCGCCGAAAAAGACGATGCTGCCGGCCGGCGCCTCGACCGGAACGAGGCTCTGCTCGAAGGCGGCCGGGTCCATCTCGTTCTGGCCGAAGCCTTCGATATCCTTGCGCTTCTTCATGCCTTCGGTATGGCTGCCCGGCGCGACCTCGAGGCAGCCATTCTCCATCGTCGCGTCGTCGAGATAGAGCAGCGCCGTCATGATCCTGTCGGCCTGGCCGGCCCAGCGCATCCAGTAGGGATAGTCCTGGTGCAGGATGAGCTCGCCGCCGGTATGGGCGCGCTTCATCGTCAGCTTCTCGGTGAAGAGATTGATGTCGTCCTGGCCGACGAAGTCGCGGCTCGGGTCCATGAAGCGCGGATCGTGCGCCCACTCGTTCAGCGGCCTGGAGATATGCGCGAAGGGCTCGATGCCCTGCACCACATCGGGGAAGAGCGGCTCCCATTTCACGACGGCGCCGACCTCTTCCTGCCACTCGAACATGTAGCTGCCGACGACTTCCTTGTTCTCGCGCTTGAGCTTGAGCATGTCGTCGATCAGGGCTTCGACGTCGCCGGCGATCCTGGCGCACTCGGCCCGGCTGAACACGCCGCGGCGCACGACAAAGCCGTCGCGGTCCTTCCGGGCGATTTCTTCGGGGGTCAGGCGGAAGCTCATCTCTTCGTCTCGCTCTTGGGACGGAACGTTATTGACATGCTAGTGTGGAGCATGTTTCACCTGAAGGCAAGGGTTGAACGCCAAACATCGGCTATCTAACATGTTAGAATGTTGCCGCAAAGGGCGCCTGAAGGAGAGGCCATGAGTTTTCCGAAAGCCACAGAGGAGCAGATCCGCTTCTTCCGCGAACACGGCTATCTGATCGTCGAAGACGCCATCCCGCAGGCATCGCTCGATGAACTCGAGGGCTATTGCGACAAGCTGCTCGACGACAAGCAGCGCTACGCCTTCGACTGGGCCTGGGACGCGAAGGAGAAGAAGGAGGAACGCTCGTTCAAGATCGTGCAGTCCTCGCCGTCGCTGGTGTGGGGCGACATCGACGATCAGCCCTACCGCAAGTGGCTGGTGGAGTTCGGCTCGGCGCTGATCGGGTCGAAGCAGGAATTCTGGTACGACCAGTTCCTCGGCAAGCCGCCGGGCAAGTCCTCGCCGACCTACTGGCACCAGGACGAGGGCTATTGGGGCCGCAATCTGCGCAACAAGGGCCTCACCTGCTGGATTCCGCTCCAGGACGTGAACGCCGAGAATGGCTGCATGCATTTCATCGACGGCGGCCACACGGGCGACGTGCTGGTCCATCGCCGGGTCGAGGGCGTGGCGAGCGACCTGCTGACCTGCGACCCGGACGAATCGAAACTGGTTGTCGCGCCGATCAAGCGCGGCAGCGTCACCTTCCATCATTCCAACATGCCGCACATGACGACGGCCAACATCTCGAAGGGCTGGCGCAAGGCGATCTCCAACCACATGCAGGAGGTCGGCGCGGGCGGCGAGGGCGACCACTATCCCTGGAAGGTCTACGTGAACCAGCGCACCGGGAAGCTCACCGTGCCGGAGACGGTCAAGCAGGGCGTCCCGGCCGACTTCAAGGACGCGCGGGGCTAGTTCCAAATCGACGTGTCATGGTCCGCGAAGGCGGGCCATCCACGACTTTAGGGTTGGATTGGCCAGCGCGCGTTCGCGCCGCCGCAAGGCGTGGATGGCCCGCCTTCGCGGACCATGACAGCATAGGGAATGCACGGCGCCATCGCGCGGCCTCAGCAGCAACAACGACACAGGGGGGAAACATCATGGCGGCATTCAACGGACTTGGTCTTCATCTCGGCAATCTGTCGCGCCTGTCGAACGCCGAGACGCGGTCGATCAGCCCGGAGAATTTCACCGGCGAGAAGGGCAAGGGCGGCATGGCCAAGGAGGAGGGCGAGGCGTGGGATACCGCGCGCGGCCTCGGCCAGGGCTGGAAGACCTCGCCCTATGTCACCATCAAGGCCGGCGCCACCTTCACGCTCGCCGACATCAAGGGCCAGGGCGCGATCCAGCAGATCTGGATGACGCTGGCCCGCGGCAAGTGGCGCCACACGATCCTGCGCGCCTATTGGGACGGGCAGAAGAATCCCTCGATCGAAACGCCGTGCGGCGATTTCTTCTGCGTCGGCTGGGAAGACTATGCGCAGGTCAACGCGCTGCCGGTGAACGTGAATCCGGGCCGCGCCTTCAACTGCTACTGGGAAATGCCGTTCCGCAAGAGCGCAAAGTTCACCATCGAAAACCTCAGCGACGAGGACATCGTCGTCTATTACCAGATCAACTACACGCTCACCGAAGTGCCCGAGGACTGCGCCTATTTCCACGCCCAGTTCCGCCGCACCAATCCGCTGCCGTTCAAGGAAGACTACGTCATCCTCGACGGCATCAAGGGCCGCGGCCACTATGTCGGCACCTACATGGCGTGGGGCGTCAACAACAATGGCTGGTGGGGCGAAGGCGAGATCAAGTTCTTCATGGACGGGGACAAGAAATTCCCCACCATCTGCGGCACCGGCACGGAGGATTATTTCTGCGGCGCCTATAATTTCGACCTCGGCACGATCAAGCGCATGACCGGCGACATGAGCGCCGAGCCGAAATACCAGGAATTTTCCACGCCCTATGCCGGCCTGCCGCAGGTGATCCGGCCGGACGGGCTCTACAAGTCGCAGCAGCGCTTCGGCATGTACCGCTTCCACATCATGGACCCGATCCGCTTCCAGAAGGATCTGAAGGTCACGATCCAGGCGCTCGGCTGGCGCACGCACAAGCGGCGGCAGTATCTTCCGCTCCAGGACGACATCGCCTCGGTCGCCTATTGGTACCAGACCCTGCCGGCGGCGCCGTTCCCGCAACTGCCCGACCGCGACTATCTGGAGGTCATCTGAGCGCGCAGGACATCAAGGGCAGCGTCGCAGCCGGCTATGAAGCCGTGCGCGACGCCTTTGCCGCCGGGCAGGCCGCCGACCCCGTCGGCGGCGCCCAGCTCTGCGTCTACCGCCATGGCAAGGTGGTGGCCGATCTATGGACCGGCCGCGACGGCGACCGCGACTACACGGCCGACACCCTCAACGTCGTCATGTCCTGCACCAAGGGCGCGACGGCGATCCTCGCCAACCGGCTGGCCGAGCAAGGCGTCATCGACGTCGAGGCGCCGGTCGCCCGCTACTGGCCGGAATTTGCCGCGAACGGCAAAGACGGCCTCACCGTTGCCCATTGCCTCTCGCATACCGCGGGGCTGCCGACCTTTCCGATGGCGGCCCGTGTCGGCGCCCGCGACCTCGCCGGCTGGACGCGCTGCACCGATGTGCTCGCCGCGGCCGCGCCGCTCTGGACGCCCGGCGCGCACGGCTCGTATCACGCCGTCACCTATGGCTTTCTTGCCGGCGAAGTGATCCGCAGGGTCACCGGCAAGAGCGCCGGCCGCTGTTTCGCCGACGAGATCGCCGGTCCGCTCGGCCTCGACTTCTGGATCGGCCTGCCCGCGGCAGAGCAGGCGCGGGTCGCCCCGCACATCCCCCAGCCGGCGCGCCCCTTCCGCGAGGTCTTCAAGGCGGCCGGCGTCGACATCGACCATCCCGTCATGGCCGAAATCCTCGCCGGTTTCGACGCCATCACCGACACCGTCGACTACGTCAACACGCCCGAAGGCCGTGCCGCCGAACTCCCCGCCGCCAACGGCGTCGCCAGCGCCCGGGCGCTGGCGAAGATGTATGCGGCCTGCATCGGCGACATCGACGGCATCCGTCTGCTGAAGCCGGAGACGGTCGCGGCGGCGCGGCTGTCGCGGACCAAAGGGCTGGCGGTGCTGCCGCCGATGGCGAAGCTGCCGCGTCCGCCGGGCGAGGGCTTCGGGCTCGGTTTCGAGCTTCCGAACCCGCCGAACCCGATGCTCGGCATCGGCTCGTTCGGCCACGCCGGCGCCGGCGGCCGGCTTGGCTTCGCGCATCCCGAAAGCGGCATCGCCGCGGGGTTCGCCGGAAACGCCATGCTCTGGGATAATGTGGGGCCGGACCCCCGCTGGCTCTGGCTGAAGCCGCTTCAGGACATTGCCGGCACGGCGTGAACGCGTTCGCCCGCAGATGGCGCGGGCAAGGAGAATTTGAGATGACCCTCAAGCTGAAAGACGAGACCCTGCTGCGCGCCGATGCCTATGTCGGCGGCGTCTGGAGGCCGGCGAAGTCAGGCGCCCGCTTCCCGGTCACCAACCCGGCGACGGGTGCGACGCTGACCGAAGTCGCCAATTTCGACGCCGAGGACGTTCGTGCCGCGATCGACGTCGCCAATGCGGCCCTGCCGGCCTGGCGGGCGAAGACGGCGAAGGAACGCGCCGGGCTGATGCGCAAATGGTACGAACTCATCATGGCGAACCAGGAAGACCTGGCGCGCCTGATGACGGCGGAGCAGGGCAAGCCGCTGGCCGAGACGCGCGGCGAAGTCGCCTACGGCGCCTCGTTCATCGAGTGGTTCGCCGAAGAGGGCAAGCGCGTCTACGGCGACATCATCCCGACCCACGCCGCGGGCAAGCGCATCCTGGTGATGAAGGAGCCGATCGGCGTCGTCGCCGCCGTCACGCCCTGGAATTTCCCCAACGCGATGATCACGCGGAAGGCAGCGCCTGCCCTGGCGGCCGGCTGCACCTTCCTGATCAAGCCGCCATCCGAGACGCCGCTGTCGGCGACGGCGCTGGCGGAACTCGCGCATCGCGCCGGCATCCCGGCCGGCGTGTTCAACGTCGTCACCTCCAAGCAGGCCTCGAAGGTGGGCAAGGAGCTGACCGAGAATCCGATCGTGCGGAAATTCACCTTCACCGGCTCGACCGAGATCGGAAAGGTGCTGATGGCGCAATGTGCCTCGACCGTGAAGAAGGTCAGCCTCGAACTCGGTGGCAACGCGCCCTTCATCGTCTTCGACGACGCCGACCTCGAGGCCGCCGCCGACGGCGCGATGGTCTCCAAGTTCCGCAACATGGGCCAGACCTGCGTCTGCGCGAACCGCCTCCTCGTGCAGGACGGCATCTACGACGCCTTCGCCGCCAAGCTCGCCGAGCGCGTCGCCAGGATGAAGGTCGGCAACGGCGCCGACGACGGCGTGACCCAGGGCCCGCTGATCAACATGGCGGCGGTCGAGAAGGTGGAAAGCCTGCTGGCCGACGCGAGCGCCAAGGGCGGCAGGATCGCCGCGGGCGGCAAGCGCCATGCCCTCGGCGGCACCTTCTTCGAGCCGACCATCGTCCCGGGCGTCAACGACGACATGGCGATCGCCCGCGAGGAGATCTTCGGGCCGGTCGCGACGCTGTTCCGCTTCAAGGACGAAGCGGAGGCGATCCGCATGGCGAACGACACCGAATACGGCCTCGCCGCCTATTTCTACACGCGCGATCTCGGCCGCACCTTCCGCATGGCCGAGGCGCTGGAATACGGGATCATCGGGGTCAACGAGGGGATCATCTCCACCGAAGTCGCGCCTTTCGGCGGCATGAAGGAGTCGGGCATCGGCCGGGAAGGCTCAAAATACGGAATCGAGGACTTTCTGGAGATGAAATACGTCCTCGTCGGCGGCGTCGGCACCTAGCGGCGAACGACCATCCGTGCTAACTGGAATGTTAGATGGCCGGTGACCTCTGACATCCGCGGCCGGGATGTCCTCCAATCCCAAGGAGTAGCGGGCTTCCTGCCGGGCGTCGTGCGTACTAACATTCTAATGCCTTGGAGGCGCTGCATTGTCGACGATTGATCAGCCGGTGAAGGCGGCCGTCATACGCCTCCACCCGCGCGACAATGTGGTGATCGCCAGCCAGCGTATTGCGCAGGGCGAAAACATCGCGGGCGAGAATCTGCGGACCCGCGAAACCATCGCCTTCGGCCACAAGATCGCGACCGCGGCCATCCGCAAGGGCGCGCCGGTGCTGAAATACGGCCAGGTCATCGGCGCCGCGACGCAGGACATCGCAGCCGGCAGCCTCGTCCACCTGCACAATCTCGCCGTCACCGATGCGCGGCTCGAAGCCGACCGGGCGGTGTATCGGCTGCCCAATGTCGCGCCGCGCAGCTTCATGGGCTATCGCCGCTCGAACGGCGGCGTCGGCGTGCGCAACTATGTCGGCATCGTCACCTCGGTGAACTGCTCGGCCACCGTGGCGCGTCACATCGCCGAAGCGGCCGAGAAATCCGGACTGCTTGCCGGCTATCCCCATGTCGACGGTGTCGTTCCTATCACGCACACCAGCGGCTGCGGCATGGCCGGCAGCGGCGAAGGCTTCGACATTCTGCGGCGCACGCTATGGGGCACGGCGGCCAATCCGAATTTCGGCGCCGTGCTGCTCGTCGGGCTCGGCTGCGAGGTGGTGCAGACGGGCAGGTTCGTGAAGGATTTCGGCCTCGCCGGGCGCCCCGAGTTTCGCGCCTTCACGATCCAGGACGTCGGCGGCACGAAGCGCGCGATCGCGCAGGGGCTCGAACATCTGCGCGAAGTGCTGCCCATCGCGAACGAGGCCCGCCGCAGCGAAGTGCCGGCCTCCGAACTGATATTGGGCCTCCAGTGCGGCGGCTCGGATGCCTGGTCGGGCATCACGTCGAATCCCGCCCTCGGCGCTGCTGTGGACCGGCTCGTCGCGCTGGGCGGCACGGCGCTGCTGTCGGAGACGCCCGAAATCTACGGCGCGGAGCATCTGCTCTATGCGCGCGCCAGGTCCGAAGAGGTGGTCGGAAAGCTGCGCGCCCGGATCGCCTGGTGGGAAGCCTATACCGCGCGCCACGGCGCCGAGATGAACAACAATCCCTCGCCCGGCAATCAGGCCGGCGGCCTCACGACCATCCTGGAAAAATCGCTCGGCGCCGTCGCCAAGGGCGGCACGTCCGTCCTGAACGACGTCATCGAATATGCCGAGCCGGCCCGCAGCCGCGGCCTCGTCTTCATGGACAGCCCGGGCTTCGATCCCTGTTCGGCGACGGGGCAGGTCGCCTCCGGCGCCAACATGATCGTCTTCACGACCGGCCGCGGCTCGGCCTTCGGCTTCAAGCCCTCACCGTCGATCAAGCTGTCGTCGAACACCGAAATCTACCGCCGCATGACCGACGATATCGACATCGACTGCGGCACGATCAGCGCCGGGTCGTCGGTCGACGAGAAGGGCCAGGAGATTCTCGACTACGTTCTCGAGATCGCATCCGGCCGGCGCACCAAGAGCGAAGAGCTGGGCTATGGCGGCGCGGAGTTCGTGCCGTGGCTGCTCGGCGCCACGATGTAGGAGACTCCATGCTTGCTGCGGAAGCGCCCCTCCTGAGCGACGCGGAAGTCGCGCAGTATCGCCGGGACGGCTATGTCACGCCGGAATTCCGCCTGCCGCCGGAGGCGCTCGGCCATCTGCGCGAGACGATCGAGCGGCTGATGCGCGACAACCCGGCGATCCGGCCCGAACAACTCGTCGGCGCGCATGTCGCGAACAGCAAGGACAGCGGCGTCAAGGGCAGCGCGGCGCTCTTCGACTTCACCCGCCGGCCCGATCTGCTCGATGTCGTCGAACGGCTTATCGGCCCCGACATCATCATGTGGGGCAGCCAGGTCTTCTCGAAGCCCGCCGGCGACGGCATGGCGATCCCGTGGCACCAGGACGGGCAGTATTGGCCGATGCGCCCGCTTGCCACGGTGACGGTGTGGATCGCGGTCGACGCCGCGACGGTCGAGAATGGCTGCCTGCGCGTCGTGCCGGGAACGCATACCGGGGGGCTGATGCGGCACGAATCGTCCGACGCGCCCGGGCTGGCGCTCAACCAGGGCCTCGCCGAGGGGACGTTCGACGAGAATGAGGCGGTCGATATCCTGCTCGAACCGGGACAGATTTCGCTGCATCACGCGATGCTGGTGCACGGATCGGGTGCGAACCGGTCCGGCAAGCGGCGCTGCGGCTATGCCATACGCTACATGCCGGCGACCTCGCATTTCGACCGCACGATCCCGCCGACGCGGCTCGCCGCCAATCAGGTGATCGACTTCTCGCAGCGCCCGATCTGGCTGCTGCGCGGCCGCGACCGGGCGAACAACGACTTCAGCGCCGGGCTCTGAGCGCCGCTGGCATTGCCCGCGCGCGGCAGCTATGGCCTTGGCGTCTCTCTTCCGAGGCCGAGGTCCCGCGCCCGTGACGCGTCCGTATCTGTTCCTGGCGGCCGCAGTGCTGGCCGGGGCCTGCGCCCATGCGCCGGAAGACCCGCGCAAGCTCCATGAGGCGCTGCTGACGCTCGACTCCCATCTCGACACGCCGCTCGATCTGGAACGGCCGGGCTGGGACATCATGCAGCGCCACGACGTCGCCGACGATCTCTCGCAGGTCGACCTGCCGCGGATGGCCGAGGGCGGCCTCGACGGCGGCTTCTTCGCGATCTTCATCGGCCAGGGGCCGCGCACGCCGGAAGGCAAGGCGAAGGCGTTTGCGGCGGCGTGGCATCGCGGCGAACTGATCCGCAAGATGGTGGCGGATCACCCCGAGGCCTTCGCCCTTGCGCTGAGGGCGGACGACGCGGCGCCGATCGCGGCGGCGGGCAAGCGCGTCGTCTTCGTGAGCATCGAGAATGCCTATCCGCTCGGCGACGACGCGGCGAAGCTGGCGCGCTTCCATCAGGCCGGCGTGCGCATGCTCGGCCTCGTCCACTTCACCAACAACGACATCGCCGACTCCGCGACCGATCTCAAGGGCGCCGAATGGAACGGCCTCAGCCCGTTCGGACGCACACTCGTGGCAGAGGCGAACCGGCTCGGCATCGTGCTCGACGGGTCGCATGCGTCGGATGCCGTGTTCGACGAATTGCTGCGCCTGTCGAAGACGCCGATCGTGCTGTCGCATTCGGGCTGCCGCGCGGTCTACGACCATCCGCGCAATATCGACGATGCGCGCTTGCGCCGCCTCGCGGCGGCAGGCGGCGTCATCCGGATCAATTCGCTCGGCGAATATATCGCGAAGCTGCCGGAGATTCCCGAACGCGCCGCCGCGCTGAAGGCGCTGCGCGCCACATACGGCGCGCTCGATGATCTGCCGCCCGAGCGGCGGGCGGCCTTCCGGCAGGCCTATGCCGAGATTTCCCGACGCTATCCGGCACCGCAGGCGTCGATCGACGACGTGATGCGCCAGATCCTTCACGCCCTCGAAGTGGCCGGCGTCGACCATGTCGGCATCGGGCTCGACTGGGACGGCGGCGGCGGTGTCGCCGGCATGAACGACGTCAGCCGCATCCCCGAAATCACCGCGCGGCTTCTCGCTGCGGGCTACGGCAAGGCCGACCTTGAAAAGATCTGGGGCGGCAATCTGCTGCGCGTGCTGCGGGCCGCCGAGACCTACGCCGCGCATCCGGTGTAGGTGCGGGCGGCGGCGGTCTTCATCGCGCGACGACGAGATCGAAATCGCGCAACGCAGAGCCGCAGGGGACGTTACGTCAATAGTGCCGGCGGGCCTTCCGGAGGGCGAAAGCGCTGCACCGCGGCTACACCTCGCTTATAATCCGGAAGGCTTTGGACGGTAGGATCGGTCCCGGTCCATTTCGCAAGAACGTGTTATGAAATTTGCTGTTGCCTCGGCTTCGGCCGCTTGGTCTTAAGGGGATGTGCCGCGTGTCGCAGGCGCCTGGTCTCATCCGCTCCGCCCAAGGTTCTATCATGTCTGGAAATCGGCCGCCGCTGCGCCGGCTGGCGCCGGCAGCGCTGCTTGCCCTGCTGCTGGCGGCCTGCTCGCCTTCGACCGAAGAGCCGGAGGGCGCGAATGCCCCGCGGGCGGTCAAGGTCGTGAGCGTCGAAATGCGCCCGCTAAACCAGGGCCTGATCGCCACCGGACGGCTGGTGCCGCGCGAGGAGGTCGCCGTGTCGACGCAGCTTGCCGGCTATCAGGTGGCCAGCGTTCCGGTCGACCAGGGGGCGACGGTGCAGAAGGGCGAGGTGCTGGCCCAGCTCGATACCACGCTGCTCGATGTCGACATCGCCCAGCGCAGGGCGGCCGTGCAGCAGGCCAAGGTCGCGGCGGAGAAGGCGCGCCAGGAGGCCGAGCGGGCCTCGCGCCTGAAGATCGCCGGCTCGGCCGCGATGTCCGAAGAGGCCATCAACACCCGGCTGCTCGCGGCGAAGACGGCACAGGCCGCCCTGGCGCAGGCGCAGGCCGCGCTCGACGGCTTGACCATCCGGCGCGACCTCATGACCATTCGGGCGCCGGTCGCCGGGCGGGTCCTGTCGCGCACCGTGCGGCCGGGCGATATTTCGGCGCCCGGGACGATCATGTTCCGCATCGCCAGCGGGGGCGAAGTCGAGGTCGACGCGGAAATTCCGGAACGCAGCATGGGGCTGGTGGTCGGAGGCCAGAAGGCCGAGGTGACCCTTCAGTCCGGAGCCACGGTCGAAGGAACCGTCCGTCTCGTCAGCGCCGAACTCGATCGGGACACGCGGCTCGGGCGCGCCCGCGTTCTGTTGCCGGTGCGGGACGACCTGCGGCCCGGCGGCTTTGCCAATGTGGTGTTCGCTTCGCCCGAGGCGCCCGTCCGGTCCGTGCGCGAAGGCGCCGTGCGCTACACGGCGGACGGGGCCACGGTGATGGCGGTCGGCGACGGCGACAAGGTCCAGACGGTGGGGGTGAAGATCGGGCGCCGTGCCGAGGGCTATGTCGAATTGCTCGACGGCCCGCAGCCAGGGACGCGCGTGCTGGTCGGCGCACAGGGCTTCGTTCTGGACGGCGACCAGGTGACGCCTGTGGACGCGACCGCGGAGGCGACGCCGTGAAATTCCGGCTCTCGGCCTGGGCGATCCGCAATCCGGTACCGGTCGCGGTCAGCGTGCTAGCGCTGACCATCGTCGGGCTGATGTGCTTCTCGGTGCTGCCGATCAAGCGCTTCCCCAATGTCGAGTTCCCGGTCGTGATGGTGACGGTCGTGCAGTCCGGCGCCGCCCCGACGGAGATGGAAACGCAGATCACCCGGCCGATCGAGGATGCCATGACCGGCATCTCCGGCCTGCGTCACATCACGTCCAACGTCTCGCTGGGGCTTTCGACGACGGTCGTCCAGTTCGAGATCGGGGTGGACCTGCAACGCGCCGTCGACGATGTGCGCACGGCGGTCGAGCGCACCCGCAATATCCTGCCGACCGGGATCGAGCCGCCCACGGTAACGCGGCTGGACCAGTCCGACCAGCCCATCTTGACCTTTGCCGTCAGTGCGCCGGGCATGACGGATGTCGACCTCTCGTGGTTCGTCGACGACACGGTGTCGCGCGCGGTGCAGGCGGTGCACGGCGTCTCGCAGGTCCGCCGCGTCGGCGGCGTCGAGCGCGAGATCAACGTGACGCTGGACCCCGCGCAGCTTGCGGCCAACGGCATCACGGCGGCCGCCGTCTCGAACGCGCTGGCCGCCTATAACCGCGACGACACGGGCGGCCGGGCCGATGTGGGGGCGCGCGAACAGACGGTGCGCGTGCTGGGCTCGGCGGTCACCGTCGACGCGCTGCGCGAACTGACCATTCCCCTTGCGGCCGGGCGCTATGTGCGCCTCGGCGACGTCGCGACCGTTTCGGACGGCATCGCCGAGCGGCGCGGCTTCGCCCGCCTCGACGGGCGGCCGGCGGTCGCGTTCCAGGTCACGCGCACCTCGGCGGCCAGCGAGGTCTCGGTCGAGGACGGCGTCAAGGTCGTCGTCGCGCGGCTTATCGCGGAACACCCCGGCACCGAGATCACGCCGATCGTCTCGATCGTCACCGATTCGCGGAACAGCTACGACGCGACGATGGAAGTGCTGCTGGAGGGCATGGTACTCGCCGCGCTCGTCGTCTGGCTCTTCCTGCGCGACTGGCGCTCGACGCTGATCGCCGCGGCGGCCATGCCGCTGTCGCTGATCCCGACCTTCGCGGCGATGTTCTGGTTCGGCTTCAGCCTCAACCTTATCACCCTGCTCGCGCTGACGCTGGTCATCGGCATCCTGGTCGACGACGCGATCGTCGAGATCGAGAATATCGAGAAACGCATCGAGCGCGGGGCGACGCCCTATCGCGCCGCGCTGGTGGGCGCCGACGCGATCGGCCTTGCGGTCATCGCGACCACGGCGTCGATCATGGTGGTGTTCCTGCCGGTCTCGTTCATGGGCAGCCAGGCGGGGCAGTTCTTCAAGGAATTCGGCGTCACGGTCGCGGTCGCGGTGCTGTTCTCGCTCGCCATCGCGCGGTTCGTCACGCCGCTGATGGCGGCCTATTTCCTGAAGCCGGCGCGCCATGCCAGCGCACGGCCGCCGCTGAATCCGATTTATGCGCGCGCACTCAACTGGTCGCTGTCGCATCGCTGGTGGTCGAGCGTCATCGGTGCGGCCTGCTTCGTCGGGGCGCTGGGCATCGCATACACGATCCCGGCCGACCTCCAGCCGGTGGAAGACTCGGGCTATCTCTACCTCAATGTGCAGGGCCCGCAGGGCGCGACCATCGCCGACATGGAAGAGGCGATCGAACATGTGACGGCCGAGCTGCACAAGCGGCCGGACGTGCTGCGCGTCTTCGCCCAGGTCGGGTCGACCGTCCTGTCGGGCGGCCCGATCGGCGCCGGGGGCAGTACGGGCCTCTCGGCCGGCACGATCACGGTCATCCTGAAGGAGAAGCGCAGCATGAAGACGGACGCCTTCAAGCGTTCGATCACCGGTCTGCTGCGCGAGATTCCCGACGTGCGTATCACCAACCAGGCGTCCTTCGGCGCCGCCGGCGTCGAGATCGTGCTGGCCGGGCGCGATTCCGCAACGCTCGAGAAGACGCAGCTCCAGCTGCTCCAGGAGATGCGCGCGCTGCCCTCGGTGCTGGAGCCGCGGCCGACGCCGCCGCCGGCCTCGCCCGAACTCATCATCCGTCCGCGCGCGGCCGAGGCGGCGCGCCTGAACGTGTCGTCGGCCGCCATCGCGCAGGCGATCCGGATCGCCACGATCGGCGACATCGATGCCAATGTCGCCAAGTTCTCCGCCGGGACGCGGCGTCTGCCGATCCGTGTCCGGCTGCCCAGCGACGCCCGGCGCGACCTCTCGGACATCGCGAATCTCCAGATCCCGACGCTGAACGGAAAGACGACGCCGCTGTCCAGCATCGCCGATCTGTCGTTCCAGGCGGGGCCGGGCCAGATCACGCGCTACGACCGCGAACGGCGCGTCAGCGTGCAGGCCGACCTCAACAAGGTGACGCTGGGCACCGCGCTCGTCGACGTCCACAAGCTGCCCATCATGCAGAATCTCCCGAAGGGCGTGCGCGAGGCGCAGGCCGGCGTCGCGGAGGTGATGGGCGAGCTCTTCGGCGGCATCGGCATCGCGATGTTCGCCGGCTTCGGGCTGATCTATGCCGTGCTCGTGCTGCTGTTCCAGAGCTTCTTCAAGCCGGCGGTCATCCTCTCCGCCCTGCCGCTGACCATGCTGGGCGCCTTCCTTGCGCTCAAGATATCGGGCCTCCCGACGACCATGCCGGTGCTGATCGGGCTGCTGATGCTGTTCGGCCTCGCTGCGAAGAATTCGATCCTGCTGGTCGAGTTCGCAATCGAGTCGGAGCGCAGCGGCGTGCACATGCGGCAGGCCCTCATCAGCGCCTGCCGCGAACGGGCGCGGCCGATCGTCATGACTACGGCGGCGATGGCGGCGGGCATGCTGCCGACCGCCATCGGCCTCGGCGACGGCGCGGAATTCCGCCAGCCCATGGCGATCGCCGTGATCGGCGGCCTGCTCAGCTCGACGGCGCTGTCGCTGGTGCTGGTGCCAGCGGTCTATGAGATCGTCGACAGCTTCGAAGCCTGGCTCTCGCCCCGGCTCGGCCGGCTCGTCACGGCAAAGCAGCCCGGGGACGACGATCCGATCACCGCGGAAGAGGACGCGGCGAGCCACAATGCTGCTCTTCAGGAAGCCCTCGTGGCTCCGCGCACGCACCGGCATGGCGATTCGCCCAGCCTCGACCGCGCGACCTGACGCGGCGCGGGCGTTCGGGCGATGACGGCGCGCCCGGCCGCTTCGCCCGTAGGCGCGCCGGGTCTCTATCACCCGCGCGCCTATGACATCGCCGCGCCGCCGGCGACCTGGTGGGCCGAAAGCGCCGGTCCCGGACCGGAATGCGCGCCTCTCGCGGACGCTCAGCATGCCGACGTCGCGATCCTCGGCGGCGGCATCACCGGCCTCTCGGCGGCGCTGCATCTGGCGCGCGATCACGGCCTTCGCCCGGCCGTGCTGGAGGCGGCGGGGATCGGCTGGGGCGCCTCGGGGCGCAATGGCGGCTTCTGCGTGCCCGGCGGAGCCAAGCGCAGTCTCGCCGCCATCGCCCGGCGCTTCGGCGCCGGCGACGCCGCGCGCTTCGATCGTTTGTCACATGCGGCCGTCGACCGGGTCGCCGGGCTGCTGCAATCCGAAGCGATTGCGGCGGAGCCGCAGCCGGGCGGCGAAATGCTGTTTGCCCACAGCACCGCGGCCTTTGCGGCGTTCCGGCGCGCGCGCACCGGCGATCAGGTCGTGCTCGATCCGGCGACGCTGGCCGCCCGCGGAATGAAGGCGGACGGCTTTCACGGCGCGCTGTGGGAGCCGGCCGGTTTCGGGCTGCATCCGCGCAACTATGTCGACGGCCTCGCGCTCGCCGCGGCGCGCCACGGCGCTCGCATCTTCCCACACAGCCCGGTCATCGCGTGGACGCGGGAGGGCGGCGGGCATCGCTTCCGCACCGCAGGCGGCGTCGTCACCGCGCCGAAGGTCATCATCGCGGCCGGCGCCTATCAGCCCGAGGGGCTTTCGCCGCGGCTGCGCGGGCGGGTGTTGCCGGTGCAGTCGAACATCATCGTCACCCGCCCGCTCACCTCCGGGGAGCAGGTGGCGCAGGGCTGGACGAGCACCGGCGTCGCCAGCGACAGCTACGAGCTGCTGCATTATTTCCGCCTGCTGCCGGGGGGACGCTTCCTCTTCGGCGGTCGCGGCGGCCTCTCAGCCTCGCCGCAGGCGGCGCAGCGTTTCCGCGCGCGCCTCACGCGCGATTTCCACCGGCTCTTCCCGGCCTGGCGCCAGGTCGAGATCACGCATTGCTGGAGCGGCCTCGTCGATCTCGCCGCCGACCTCGTGCCGCATTGCGCCAAGCTCGACGACACGACCTTCCACGCCTGCGCTTACCACGGCAGCGGCGTGGCGCTGGGCACAGAGCTGGGCGCGCAGCTCGCAGCGCTGGCTGCGACCGGTACGGCGCCGGACCTCCCCGGCTTCATGCAGCGCCCTGCGCCGCATTTCCCGCTGCCGTGGCTGCGCAAGGCATATCTCGCCGCGGCGCTGGCGGGCTACGCGCTCAAGGACCGCCTGCGCTGACGTTTTGGTCCGGTCTCCAATTTTTGCGGACAGCCGTTCCGGCTTGGGCCAGTATGTTCCCTGCAAAGCCATAGAAAACGGGAGAACGCAGTGGAAGATTACAAGGCGATCGGCAAGCGTATCAGCAACTGGGGCCGCTGGGGCAAGGACGACGTCCTCGGCACCCTGAACCACCTGACGCAGGAGCGGCTCGCGGCCGCCGGCAAGCTGGTGAAGACCGGCAAACTGTTCGAGATGGGCGTGCCGGTTTCGTCGGGCGGTATCCAGTTGCCGGGACGCTCGCGCACCAATCCCATCCACCTGATGTCGATGACGGCGCTCGACAAATGGACGATGCCGGGCTGGGAAGACATCATCATCTGCGACGACTACATCTTCATGCCGCTGCAATCGGTGACGCAGTGGGATGGCCTCGGCCATGTCGGCTATGACGGCTGCTACTATAACGGCGTGCCGGCCGACAGCGTGCGCACGCAGGGCGGCTCGCAGGTCCTCTCGATCCACCAGATCGCCGCCAAGGGCGTCGCCGGGCGCGGCGTGCTGCTCGACATCGCGGCGCTCAACGGCGTCGATCGCCTGCCGCCCGAGCATGCGATCCATCCCGAGGAGCTGGAGCGCTGCGAAGCGAGGCAGGGCGTGAAGGTCGGCCCCGGCGACATCCTGATCGTGCGCACAGGGTGGATGCGCCATTACGTGATCGACGGGAAGCCGGAGATCTACTGGAACGGCGAGCCCGGCCTGCATCTCTCCTGCGCGGAGTGGCTGGCGAAGCGCGAGGTCGCGGCGACCTGCTCCGACAATTGGGCGGTCGAATTCCTCGATCCCGCCAAGATGGCGCTGCCGCTGCACTGTGTACTGATCCGCGATCTCGGCATGACGCTGGGCGAGATCTTCGACCTGGAATCGCTGGCGGCCGACTGCGCTGAGGACGGCGTCTATGAGTTCCTGTTCACCTCGCCGCCGATCAAGACCATCGGCGGCGTCGGTTCGCCCATCACGCCGCTGGCGATCAAATAGGCGTCAGGCGGCCTTCAGCGGGTCGAAGCTGTCGGCCCGCGCCATCGCCCAGCTCCGGGCGTAGAAGCTGTTGGTGCAGCTGCCGTCCAGCAGCTCGCCCGGCTTCAGATACGGGAAGATGTTGCTGTAGAGGCGGATCTCCGTCTCGTCGACGCGCCGCGCGATATGGTGCGGCCCCAGCTCCCAGGGCGAGGCGAGGCCGGCCGCCGCCAGCATCTCGGACAGCGCCTTCACCGTGTTGCGATGGAAATTCGCTACCCGCTCCGCCTTGTCCGGAACGACGAGGGCGCGCTGGCGCAGCGCATCCTGCGTCGCGACGCCGGTCGGGCAGCGATTGGTGTTGCACGAGCGCGACTGCACGCAGCCGATCGCGAACATGAAGCCGCGCGCCGCGTTCGCCCAGTCGGCGCCCAGCGCCAGCACGCGCGCGATGTCGAAGGCGCTGACGATCTTGCCGGCGACGCCGATCCGGATTTCCTTGCGCAGCCCTGCGCCGACCAGCGTGTTGTGGACGAAGAGCAGGCCCTCGCGCATCGGCACGCCGAGATGGTCGCTGAACTCGGCCGGCGCGGCGCCGGTGCCGCCTTCCTTGCCGTCGACGACGATGAAGTCGGGCCGTATGCCGGTCTCCAGCATCGCCTTCACCATCCCCATGAACTCCCAGGGGTGCCCGAGGCAGAGCTTGAAGCCGACCGGCTTGCCGCCCGACAGGCGCCTCAGCTCGGCGATGAACTGCATCATCTCCACGGGCGTCGAGAAGGCGCTGTGCCGGGCCGGCGAGATACAATCGCGGCCCATCGCGACGCCGCGCGTCTCGGCGATCTCGGCGCTGACCTTCTCGGCGGGCAGGATGCCGCCATGCCCGGGCTTCGCGCCCTGGCTCAGCTTTATCTCGATCATTTTCACCTGCGGCTCGGCCGCGTGGCGTGCGAAGCGTTCGGGATCGAAGGCGCCTTCCGGCGTGCGGCAGCCGAAATAGCCGCTGGCGACTTCCCACACGAGATCGCCGCCGAACTCGCGGTGATAGGGGCTGATGCTGCCTTCGCCGGTGTCGTGGCTGAAGCCGCCCATCCTGGCGCCCTTGTTCAGCGCACGGATCGCATTGGCGCTGAGCGAGCCGAAGCTCATCGCCGAGATGTTGAAGATCGAACCGGAATAGGGCTGCGTGCACTCCGGGCCGCCGATCGCGATCCGGAAGCTCGCGGGATCGCCGGGCGGGACCGGCCGGGTCGAGTGGCCGATGAACTCATACTCCTCCAGATAGACGTCCATCAGCGTGCCGAACGGCCTCTCGCTGCCTTCGTTCTTGGCGCGGGCATAGACGAGGCTGCGCTGGGCGCGCGAGAAGGGTGCGGCGTCGTCCTCGCCCTCGATGAGATATTGCCGGATCTCGGGGCGGACCGTTTCGGCCAGCCAGCGTATATGGCCGAGCACCGGATAGTTCCGCAGGATCGAATGGTGCGGCTGGAACAGGTCGCGGATGCCGACCAGCACCAACACCAGCGCCACACCGGCCACGACCGCGACCCAGGGGCGGCCAACGGCAAAGGGCGTCGCGACGAGCAGGACGAGCACGCAGAGGGCGAAGGTCGTGTAGCGGCTGGGGCGCAGGGTCATGGGCTAAGAATGCCCGACCGGCGTCGTTTGCAACACCGGTCATGCGACCCGGTTGGCCTCGCGGCGCGGCTGCGGTCTAGTCGGGCGATGAACGACTCGGCTCCGTCCGCCAGCCGTCCGCTCGGGCTTTGGTCCTGCGTGGCGCTGGTCATGGGCAACATGATCGGCGTCGGGGTGTTCCTGCTGCCGGCGCAGCTTGCCGCCTTCGGCTGGAATGCCGTCATCGGCTGGGTCGTGACCATTGCCGGCGGCACGGTGCTGGCGATGGTGTTCGCGCGTCTGGCAACGTGGATGCCGGTGACGGGCGGACCTTATGTCTACGCCCGCGAGGCGTTCGGGCCGCTGCCGGCCTTCGTAGTGGCATGGAGCTATTGGGTGTCGCTCTGGGTCGGCAACGCGACCATCGCGACCGGCGCGGTCAGCTATCTCAGCGCCCTCGCGCCGCCGCTCGCCGAGCCGGCCTGGGCCGCCGCGGCGACGGTGGCGCTGGTCTGGGTGCTGACGCTGGTGAATTGCCGGGGCGTGCAGGCAGCGGGCACCGTGCAGCTCGTCACGACGGTGCTGAAGCTGCTGCCGCTGCTCGCGGTCATCGGCCTCGCGGCTGCGCTGATCGCTTCGGACGGCGGCGCGTCGCTGCGGCCGTTCCGGGCGGAGGACATTTCCTTCGGCGCCGTCACCGTGGTCGCGACGCTGACGCTCTGGCCGATGCTGGGCCTCGAATCCGCAACCGTGCCGGCCGACGATGTGCGCGACGCTGCGCGGACCGTTCCGCGCGCCACGCTGATCGGGACGGTCGCGACGGGCGTGCTCTATCTCTTCCTGTCTTCGGCACTGGTGCTGCTGATGCCGCCGGAGGTGCTCGGCGGCTCCAGCGCGCCGGTCGCGGCCTTCGCCGAGCCGGTCTGGGGGCAGGCGGCGGGGCTCGTGCTGGCGGCCTTCGTGGCGATCAGCGCGCTCGGCTGCCTCAATGGCTGGATCCTGGTGCAGGGGCAGTTGCCCTATGCGCTCGCCCGCGACGGCACGTTCCCGCGCTGGTTCGCCGCGACGTCGCGAGCGGGTGCGCCGGTGCGGGCGCTGGTCGTGACGAGCCTGTTGCTGACGGCGACCGTGCTGCTCAACGCGAACCGGTCGACGGCGGAGCTCTTCGGCTTCCTGCTGCTCATCTCCACCTCGTCGTCGCTGGTGATGTATCTCGCCGTGGGGCTGGCGGCGCTGCGGCTGAAGCAGGCGGGGCGTCTCGCGATGGGCGCGGGCATGACGGCGGCCGCGGCGATCGCCGTGGTCTATGCCGCCTGGGCGCTGACCGGCGCAGGGGTCGAGGCGTCGCTCTGGTGCGTGCTGCTGCTGGCGTCCGGCATCCCGGTCTATTTCGCCGGGCGCTGGCGCTCAGCGCCAGCGCCGGAAGCGGCCGAGTAGGGAGCGGTCGGCGAGGATTTCCTGCGCCGCGTTGTGGCCGGGCGCACCGGTGACGCCGCCGCCCGGATGAGAGCCGGCGCCGCACATGTAAAGTCCCCGGATCGGCCCGCGGTAATGGCCGTGGCCAAGGAATGGCCGCGCCGCCCAGAGCTGATCCAGCGACATCGCGCCATGCATGATGTCGCCGCCGGCGAGGCCGAATTTCCGTTCGAGGTCCAGCGGCGACAGGATCATCCGGCCGAGGACCGAGGCGCGGAAGTTCGGTGCGTAGTGGGTGACGGTGTCGATGATGTGGTCGGCCGCCGCCTCGCGCTCGTCGTCCCAGGACCGGCCGTCGGGCAGCACCGGCGCGAATTGCTGGCAGAAGAGGCTCGCGACGTGCTGGCCCTTCGGGGCCAGGCTGTCGTCGACAGTGGAGGGGATCAGCATCTCGACGATCGGTCGCTTCGACCAGCCATAGCGGCGGGCGTCGGCATAGGCGCGGTCCATATAGTCGAGAGTCGGCGCGATGATGATGCCGCTTTGCAGATGCTCGCCGTCGCCGGGCAGGCAGGTGAAGTCCGGCAGTTCGCTCAAGGCGACATTCATGCGGAAGGTGCCGGAGCCTGCCTTGAAGCCGGTGACGCGCCGGCGGAATTCGGCGGAGAGATCCTGCGGTGCGACGAGGCGCTCATAGAGCAGCTTCGGCCCGACATTGGCGATGACGGCCTTGCCCATCACCTCCGCGCCGGATTCGAGCTTCACGCCGACGGCCTTGCCGTTGTCCGTCAGCACGCGCGCGACCGGGGCCTCCAGCGTGATCTCGACGCCGGCTTCGCGCACCGCGTCGGCCATCAACTGGGTGATGCGGCCCATGCCGCCGACGGCGTGTCCCCAGGCGCCTTTCTTGCCGTTCACCTCGCCGAAGACGTGATGCAGCAGCACATAGGCCGAACCGGGCGTATCGGGGCTCGCGTAGTTGCCGACGATGGCGTCGAAGCCGAACGCCGCCTTCACCGCCTCGCTCTCGAACCAGGTATCGAGGAAGGTGCGGGCGCTCTTGGTGAAGAGGTCCAGGATGTCGCGCTGGCGGTCGATCGGCAGGCGGGCCATCGGTGCGCCCTGCGCCGCCATCTGGAGCAGGGCGCGCAGGCCGCCGCCGGCGTTGGGCGGCGTCTTCAGCGCGAGGCGGCGCAGCACGTCGGCGACGCCTTCCAGCGCGTCGTAGTAGCCGGGCAGCGCCTCGGCGTCGCGGTTGGAGAATTTGCGGAACTCGGCCTGGGTGCGCTCCAGGCCGCCGCCGAGCTTCAGACAGCCGCCATTCTCCTGCGGCAGGAAATTGGAGATCGGCCGCTCCCGTATCGTCAGCCCGCGCTCGGCGAGCTTCATGTCGGCGATGACCCTGGGCTGGAGCAGGCTGACCGTGTAGCTCGCGACCGAGTTGCGGAAGCCGGGATGGAATTCCTCGGTCACCGCGGCGCCGCCGACGACGGCACGGCGTTCGAGAATGCGCACCTTGAGGCCGGCGCGCGCCAAATAGAAGGCGCAGACGAGTCCGTTGTGGCCGCCGCCGATGATGACCGCGTCGTAGTTCGTCATGCGCGGCGGCGGCTCCAGCCGGGTTCGGGCGCGTGGTGGAGGCGGGCTTCGGGGATGAGGCTGCGGAGCTTCGCCCCGAAGGCGCGCAGGCACACTTCCTCCTCGCTCAGCGGACCGACGGTGAAGTTCGGCGACTCCATCCCGTCCTGCACACGCTGCACCAGCACCGTATCCTCGGCATTCACCTGCCGGTTGATGCGCCAGTTGAGATAGCGCGCGGCCTTCATCTCGCGGCGATCGTCGGGCAGCGCGTAGGAAATCTCGCGGATGAGCGTCTCGGTCGGCGAGACGGGCAGGAACTGCATGAAATCGATCTGGTCGGGATAGATGTCGAAGGCGACGTTCGGCCAGAGCTTGAAATAGAGCCATAGCCGCTGATGGCTCTCCGGCAGATGCGCGAGCCTCGGCAGGACGCGCTGATACATGCGCTCCGAGCGGTTTTCCGACGGCCGGTCGAGCAGCGTGCCCCACAGCCGGTCCGCCCACTCGCCGGCCTGCGAGCCGTAGGTCTTGCCGAAGAGGCGCGTGAGGCCGGGATGGGCGACGCGGATGTGGAGGTTGTCGGAATAGTTGTCGGCGATGTTCTTCCAGTTCACGGTGCGCGGCCGCAGCGTCACGCGGCCGATCGCCTGCATGTCCTCGAAGCGGTAGGGCGCGATCTCGTCCTCGTACGGCGCCATCATCGCGGCGACGCCGGGGCCGCCGCCTTCCAGCCGCACGAAGACGAAGCCGCGCCAGGTTTCGCTCTCGATGCGGGGCAGGGCGATCCGCTGCATGTCGAGCCCGGGATAGGTCTCCTTCAGCGGCACGCCGCTCAGCCGTCCGTCGAGTTCGTAGGACCAGGCGTGGTAGGGACAGTTGAGCTTGCGCACGCAGCCCGCCGCCTGGTCGACGATCCGCGCGCCGCGATGGCGGCAGACATTCGAAAGCGCGCGGACGGCGCCGTCGTCGCCGCGGATCACGAGGATGCTCTCGCCGAGGAAACCGAGCATGCGATAGTCGCCGGCGGCCGGGATATCGTTGACGTGGCAGACGACCTGCCACGACGGGCGCATCACGCGCGCCATCTCGGCCTGGTAGAACTCGGCGTCGCGATACACCCAGGCCGGCAGGCTGAAGCCGGCATCGGGATCGGCGTTGGGGCGCGTCGGCGCTGTCGCCACCTGTGTCATGAAATCCTCTGGTCCGGCGAATTCGACCGCCCGACCCGCCCATACCGCACCTTGAGGCGCGACAACACCGCGGCGTGATCGCCGCGCCCCTTGACCGGCGCGGCAAACGCGCCTTCCAATTGCTGCATAGCACAAAAGCACGAATCCGGTGGGCAATCGAATCCGGAGTGATGGCTGTGCGGGGGCATGGGTATGAGCACGACGCGTAACGTTGGCCGCAGCCGTCTCGGCATGCGGCTCGGCTCGATTCTCCTGGCGACGACGAGCCTCACCTATCTGGCGCCGGCGATGGCGCAGGAGGCCGACGAGGAGGTCGTCGTCACCGCCCAGAAGCGCGAGCAGAAGCTCCAGAAGGTGCCGGTCAGCGTCCAGGCGCTCGGCACGAAGAAGCTGGAAGACCTGCGGGTCCAGGATTTCGCGAGCTATGTGAAATACCTGCCGAGCGTCACCTACGCGGTCGGCGGCGGCGGCGGCACGCCCGTCGGCCCCGGCTTCGCCACCGTCACGATGCGCGGCGTCGCCAGCGGCGGCGACGGCAACCATTCGGGCTCGCTCCCGACGGTCGGCATCTATCTTGACGAACAGCCGGTCACGACGATCGGCGGCGCGCCCGACATCCATGTCTACGACATCGCCCGCGTCGAGGCGCTCTCCGGCCCGCAGGGCACGCTCTACGGCGCCAGCTCGCTCGCCGGCACGCTCCGCATCATCACCAACAAGCCGAATCCCGACGAGTTCTCGGCCTCCTACGACGTCGAAGTGAACAAGGTCTCCCATGGCGACATGGGCTACACGGCGGAAGGCTATGTGAACGTGCCGGTGGCCGAGGGCGTCGCGGTGCGTCTCGTCGGCTGGTACGAGCGCGACGGCGGCTACATCGACAACGTTCCCGGCACGCGGACCTACCCGACATCGGGCGTCACCATCGACAACGACGCCTTCGTCGAGGACGACTACAACAGCAACGAGACCTACGGCGCCCGCCTCGCGGTCGGCATCGATCTCGACGAGAACTGGACCGTCACGCCCACGCTCATGGGGCAGGTGACGCATGCCGACGGCTTCTTCGCCTACGACCCGCAGGTCGGCGACCTCGAGGTCGAGCATTTCGTGCCGGAATACGCCAACGACAAATGGTTCCAGGCCGCGCTGACGGTGGAAGGCAAGATCGGCAATTTCGATCTCGTCTATTCCGGCGGGCACATGGAGCGCGTGCTCGACACCGCGTCGGACTACACCGACTATTCCTTCTTCTACGACACGATCTACGGCTACGGCGCCTATATCTACGATAATTCCGGCACGCCGATCGACCCGACGCAGTTCATCACCGGGCACGACAAGTTCAAGAAGGACAGCCACGAGCTGCGCATCGCGTCGCCCGCCGATGAGCGCTTCCGTTTCGTCGCCGGCCTGTTCTACCAGCGCCAGGAGCGCTTCATCGAACAGAACTATCTCATCAACGGCCTCGCCGATGCGATCGCCGTCCTGCCGAACCAGATCTGGCTGACCGAGCAGATCCGCGTCGACAAGGACTATGCGGTGTTCGGGGAGGTCTCCTACGACGTCACCGACAAGCTGACGCTGACCGGCGGTCTGCGCGGCTTCAAGGCGGACAATTCGATCGAAGGCTTCTTCGGTTTCAGCGACGGCTACAGCTCCCGCACCGGCGTCGCGGCGTGCTTCACGCCGTTCGTGCCCTTCCACCGCGCGCCGTGCACCAATCTCGACCGCGGCGTGAAGGAGGACGGCGTGACCTGGAAGGTCAACGCGTCCTACCAGATCGACGACGACCGCATGGTCTACGGCACGATCTCCACCGGTTATCGCCCGCCCGGCATCAACCGCCGCGCCGGGCAGTTGCCGGTCTACGATTCCGACACGCTCACCAATTACGAAGTCGGCTGGAAGACGGCGTGGAACGACGGCAAGCTGATCTTCAACGGTGCCGCCTTCTATCAGAAATGGAGCGACTTCCAGTTCTCGTTCCTGGGCGAGAACTCCTTCACCGAGATCCGCAATGCGGGCGATGCGAGCATCTACGGCATCGAGGCGGATTTCGTCTGGAAGCCCGCCGACGGCTTCACGCTCTCGGGCTCGGCGACCTATATCCACACGCGCCTGTCGCAGGATTACTGCGGCGTCATCAATCCGGCGACGGGCGAGGCCGTGACGGTCTGTCCGGGTCCGGACGATCCGAACCGGCCCGATGCGCCCGAAGGCCAGGACCTTCCGACGACACCGGACTTCAAGATGAACATGGTCGCGCGCTACGAGTTCGCGGTCGGCGCCGACGTCATGGCGCATATCCAGGGCACGTTGACCTATCAGACGAGCAGTTGGCCCGATCTGCGCGACGGAACGCTCAACGGGATCACCGGCAACTGGGAGCCGATCCGTTCCGTCCTCGGCAAGCTCGACGACTTCGCGACCATCGATCTTGCGGCCGGCGCCGAATGGGGCAATTCGACGGCGGAAATCTTCGTCGAGAACCTCACCGACGAGCGGGCGGAGCTCTATCGCTTCACCTCGTGCAACGTGCTGGTCTGCGGCGGCAATCCGTATGAGGCGACGAACCGCCCGCTGACCGTCGGGGTGAAGTTCGGCCAGCATTTCTGAGGGCGGCGCCGCTCAGGCCGCCGTGTCGAATCTCGGCACGTCGGGATATTCGGCGAGGACGTTGCCGAGGGCGGCCTTGAGCGGGTCGAGCCAGGGCTCGTAATTCTTCCACTGCTCCAGGCCCTCGGTGAAGATGGGCCTGCGCACCTGCTCGGAACTCGCGGTGCGCAC
>JADZAI010000014.1 GCA_020852655.1 Alphaproteobacteria bacterium
AGGACCTCGCCTCGCGCGACGTCGTCAGCCGCGCCATGACCATGGAGATGCGCGAAGGCCGCGGCTGCGGCCCGGACGGCGAGTGGATCCATCTCCACATCGACCATCTCGATCCGAAGATCGTGCATGAGCGCCTGCCCGGCATCTCGGAAAGCGCCAAGATCTTCGCCGGCGTCGACGTGACGAAGGCGCCCATCCCGGTGACCCCGACCGTCCACTACAACATGGGCGGCATCCCGACGAATTATCACGGCGAGGTGCTGACCAAGGCCGGCGGCGACCCCGACAGCGTCGTGCCCGGCCTGATGGCGATCGGCGAAGCGGCCTGCGTGTCGGTGCACGGCGCCAACCGCCTCGGCTCCAACTCGCTGACCGACCTGGTCGTCTTCGGCCGCGCCGCGGGCCTGCGCGTCGGCGAGATCGTCAAGGTGGGCGAACGCCACCGCGACCTGCCCAAGGATGCCGGCGACGCCGCGCTCGCGCGCTTCGACCGTATCCGCAACGCCGATGGCGGCACGCCGACCGCGCAGCTCCGTCTCCAGATGCAGAAGGCGATGCAGTCCAACTGCGCCGTCTACCGCACCGGCGACGTGCTGAAGGAAGGCGTCGAGAAGATCGATCAGGTCTTCGCCGGCTCGCCGGACATCTCGGTCACGGATCGCACGCTGATCTGGAACAGCGACCTGATGGAGAGCCTGGAATACGACAACCTCATCGCGCAAGCCGTCGTCACCATGACCTCCGCCGAGAACCGGAAGGAGTCGCGCGGCGCCCACGCCCGCGAGGACTATCCCGACCGCGACGACAAGGAATGGATGAAGCACACGCTCGCGTGGATCGACGAGACCGGCAAGGTCACGATCGACTACCGCCCGGTCCACGACTACACGATGACCAACGACATCGAGTACATCCCCCCCAAGGCGCGCGTGTACTGACGGGCTGAAAGCGCCTCACCCGGTCAGCCACCGGAACGCCCGGGCGATCAGCGCCTGGCCGCCGGACGTGACCGGCGCGCCGTGGGCCATCAGCACCTTCTCCGCCGGCCAGGCCAGCACCGGCGCCAGAGCGGCGCGCGCACTGCGCTTGTTGCCGAAGGCCATGCGGAATTTCCGCGGCACCGACGGTTCGGCCGCCGTCATCAGGTCGAGCTTCGCGACGATCGCGCGCCAGCCCGAATACCAGCCCTTCGGAAGCTGCTGGAGCAGGTCGGTGAAGATCGCCGTGGCGCTCGGCCGATGGAAGAAGACGACCTCGGTCGTGATCGCCGTGGTTAGCACCGCCTGGTCGATCTCGGCCCCCCACTCCGCCGGCGCCGCACCTAGCTCGCTGGCAAAGGCAATGTCCTTCCGCTTGGCGGCGAGTCCTGGCGCTGCGTGCGCCTTCGCATCGGGGAATGCGCGCATCCAGTCGCCGATGAAGACGTGGTGCAGCCCGTTCGGCGCGATCAGGTGCCGCACCGCACCCAGGGCCTCGACCTCCGCCCGCAGCCCATCGCTCAGGGCGATCGGCGACCAGACGAAGAGCCCGCCGCCCTCCAGCCGGATCACCGCCATGCGCGTCGGGAAGTGAAAGCCGGCGGCGCCGACGACGGTCGGCCCGTCCGCCACCCAGATTTCCGAGCCGAACGACTGCAACGCTGCCGGCATCCCGCCGCCTCCCGCCTCACCTGCTGACAGAATCGCCGCGCAGGCCTAAGCTACAGAAAAATACAGGAGGGAGCGATGTCGCGGGCAAGAGTGCTTCTCGTCGCAATGGCAGCCGCCGCTGCCGTCACTTCGGTGCAGGCGGCCGATCCGAAACCCTACCGCGACGACGCCCGCGGCTTTCAGACCATGATCCCGGAGGGCTGGTCCGACTTCGCCGGCGGCACCACCACCTACAGCGCCGACAAGTCCGTGAGCTGCACCGTCACGGTCTCGCCGAACCCGCGTACCGCCAACATGTCGCAGGACCAGGTCAACGCTACGCTCGTCGTCTATACGGCCGACGTCTGGCGGAAGCAGTTCTTCAGCGGCGGCGCCACCGGCTCGATCGACCAGGCCGGCATCACCCGCCTCGAGGCCTTCGACGCCCCCTGGGCGAAAGGCCGCATCACCTATCCCGGCCGTGCCGCCGCCAAGTTCACCGTGCTGATGGTCCAGGGCCCCGGCAAGATCGTCTCCGGCACCTGTACCGGAGAGCCCTCGGGCTATGACAAGAACGAAAACCTCTACGGCATCGGCAAGGTGCTGAACTATCTGCGCCCGACTTAGGGCTTCGCCGGGGCCGCCTTCGCCTCTTCGGGCGGCGCCAGTTCGCCGCCCTCGATAATCGCGCGGAACTCCTCCAGGCTGAGGCCGCGCGCGTAGACCATGACGTTGGCCGACGGCGTGTCGATATGTACCGCGGCGACCAGCACGTCCTGGTCCATGCCAAGGAAGGTCTTCGTCCGGACGATCCGCATCGGCTGCCCGAGGAATGTCCCCGGCCATTCCTCCGCCTTCACCATCGGCCCGCCATCGCGCGGCGGAAAAGGCTTCCAGACATAGGCGTAGATCTCCTGCTCGCCGCGCGTCCAGACCGCCGAGCACTCCTCCACCGGCGTGCCGCCCGGCACCACGATGCTCGACACCGGCCCGCAGGCGGCGCGCGTCTGCACCCAGTCCGGCGGCAGCCACAGCACCAGCAGCCCGATCACCCACGCCTTCAGCGCAACCATGTCCTCGCATCCTCAGAAATGACTGGCGCGAACCTAGGCTCCGCGCCGCGCCGTTCAAGCACCCGTCGCGTGAAGCACGCCTGAGGGCGTCATCACATCTCGCGTAGCGTTGGTCACGCCCACCTCGCCCCCATTCTGCCACGATCGGCCTGGAGCCGCGATCTCCCGGGGGCAGGCTTGTCATGGAACAAGCCGCACCCAAGCCCGATTGACGTAAACGGGAGGGCGTTGCGCGTTTTCGGACTGGCGAGACGCCCCCATACCCGATAAGCGATTTCCACCAAGAATTCGCTTCGGGGACCCGCGCGTCAGATGGTTCAGCTCCGCCTTCCCAAGAATTCCCGCGTCGGCAAAGGCAAGATCTGGGACAAGCCGAAAGCTGCCGACGGCACGCCGGCGAAGAAGCTCACCGAATTCCGCGTCTATCGCTACGATCCGGACAGCCCCGACAATCCCCGCGTCGACACCTATTTCGTCGACCGCGACCAGACCGCGCCGATGGTTCTCGACGGCCTGATCTGGATCAAGAACAACATCGACCCGACGCTCACCTTCCGCCGCTCCTGCCGCGAAGGCATCTGCGGCTCGTGCGCGATGAACATCGACGGCGGCAATTCGCTCGCCTGCACCAAGGGCATGGACGAGGTGAAGGGCGACGTCGTGAACGTCTACCCGCTGCCCCATCTCGAAGTGGTCAAGGACCTGGTCTGCGATCTCACCAATTTCTACGCCCAACACGCCTCGATCGACCCGTTCCTGCGCACCGAGTCGGCGCAGCCGGTCGCCGAGTGGAAGCAGTCGCCCGAAGAGCGCGCCAAGCTCGATGGCCTCTATGAGTGCATCCTCTGCGCCTGCTGCTCGGCCTCATGCCCGTCCTATTGGTGGAACGGCGACAAATATCTCGGCCCGGCGGCGCTGCTCCAGTCCTATCGCTGGCTCGCCGACAGCCGCGACGAGGCCAAGGGCGAGCGCCTCGACGACCTCGAAGACCCCTTCAAGCTCTATCGCTGCCACACCATCATGAACTGCGCCAACACCTGCCCGAAGGGTCTGAACCCGGCGGAGGCGATCGGCGAGATCAAGAAGATGATGGTGGAGCGCACCATCTAATCAGGAGACGAGCATGCGCGCGCCGGCCCTCGCTGCGGCGCTGGCCGCGGGCGTATCGTTCTGTCACCCGGCCGCCGCCTTCGATTGCGCGGAGGCGAGCACCGACACCGAGAAGGACATCTGCGCCAGCCCCGAGCTGAAAGCCGCCGACGACGAGATGTCGGCCGCCTATGCCGCGACCCTGCCGCGCCTGGCCACGCCGCAACAGGCGCTGCTGAAGTCGAACCAGCGCGCATGGCTCAAGCAACGCGCGGAACACTGCGGCTATGATGACGAAGCATCCAGTCGCACGCAGTGCCTGCTCGACAAGACGCGCCGGCGCGCGTCCTTCCTGTCGGGCAGCGCGGAGACCGGCCCCGGACTCACGCAGGCGATGACGCCGTTCGTTGTCTCGCGCCCGCAGTCGAAAACCGAATGTCGCGCCGAGATGGCGGTCAACATATTCGGCGCGCCGGCGACCCGCGCGGGCGAAAAGCTCTTCGACAAGCTCATCGGCGAACATCTCGACGCCATAGAATCCGAAAGCGGCGCGCGCACCGTCGAGCCCGGCGCCGAATATGACTGCGAGTACGAGGGCGGCGCCGCCCTCACCTACGGCTCCCCCGATCTCATCGCTGCCAATGTCTCGACCTATGTCTATGGCGGCGGCGCGCACGGCAACACCAACACGGTCGCCTTCCTCGTCGATCTGAAGAACGGCCGCGTTCCCGCCTACAAGGATCACTTCGATGACGCCGGCACCTCGAAACTGGTCGAAGCCTGTTCCGCTGCGCTGCGTGCGGAGAAGATCAAGCGTCTCGCCGATCCCGACGATCCGAATTCCGAGGCGACAGTGAAGGAACAGGTCGACGAGGACATGAAGACCTATGCCGATACGATCGCCGAGAGCATCCAGGATCTCTCGAACTGGCTCGTCTACGGCGATCGCGCCGAAATCTACTTCGCGCCCTATGCCATCGGCTCATACGCCGAAGGCGAATACACCTGCGCCCTGCCGAAGGCCTTGCTGCAACAGGCGGCGGGCGCGAAAGCCTGGCTCATTCCCTAGGCCGCTTCCGCTTTCTTCACCGGATGCACCGACCGGAAACCGATGGCGAGCCGGTTCCACGCATTGATCGTCATGATCGCCAGCGTGAGCTTCACTTTCTCGGTATCGTCGAAATGCGGCTCAAGCGCCTCATAGTCCGCATCCGGCGCATGTGTGTCGGCGACGCGCGTCAGCGCCTCCGTCCAGCCGAGCGCAGCGCGTTCGCGCGGCGTATAGAGCGGCGACTCGCGCCATGCATCCAGCAGATACAGCCGTTCCTCGCTCTCGCCGTCGCGCCGCGCTTCCGTCGTGTGCATGTGGATGCAGTAGGCGCATCCGTTGATCTGCGACGCGCGCGTCTTCACCAGATGGATCAGGCTCTTCTCCAGCCCGCTCGACATGACGCTTTCTTCCAGCGCCAGCATCGGCTTCAGCAGGGCCATGTCGATCTTGTAGGGGTTCAACCGGGGTTGCATGGTCGTTTTCTCCGAGTAGTTCCCTGATGACGTGCGCGCGCGCCGTATGTGACCGGCCTGAGAATACGGCGCCGCAGCTCAAGAGGCCCTGCTGAATTGCGAGTCAGGCCCTCAATCGGTCGTGTCGCCGAAGTCCCCCAGCGGATTGCCGAACGGCGCGAAGACGGATTGCCCGATCACCTTGCGCCAGTTGCGCAGCGACCAGTGCACGCTTGGGAAGGCGAGCAAGTCCCACGGGATATCGTCCCATGCGAAAAGCCCGACCTCCAGGCTTTCCGGGCCTGGCGCAAAATGCGGCTCGGCCAGCCTCGCACGATAGATGAGCTGGATCTGACTGATGCGTGGAATGGAATAGACGGCGAGCAGCGCGTCGATCTCTATGCGCGCGCACGCTTCTTCCATCGCTTCGCGCGCCGCGCCGGCTTCGACCGTTTCGCGCTCCTCCAGATAGCCGGCCGGCAGCGTCCAATACTCCTTGCGCGGATGAATGGCGCGGCGTGCGAGGAGGATGCGCCCCTCGTGCGAAATGACAGCGCCCGTCACGATTTTCGGATTGACATAGTGGATGTGCCCGCAATCGCGGCACACGAGGCGCGGCAAGGTGTCGCCTTCGGGAATTTGCTTCTCAAATGTTGCGAAATCGGGCGCGGCTGGGGGTTTAAGCGGCGAGGTCAATTGTCTAGCATCCCGTTTCTTGGCATCACGCGATCCACACAGGATCGCACGGATTTCAGTCGACTCCATATGTTCTTGCGACGCGCCGGGGCTGGTGCGACAGGGACGACGCGACGGAGCGCGCATCGGTAGGGGCTGGCATGGCGCAAAAACAATACGAGCTCAAAACTTCGCCGGTGCACCTGCTTCGGCGCTGTAGTCAGTTTGCGGACGATTTGTTCGATGCCGAAACACGCGGCTCCGATCTCACGCCGCGCCAGTTGACCGTGCTCATCGCCGCCGACGCGCAGGATGGCGCCAGCCAGACGGCGCTCGTCACGGCGACGGGCATCGACCGTTCTACGCTTGCCGACATCGTTGCCCGCATGATCCAGCGCGACCTGCTCGCGCGCCGCCGCACCGAGGCCGACGCGCGTGCCAACGCCGTGCGCGTAACCGCCAAAGGCAATCGTGCCCTCAAGAATGCCCTTGGCGCGATGAAAAAGGTCGAGAAGCGCCTGCTCGCGAAAATCCCGGCCGCCAGGCGCACCGAATTCCTGAAGCACCTGATCCTGATCGCCGCCCAGGCCGATGGCGAATAGGCCGACGGCGAATAGGCCGGATCGCTAGACCACCAGATCGAGGATCGACCCGGGCCGCTGATAGCGCGGCCGTTCGACGCCGAATGGCGCTTCGCGCGCGAAGGCGGTCGCGACCTGCGGCCTGGATTGGGCGTCTGCGCGCGGTGCCGATGGGGCGCCCGCATCGCGCATGGCGGCCGCATAGGCTTCCGCGTTCGCCTTGCGCGCCGCCTGCGACTGCGCGGAACCTTGCGGGTTCGCCGCGGCGACGAGCGAAGGATTAACGAGCGGAATCATGATGGCACCCTTTGTTAACCATGTCCCTCAAGACAACGTTAACGCAGGTTACTTCGTGCCGGCGCGCTGGGCGGCTGCGACCACAGGCATGATCTCGTCGCGCAGCGCCTCGGGCGTCACCACGCCGATATGCTTCAGCACGATCCGCCCCTGTCCATCGACGACATAGGTCTCGGGCACGCCGGAGAGCCCCCATTCGATGCCGGCGCGCCCTTCGGGGTCGATTCCGATGCGGTCGAAGGCGTTTCCGAGTTCGTCCAGGAAGCCCAGGGCCTGCTCGGTCTTGTCCTTGTAGGCGATGCCGTAGAGGTCGACCTGCCCCTTCACGGTCGCGAAGATGGGGTGCTCGATACGGCAGGGCCCACACCAGCTCGCCCAGAAATTCACGATCTTGACGCGGCCGTCGGCGAGCTCCGCGGGCCCAAACCCGGGGGCAGCACCCAGACCTGCAAGCGTCACCTGCGGCGCCGGCTTGCCGATGAGGACCGAGGGTATGTGCGAGGGGTCGTCCCCGTTGTCGAGGCGCACGAAGAACAGCGCACTCAGCGCCAGCACGACGACCAGCGGCAACAGTATGACCAGGCGGCTCATGATCTGGTGCCGTCCTGGAAGCGTGCGAGCTCACGCCGCACGCGCCATGAGGCCAACAGCGACTGGACGACGAGCCCGCCCGTGATGACCACGAAGACCGCAATCGAGGGCCAGATGAACCAGCCGTATTTTCCGAAGGCGAGATGTTCGAGCATCAGCCGGCCGCCTGTTGGGCCATGAGCGTCGCCAGGCGGCGCCGGCCGATTTCCGTTCCGATCCGGACGAAAAGCACGGCAATCGCCAGAAGCGTCGATCCGACAGCCATGGCCAGCAGGGGCCACAGCATCGAGGGATCGATGGCAGGAGCCAGCGCGCCGTTCTCGAAGCGCACGACGCTGGGTCCCTGGTGCAGGGAGTTCCACCACTCGACGCTGAAATGGATGATCGGAATGTTGATGACGCCGACGATGCAGAGCACGGCGGCGGACCGCGCCGCCTTCTGCCGGTCCTCGATCGCCGCCCACAAGGCCATATAGCCGAGATAGAGGATCAGCAGGACCAGCTCCGAGGTCAGGCGCGGGTCCCACGCCCAGTAGGTCCCCCACATCGGGCGCCCCCAGAGCGATCCGGTGACCAGGCATATGGCGGTGAAACAGGCGCCGATCGGGGCCGCTTCCTTGGCAGCCGCATCCGCCAGGGGATGCCGCCACACGAGGCCGACCACACTGGCGGCGAACATGACGCCATAGAGGAACATCGACAGCCACGCCGACGGCACATGCACATACATGATCCGCACGCTCTCGCTCTGCTGATAGTCGGGCGGCGAGGCGAACAGGCCGGCCCACAGCCCCCAGCCCATGAGACCTGCCGCCCCGAGCCACAGCCACGGCAGAACGGCCGCGGAGAGGTCCAGAAAGCGCTTGGGATTCGCGTATCGCAGCATGGCGGAGCTTCTAGCTCAGGTGGATGCGCAATGCAGCCGCTGCGGCGGGGGGCGTGACGACGAGCGCGACGAGACTTGTCGCACCGAGAAACAGCAGCGCCGGCACCGGGTTGAAGCCGTTGATGGCGGCGGCGACGGCGCCGGCGCCGAAGATGACGACCGGCACGAACAGCGGCAACACCACCAGCGACAGCAGCAACCCGCCGCGCCGCAGCCCCGCCGTCAGTGCGGCGCCTATGGTGCCGATCAGGCTCAGCGCCGGCGAGCCGATCAGCAGCGACAGCAGCAGCGGCCCATATCCGGCAACCGGCATGTTCAGCAGCAACGCCAGCGCCGGCGCCGCGGCCGTCAGCGGCAACCCGGTCGTCAGCCAGTGCGCCAGGGCTTTCGCCAGCACCGAAGCCTCCAGCGGCAGCGGTCCGAGCAAGATCTGATCCAGGCTGCCATCTTCGACATCCGCCTGGAAAATGCGCTCCAGCGACAGGAGCGCCGACAGCGACGCCGCCACCCAGAGGAAGCCGCCCGCCGCCTGACCGAGCAATTCGAGCCTCGCGCCGACCCCGAGCGGCAACAGAGTCGTCACGGTCAGAAAGAACCCGACGCCCAGGAACGGCCCGCCGCCGAGGCGGAAAGCAAGCACCAGATCCCGGCGAAGCAGGGCGATAAATCCGCTCACGCGATCTCCACCCGCCGGGCGTCCGGGCTCAGAGCGTCATGGGTGGCAGCGACCACGGTCCCGCCGCCCATGACATGACCGGCGACAAGCTCTGCGACCAGCGCCCGGCCCGCCGCATCGAGCGAAGCCACGGGCTCGTCCAGTAGCCAGAGCGGGCGCGCCAGCATGTAGCAGCGCGCCAGAGCAAGACGCCGGCGTTGACCTGCCGAGAGATAGGCGACCGGCAGGTGCGACTGGCGCGACAGCCGAAGCCGCTCCAGCGCCGCTTCCGGACTCATACCGGCGCCGAACCATGCCGCGGCAAACGCCAGGTTCTCGCGCGCCGTCATCTGCGGCTTCAGGGCATCGGCATGCGCCATATAGTGCAGGACAGCGGCATACGAGCCGGCCTCCAGCAACACCTCGCCCCGCGACATCTGCACGCGCCCTGCGGCCGAGGCCATCACACCGCTGAGAATGCGAAGCAGCGACGTCTTGCCGGCGCCGTTAGGTCCGACGATCTCCGTCAGGCCGGGTCCGGCCGAGAACGAAAGCCCCGAGAACAACACGCGCTCGCCACGCCTACAGGCGAGATCCCGCGCGTCGAGCGTGATGTTCGGTACCATGCCGCTGCCCTAGCAGGGACGGCACCGCGCCTCAAATCTCGTCGAAGCGCCCGCCCCGGCCCTTGCCGCTGGCGAAACGCGCGGCGCCTTCCGCTGAACCGGCGGCGAGGGATGTGCGGCCATGAGCGAACTCGCCGGCCATGGCTTCGTCATAGGACAGGTCCCATTGTTCGATCGCCGAAAGCCGGTCCTGCCGCATGCAGACCTGCGGGAAGCGGGCGATCTCGGCGGCGAGCTTCTCGGCTTCCGGGCGGGCCTCGCCCTTGGTGGCGATGCGGTTGATCAGGCCGATCGCCATCGCTTCGTCGGCGTGGACCGCCCGGCCCGTCAGGATGAGGTCCATCGCCCGGGCGTGGCCGATCAGCCGCGGCAGGCGCACGGTGCCGCCGTCGATCAGGGGCACGCCCCAGCGCCGGCAATAGACGCCGAGCACGGCATCCTCCGCGGCGACGCGCATGTCGCACCAGAGCGCCAGTTCCAGCCCGCCGGCCACGGCCGGGCCGTCAATGGCGGCGATGACGGGCTTCGACAGCACCAGCCGCGACGGCCCCATCGGCCCCTTGGCGTCCTTGCCGCCGGCGACGGGATCTACGATGCGGTTGCCCGTGCCGCCGGCGATGGCCTTGAGGTCCGCCCCTGCGCAGAAGGCGCCGCCGGCACCCCAGAAGACCGCGACCGAAGCGCGCTCGTCGGTGTCGAACGCCAGGAAGGCCTCGGCCAGGGCGTCGGCAGTCGGGCGATCGACTGCGTTGCGCGCCTGCGGGCGACTGAGGATGACGGTCGTCACGGGACCGTTTTTCTCTACGGTCACCGCGGCATTCGTGCTCATGGCAGACCTCCCCCGACGTGATTTGTGCCGGCCTCAGCTTTGCTGAGCCTCAGCCTCGCAAAGCGATGCGCGTTTCGGTTTCTCTACCCCTACCACTCGCAATGAAATCTGCTAACACACCGCGGCGCACAATCGCCTCCGGTCGCGCATTTCCCGCGCGGCCCTAGCCTAACGACAGGACCGACCCGCCCGTGACCGATAAGCTCAGCCTCGACAGCTACAAAACCAAATCGACGCTTACGGTCGGAACGAAGAGCTACACCTATTACAGCCTGAAAAAGGCCGAGAAGGCGGGGCTGAAGAACATCTCGCGCCTGCCGATGTCGATGAAGGTTCTGCTCGAGAACCTGCTGCGCAACGAAGACGGCCGCGCGGTGAAAAAGGCCGACATTGCCGCCATCGACGCCTGGGCCAAGAAGCGCAAGAGCGACGCCGAGATCGGCTTCAAGCCGGCCCGCGTTCTGATGCAGGACTTCACCGGCGTTCCGGCGGTCGTGGACCTCGCCGCGATGCGCGACGCGATGGACAAGCTCGGCGGCGACCCGTCCAAGATCAACCCGCTCGTCCCCGTCGACCTAGTCATCGACCACTCGGTCATGGTCGACGCCTTCGGCGGCAAGGACAGCTTCAAGAAGAACGTCGCGCTGGAATATGAGCGCAACGGCGAGCGTTACGCGTTCCTGCGCTGGGGCCAGTCCGCGTTCAGGAATTTCAAGGTCGTGCCGCCCAACACCGGCATCGTGCACCAGGTCAATCTCGAATTCCTCGGGCGGGTCGTGTTCGACGCCGAGCGCGACGGCGTGCGCGAGGCCTATCCCGATACCGTCGTCGGCACCGATTCGCACACCACGATGATCAATGGCCTCGGCGTGCTCGGCTGGGGTGTCGGCGGCATCGAGGCTGAGGCGGCCATGCTCGGCCAGCCGATTCCGATGCTGATTCCGCAGGTGGTCGGCTTGCGAC
>JADZAI010000015.1 GCA_020852655.1 Alphaproteobacteria bacterium
ATCCGCTACGAGCCTTCCATGATGTTCGACGGCAATCGCGAGACGGCGTGGGTGGAAGGCGAGAAGGATGACGGGCTGAACGAGACGCTGACGCTGCATTTCGGCAAGGCGCGCCTGCTTTCCGGCTTCGAGATCATCAACGGCTATGACAAGACGGAAAGCATCTGGCAGGCGAATTCGCGGGTGAAGACGCTGGAGGCCACGACCGGCGATGGCCAGACGCTGACGGTCGGGCTGCAGGATGTGCGCGGTGCGAGCCGGGTGGATTTCAAGCCGGCGATCCGCACCGAATGGCTGGAACTCCGGATCAAGGACGTCTATCCGGGGTCCAAATACAAGGACACGGCCATCAGCGAGCTCTATCCGGTGTTCGCCGACTGATCCTTCGTGAAGCAGGTGCAGCAATGACAGCCGGCATGGTCATCATCGGGGCGGGCGAGTGCGGCGCGCGGGCGGCGTTCGCCCTTCGCGAGAACGGCTATGAAGGGCCGGTGACGCTGATCGGCGCGGAAGTCCACGCACCTTACGAGCGGCCGCCGCTCTCCAAGGACGCCATCACCGACGAGGCCCATCCCGCGCCGAAGCATGTAGCACTGGTGGAGCGCTTCGCCGAGCAGGGCATCGATCTCATAACGGGGCGCGAGGCGGTCGCCATCGACCGGAGCGCCCGGCAGGTGCGTCTCGCCGATGGCTCCGCGATCGCCTACGACAAGCTGCTGCTGGCGACCGGCGCGACGGCGCGCACGCTGCCGATGGCGGCTGCCGCCGGCGAGCACTGCCTGACGCTGCGCACCTATGACGACGCGTTGCGCATTCGCGGCCTGTTGAAGCCGGGCGTACGGGTCGCGATCATCGGCGGCGGCTTCATCGGACTGGAGCTTGCCGCCAGCGCCCGCAAGCGCGGCGCGGAAGCGGTGGTGATCGAGGCGCAGCCGCGCATCCTGATGCGCGGGGTGCCGGAGGAGGTCGCGCGAGCCGTCGCCGCGCGGCACGAAGAGGCGGGCGCGGAGATTGTCACGGGGCAGGGGATTTCCGCGATTACGGCGAGCGATTGCGCCATTGTCGTCGAGCTTGCCTCAGGTCGCAGGATCGAGGCCGATTTTCTCGTCGTCGGCATCGGCGCGTCGCCGGTAACGACGCTGGCCGCTGAGGCTGGCCTCGTCATCGACAACGGCATCGCGGTCGACAGCCGCCTGCGCACCAGCGACGAGAACATTTTTGGGGCGGGAGACTGCTGCTCTTTTCCGCTGGAGATTTACGGCGGCCGCCGGGTGCGTCTGGAATCCTGGCGCAACGCGCAGGATCAGGGCGCACATGCTGCCCGCAACATGCTGGGCGCGGACGAGCCGTTCGGCGTGGTGCCCTGGTTCTGGTCGGATCAGTACGATCTCAGCCTGCAGATCGCCGGGCTGGCCGATGGCGCGGCGACGGTCGTGCGGCGCGACGTCGGGGAGGGCGCCTTCATCCTCTTCCATCTCGGCGAGGACGGCCGCCTGCTGGCCGCCAGCGGCATCGGCCCCGGCAATGCAGTGGCGCGCGACATCAGGCTGGCGGAGATGCTGATCGGAAAAGCTGTCCGGCCCGATCCGGCCGAACTCGCGTCGCCCGACGTGAAACTGAAGTCGTTGCTTTCGCGGTGACGCCTATTTGCCTGTCACGTCAAAATCGAAGGGCTGCCTGAACGGCTCGTCCGCAAGCGTGAAGTGCCACCATTCGCGGGCATAGTTCCTGAAGCCCGCCTCTCTCATCAGCCGGACGAGCTTTTCGCGGCTTTTCCGCGCCGTCTTCGAGACGTCGTTTGACGCGGTGGCGCTGGCCGGATCCATGCAATCGACGCCCGTGCCGAACTCCAGCGTTTTCGCGCCGCGTACGCCGCAGGCGGGGTCTGGCGCGGCACTCGCGTCGTCCAGAGGCGCGATGGTCAGGTCGACGGTCGAGCCGCGCGAATGGGCCGAGCGCCGCGCCAGATAGCCTTCCGCCACCAGCCGGTTGCGCTGCACTGCGGGATACCATTCGGCGTTCGTCTCCTTGCCGCTTTTGGTCCATTCGACCATGTCGGCCACCGCGCGCTTCGGGCGGTAGCAGTCGATGACGACCAGCGTCTCGCCGTCGGCCTTGAGCGCGGCCTGAACCTTCGCCAGCGCCTCGGCGGCCTGACGGGTGAGGATGCAGGCCGGGGCCGCATAGCCCTTGACCGGACGCCCGAGGAAATTCCCGGCGCCGGCATAGCGGATGTCCTGCCGGATCGAGGAATCGACCTCGGACAGATGCACGAAGCCGGGAGGAAGGTCGGCGGCGGATGCGGAGTTAACAAGCGAAATGGGCGCAGCGATAATTGCACTTGCTGCCGTCAACAACTTCAGGAAGCGTAGAGCGCCAGTCCCGAAAAGCAGCGATGCGCCAGGCTTCACTCGACGAACACCTTGACGCTCGCGGCGCGGCCGGCGGCGTCGATGACGGTGAGCGTGGAAAAGCCCGTCGTGTCGGGCTGCCATGTCATCTGGCGG
>JADZAI010000016.1 GCA_020852655.1 Alphaproteobacteria bacterium
CACGGCGCCTACAAGTTCAGCCGCAAGCCGGACGGCGCGGTGCTGGCGATGAACGTGATCGAGGAAATCCACCGCCGCCTGCCGAACACGCACCTCGTGATGCACGGTTCCTCGTCGGTGCCGCAGGAGCTCCAGGACGAGATCAACAAATACGGCGGCAAGATGCCCCAGACCTGGGGCGTGCCGGTGGAAGAAATCCAGCGCGGCATCAAGAACGGCGTGCGCAAGATCAACATCGACACCGACAACCGCATGGCGATCACCGCCGCGATCCGCAAGGTGTTCGCCGAGAAGCCGGGCGAGTTCGACCCGCGCAGCTACCTGAAGCCCGCCAAGGAGGCGATGCGCAAGGTCTGCATCCAGCGCTACCAGGAGTTCGGGGCGGAAGGCATGGCCGGCAAGATCAAGCCGCTCTCCACCGCCCAGATGGCCAAGCGCTACGCCGCCGGCGACCTCGACCCCACCTTCGGCGCCAAGCAAAGGCAGGCAGCGGAGTAACGGCCCCCACCCTGCCCCCTCGGGACGTTGTGAACTATCTTTTCATTGGCGCGGCCGCTATTAAAGGAACTGCCAGTTTCTTTTTATAGCGCCAGTGTCACTGAAGGAAATTTACATTGGAGGAGAAAGGCCGGATCGGACGCAGTGAGGTCTCGTCCGTTGGAGGGGAGACCGTCAGAGCCTACGTTCCCCTGCCGCTTCCGCCGCCCTCCCTCGACATTGCACGTCTACAGCGCCCCCTTGAGGCCGCGCAGATTGCCCTGGGTCAGCTCGAGGGCGTGAGTTCCGTCCTGCCCGATCCGCAGCGCTTCCTGTACGCCTATACACGCAAGGAGGCCGTCCTTTCGTCGCAGATCGAAGGGACACAGTCCTCACTTTCCGACCTGCTTGCCTTTGAAGCAGAGGTGCAGGGAACTGGTACCGATGACGTCGTCGAGACGTCGAATTATGTCGCGGCCATGACCCACGGCTTGCAGCGACTCCGAGGCGGTTTTCCGCTGTCGCTGCGCCTTATCCGTGACATTCACCGCGAGTTGCTGACATCGGGGCGCGGCAGCCAGAAGGAGCCCGGCGAATTCAGGCGCTCGCAGAACTGGATAGGCGGGTCACGGCCCGGCAATGCGATCTTTGTTCCGCCGCCGCCCCATCTCGTACCGTCTCTGATGGGCGATCTCGAGCTCTATCTTCATCGGGAAAACGACCCGCTACCCCTTCTCGTCCGGGCGGGACTGGCGCACGTCCAGTTCGAGACGATCCACCCGTTTCTCGATGGCAACGGACGCGTCGGCCGCCTGCTGATCACCTTCGTTCTATGTGCGGGCGGCGCATTGTCGGAACCGCTCCTCTTCCTCAGCCTCTTCCTCAAGCGCCACCGGACCCGGTATTACGAGCTGCTCCAAGACGTGCGAACCAAGGGAGCGTGGGAGGACTGGCTCGCGTTCTTCCTTGAGGGCGTAGCGGTCACCGCACGCGAAGCCGTTTCAACGGCCCGCGAAACTCTGGACCTCTTTCGACAGGACAAGGACCGTCTGGTCGCACTCGGCCGGCAAGGTCTATCCGTTCTGCGCGTGCTCGAAGCGATGCAAGCGCGACCCATTGCTTCGCCGCAAGCCCTTGTGCGGGATACCGGGCTGTCCCATCCGACCGTCACGCGCGCCTTGGACATGCTCGGCAGCATGGGCATCGTCCGCGAGCTCAGCGGTCGCGCACGAGACAGGACCTACGCGTATACGCAGTACATCAACATTCTAAACCGCGGCGCTGAGCCCCTGAAAATATGACCAATTCGCGTTGCCGCCTCTATCTCATCACCCCGCCGGCGTTCGAGCCGGGGGCGTTCGTGCGGGTGCTGGAGGATGCGCTGGCGGGCGGGGATGTCGCCTGCGTGCAGTTGCGGCTGAAGGATGCGGCGGACGAGGCGGTGCTGGCGGCGGGGCGGCTGCTGATGCCGGCGGTGCAGGCGGCGGGGGCGGCGTTCCTGATCAACGACCGGCCGGACCTCGCCCGGGCGCTCGGCGCCGACGGCGTGCATGTCGGGCAAGAGGACATGCCCTATGACGAGGCACGCCGCATCGTCGGCAAGGAGGCGATCGTCGGCGTGACCTGTCACGACAGCCGCCATCTGGCGATGGAGGCGGCCGAGGCGGGGGCGGACTATGTCGCCTTCGGCGCGATGTTTCCGACCTCGACCAAGGCGGCGAAGACGCGCGCCACGCCCGACCTGATCCGCTGGTGGTCGGAATTGTTCGAGACGCCCTGTGTCGCGATAGGCGGCATCACGGCCGAGAACGCGCCGGCGCTGGTCGAGGCCGGCGCCGACTTCCTGGCGGTGAGCGCCGGGGTGTGGGACCACGCCGAGGGCCCGCGCGCGGCGGTGCGGCGCTTCAATGCGGTGTGCGGCGCATGAGGGTCCTTCTGCTCGTGCTGGCCCTGCTTGCCGTGGCCCCTGCGGCGGCCCAGGAGCCCGGCCGGCTCGATCGCGACAAGACCCGGACGGAAGCCGAGGGGGGAGACCTGGAGGCCGCCTTCATGCTCGGCCGCATGTATCGCGACGGGGTCGGCGGGCCTGAGGACAAGGGCGAGGCGCGCAAATGGCTGCGCAAGGCGGCCCAGGGCGGCCATGTCCGCGCCAGCGTCCTGCTGGGGCTGATGCTCATAAGGGGCGAAGGCGGCACGGTGGACCGCGAGGCGGCGCGCCCGCTGCTGCTGTTCGGCGCCGCCGCCCGCGACGACCTCGCGCCCTATGCGCTGGGTGTCCTCTTCGCCGAAGGGCAGTCGAAGGGCGGCGGCGGGCCGGAACAGGACGCCGCGGCCGCGGTCTTCTGGTTCCGAACGGCGGCGCTGCGCGGGAATGTCGACGGGATGTATAACCTGGGCCTCATGCATCTGCGCGGGCTCGGCGTGCCGCGCGATCCCGCCGAGGCCTATGGCTGGTTCCTGAAGGCGGCCGAGGCCGGCGAGGGACAGGCGCAGATCATCCTCGCGACCATGCTGTCCGAGGGCCAGGGGGTTCCGGCCGACCCGAAGATGGCGCTCGTCTGGTATTATCGCGCCAAGGCCAACGGGCTGGTCGACGACACGCTGGAGGTCGCCCTCGTCAAGCGGCTGACGCCGGACGAGGTGGCCGAGGCGAAGCGGCTCGCAGGCGAGCCCCCCGCGGCGCGGGTTGAGCCGCCCCGCGCCCGCTGATAGGAAGCGGCCCCTCTCCGGACCCTACCCGCGCATGCCCGTTCTTTCCGCCAATCTCAACGTCATGGTCACGGCCGTCCGCAAGGCGGCGCGGCAGATCCGGCGCGACTTCAACGAGGTCGAGCAGCTCCAGGTCAGCCGCAAGGGCCAGGCGGATTTCGTGACCCAGGCCGACCGCGCGGCGGAAAAGGTGCTGCACGACGAACTCGGCAAGGCGCGCCCCGACTACGGCTTCGTGCTGGAGGAGAGCGGCGTCATCGCCGGCAAGGACAAGGACCACCGCTTCCACATCGACCCGATCGACGGGACGACGAATTTCATCCACGGCATCCCGCATTTCTCGATCTCGGTCGGGCTGGAGCGCGACGGGACGCTGATCGCCGGCGTCATCTACAACCCGGCCAGCGACGAGCTCTATGTCGCCGAGCGCGGCAAGGGCGCCTTCATGAACGACAAGCGGCTGCGCGTTTCGGGCCGCCGCGAGATGTCGGACAGCCTGCTGGCGACCGGCCTCAACCTGAAGGAGGAAGGCCGCAAGGAGCTGTTCTTCGCGCAGTTCGCCGCGCTGACGCCGCAGGTCGGCGGCATCCGCCGCGCCGGTTCCGCGGCGCTCGACCTCGCCTATGTCGCGCAGGGCCGCTATGACGGCTTCTGGGAACACGGGCTCAGCTCGTGGGACGTCGCGGCGGGCATCGTGATGGTGCGCGAGGCGGGGGGCCAGGTGACCGACACCAATGGCGGCAACGAGATGCTGAGCGGCAAGGCCGGCATCGTCGCCGGCAACCAGGAGATCCAGCCGCAGCTCCTGCGGGCGCTGAAGGCCGTGCGCGTCTGAACAGCCAAAGCGTGGCGGCAGCGTCGATCGCGTGATGGCGGTCGCAGCCTTGTCGCCGTAGACTGCCAAAGTCGCTGCTGCCACACCTTCGCCTTGATCGGGACCAACGGTCCCCTTTGGACCCATGAGGATCGCACGGCATGGCCCTGCTCGCCCGCGCGCGAACGACTGCCTTCTCCACGCTGCAACTGGCGCCCTATCTGCTGCGCATGACGGTGTTCCTGGGCCTTGCAGGCGTGGCGGTCGCCTTCATCGCGCCGGCCGTGTTCACCGCCTTCATGGCAAACCCGATCCTGAACGGGCTGATCCTCGGCGTGCTCGCGCTCGGCATCCTGAACGCCTATCGCCTGGTCTGGCGCCTGGTGCCGGACATCTCGTGGATCAGCAACCTGCGCCGCGCCGACCCGTCGCTCTCGCCGGTCACGAGCAACCAGCCGCATCTGCTGGCGCCGCTGGCGAACATGCTGGCCGAGAGCCGCGGGCGGCTGTCGCTCTCGGCCCCGGCGGCGCGCTCGATCCTCGACGGCGTGCAGGCGCGGCTCGACGAAAGCCGCGACATCGCGCGCTACATGACGGGGCTGCTCGTCTTCCTCGGCCTGCTCGGGACCTTCTGGGGGCTCATCCTGGTGGTCGACAGCGTCGCCGGCGCGATCCGCTCGCTGCCGACGGGCAGCGAGGGCGGCATCGCCTTCGACCAGCTCCGCGCAGGGCTGGAGGCGCCGCTCTCGGGCATGGGCACGGCCTTCTCGTCTTCGCTCTTCGGCCTCGCCGGATCGCTGGTGCTCGGCTTCCTCGACCTCCAGTCGGGCCAGGCGCAGAACCGTTTCTACAATGCGCTGGAAGAATGGATGTCGACCGTGACGCGGCTCGGCGGCGGCGCCTCGGCGCAGGTCATGGAAGGCGAAGTCTCGGCCCCCGCCTATCTCTCGGCGCTGCTGGAGCAGACGGCGGAAAATATCGAGAATCTGGAGCGCACGCTGGTGCGCATGGAGGAGCGGCGCGGGGCCGGCGGGGCGGAGCAGTCCGGCGAGATCGCCGCCGCGATGCGCTCGATCGAGAACGCCATGCGCCAGCTCGCCCATGAGCAGCAGGCGAACCGCGACGTCTTCGTCCAGGAATTGCGCCAGGAGGTGAAGATCCTCGGCCGCACCATCGCCGCCATGGGCGAGCGGCAGAAGGCCTGATCCTATGGCGGCACGGGCGCGGTCGCGCGGGCCTTTCGACTACTGGCCGGGCTTCGTCGACGTGCTGTCGACGCTGCTGCTGGTCATCACCTTCCTCTTGTCGATCTTCATGCTGGGCCAGTTCTATCTCGGCCAGCAGCTCAACAATCGCGACGCGACGATCAACGCGCTCCAGGCGCGCATCGCCGAACTCGCCGACCAGCTCGGCCTCGCGCAGAAGACGGAAGGCGATCTCAAGGCCGAGATGGACCGGCTGCGCGCGACGCTGGCCGAGAAGGACAAGGAGGTCGCCGCGGCGGCCGCCGCGAAGGCCGAGCTCGAAGGCAAGACGGTGGCGCTCGACAGCGCCGAAGCGCAGCTCGCACTGCTGAACCAGCAGGTCGAGCAGCTCCGCCTGCAATTGCTGGCGCTCCAGGAGGCGCTGAACGCCTCGGAGGCGAAGAACAAGGACGCGCAGGTCCAGATCGAGGATCTCGGCGCGCGCCTCAACCAGTTGCTCGCCGAGAAGGTGAAGGAGCTGGCCGATTACCGCAGCGAGTTCTTCGGCCGGCTGAAGCAGATCCTCGGCGACCGCGCCGACATCCGCGTCGAGGGCGACCGCTTCGTGTTCCAGTCCGAGGTGCTGTTCGCGGTGAACTCGGCCGAGCTTTCCGACCAGGCGCGGGTGGACCTCTCGGTGCTGGCCGATGCGCTGAAGGAGATTTCCGGCGCGATCCCCGACGACATCGACTGGATCCTGCGCGTCGACGGCCACAGCGACAAGCGGCCGATCGCGACGCCGCAATTCCCCTCGAACCTCGAACTCTCGGCGGCGCGGGCGATGTCGGTGGTGAAATTCCTGATCGCCATGGGGGTGCCCGCCAAGCGCCTCGCCGCCACCGGCTTCGGCGACCAGCGCCCCCTCGACCCCGCCGACACCCCCGACGCCTACAGCAAGAACCGCCGCATCGAGTTCAAGCTGACGGAGCCCTAAAGATCCGCGTCGGTCAGTTCGACCAGCTTCATGAGATGGCGCTGAAGGCCGGCCTTGAGCGGCTTCGACCCGTGGAAGGGAATCGAGAGCCGCGCTATCTCACCGGCCTTGCCGTAGATGTGATGGCTCCCGGCCGTGCGCAGCAACGTCCAGCCCCGCTTCTCGACGAGCCGCGCAAACGCTGGGCCGGAGAGCGGCTTCACACCGCGAGTTCGACGACGCGGGTGGGTTCGCCCGGCTGAGGCTCCGGGATGTCGACGGCGAGCCAGCCGGCTACGGCCTCCCGCATATTCGCGATGAGCTCGTCCATCGTCTCGCCTTGCGAGACGCAGCCGGGAAGCGCGGGAGCTTCCGCCCAGAAGCCACCCTCTTCCGCATCGTGCACGACGATCTTGACGTTCATCCGCCAACTCCTGTCCGCCTTGCAATATCGCGGTGCGACAGCCGGTCCGCAACCCTTGTCTACAGCGCTCCAACGCTTGCGAATTGGAGGTTGGCGAGGTGGGCGTAGAGGCCGCCCTGGGCGATGAGGTCGCGGTGGCGGCCGGAGGCGGTGGCCTGGCCGGCGTCGAGGACGATGATGCGGTCGGCGCGCTGCACGGTCGCGAGGCGATGGGCGATGACGAGCGTCGTGCGGTTCTTCATCAGCCCTTCGAGCGCGGCCTGCACGGCGCGTTCGGATTCGGCGTCGAGGGCGCTCGTCGCCTCGTCGAGCAGCAGGATCGGCGGGTCCTTGAGGATCGCGCGGGCGATGGCGATGCGCTGGCGCTGGCCGCCGGAGAGCGTGGTGCCGCGCTCGCCGAGCAGGGTCTGGTAGCCGTTCGGCAGGGCGGCGATGAAGTCATGCGCCTGCGCGGCGCGCGCCGCGGCCTCGACCTCGGCATCGCTCGCCTCGGGCTTGCCGTAGCGGATATTCTCGATGAGCGGGCCGGAAAAGATCACCGTCTCCTGCGGCACCAGGCCGATGCGGCGGCGGATTTCCTGAGGGTGGGCCTCGGCGATGTTCACGCCGTCGATGAGGATGCGCCCGGCCTGCGGGTCGTAGAAGCGCAGCAGGAGCTGGAAGACGGTCGTCTTGCCGGCGCCCGAGGGGCCGACGAGCGCCACCGTCTCGCCCGGCTTCACCTGCATCGAGAAGCCGGCGAGGGCCGAGACGGCGGGCCGCGAGGGATAGCGGAAGGTGACGTCCTCGAAGCTCACCGCGCCGGGCGCCGGCGTGGGCAGCGGTTTGGGGTTCGCCGGGGCGACGATCTCGGGGCGGGCGGCGAGCAGTTCCTGGAGCCGCCCGGCGGCGCCGGCGGCGGCCTGGACGTCGCCCCAGACCTCGGCGAGCGCCCCGAAGGAGCCGGCGGCGAGCACGGCGTAGAGGACGAACTGGCTGAGCTCGCCGGCCGTCATCTGGTCCGCGAGCACGAGGCGTGCGCCGACCCAGAGCACGCCCACGATGCCGGCGAAAACGAGGAAGATGACCGAGACGGTCATCAGCGCCCGGCCCTGCACGCGGGCCCGGGCGGCGGCGAAGGCATCCTCCACCGCCCGGCCGAAGAGCGCGCGGTCGCGGCCTTCGTGAACGAAGGACTGCACCGTGTGCACGGCCGAGAGGGTTTCGCCGGCATAGGCGGTCGCGTCGGCGAGGCGGTCCTGGGCGATGCGCGAAAGGCCGCGCACCCGGCGGCCGAAGACGACGAGCGGAATCACGATCGCCGGCACCAGCAGCAGGGCGAGGCCTGTGAGCTGGGCGCTGGTGACGACGAGCATCACGACGCCGCCGGCGATCATCAGGATATTGCGCAGCGCGACCGAGAGGGACGAGCCGACGACGGTCTGGATCAGCGTCGTGTCGGCGGTGAGGCGCGAGAGCACCTCGCCCGTGCGCACGGTCTCGAAGAAGGACGGCGAGAGCTTCAGGATGTGGCTGTAGACCGCGGCGCGGATGTCGGCGACGACACGCTCGCCCAGCCAGGTGACGAAATAGAAGCGCAGCGCGGTCGCGGCGGCGAGGAAGGCGACGACGACGAGCAGCGCGCCGAAATAGGAATCGATGAAGCCCGCATTGTCGCGGCTGAAGCCGTGGTCGATCATCGAACGCACGGCGAGCGGCAGGACCAGCGTCGCCGTCGTCGAGGCGAGCAGCGCCAGGCCCGCGCAGGCGACGCGCAGGCGATAGGGCTTCAGGAACGGCAGGAGCGCACGCAGCGCCCCGACCTGACGGGAACGCGGGCGGGCGGCGGCTTCGTTCGCCACATCCTGCGCAAAGGTGGACGGCCGGTCGGACATGAGCGGCGGCGTTGTAGGGGGCTGCCGGCCACCGGGCAAGGCTGGGCCTCGCACGGATGCCGCCGGGTCACGCCGAGGGACCGCGGTTCCGGGAAAGGACACCGGCGTGCGCCGCTTGCCCCGGCGCGCCGGTTCGTGTATCAGCCGCCGCTCGTTTCGGGGCGCGGCCCCGAAAAACCCGTCATTTTGCCGACTGAGAGGACGCTTCCGATGAAGAAGGAAGGCCACCCCGACTACCACTTCATCAACGTCAAGCTGAACGACGGTTCGACCTACTGGACGCGTTCGACCTATGGCGCGGAAGGCCAGCAACTGACGCTGGAAATCGACACGACGACCCACTCGGTGTGGACCGGCGCACAGGCCCAGATCATGGATCGCGGCGGCCGCGTCGGGCGCTTCAAGAAGCGCTATGAAGGCCTGGTGAAGTAGGCGGAGCGTCCGCCAGAGCAGCGAATGCGAGGGGGCGGCGACGCCCCCTTTTGCTTGGCCGTTCCGCCTGCCTGGCTATTCGCCGGCGAGCTTGCCGAAGGCCGACTGGAGGCGGTCGAGCTGGCCGCGCGCCCCTTCCGGCACCGGCTCGGGATCGGCACCGTAGATGGTACGGTCGAGGCGGTCGATGCGCTCGTAGAGCTGGGCGCTGCGGGCCAGCAGGTCGACCAGGCGGGCCGGGAGCAATTCCTCGGCCTCGGGCTTGCGGCCGTTGCAGACTTCGCGGGCCGAAAGCCGGTATTTGTCCTTTGCGACCTCGTCGACCGCGATGTCGCCGTCGGCGACCGATCGCTGGACCAGCAGCCACGAGGCGACCTGCATCAGCCGCGTCGTCAGACGCATGCTCTCGCCGGCATAGGCGAGCGCCGCCCGGCGGGCGAGGCCGCGCGATTCCTCGCGCCCCGGGCCATCGAGATAGGTCGCGGTCTCCTCCACCATCGCCATGCCGCCGGTGAAGGCGCGGCGGAACATCTCCGAGCGCACGAAGCCGAGGGCCCGCGCCGGCATGGTGCGTTCGCCCAGCGAAGGATCGTCGCCGATCTGCGTCTCGAAGACCGCGCCTGCCATGTTCGTCCCGCCTTGGTGCTGTTCTGGTTCCCGAGGGGGCGTCATGCAAAGGTCACGCCGCCGGCCCGGACGGTTCCGCGCCGCCCGGAATCTCAGAACGAAACACCCGCCGCCGCAACAGCAGCCGCACTGCATGGTTAGCGCGGAAGGTTAACAAGACGCATCGCGGCGGATGCCCGGCGCCGGCGTGCACCTAACGCTTGAAGAACGCGTCGGCAGCGGAGCGGGATTTCTGCTTGGCTTCGATGAGGGCGCGGATCGTGGCGATCTCGGCTTCCAGTTCGCCGATGCGCAGGCGGAGGGCGTCGACCGACATCACCTCAAGGTCGAGGCGCGGGGCCTTGGGCGGCGGCGCGAGGTCATCTGTGTCGAGCGGCATCCTGCTTCCCCTTGCGCGTCGTTCCGTGCTGGCGGAGTCTCGACTCCGCACGACAGAACCGCAAGGCCGACCATGACCGCACGCCCCGAAACCATGCGCGCCGCGCAGCCGCTGAACCCCGGCAAGGACGGGCGGCTCGGCATCGTCGACATCCCGGTGCCGAAGCCGGGACCGGGCGAGGTGCTGATCGCCGTCAAGGCGACGGCGCTGAACCGCGCCGACCTGATCCAGGTGCTGGGCCTCTATCCCCCGCCGCCCGGCGCGCCGGATACGCTGGGCCTCGAATGCGCCGGCATCATCGCCGCGGTGGGCGAAGGCGTGACGCGCTGGAAGCCGGGCGACGAGGTCTGCGCGCTGGTCGCCGGCGGCGGCTATGCCGAATATTGCCTGGCGCCCGAGGGTTCGTGCCTGAGGAAGCCGCCTGCCCTGCCCTGGCCCGAGGCGGGGGCGACGGCGGAGGCCTTCTTCACCGTCTGGACCAATGTCTCCGATCGCTGCCGCCTGGCGCCGGGCGAGACCTTGCTGGTGCATGGCGGGGCCAGCGGCATCGGCACGACGGCGATCCAGCTTTATGCGGCGCGGGGCCACAAGGTGTTCACGACGGCCGGCGGGGCGGAGAAGGTGGCGCTCTGCACGAAGCTGGGGGCGGCGCGGGCGATCGACTACAAGTCCGAGGATTTCGTCGAGGTGCTGAAGGCCGAGACCGGCGGCAAGGGCGTCGACGTCATCCTCGACATGGTGGGCGGCGACTATATCGCCAGGAACGTCGCCTCGCTGGCCATCGAGGGGCGCCTCGTCAACATCGCGCACCAGACGGGCTCGGTGGCGAGCCTCAACTTCATGACCGTGATGCTGCGCCGGCTGACCATCACGGGCTCCACCTTGCGCGCCCGGACAGCCGCGCAGAAGGCCCAGGTGGCCGACGGGGTCGCGCGCGACTTCTGGCCGCTGCTCGAGGCCGGCAAGGTGAAACCGGTGGTGGACAGCGTGTTTCCGCTGGAACGGGCGGCCGAGGCCCATGCCCGCATGGCCACCGGCGCCCACGCCGGAAAGATCGTCCTGACGGTCGGTTAGGCCGGACCGCGCAGCCGTTTCCGGACCGCCTGCATCGGCAGGATGAGGCGGTCCTTCATGCCCGGCAGCGGCAGGAATTCCTGGCCGAGCCAGAACCGACGGGCCGCGTCGCTTTCCGCATCGACGACGACGGCAACAGCCGCCGCGTGCCGGGCCGCCTGCTCGGCCTGAAACAAGGCGTCGACGACCAGCAGCTCCCCGATCCCCTGACCCGCAAAACGCGAGTCGCGTGCCAGCCGGCCTATCAGCACCGCCGGCAAGTAGCCTGATTTCGGAAGCCGCAACGGCTTGAGTTCAGGGGGCAGATCGCCCGCGTCGATGAGAAACATCGAAAGCGTATAGAACCCGGCGATCCGTTCGGATGCGATCTCGACCGCGACATAGACGGCCGAGATGCTCTTGTCGTTATGCTGGCCGGCGACGGTGCGGAAATAGGCCGTCTGCCGTTCGCTTTCACATTCGAAAGCCGACCGGTCGTGGCCGGCACCGAGCGGCTCCAGCCGGAACGGAGGGGCCGCAGCACTCACTCAGCGGCGTTCCACCATGCGGCGATACCGCGCCACCGCTTCGAGAGCCTTGGCCGAAGGCTCCGGCGGGTTGAGCAGGGCGTTGAGGAAGATCTCGCGGTCCTGCTTGCTCAGCACCCAGCGTTCGTGGCGCTCGATGGAGCGGGTGGCGGCTTCGCGGACGGCATCGGCCATGAAGTCGGACGTGTTGCGCCCTTCGAGCAGGGCCGCATGCACGACCATTTCGTGCAACTCCGGCGTGACACGAATGTCGAAACGAGCCGACTTGCGCGGCGTCTTCGGGTTTGCCTTGGAGGCGGTCTTCTTCAGGGCGGTCATGGCGGTTGGTCCGGCAGATCACCGTACAAAATCTGCGGGCGATCCGCAACCGCCCTTGGCGGAGCGCGGGGCAGCCGCTATATCCCGCGCCGTATCCCGACATGGACATCTCTCATGCGGGCGGATCGGCGGAGGCTCCCGCAGGTCCGTGAAGGAGGAATATTATGAACGCGCCCATCATGCCGAAGGCGACCGCCAAGTGGCTCGTCTTCAACACCACGCTCACCTTCGACCAGATTGCCGCGTTCACGCAGTTGCATCCGCTCGAAGTGCAGTCGATCGCCGACGACGAGACCGCGCAGCACATGAAGGCGGTCGATCCGGTCCTCATGGGCCAGCTCACGCGCGAGGAGATCGTGCGCTGCGAGCGCGATCCGGCCCAGCAGCTCAAGCTGCTGAGCAACCCGCTGGTCGCCGCGCTCCAGAAGCCGCGCAAGGGCGCCCGCTATACGCCGGTCTCGAAGCGCCTGGAGAAGCCGGACGCCATCTTCTGGCTGCTGCGCAATCACCCCGAGCTCCCGGATGCGGTGATCGGCCGCCTGGTCGGCACGACCAAGGCGACGATCGACAAGGTGCGCAATCGCACCCACTGGAACGCCGCGAACCTGAAGGCGTCGGATCCCGTCACGCTCGGGCTCTGCACGCAGATCGAGCTGGACCAGGCGATCGAAAAGGCGAACCGCGAGAAGGCGCGCGCCGCCAGCGGCACCAAGGGTTCGCGCAACGTGCTGCGCTCCGCGAAGGAGACGCTGAGCGAGCCGGATGACGACGTTTTCGCCGACAAGGAAGCGACCGCCGAAGACGAAGACGCCGAGGAGATCGAAACGGAGGCCGAGGGCGATGAGGCCGAGGCCGACGGCGCTGGGCACAACGAAGACGACGAGGCGTAGTTCTCGCCGCGGTCGCACTTAGGTTCGCCATGCCGGCCGGTCCGCCGAGTGCTGCCGAAATCCGCGCGCTCGGCATCAACGCCAGGCTGGCGGACTGGATCGCGCTGCATCGCAAGGACGCGGTCTCGGCCGCCGTCCCCCTGCCGCCGCCGGACCTGATGCGGCGCATGACGGGGCTGGCGACCGCGGCGGACTTCGTGCGCGGCGGAACGGAAATGCTGGCGGCACTGGCCAAGGCGTCGCCGCTGCCGCCGGCGGAGTTCAAGAATATCCTCGACTTCGGCGCCGGCTGCGGCTGGCTGGCGCGCTTCTTCAAGGGCTATCGCGGGCATTATGTCGGCGTCGACAGCGACATCGGCGCCGTGGCGTGGATCAAAGCCGCGCTGCCATGGGTCGAAGGCCATCTCGTCGCACCGCGCGGGCGCATCCCCTTCGCGCCGGGCAATTTCGAAGGCGTGCTCGCCGCCACGGCCTTCACGCGGATGGATGCGCGCGACTACACCGCGGCGCTGAACGAACTGGCGCGGGTCACCGAGCCGGCGGGGACGGCGATGCTGGGGCTGCTCGGCCCGCAGGCGCTGGGTCGCGCGGAGCGCGACGCGGATATTCGCGCGCGGCTGGGCGTCGCCGAAGCCGACATCGCCAAGGCGCGCGCGGCGATGCAGGGCGGCGGACTGTATCTCGCACGCGGCGGCGAACGACCGGCGGCCTTCGTCAGCGCGGCGTTTGCCGATCGCGCCTGCCGCGATCTCTATGAAATCGTCAGCTACACGCCGGCGGCGATCGACGGCCTCATGGATCTCCTGGTGCTGCGCCGGACGGGTCTCCCGGTCCGGCGCGGCTGGCTGCGGCTTTAGGCTTTCGCCTGGAGGTGCGCCTCCAGGAACCAGAGCGTCTTGTCGAGGCCGCGCGACAGGCCGGTGAAGAGATCGGCGGTGTCGGCGTCGCCCGCGCCCGCGGCGGTCTCGATGTCGGCGCGGACCACCTTGCCCAGGGCGGCATACGAGGCCGCCAGGGCCTTCACATGGTCGAGGCCCGCGGTGATGTTGGCGGGATAGTCCGGCAGGGTCGAATTTTCCGCCACCGTCTTCGAGGTGCCGTAGGCGGTGCCGCCCAGCGCCGTCACGCGCTCGGCGATGTCGTCGTAATAGGCTTCCGCCTCGCCGTGCAGCCGGTCGAACAGCTCGTGCAGGGCGATGAAATTCGGCCCCTTCACGTTCCAGTGTGCCTGCTTGATCTGCAAGGAGAGGTCGATCGTATCGGCGAGACGGGCGTTCAACAGGCGCGCCATCGCATCGCGGGTCTGAAGGGGAAGATCAATCGAGGTCTTGTGCATCACATGCTCCGGGTCGGTCTGCGCCAGAATATGGAGGCGGCCGTGCCATACGGCCAATTGAAGTTCCCGATCACAATGATCGAAGACTTCGCCTGTTCCCATGGCCCTTGAAGCGGCGCTATCTGTAACTACATTAGTTGCAATTCAACTTCCTGGAGATCGCCATGATCGCCCTTCGCCCCTCCGAGGCCCGCGGACACCTGAATTTCGGCTGGCTCGACACCCATCACAGTTTCTCGTTCGGGCAGTATCACGACCCCGCCTTCATGGGCTTCCGGTCGCTGCGCGTGATCAACGAGGATCGCATCGCGGGCGGCGCGGGTTTCCCGACGCATCCCCACCGCGACATGGAGATCATGACGCTCGTGCTCGACGGCGCGCTCGCCCACAAGGACAGCATGGGCAACGGCGCGACGATCCGGCCCGACGAGGTACAGGTGATGAGCGCCGGGACCGGCGTGCAGCACAGCGAGTTCAACGCCGACGCCGCGAAGCCTGCGCATATCCTCCAGATCTGGATGCTGCCCGACCGCGCCGGGATCACGCCGCGCTACGACCAGCAGGCCTATCCGCGCAGCGAACGGCTGAACCGGCTGAAGCTCGTGCTGACGCCCGATCCCGCCGGTGACGAGATCAAGCTGAACCAGGATGCGCGCATCCATCTCGGCGCGCTCGAGGCCGGCGCGGCGGTCACGCACACGGTGCCCGAGGGTCGCCATGTGTGGGTGCAGGTCGCGCGCGGCACCGGCACGGCGAACGGCGAAGCCTTCCGCGACGGCGACGGCATCGCGCTGTCCTTCGAGACCGCCGTCACCATCGCGGCCGAGACCGATACGGACATCGTGCTCTTCGACATGGCCTGACCGGAACGGCCAAGGGCGCATGACGTTGAAGCGGCGGGGCCGGAAGGCTCCGCCGCTTTTCTTTGCCCGCAGGAGTTCCGATGGCCCGCGACGCGAACCGCAAGCCCGACGCGACGGCCGCAAGGCAACGCACAATCCAGAAGCAGGTCGACGCGAAGGAGAGACCGCAGGCGAAGGACAAGGCCAAGCCGGCGGAGAAGGCGATGCAGGCCGGTGCGCGCCTCTATCCCTTCCCGCCCTTCCCCAGGCAGCATCTGCCGAAGCCCGGCGCGGAAGCGGCGCTCGATCCGGCGCCGATGTACGACAACCCGCACTACAAGGGTTCGGAGAAACTGAAAGACCAGGTGGCGATCGTCACCGGCGGCGATTCCGGGATCGGCCGCTCGGTCGCGGTCTTCTTCGCGCGCGAGGGCGCCGACGTGGCGATCGTTTATCTCAGCGAAGACCGCGACGCGGAAGAGACGATGCGCGCGGTCGAGAAGGAAGGCCGCAAGGCGATCCTGATCGCGGGCGACGTTTCCGATCCGGCCTTCTGCAAATCGGCCGTCGCGCAGACCGTGAAGGCGTTCGGCAAGCTCGACATCCTGGTCAACAACGCCGCCTTCCAGGAGCACACCAAGGCCATCGAAGAGCTCACCGACGAACATTTCGACATGACGCTGAAGACGAATCTCTACGGCTATTTCTACATGGCGCGCGCGGCGGTCGCCGCGATGAAGGACGGCGGGGCGATCGTGAACACCGGCTCGATCACCGGCATCGACGGTTCGAAGGAGCTGCTCGACTATTCGATGACCAAGGGCGGCATCCACGCCTTCACGCGCGCCCTCTCAGGCCAGCTCGCACCGCGCGGCATCCGCGTGAACGCGGTGGCGCCGGGGCCGGTCTGGACGCCGCTGAACCCGGCCGAGAAGCCGCCCGAGCAGGTCGCCCAGTTCGGCGCGAAGACGGTGATGAAGCGCCCGGCCCAGCCGGAGGAAATCGCCCCCGCCTATGTCTTCCTCGCAGCCCCCTGCTGCTCCAGCTACATCACCGGAGAGGTGCTGCCGATCATCGGGGGATATTGAGAGGTGGTACCGCCTCCCCGGTTTGAACGGGGGACCTCTGGATCCACAATCCAGCGCTCTAACCAACTGAGCTAAGGCGGCCCTTGCGAAGGGCGCGGACCATATGTCCGCGGCCATCGGCGCGCAAGGCGGTCCGCGGCATGGTTAACCACGGATTCATAAAGTTTTCGCTTTCCGGACGCCTGGCGTACACGAAAGGGGCGGCGCGGCCTCTTCCTTGCTGGGAACCGGACGCCTGCGCGCGTGAGGACCGTTTGACCCAGTCGTTTGAAGAGGCCGTGCGCCAGATCAGCGGTTCGCCGAAAGCGGCGTGGCTGTGGGATGTCGCGCGCCGCCGCATCGCGTTCGCCAACGATGCGGCCGTTTCGTTCTGGGATGCGGGCAGCCTCGCCGAACTGATCGACCGCCGCTTCGCCGACGATGCCTCGGCGCGGGGCGATGCCGAGCCGGCCCGCCTGCGCGACGGCCGGCCGGGCCTGGTGGTCACGGCGGCGCCGGAAGCCGAATCAGGCGAGGCGGACGATCTCTTCGCTGCGGCGCCGACGCCGCTCGCGGTGTTCGACGCGCAAGGGCGACGGCTGATCGCCAATGACGAGGCGCGCGAGCTGCTGATGCCGGGCGAGCTCGGCATCGTGCTGTCCTCGCCCTATGCGGCGAGCGACCTGCTTGCCGCCGTCGCCGCCGACGGGCTGGTCAGCCGCATCCTGCCGGTAGCGACCCGCTTCGGCCTCAGGCGCTGCCAGATCGTCGCCAAGCGCAGCGGCGAGGGTGCGACGGCCCGGCTGATCTTCGCCTTCGACGACATCGAGGACCGACTGGCGCTGACCGGCGTCCCCGCCGAGCGCGTCCCCATGGCGCCGCCCGCGCCGATGGAGCCGGCGCCGGTCGCGGCGGTCCGTTACGATCCGACGGCGGCGCTGGAGGACATCATCGCCGCCCTGCCCGACGCGGCGCTCGCCGCCGATGCGGCGGGGCGCGTGGTGGCCATCAACGCCCGCGCCTCGCACCTGCTCGGCGAAAGCGCCAAGGGCGAGCCGCTGCTCAACATGCTGCCGCCGGTGCTGAAGGGCGAGGCGGCCGCCTATATCGCCGCGCAGGGGGCGCGCTGGCTGGAGCGCTCGCTCGAGGAAGGCCGCGAGATCGAGGTGCAGCGCGGCGGCGAGACGGTGCCGGCCAACGTTACCTTCGCGCGCGTCGCGACGGGCGAGATCATCGTCCAGTTCCGCGACCTCACCGCGACCTACAAGGCGCGGGCCGCGCTGATCGAGGCGGTCGAGAAGGCCGAGACGGCGTCGCGGCTGAAGAGCGAATATGTCGCCGGCCTCAGCCACGAGCTGCGCACCCCGCTGAACGCGATCATCGGCTTTGCCGAGGTCATGGAAAAGCAGCGCATGGGGCCGCTGGAGAACCCCAAATATCTCGGCTACGCGCGCGACATCCGCGAGAGCGGCGAATTCCTGCTGAGCCTCATCAACGACCTGCTCGACCTGTCGAAGGCGGAGTCGGGGCGCATCGAGCTCGATCCCGACGCGGTCGAGATCAAGCCGATCGTCATGAGCGTGATGAGCCTGCTGACGCCGCAGGCCGAGCGCTACGGCGTCAGCCTGCGCGCCGCGCTGGGGCGCGAGGTGCCCCCGGTGGTGGCCGATGCGCGCAGCCTGAAGCAGATCCTGCTGAACCTCGCCGGCAACGCGATCAAGTTCAACCGCTCCGGCGGCGAGGTCGAGATCGCGGCGAGCCTCGATCCCGCCGGTGCGGTCAGCATCTCGGTCACCGACGACGGGCCGGGCATGGATGCCGACGACATGAAGCGCGCGATGGAGCCCTATCAGCGCGGCAAGACGGGCAAGGGCCGCGAGGGCACCGGGCTCGGCCTGCCGCTGGCGCGGGCGCTCATCGAGGCGAACAAGGCGCAGTTCGCGGTGGAGTCGGCGCCGGGCAAGGGCACGACGATGCGCATCACCTTCCCGAGCACGCTCGTCCTCGCCGAGTGATCAGGACGGCGGCGGGTCCGGCACGCCGGGCACCGCCGGCAGGTCGGGCAGCGCAGGACGCTTCGCACCGGCGAACCAGGAATGGGCCGGCTCGGGGAGCCGCGCGAGTTCGTCGGCGCCGACCTTGCCCTCCGCCACCATCTCGGCGAGCGCCCGCCAGTCCGGCACGAAGGACGGCGAGTCCCAGGGCCCGAGCGCCGCGAAGGGCATCGCGAAGGCGCCCGCCTCGCCGGCGCCCGGCTGGCCGTAGATGTCGGCGACGAAGCGCGGCATGACGCGCATCCGCAGCGCCCGGGCCGGCAGGCCGATCGCGCCCTCTGCCGAAAGCTGGAGGAACGGGCCGATCAGGGTCAGCTCGTCGGCGTAGGCGACGCCGTTGATGAGATGGAAGCTGGCATTGAGCGATTTGAGGTCGGTCGCTGCGTCCGGGCCGGTGCGGCCGACCGCGCCGTCCTGCGTCACGGTGCGCGCGACCGCCGGCAGGTCGACGCCGTCGAGCGCGCCGTCGATGAGCTTCAGCGCCACCTCGCCCTCCAGCGCCTGCACCAGGGTCGCCTGCGAGGCGCCGCGGCCCTTGAGGGCGATCGTCATGTCGCCGCGCCCGGCGAGCGCGCCGCTGCCGAAGGCGGCGGTGAAGAGGCCCTGCGCGTCGAAGCCCGACACCGTGAAGTCGGCCCCGACGGCCGGCGCGTCGCCCGTGACGTCGAGCGTGAGGCGGCCGGAGAGCGCGCCGGCATAGGCGGTGGCGCGGGTGACGGTGAGCGCCCCGCGGCCGCCTTCCGCGACGAACTCGGCATCGATGTCGCGGAGGTCCAAATCGGCGATGGTGGCGCGGCGGGCGTTGATCTGGAGGTCGATGTCCATCGTGCGCAGGCCCGAGAGGTCGACCGCCGCCTCGCTCCAGTGGCCGTCATCCTCGGCGCCGACGGGCTCTTCGAGCGCCAGATAGGTGCTTGTATCGATCTGGTCGACCGAGAGCGTGCCGGCGATCATCAGCCGCCCCTGGTCGAGCTTCAAGCCGAAGGCGCCGCTGCCGGTCGTCGAATCCAGGGCGAACTTGGCGTTGCGCAGCCGCGCCTGTCCCGGCTGCGCGCGCAGCGTCGCCGCCATCGAGAGGCTGTGGAGGCCGCGATCGCCGGGGATCGTCACGCCGTAGAGCGCGAGGATGCGGCGCGCCGACGGCGTCGTCAGGTTCAGGAGGCCCTCGAAGGCGAAGCCGCCGAGTTCGATCGCGCCGTCGAGCGAGCCCTTCGCCAGCGCACCGTCGAAGGCGACCTTGAGCGGCAGCTTGCCTTCGCCGCCGAGCAGCGCGGCCGGCCGGTCGGTCGTCGCGTCGACCTCGAAGGTCTCCCCGCCGAGGTCGATCAGGCCCTGCACCGCGAGGCTGGCGCCGTCGCGCGGCCAGGAGAGGCGCAGGTCGAGCGCGCCGAAGGAGATGTCGCGCGCCTCGTCCTTCATGTGGATGCGGCTGGTCACGAGGCGGATGTCGCGCAGGCGCAGCGGGACGGGCGCCGCGCGCTGTTTGCCGTCTACCGGCGCGAAGCTGGCGCGGCGGTCGAGATAGAGATCGGCGCCCGTCAGGGTGAGGCGCGCGATGCGGATGCGGCCGCCCAGCAACGGAAGGAATTCGACCTCGATCACCGCATTGGCGGCGCGCATGGTGTCGTTGCTGCCGTCCGTGCCGGCCATGCGGACCGGACCCAGATCGAGCGCGAGGCCCGGCGTGAAGATGAGATGCACCGGCCCTTCGATGTGCAGCTCGTGGCCGGTCGCGGCCTTCACCGCGTCCTCGATCGAGGTCCGATAGTGGTCGACGGGCGCGAACACCATCAGCACCCCGGCCCCGAGGCCGAGCACGATGGCGATCGTCAGCAGGACGCGGAACGCGCGGAGCATAGGGCCTCGTCGGTCGCGCCGAGTCTATCGGGTGACGGACGCGTCCGTCAGCCAGTCTAGTTGCGAGCGTGTTGCAACAAGGGGCGGCCGCATGCTAGGTCTCGCGCGGCTTTTGCAGCCCCTGGGAAGCGGAGACTCTTGCCTATGCGTGTTCGTATGTTGGCGGCGGCGGCTCTGCTGCTGGGTGTGCTGAACGCGGCCGGGGCCGAGGAGATCAATCTCTACACGGGGCGCCACTATGACGGCGACCAGCTTCTCTATGACGGCTTCACCAAGGCGACCGGCATCACGGTCAACGTGATCCAGGGCAAGGGCGACGAATTGCTGGCGCGCCTGGAAGCCGAAGGCGATGCATCGCCGGCCGACGTCTATCTCACGGCCGATGCCGGCAATCTGTGGCGCGCGGAGACGGCGGGTGTGCTCCAGCCGATCGAATCGGAGGTGCTGAAGACGCGCATCCCGGAGCAGTATCGCGATCCCGGCAATCAGTGGTTCGGCTTCTCGCGCCGCGCCCGGGTGATCTTCGTCGCCAAGGACGCCGCGCTGCCGATCGCCGTCGAGACCTATGAGGATCTCGCCAGGCCGGAACTCAAGGGCAAGCTGTGCATGCGCTCGGGGACCGCGATCTACAATCTCTCGCTGCTCGGGGCGCTCATCGAGCGGCTCGGCGCAGAACAGGCCGAGGCCTGGGCGCGCGGTGTCGTCGCGAACCTCGCGAAGGACCCGCAGGGCGGCGACATCGACCAGTTGAAAGCCGTCGCAGCCGGCGAGTGCGCCGTCACGATGGCCAACACCTATTACTTCGTCCGCCTCCTCCGCTCGGACAAACAGGAAGACAAGGACGCGGCGGCGAAGCTGAGGGTGGTCTTCCCCAACCAGGCGACGAGCGGCACGCATGTGAACATCTCGGGCGCCGGGGTCGCGAAATATGCGCCGAACAAGGCCGGCGCGGTAAAGTTCCTGGAGTATCTCGCGAGCGACGAGGCGCAGGGCTATTTCGGGCTCGGCAACAACGAGTATCCGGTCGCCGGCGGCACCAGCGGCAACCCGGAGCTCGACGGCCTCGGCACGTTCAAGGCCGACCCGGTCAATGTCTCGGTCTACGGCAAGAACCAGCCCGCGGCGCAGGAGATCATGGACAAGGCGGGCTGGAAGTGATCAGCGGCCCTGCCCGATCCGGCGCATGAGCAGGATCAGCGGCGGCAGGCCGATCAGCACGATCGTCAGCGCCGGCAGCGCCGCACTCTCCAGCCGCTCGTCCGAGGCATAACCATAGGCGAGCACGGCGAGCGTGTCGGAATTCAGCGGCCGCATCAGCAGCGTCGCCGGCAGCTCCTTCATCGCATCGACGAAGACGATCAGCGCCGCCGTCAGGGCGGCCGGCGCGATCAGCGGGATGTGGACACGGGCAAGCGCGTCGATCGGCGAGCGCGTGAGCGTGCGCGCCGCCGCCGCGATCGACGGCGTGATGCGCTCGAAGCCGCTCTCGACGCCCTCCAGCGCCGGCGCGATGAAGCGCACGGCATAGGCGAAGAGCAGGCCGGTGATGGTCCCGGTGACGAGCAGCCCGGTGCGCACGCCGAACTCCGCCAGCATGAAGCTGTTCACCAGGCGGTCGAAAGCCGTCATCGGCAGCAGGATACCGACCGCGATCACCGAGCCCGGCAGCGCATAGCCGTAACCGGCGATGCCCGAGGCCGCCCTGGTCGCGAGGCCCGGCGCGGCGCGGCGCGCATAGGCAAGGACGATGGCGAGCGTCACCGGCAGCAGCGCCGCCCGCGTCGCAAGCAGTAACGACGTGCCCGCCGCGCTGAGGAAGCGGGCATTCAGCGCCGCGCCTTCGTAATCGAGCATCAGCCGCAGCAGCGCGAGCGCCGGCACGACGAAGCCGAGCAGCGGCGGCAGGGCGCAGGCGACGGTCGCGGCGAGCGCCTTGACGCCGGAAAGGCGCGCCGGGTGCGGCGGGTTGGTGCGGTTGCCGGTGTTGTGGATCACCCTGCCCCGCCGCCCGATCCGCTCGAGCGCCAGAAGCAGGAGGACGAAGGCAAGCAGGATCGCCGCGAGCTGGCCCGCCGCGGCGCGCTCGCCCATGCCGTACCAGGCGCGGTAGATGCCGGTCGTGAAAGTCTGCACCGAGAGATAGGAGACCGCGCCAAAGTCGGCGAGCGTTTCCATCAGCGCCAGGGCGAGGCCGCCGGCGATCGCCGGGCGCGCCAGCGGCAGCGCGACGCGGAAGAAGACGCGCCACGGCCCGAGGCCCAGCGTCCGCGCAACATCCAGCGCCGCGGCCGATTGCTGGAGGAAGGCGGCGCGGGCGAGGAGATAGACATAGGGGTAGAGCGTCAGCGTGAAGATCAGACCCGCGCCGCCGAGCGAGCGGATTTCCGGAAACCAGTAGCCGCCGACCTTCCATCCGGTCGCATCGCGCAGCGCCGTCTGGAGCGGCCCGGCCGCCTGGAGCAGGTCGGCATAGGCATAGGCGACGACATAGGCGGGCGCCGCGAGCGGCAGGACGAGGGCGAAGGTCAGCCAGCCCTTGCCGGGGAAGCGCGTCATCACCGACAGCCACGCCGTGCCGACACCGATGACGAAGCTGCCGACGGCGACCATCAGCGCGAGGCCGAGCGAATTCACGATGTAGTCGGGCAGCACGGTGTCGATGAGGTGCCGCCACACCTCGCCCGCCGGCGTGAAGACCTGGGCCAGCACGGCGAGCGCCGGCAACGCGAGGAAGGCGGCAACCACACTGGCCGCCACCGCCCACCCCCACCGCCCGTGCACCCGCCGGTGCGGCGGCGCACCTTCCACCGCCGCCGTCATCGCCGCCGCAGAAGGGCGCTGATGGCGACGGGATCGGTCGGCCAGAGGCCGGCACGCGTGCAGCCGCGCAGCTCGTAGGTATCGAGCCGTTTCAGGTCAGGCTCGACGATCCGCCCGTCCTCCAGGAACAGGAGGCCGACATAGGCGCTGGGCAGCTTCTCGACGAACGCCTCGGCACGTTCGAGCGCGGCCTTCAGATCGCGCGAGACCTGTCCGGCATCGATCGGCTGGCCGTCGGCGAAGGGCTGAAGCTCGTTCTGCTGATAGCGGGCGAAGCGGCGGATATAGGCGATGAGCGATTGCGGCGAGTAGCCCGGATCCTTCGCGACGGCCGCCGCCATCACGATCGACAAGGGAAAGTGCACCCGGTCGACCGTCAGCAGGTCCAGCGTGTCGCGCGGCTCGCGGCGGGCTGCGGCCGCGAGGGCCTTGTTGGTCGCCAGGTCGATCGTGTGGAGCACGAAGCCGAATTCAGGGTCGGGCTGGGCCGGATAGAAGCGGTAGTCGCTGTCGAACACCCAATCGAGATGCATGAGCTCGCCGTCGCGCCGGATGTCGAGCGTGCACATCTGCGAGGTATGGCGTGCCCACGAAACGTCGTATCCGGCCGCGACCAGGGCGTCGTGGTCGCCGTCCGCAGCCGTCAGAACCGTCGCCTCGCGATCGTGGAAAATGTCTATGTCGTCGGAATAGCGCGCACCGCCGCGATTGAGCGGCACGCCGCCCGCTATGAACGAGCCGGGGCCGCGGCGCTTGGCGATCAGCGCCAGGACGTCCCGCTGAAGACTAGTCAGCGGCACTCAGCGCACTTTCGATCTTCTCGGCCAGGCGCAACGCAGCCATGTCCCCGCCGGTGCGAAGCGAGCGCGCCACGACGCGGGCATGCCCCGGCTCCGGCGATGCGAGCTTGCGCTGACTCCAGAGCACGCGGTTGCCGTAGCGTTCGAACGCCTCGTCATACAGGCGGCGCCACAGGGGCAAGGTGGATGCCTCGGACATGAAGCCAGTCTAACACAGGCTGCCGCCACCCGGCATGTTTTCATTGCGGGCCGGGACCGCTAGAACCGCTGCATGGACGCGAATCCGGCCCGGGACAGGCGATGAGCGCGGAGGCGGCGCCCTTCGTGCGCTTCCAGCACGTCAGCAAGAGCTACGACAACAGCGGCGCCGCCGCGGTCCGCGACCTGGACCTCGACGTGGCGCGAGGCGAGTTCCTGACGCTGCTCGGCCCGTCGGGCAGCGGCAAGACGACGACGCTGATGATGCTGGCCGGGTTCGAACGGCCGAGTTCGGGCGCGATCCTGGTTGAGGATGTCGACATCTCGCGCACCCCCGCGCACAAGCGCGGCCTCGGCATGGTGTTCCAGAACTATGCCCTCTTCCCGCACATGACGGTGGCGCAGAATCTCGCCTTTCCGCTCCAGGTGCGCCGGATGGGCCGGGCCGAGATCGACCGGCGGGTCAAGCGCGCGCTGGAGATGGTGCGCCTGGAAGGCCTCGAACGGCGCCGGCCGGGGCAGCTCTCGGGGGGTCAGCAGCAGCGCGTCGCCGTCGCCCGGGCGCTCGTCTTCGAGCCCAAGGCGGTGCTGATGGACGAGCCGCTGGGGGCGCTCGACAAGTCGCTGCGCGAGCAATTGCAATACGAGATCAAGCGCATCCACCGCGAGCTCGGCGTCACCATCATCTACGTGACGCACGACCAAAGCGAGGCGCTGACGATGTCGGACCGCATCGCGGTCTTCAACAAGGGCCGCGTCGAACAATGCGGCGCGCCGGGGGCGCTCTACGACCGGCCGGCCAATCTCTTCGTCGCGGGCTTCGTCGGCGAGAACAATTTCCTCGATGCCGATACCACCGGCACGGCGGGCGAAACCGTCACCGCACAGAGCGCCGCCGGGGCGATGGCCGCAACGAATGCCGGCGCCGGCAAGGGGCGCTGCGTGATCGCCATCCGGCCCGAGCGCGTCGTCGTGCGCCCGCCGGCGTCGGAGAGCGCGACGCGCCTCGCCGCCACCGTCGCCGAGCGCTATTTCGCCGGCGACCATGTGCGGCTCGTCGTCCGCCTCGCGAGCGGCGAGACCGTCGCGGTGAAGACCTCGCGCATCGAGGCGCAGAACCTGCCCGAGCCCGGCGCGGCCGTCACCATCGGCTGGCGTGCCGCGGATGCCTTTGCCTTCGCCCCCGAGGACCTGGCGGCCGAAGCCGCCGCACCCAGCAAGGAGCTTCTCCCCGCATGAGCCTTCGACCCCTCATCTATGCCGCGCTCAGCGCCGCGGCGATCCTGGGCGGCATGGCGCTCATCGTCGAGACCGTCGAAGCCGCCGAGGGCGAGAAGCTGACGGTCGTCTCGTGGGGCGGCGCCTACACCAGGAGCCAGGTCGAGGCCTATCACAAGCCCTTCACGGCGGAGACCGGCATTGCAATCACCAATGCCGACTACAACGGCGGCATCGCCGAGGTGAAGGCGCAGGTCGAGAGCGGCAATGTCGCGTGGGACGTGGTCGACATGGAGGTCGGCGACGCGCTGCGCGCCTGCGACGAGGGCCTGCTCGAACCGCTCGACCCGGCGAGCTTCCCGGCCGCGCCCGACGGCACGCCGGCCACCGACGATTTCTATCCCGACGCGCTGACCGAGTGCTGGGCGACGTCGATCATCTTCTCGACCGTCTACGCCTATGACGATTCCAGGATCGGGGCGACCAAGCCGACCTCGATCGCGGACTTCTTCGACCTTCAGAAATTCCCCGGCAAGCGCGGCCTCCGCAAGCAGAACCCCAAGGCGACGCTGGAGATGGCGCTGCTCGCCGACGGCGTCGCGCCGGACCAGATCTACGCCGTGCTCGGCACGTCCGAAGGCCTCGACCGCGCCTTCGCCAAGCTCGACACGATCAAGTCCAGCGTCGTCTGGTGGGAGGCCGGTTCGCAGCCGGTGCAGCTTCTGGCCGACGGCGAGGTCGCGATGACCGTCGTCTATAACGGCCGCCTGTTCGATGCGGTGACCGCCGAGAACAAGCCCTTCGTCATCGTCTGGGACGGCCAGGTGATGGAGTACGACACCTATGTCGTCGTGAAGGGCGCGCCGCACAAGGACGCGGCGATGAAATACATGCACTTCGCGACGAACACGAAACAGCTCGCGGCGCAGGCGAGCTGGATCGCCTATGCGCCGGCGCGCAAGTCGTCGCTGCCGCTGGTCGGGAAGAACGCGTCGAACGGCGTCGACATGCTGCCGAACCTGCCGACACCGGACAAAGGCCGCGCGATCACCGTCGACCCGCAATTCTGGGCCGACCACCAGGACGAGATCAACCAGCGCTGGGCCGCCTGGCTGGCGCAGTAGCGGACTCTTGATCCTCCTCCGCGCTTTCAGCGCAGGGGAGGATCAAAAGCCGCAACAGCGTCGGCGTCGTCGAGCCGCTGCAACCGAAGCAGGCGCGGCGAAAGGATCGGCAGGATGCCGCAGAGCTGGATGGCGACGCCGGCGGCGACCGCCGGCAGCACGCCGAGCCAGCTCGCCAGCGGCACGGCGATCAGTGAGCCCGTCAGCAGCGAAACCGCGTGCATGGTCACGAAGGCCGCGTTCACCCGGCCGAGCAGGGCCGGCGCCGCGGCGGTCTGGCGCAGCGTCGTCCCGAGGATCGAGAAGGCCGAGCCGAAGGCGTCGCCCACCAACTGGTGCGCGGCCAGCATGGCGATGGCGAGGACCGGCCCGGCCTGGAGCGACAGCGGGAGGAGGATCGCCGCACCCATGTTGAGCGCGATGAACAGCAGCAGCGCCGGTCCCACACCCAGCGCGCGCACGGCCGGGCCGACGATGATCGCCCCGACGAACGCCCCGATGCCGCCGACGCCGATGATGAGCCCGACGATCTCGATGCCGAGGCCGAGCGTCCGCAGCGCGAACAGCATATAGAGCGCGGCGAAGAAGCCCCAGCCCGTCATGCCGATGAGCTCGGAGAGAAAGATCGGGCGGATATGGGCATTGCCCCAGATGGCGCCGAGCCCGGCCCAGGGACTTTCCGGTGCTTCCGCCGGCGCGGCGACCGTTTCCGGCACGCGGATTCGCATGAGGAACAGCGCCGACCACAGGAAGGACAGCGCGTCGATGAGGATGGCGACGGGCGCCGTGAAGATCTGGATCAGGAAGCCGGCCATGCCGGGGCCGCCGATCTCGGCGATCGATTCGGTGGCCGCCAGCTTGGTGTTGCCTTCCGCCAACTGGTGCCGCCCCACGACCGAGGGCAGGAAGGATTGGTCGGCGATCTGGAACAGCGCCGCCGCGGCGCCGGCTAGGAACGCGACGACGTAGAGCTGGGCCATCGACAGGAGGCCGAGCCAGGCGGCAGCGGGGATCGACGCGACCAGCCCCGCCCGCGCCAGATCGGCCGCGATCAGCAGCGGCCGCTTGCGGGCGCGGTCGATGAAGCGGCTGGCGACGAGGCCGGTCAGGATCGCCGGCGCGACCGACAGCGCACCGAGCAGCGCGACCTCGCCGTCGGGCGCCCCGAGCAGCAGGATCGCGAGCGCCGGCATGGCCGTTCGGGTGATCCGGCTGCCGAAGGCGCTGACGATCTGGGCCGCCCAGAGATTGAGGAAATCGCGGTGCCGCCAGAGGCCGCGATCGGGCCAGAGCTGCATCGGACCGGGTTTCGCTTCTTTGTTCAGGCGCGGCCTTATAGATTGGCGGTGATTCATCCGCCATGCCGCAACCTCCCCTTCGCCCTGCTGCGACACGACGCCGTCAGGGTCTGCTCCTGACGTTGCCGCTGCTCGCCTTTATCGCGGTGTTCTTCGCGGCGCCCATCGGCACGATGCTGTGGCGCAGCGTCGCCAATCCCCTGCCCGCCGCGCTGTTGCCGCGCACCACGGCGGCGCTGGCCGAGTGGGACCCGGCGGCGCTTCCCGCCGAGGGTACTTTCGCCGCGCTGGTGGAAGACCTGAAGGCGCTGCCGGAGCGCCAGGATGCCGCTCGGCTGGGCGCCCAGCTCAATTTCGATCTCGGCGGCCTCAACTCGGCGATCCGCAAGACGGCGCGCGAGGCGCAGAAGCTCCAGCCGCCTTACGCCGAGAGCCTGCCGAAGCTCGACGCGGCGTGGGGCAGGACGGCGACCTGGGCGGCGATCAGGGTCGGGACGCAGGCGCTGACGGGGAAGAATTATCTCGCCGCGCTGGATCTTCGCACCGGTGCGGATCTCCGCATCGTGCCGGCCCCGGAGAACGAGCGCATCTATCTCATGCTGTTCGCCCGCACGGCCTGGGTCGCGGGCCTCGTGACGGCGCTCTGCCTGGTGCTCGGCTATCCGCTGGCGCATGTGCTGGCGACGGCGAGCCCGCGAGTCGCCGGGGTGCTGATGATCCTGCTGCTGCTGCCGTTCTGGACTTCGCTGCTGGTGCGCACGACGGCGTGGATCGTACTGCTCCAGAGCCAGGGCGTCGTCAACGACCTGCTGGTCTGGCTCGGCCTCATCGACGACACGGCGCGGGTGCAGCTCGTCTACAACATGACCGGCACGCTGATCGCGATGACCCAGATCCTGCTGCCCTTCATGGTGCTGCCGCTCTATTCGGTGATGAAGACCATCCCGCCGACCTATCTGCGCGCAGCCTCGTCGATGGGGGCGCGGCCGCTCCAGGGCTTCCGGCGCGTCTATCTGCCGATGACGATGCCGGGCGTCGCGGCGGGCGGCCTGCTCGTCTTCATCCTGGCGGTCGGCTATTACATCACCCCGGCGCTGGTCGGCGGCGCCAGCGGCCAGCTCATCTCGAACTGGATCGCCTATCACATGCAGCAATCGCTGAACTGGGGCCTCGCCGCGGCGCTCGGCGCGCTGCTGCTGTTCGCCGTGGTGCTGCTCTATCTCGTCTTCAACCGGATCGCCGGCGCCGACCGGCTGCGCTTCGGATGACGCCCTGGCGCATCCTCACGCGGCTGATGGCGGGCATCGCGCTGCTGTTCCTCGTCGCGCCGCTGCTGGTGATCATCCCGCTCTCGTTCAACGCGGAGCCCTTCTTCACCTTCACGCCGAAGATGCTGGCCTTCGATCCGGCGGGCTATTCGCTGCGCTGGTACCGGGCGATCGCCGACGACCCGGTGTGGAGCCAGGCGCTCGCCAACAGCCTGATCATCGGCGGCGCGGCGACGGCGATCGCGACGGTGCTGGGCACGCTGGCGGCGATGGGCCTGGCGCGCGGCGACGCGCCGTTCAAGGGCCTCATCATGGGGCTCATCATCTCGCCGATGATCACCCCGATCGTGATCTCCGCGGCGGGGATGTATTTCTTCTATTCCGACCTCCGCCTCGCCCAGACCCATCTCGGCCTGATCGTCGCGCATGCGGCGCTCGGCGTGCCGTTCGTCGTCATCACCGTGACGGCGTCGCTGACCGGCTATGACTGGAACCTCAGCCGCGCGGGGGCGAGCCTCGGCGCGCCGCCGCTCGTCACCTTCTTCCGCATCACGCTGCCGCTGATCCTGCCGGGGGTCGTTTCGGGCGCGCTCTTCGCCTTCGCGACCTCGTTCGACGAGGTGGTGACGGTGCTGTTCCTCGGCGGGCCTGACCAGGTGACGATCCCGCGCAAGATGTGGTCGGGCATCCGCGAACAGATCAGCCCCGCCATCCTCGCCGCCGCGACGCTCCTCATCTGCGTCGCCATCGTGCTGCTCGTCTGCGTCGAATGGCTGCGGCGCCGCGGCGAGCGGCTGGCGACGCAGCGGTGAGCCTCCTCGTCATCTTCCGCGGGCTGCCGGGCAGCGGAAAATCGACGCTGGCCGCGGCGCTTGCCAAGGCCGAGGGCATGGCGCTGGTCCGCGCCGACACCATCGAACAGGCGATGCGGGATTCGGACTATGCGCCCGCCGACATCGGCCCGCTCGGCTATCTCGCCGCAGCCGCCACGGCGCGCGAGAATCTGAAGCTGGGCCTCGGTGTCGTCGCCGACTCGGTGAACCCGCTGCGCATCACCCACGAGATGTGGCGCCAGGCGGCACGCGACGCGGGCGCGCCGTTCCTCGATATCGAAGTCGTGTGCTCGGATAGGTCCGAACACCGCCGCCGCGTGGAGACGCGCCTCATCGACGTCCCTGGCCTCGCCCGCGTGAGCTGGGCGGAGGTGGAGGCGCGGGAATACGAGAAGGGCGAGGTTGACCTTCGCATCGACACCGCCGGGCGCCCGTTGGAGGACTGCCTGCGCGCGCTGTTGCGGGTGGTGCGCGAGCGGGCGCGCTAGCCGCGCCGGCGCCCCGTTTGAAGCATCACGGCATGGGTCCTCGGGTCTCGGCCACGGCTGTCCGGTTGGAGCTGCGCTGTTGGGCCAGCCCCCCGCCGTCGGCGCCGGACTTGTTCCACGGCTGTCCGGTTCGCTTTGCGGTCTGTGCCTTACCCCCACTTGTCATCGCCGGACTTGTTCCGGCGAGCCATCGTTCCGCCGCACGAAAAGCTTGGTTTCGCGGCGCGGCGGTCGCAGCAGCGCATGTCCTGCAATTGCTCGTGCGACTGCACCATGGCTCGCCGGAACAAGTCCGGCGATGACAATTTGGGGTGTGAAGGGCGGCGATGGTTTCGGCGGCGCGCGCGACAGATGAGATCTGGCCGGCGCTCAGATGGGGGCTTCGCAGGTGGATCTAACTGCACCTTTGAACTTCGAAAGCCGCTTGCCTCGATCGGCGCCGGCACCATTGATCGCCGGGCCGCTTGTCTGTGTGTAGCCCTGCTCAAGGCACGACATCACGCATTGCGCATAAGCCTGCCCGGCGAGCCCACGTTGGCCGGCCAGCAAGCCGCCGCCGTAGTCCACGATGCAGAAGGCCCGGTGGCCGTCAGCTTTGCGCTCGAACTCGGCGCCCATGAAGCCATCGCCAAAGAACAGGCCCACGCAGCCACCTAGCGGCAGAGCCGCGGCACCAAGGGCCAGCCACCTCATCCCGCGCCGCCGCCCGTCAGTTGTGCGGCCATCAGCCGGTGCAGCAGGTTGATCGCCTTCAGGGGCCGGATCATCACCTTGAAATGGGCGATATGCGCGCCGCCGGGGGTGCAGGTGATGATGTCGACGCCGTTGATCGCGATGCCCTCGATCCCGGTGGTGAACTCAAGCACCGCGCCGGTGTCGTTGCGCCACTCGCCGACATAGGAAAAGCCGGGCCCGCCCAGCACCTTCTCGGCGCCCGCAAGATATTTGAATGCCATCTCGCGTCCGCGCTGCGGCGTGTGCACCACCGGACTTTCGAAGACCGCCTCGGGGGCGAGCAGATCCCAGAGCAGCGCCGGGTCGCGCTGCTTCATGTAGCTGTGCCAACGCGCGATCGCCGGCAGATGCATCGGCGCTCCCTCTCCCCTCTCTGGCCCTACGCCGCTTCGGCGGCGCGGCCGGTGAACAGCGCCCCCATCGCCGCCTCATACTCGCGGCGGAGCTGGTCGATGATTTCGGCGGCGGGCGGGGCCGACGAGATCTGGCCGACGCCCTGGCCGGCGCCCCAGATGTCGCGCCAGGCCTTCTTCTCGGTGTTGCCGCCCGAGCCGAAATTCATCTTCGACTTGTCGGACTGCGGAAGATTGTTGGGGTCGAGCCCGGCGGCGGCGATCGACGGAGCGAGATAGTTGCCGTGCACGCCGGTGAAGAGGTTGGAGTAGACGATGTCGCCCGCCGTCGCGTCGATGATCGACTGCTTGTAGGCTTCGGGCGCGTTGCCTTCGGCGCTCGCGACGAAGCGCGTGCCGAGATAGGCGAGGTCGGCGCCGAGCGCCTGCGCCGCCAGCACCGACGCGCCCGAGGCGATCGAGCCCGAGAGCAGGATCGTGCCCTTGAAGAACTGCTTCACCTCCGGCACGAGCGCGAAGGGCGAAAGCGTGCCGGCATGGCCGCCGGCCCCGGCGCAGACCAGGATCAGCCCGTCGACGCCCTCGTCCGCTGCCTTCTTCGCGTGCTTGATGTTGACGACATCGTGCCAGATCAGGCCGCCCGCCGCGTGCATCTTGTCGACGACGAATTTCGGCGCACGCAGGCTGGTGATGGTGATCGGCACCTCGTGCTCGGCGCAGACATCGACGTCATGCTCCAGCCGGTCGTTCGAGGAATGGGCGATCTGGTTCACCGCGAAGGGCGCTGCCTTGCGGCCGGTCTTCGCCTCCCACTCCGCGAGTTCGCCCTTGATGCGCTTCAGCCATTCGCCGAGCTGCGGCGCGGGCCGCGCGTTCAGCGCCGGGAAGGAGCCGACGATGCCGGCCTTGCACTGGGCGACCACCAGCTCCGGGCCGGAGACGATAAAGAGCGGCGCCCCGACGACGGGCACCGTCAGGCGGCCCTGGAGCATGGCGGGAAGAGACATGGGCGTATTCCTCGAAGATGGCGTGATGGCGGGAAGCTAGGCGAGGCCGCGGGCTTTGGCGACTCCGCAGGCCCGGAAAGAAGGCGGTCGTCGGCGCCCGCCGATTGGTTCAAAGGCAGGACTATTTCTTTTGGTTCAATAACGCAACCGTGTTACGCAGCGTCATGAAACGCACGCGCCTGAACCGGTTGCCCTGCCCCATCGCCCGCTCGATGGACATCATCGGCGAATGGTGGAGCCTGCTGATCCTGCGCGAATGCTTCAGCGGCACGACGCGCTTCGACGATTTCCAGAAGAATCTCGGCGTTTCGAAGAACACGCTGACGGCGCGGCTGGCGAAGCTGGTGAAGCGCGGCGTGCTGAAGCGCGTGCCGGTCGAGCCCGGCGCCAAGCGCCGCCACTACAAGCTGACCGAGATGGGCAAGGAGCTCTACGTCGTCTTCGTCGCCTTGCGCCAATGGGGCGACAAATGGACCTTCGACGGCAAGATGCCGCCTCACGCCGTGGTGGAACGCAGCAACGGACGGGCCGTCGCACCGGTGGAGGTGCGGAGCACCGACGGCCGGGTTCTCAAACCGAGGGATACCTGGCTGGTGGCGCTGTAGCCCATCCCTGCCCTTTTATGGGCGGGGCAATCGCCTGTGGCTTGTCTTCCCCCAGCGGAGGCGAAGCCGGAGCGGTGCGGGGGAAGATGTCGCGAAGCGACAGAAGGGGGTAAAGCGCGCTTCAGCGCGCCCATAACCGCCTGCCGCAGGCTCCGCCTCAGCCTTTTTTCAGTGCGCCCTCCCGGGCGCCCCCTTCCGCCCCCTTCGGGGGCACCTTCCCCCGATCCGCGCGCCTGCGGCGCGCTGGGGGAAGGGAAATTCGCCATATGCGAGCGCCCTCCCTTTTATGGGGAGAGACGAGGGATCTCAGACCCCCGGGCACCAGCTCCCGTGGAAGCCCTGGGGTACGCGGCGGGGCAGGAGCACGCGAGCCTGGGTTTCCAGCGTCGCGGCGTCGAGGATCCAGAAGTCCGACGTGTCGCGCGCCTTGTCGTAGACGAAGCCCATCAGCCAGCCGTCGTCTTCCGCGGCCTCGGCATGCTTCGGGGCATGGACGAATTCCGACATCATCGCCTGCACACCGAAGTCGCGGTGGGTTCGCACGCCGGTCTTGAGGTCGTAGCGGGCGAGCTGGCTGAAATCGAGCTCGCGCTCCGCCGTCTCGTCCGGGTTCATCGGCGCGTAGGCGTAGCGATAGGGCAGCCCGGTCAGCCGCTCGTCGATGCGGGGAAATTCGATGGCCCGGTGGTCGATCCGGCTCTCGGTCGCGACCGTGGCGCCGGGCTTCACGGTCCAGCGATGCAGGAAGGCCGGATCGAAATTCTTGCCCGAATCGCGACGCCACAATTCGTTGTAGCGCGCGACATCGAGCACGATGGTGCCGTCCGGCTCCTCATAGGCGTTCGAGACGTGGAAGACATAGTTCTGCTTCACGCTGATCCAGCGCGTCTCCGATGCCGGCCGGCCGCGCTCCAGGATGCCGAGCCGCGCCGGATAGGCATCGTCGAAGGCGTAGGGCATCGTCCCGGCCATCGCGCGCTCGATGTCGAACACGACCGGCAGGTCCATGAAGATCGCGTGATGCCGGGTGATCGCGAAGTCGTGGATCATCGTCGGCCCGGTGACCGCGATCTCCTCGCGCTGGATGTAGTTGCCGTCCTTGTCGATCACGAAATAGACGAGCAGCGGCGCCTTCCAGTCATAGCCGAAGGCGTGCATCTCGCCGGTCTCGGGGCAGATATGGGGATGCGCGGTGAAGGCGCTGTCGAGCTTGCCGCCGAAATTCGTGGTGCCGAGCGTTTCAAGGTCCGGCGAAACGCGCGTCGGGAAGCTCGATTCGACGAGGGCGTAGATCGATGTGCCGTGCGGCACGACATGGGTGTTGGCGACGCCGACGGTGCGGTCGGTGGTGCCGAACTCGTCGCGCATGCGAGCCCCTTCGAGCGCGCGCGTCCTGACCCAGCGATTGCGGTACCAGTGTGCCTTGCCGCCGCCGAGGCGCAGGCCGTGCAGCATGCCGTCGCCCATGAACCAGTGGCCGGGCACACCCTTGCCCGCCGGCGGGTTCGGGCCGTTGCGGAGATAGACGCCGTCGAGGCCGTCCGGCACGCGGCCCTCGACCTTGAGGTCGAAGCTCTCGATCTCGTCCTGCACCGGCGCGTAGTTGCCGCGCATGTAGAAGGGCAGCTTCCTCTCTGCCTGCGGTGCGTCCATTTCCAAGGTCATCGCATCCTCCCCCTGACCATCTTGTCAGTGTCTAGATAGACCCTATGCCCACCGCCCCGGCTTGTCGAGCGGGACGCGGGCGCCCAATCGCGCTAGCGTGACGAGCGCTGCATTTACGGACGGAGGAAGCGATGCGGTTTCGCAAGCTGGGCGCCAGCGACCTGAATGTGTCGGAGATCTCGCTGGGCTCGTGGCTGACCTATGGCGTCGGCGTCGAGGCCGAGACGGCGAAGGCCTGCGTCAGGCGGGCGTTCGATCTCGGCATCAACTTCATCGACACCGCCAATGTCTACGGCCGCGGCGCCTCGGAAACGGTGCTGGGCGAAGCGCTGAAGGACGTGCCGCGCAAATCCTATGTCCTCGCGACCAAGCTGATGGGCGACATGGGCAATGGCGATGTCGGCCTGTCGCGGGCGCAGGTGAAAAAGCAGATCGACGCGTCGCTGAAGCGGCTCAAGACCGACTATGTCGATCTCTACCAGTGCCACCGCTACGACCCCAACACGCCGCTGGAAGAAACGATGGAGGCGCTGACCGAAGTGGTGAAGGCGGGCAAGGCGCGCTGGCTCGGCTTCTCGGAATGGTCGCCGCAGAACATCAAGGATGCGTTGGCGCTCAAGCAGTATGAGCAGTTCGTCTCCAGCCAGCCGCAATATTCGATCCTGTGGCGGCGGCCGGAGAAGGAGGTCATTCCGCTCTCGGCCGAAAACGGCATCTCGCAGATCGTCTGGTCGCCGCTGGCGCAGGGCGTGCTGACGGGCAAGTACACGCCCGGCCAGAAGCCGCCGGCCGACAGCCGCGCGGCAAGCGACAACATGGGCAACGCCATGACAGGATGGATGCGGCCCGAAGTGCTGGAGGCCGCGCAGAAGATCGCCGGTGTCGCGAAGGAGGCCGGCATGACGCCGGCGCAGTTCGCCCTCGCCTGGGTGCTGCGCGAGCCGAATGTCGCCTCGGCCATCGTCGGCGCCTCGCGGCCCGAACAGCTCGACGACAATTGCGGCGCGCTGGAGAGGCAGGTCGACCCCGCCCTCTTCGCCAAGGCCGAAGCGATCGCCGACGCCGTCCCCCGGCGCTAGTCCCTCGCTCTACAAGGGCAGGTGAGGCACGGGCGGTGGGATTCCGAAAGCCACGTTATTCCCACTTGAATATAACGATACTAACATGTTAGCTAGGCCGAACGCAAGCGGCATGGGAGACGGCGCGTGGATTTCTTCGCCAACTACACAATGAGCATCAACGGCAGGGCCGAGGGAGCCGAGCGCCAGTTCGAGGCGATCAATCCCGCGACCGAAGAGGCCATAGCCCGCGTGCCGGACGCCTCGCGCGGCCAGCTCGACGCGGCGGTCGCCGCGGCGCGGGCGGCCTTCCCCGCCTGGGCGGCGCGCCCGATCGCCGAGCGCCAGGCGCTCGTCTCGAAGCTGGGCGACCTCATCGACGCCCATGCCGGCGCGTTCAAGCGCCTGCTCACCCGCGAACAGGGCAAGGCCCAGGCCGGGGCGGAATGGGAGGTCGGCGGTTCGGCAGTGTGGTGCCGCGAGATCGCCAAGCAGCGCCTCGATACGCATGTCGTCGAGCAGGACGCCGACCGCATGGTCGAGACACGGCGCGTCCCGCTGGGTGTCGTCGGCGCCATCACGCCGTGGAATTTCCCGCTGCTGCTCGCGGTGTGGAAGATCGCGCCGGCGCTGGTCGCGGGCAACACGGTGGTGATCAAGCCCTCGCCCTATACGCCGCTCTGCACGCTGAAGCTCGGCGAACTGGTGCGCGATCTGTTTCCCGCGGGCGTGCTCAACGTCGTCTCGGGCGGCAACGAACTCGGCCAGTGGATGACGGCGCACAAGGGGATCAACAAGATTTCCTTCACCGGCTCCACCGCGACGGGCCGCAAGATCATGGAGAGCTCGGCCTCGAACCTGAAGCGCGTGACGCTGGAGCTGGGCGGCAACGATCCCGCGATCGTGCTGCCCGACGTCAATGTCGAGGCGATGGCGAAGGAGCTCTTCTGGGCGGCGTTCCAGAACAGCGCCCAGTTCTGCGTCGCGGCGAAGCGGCTCTATATCCACGACGACATCTATGACGAGATGGCGAAGGCGCTGGTCGGCTATGCGAAGACGGTGAAGGTCGGCGACGGCTCCGAACAGGGCACCGATCTCGGCCCGATCCAGAACGCGATGCAGTTCGAGAAGCTCCAGGACCTGCTGAAGGACGCGCGCGACCAGGGACTCAACTTCCTGCTCGGCGGCGACGTGCCGAAGGGCAAGGGCTATTTCGTGCCGGTGACGATCATCGACAATCCGCCGGAGGATTCGCGTGTCGTCACCGAGGAAGCCTTCGGCCCGGTGCTGCCGCTGCTGCGCTTCAAGGATATCGACGATGTCGTCGCACGCGCCAACAACACCGACTACGGCCTCGCCGGTTCGGTATGGTCGGCCGATGCGGAGCAGGCGAAGAAGATCGGCGCGCAGCTCGAATGCGGGACGGTGTGGATCAACGAAATCCACTCCTTCGGCCCGCACATCGCCTTCGGCGGCCACAAGCAGTCCGGCATGGGGGTGGAGAATTCGCTCGAAGGCCTAGCGGAATACACCAACTCCCAGACCATCGTGACGCGGAAGAATCCGCCGGGCGTCGGGGCCGGATAGCCGCCCGCCCCTCCCCATCCCCGACCCTGCGCCGTACCTGCGATACGGGTTCCCGGAAGGCATTTCCCTCGCCATGACGCTGGGGCAGCTTCCGGCGCCCTTTCGCAGGCGCGCACAAGCCGCTATGTGACGGCCCGTCCCGACATCTACCGGAGAGGAAAACCCTATGTCAGAGGCATGGATCATTGACGCGGTGCGTACGCCGCGCGGCATCGGCAAGGTCGGCAAGGGCGCCCTCGCCGACATCCACCCCCAGCAGCTCGGCGCGACCGTGCTGAAGGCGCTGAAAGAGCGCAACGCCATCAAGACCGAAGAAGTCGACGACATCATCTGGGGCACCTCCTCGCAGCGCGGCAAGCAGGGCGGCGACCTCGGCCGCATGTCGGCCCTCGACGCCGGCTATGACGTGAAGTCGTCGGGCGTGACGCTGGACCGCTTCTGCGGCTCGGGCATCACCTCGGTGAACTTCGCCACCGGCATGATCATGTCGGGCCTGGAAGACTGCATCATCGCCGGCGGCACCGAGATGATGTCCTACACCTCCAGCCAGGCCGGCACCGGCGGCCCGATGCTGATGGACGGCGGCAACATGCGCCTGCGCGCCCGTCATCCGCAGTCGCACCAGGGCATCTGCGGCGACGCGATCGCGACGCTGGAAGGCATTCCGCGCGAGGCCCTCGACCACCTCGCCTGGGTCAGCCAGCAGAAGGCCGACGCGGCGATCAAGGGTGACCACTTCAAGAAGTCGCTGGTCCCGGTCTATCACGAGGACGGCACGCTGGCCCTCGACAAGGAGGAATTCCCCCGTCCGCAGACGACGCTGGAGGGCCTCGCCGCGCTGAAGCCGTCGTTCGCCGCAATGGCCGACGTTCCGCTCGACGACAAGGGCACGACGCTGTCGGGCCTGATCCGTCAGGTCTATCCGGACCTCAAGATCACCCATGTCCACCACGCCGGCAATTCGTCGGGCGTCGTCGACGGCTCGGCCGCCATCCTGCTCGCCTCCCCGGCCTATGCGAAGAAGCAGGGCTGGAAGCCGCGCGCCAAGGTGATCGCGACCGCCAATGTCGGCGACTCGCCGACGCTGATGCTGAACGCGCCGGTGCCCGCCGCCCGCAAGGTGCTCGCCAAGGCCGGCCTGACGGTCGACGACATCGACCTGTGGGAGATCAACGAGGCGTTCGCCGTCGTCGCCGAGAAGTTCATCCGCGACCTGAAGCTGAACCGCGACAAGGTCAACGTGAACGGCGGCGCGATGGCGCTCGGCCACCCGATCGGCGCCACCGGCTCGATCCTCATCGGCACGATCGTGGACGAGCTGGAGCGGCGCGGCGCGAAGCGTGGCCTCGTCACGATGTGCGCCGCCGGCGGCATGGCCCCGGCGATCATCGTCGAGCGCGTCTGAGCCAAGGAAAGGGCGCCGGGCCTTGCGGCTCGGCGCCATTTTCATGACTCGCATCACCCCCGCCGAAGATATCGGACCCTGGCTCGCTGCCGCACGCGGCGCCGCCGGACGCTGTCCGCATTGCGGCGAGGGCCGTCTCTTCCGCGCCTATCTGAAGCAGGTCGAGGCCTGCGCCCTTTGCGGGGAACGCTACGGCCATATCCGGGCCGACGACGGGCCGGCCTGGCTGACCATCATCGTGGTCGGCCACATCGTCGTCGGACTTATCCTCGGCATCGAGCCCTATACGCCGTGGCCGAGCTGGGTCGGGATCATCGGCTGGTCGGCGCTGACGATCGGGCTGACCCTCGCCCTTCTGCCCGCCGCCAAGGGCATCTTCATATCCGTCATCCGGCGCACCGGGGCGGTCGGCTCCTAACGCCGGTCCGCCCGCGCCTCGTCGAGCTGGGAGAGGATCATGATCTTCTGCCAGATCTTGCGGCCGAGATTGGACGCGAGATCCTCGACCTCGTTGACCGCCGAGATCACCTGCTCGTCCTTGCTGCCGCCGGCATAGAGCGCGGCGAGCTTGGCGGTCAGCGCCAGCATCTCGGCGCAATAGTCGAGATAGCGCGCCAGCTCGAATTCGCTCATGTGGCGCTCGGGCGACTCGGCGGTCGTCGTGGTGCCCTGAAGCACCATGGTCGGGTCCTTGGTGAGCTGGTGCATGTCGATGACATGGGCGATCGAGCGGAGCTGGTAGAGCGCATCGAGCGTGCGCGACCGCTTCACGCGGCGCTCCAGCGTCACGACGAACCAGAGCGCAGCGACGGCGAGCAGCAGCAGGTTCACCATCGAATCGAGGCCCTGCGTCAGCGCCGCCGTATCGGTGCGCCGGCTGACCTCGGCCCAGTTGACCGTGCTCAGCACCCAGCCTGTCGCGCCCAGCCACAGCCCGATCACCGCAGCGGCGAGCAGGCGAAGCCCCAGGAAGGGCCGGCCCAGCCGCTCCACATTGGCCGCCGTCACGCGCGCGACGCCGACGAGTTCGCCGCAGAGACGGCCGAGATTGGCCGCCGGGAAGCGCGAGACGATGCGTGCCTGGAGCTTCTCCAGCGTCGTGACGAGGCTGGGCGCATCGAGGCTGGTGGCGGTCAGCGTGGCCATGTCATTCCGCCGGCACCGGCCGGCGCTGGCGCTGCGTCGCGACGGCGAGCGTCGCGAGTCCCACGCTCATCAGCACCGCCGCGAGCAGGAAGGCGGCGCCGGGGAAATAGATCGGCGCCCCCGGCTCGGTGAAGCGCGCCAGGGTCTGCGTCAGGAGGAGCGGGCCGAAGACGGAACCGAGCGAGATCATGCTGCCCATCGTGCCCTGCAAGGCGCCCTGCTCGTTCGCCGCGACGCGCTTCGAAAGGATCGCGTTCTGCGTCGGGAACACGAGCGCCTGGGGCGAGACCAGAGGCTGGATGAAGAAGACCATCCAGCCATAGGGAATGAACGCATAGGCGATGCAGCCGGCAATCGAGATCGCCATCGCGGTCATCGCCGTATTCACGTCGCCGAGGCGGCTCGCGATCCAGCCCGTGCCGAGGAACTGGATCAGGAACATGAAGACGCCGCTGCACATCAGCGAAAGGCCGATCATCTTGCCGTCCCAGCCGAACTTCGCCTCGGCGTAATAGGACCAGGTGCCGGGATAGACGTTGAAGGCGAGCTGGAAGATGAAGAAAGCGAGGATGATGCCGAGCACGCCCTTGTAGTGGCCGAGCGCCATCAGCCCGCCGATCGGGTTCGAACGCACCCACGAGATCGGCCGGCGGCGCTCGGGCGGCAGCGATTCCGGCAGCACAAAGAAGCCGAAGACGAGATTGACGGCTGCCAGCACGGCGGCGAGCAGGAAGGGCGCGCGCGGCCCGAAATCGCTGACCAGGCCGCCGAGCGCCGGGCCGACGATGAAGCCGACGCCGAACGCGGCACCGAGCCGCCCGAAGGCGCGGGCGCGGCGCTCCGGCGGGGTGATGTCGGCGACGAAGGCATTGGCCGGCGCGAACACGGCGCCCGCGACCCCGGCAATGGCGCGGCCGAGGAAGAGGAACGCGATGCTCGGCGCCAGCGCCATGAAGGCGTAGTCGATCGCGAAGGCGGCCAGCGAGACGAAGATCACCGGCCGCCGCCCGAAGCGGTCGCTGAGGCTGCCCATCAGCGGCCCGGAGAGGAACTGGAGCAGGGCATAGGTGACGAAGAGCACGCCGCCCGTGCGCGCCGCCTCGGCGAGCGGCATCTTGCCGACCTCCATCAGCAGCGTCGGCAGCACGGGCATGATGATGCCGAACCCGATCGAGTCGATCAGGCGCGTACAGAAGATGAAGGCGAAGGCGCGTTTCGCCTCTTGCTCGGTCATGTCCGGTTTCCGCCCCTCGCGGCCTTTGCGCGACACTATCTTGTCCCCCGCCGAGTGATCTAGGGTCGCGCCAATCCTAGGGACGGAGTTGGGGAGTGGCTTGGATGAATGGTACCGCGCCGCGCGGCGCCCGCTGGGGCCTGCTGGCTGTTGCCGCGCTGCTGTCGCTGTCGGCCTGCGGCAAGAGCGCCAAGGACGAGATCGCCGCGACGACGCCGGCGGTCCAGGCGCTCCGCGCGAAGCTGAACACCATCGTCGGCGGCTTGCCGTCCTTCGGGTCGGGCGTGTCGATGTCGATGGCGCAGGTCGACCCGAAGCCGGTCTATGACCGCAAGGCCGGAAGCTTCAACACCGCCTTCGCCTCGGTCGAGCAGCTCAAGGACGATTCCAGGCCGGCCTTCGACCTCGGTCTCGACTCCGATCTTGCGCAGGCCCTGGCCTGGACGGGCGGCAAGAACCCGATGGATGCCGCCGCCCTGGACGCGCCCGCCGGCGCGATGAGCGACACGATCGCGAACGGGCTGGCGACGCCCTATGTCGTCATCACCCGCACCGTTTCCTACGAGGCGCCGGTGGCGACGGCGGACGGGACCAGCTTCGAGGGCGGCAATGCCGACATCGAGGCGTTCTTCGTCCCCGTCGACCGCAACACCTGGACCGCGTCATGCCGCATCGCGGCGACCTCGGACGACAAGGTCCAGATCTCGATCAAGAAGGGCGAAGACCCCAAGGCGCCGATCGAGGCGTTTGCGCTGTCGACGCTGTTGCGCGACGCCAGGGCCAAGCTTGCCGCCTGCCTCACCGAACAGACCGGCGGCACGTTCCAGTTCGAGGCCCAATAGGCTGCGCGCCGGGGGCTTGTCCCCCGGGGCGGTATGGTTAGGCTGGCCGGCAAGGCGCAAAGACGCCGCAGACATCCGTCTGAGGAGACTTCCATGGCGCTGCCCCGGCTCTCGATCGACGGCCTGTGGTTCCGCGAGCCCTCGGGGCGGCGCGTCCTGCTGCGCGGCGTCAATCTCGGCGGCGACACCAAGATGCCGATGACGCCGGACCAGCGCACGCATCTGCCGGCCGACTTCTCCGACCACCGGACCGTCAGCTTCGTCGGCCGCCCCTTCGCGCTGGACGAGGCCGATGCGCATCTGGCGCGCCTGCGCCACTGGGGCTTCAACGTCATCCGCCTGCTGACGACATGGGAGGCGGTCGAACATGCGGGACCCGGCGAATACGACACCGCCTATCTCGACTATCTCGCCGAGATCGCGCGCCGGGCGGGCGACTACGGCCTCTATGTCTTCATCGACTTCCACCAGGATGCGTGGAGCCGCATGTCGGGCGGCGACGGCGCACCGGGCTGGACCTTCGAGGCGGTCGGACTCGATTTCACCCGGTTCCATGCGGCCGATGCGGCGCATGTGATGCAGTATAAATACGACCACGCGAAGGGCGGCCGGCAGGATGCCTATCCGCAGATGACGTGGTCGCAGAATTACCGCCTGCCGGCGAACGCGATCATGTGGACGCTGTTCTTCGCCGGCGCCACCTTCGCCCCCGATCTGCGCATCGCCGGCGCAAGCGCCCAGACCTGGCTCCAGGACCGCTATCTCGGCGCCATGGCCGAAGTCGCCAGGCGCGTGAAGGACATGGATCATGTCCTCGGCTTCGACACGCTGAACGAGCCGAGCCTCGGCTGGATCGGCCGGAAGCTGACCCACCAGCACACAAGGCGCTCGCCGGAGAATCCCGACCGCGTCGCGCCCGGCCCGGCCTGGTCGCCGCTCGACGGATTGCTGGTCGCCCTCGGCAAGACGCGCGAGGTGCCCATCGTCGCCCATGATCCGGCCTCCAACGCGATGCAGGTCGTGCGCAGGCAGACGGTCAACCCGAACGGCGTGCGCATCTGGCGCGACGGCGTGAGCGATCCCTTCGCGGCGGCCTATGCGCGCGGCGAGGTGGAGGATTATTTCACCCGCGCCAACGGCCGCGAGGTGGACCCGGAAGCCGACTTCATGGTGCCGTTCTTCAACCGCGTCGCGAAGACCATCCGCGCCGAGCGGGCCGACTGGCTCGTCTTCGCCGAGATGGACCCCTTCAAGACCTTCCAGGGCGCGACCTTCCCGGAAGGCTGCCCGCCCGACATGGTCAATGCCTCGCACTGGTACGATATCGCGACGCTGGGACTGAAGACCTTCCGCGAGACCGAGCGCACCGCGCTCTCCTATGTGAACCAGCTCTCGCGCTACAAGGACATGAGCGAGGCGCTGCCGGGCGGCGGCGCGCCGGCCCTGATCGGCGAGTTCGGCATCCCGTTCGACCTCGACGGCGGCGCGGCCTATGCGGCGTGGGCGGCGGGCGACCGCAGCGCCGCGCCCTGGGCGAAACACACCCGCGCATTGACGCTGATGTATGACGCGCTCGACGAGCTCCTGCTCCATTCGACGCAGTGGAACTATACGGCGTCGAACCGCAACGACCTCGCCATCGGCGACGGCTGGAACCAGGAGGACCTCTCCATCTGGTCCGCCGACCAGGCGGCCGGCTCGAACGCGCTCGACGCCGGCGGCCGGGCGCTCGACGGCTTCGTGCGGCCCTTCGTCCGGGTCTGGGCGGGCCGGCCGATCGCCCAGACCTTCGACAGCGCGACCGGCGCCTTCACCGCCGAGCTGACCCAGGAAAGCGGCATGGGGCCGACCGAAATCTTCGCGCCGGCGCGGGTCTATCCGGGCGGGCCGAAGATCGTGATCGAGGGCCCGGCCAAGTCCGAATACAGCGCCGGGGAGCAGCTCGTCCGCATCAACGAGCGGGGTGACGCTCTCGTCACCATTCGCCTTTCGCGCACCTGATCCCGCGGCGCTTGCCGCCGGTGCGGCTCGCTTGCTATCCCCCCACGCAGGGCAGGGACGTTGAGTCAGGGGACACATGGTCAAGGCCATTTTCGCGGTTGCCGGCGGAGTCGCCTTCGTCGCAGTCATGCTCGCGGTGTTCTCCGCCTTGCAGATGATGCGCTACCGCAAGCCGGGCGTGCCGACGAGCTGGTACGCCTTCAACGGCTACGCCTTCTTCACCGGCAAGAATTTCGAGCCGCCGGCCGAGCCGCTGCGCCGGCTCTTCGCGATGTGCATGATCGCCTTCCTGGTCGCGATCCTCATCGGCATCGCCTTCGGCATGATCGGCTGGCCCGACCCCAACGCCCCGCTGCCGGCGGAGTAGCCGCACCGTGCCCGGCCCGCTGGATGGCGTGAAGATCGTCGATATCAGTGCGGTCATCGCAGGGCCGATGGCGACGGGGCTGCTCGCCGACCAGGGCGCCGAAGTCGTCAAGGTCGAGCCGCTCGGCATCGGCGACCTCGCGCGCTGGCTGGGGCCGAACCGCAACGGCATCGGCGCGATGTATGCGGCGGTGAACCGCAACAAGCGCTCCATCGCGCTGAACCTGAAAGACGAGCGCGGCAAGCAGGTGCTGCGCGAGCTCGTGCAGGGGGCCGACGTCTTCGTACAGAATTTTCGCCCCGGCGCGATCCAGCGCATGGGCTTCGGCTATGACGAGCTGAAGGCGCTGAACGGCGACCTGATCTACCTCTCCATGTCGGGCTTCGGGCAGGACGGGCCCTATGCGAAGCGGCGCGTCTACGACCCCGTGATCCAGGCGGTGTCGGGCTTCGCCGACAGCCAGGCGAATGCGGCGGGCGAACCGCAGCTCATCCAGTCGATCGTCTGCGACAAGGTGACGGGCCTCACCGCCGCGCAGGCGATCACCGCTGCGCTGTTCGCCAAGGCGAAGGGCAAGGGCGGCCAGTTCATCACGCTGAACATGCTGGACGCGGTCGTCGCCTTCCTGTGGTCGGACACCTTCTACAACATGGCGCTGCTCGACAACACCGCGCCGCCCTCGCCCGACTTCGCCTCGTTCTACGGCATCATGAAGACGAAGGACGGCTTCATCACCGTCATCACGCTGAGCGACGACGAGTTCGGCGATTTCTGCCGCGCCGTGAACCGCCCCGACATCGCGGCCGACACGCGCTTCGCCGACGTGCTGAAGCGGATGGCGAATGCGCGCAAGCTGCGGCTGCTGTTCGCCGAGGCCGTGGCGGGCTTCGCGACCGACGAATTGCGCGCCCGGCTGGAGGCGGAAGACGTGCCGCACGCCGTTGTGCTGCCGCGCAGCGCGGTGCCCGGCGATCCGCAGATCGTGCACAATGGAACGCTGACCGTGACACAGCACCCCGCCGCCGGCCGGATGCGCGAGGCCCGGCCCGCCGCACGCTTCTCGGCCACGCCGGCCGAACTGCGCCTGCACGCCCCGCTGCTCGGCGAGAACACCGACGAGATCCTCGCGCAGCTTGGCCGCAGCGCCGGCGACATCGCGGCCCTGCGCGCCGCCGGCGTGGCGGGGTAATCCGCGGAGTCTCGCCATCGCAAGGCTGGCATCCGGCACCCGATCGGTTATTGTAACATGTCATAAAATTTGGAGAAGCGCGTATGGGCCGGCTGGAGGGCAAGGTTGCAGTGGTGACGGGCGGATCGTCGGGCATCGGCCTCGCGACCGTCGAACGCTTCGTCGAGGAAGGGGCGCGCGTCGTGTTCTGCGACCTCGCGCCCGAACAGGGCCGGGCCGTCGCCAGGGAACTGGGCGATACCGCCGGCCGCCTGCACCATCGCCGGCGTGCGGAGGGCGGCGCCAATGACGGTTATGCGATCGCCAGGCGGCTCGCCAATGGCGGCGCGGTCTTCGTGCCGGCCGACGTCAGCAAGGCGGACTCGCTGAAGGCGGTCATCGACACCGCGGTCGAGCGCTTCGGCGGGCTCGACATCCTCGTCAACAATGCCGGCATCGGCGGCGGCGAGACCAGCGTCGCCGACTGCCCGGAGGCGATCTTCGACCGTGTCGTCGCGGTGAATCTCAAGGGGCCGTTCCTCGGCATGAAGCTCGCCTTCCCGCATCTGAAGAAGCGCGGCGGCGGCGCCATCGTCACGACCTCGTCGATCTCGGCCCTCATGGGCATGCCGGGCCAGGGCGCCTATGGTGCGTCGAAGGCCGGCGTGCTCCAGCTCACGCGCGTCGCGGCCCAGGAAGGCGCGCCGTATTTCATCCGCGTGAATGCGGTCTGCCCCGGCGGCGTCGTCACGCCGATCATCTTCGACAGCCCGTTCCTTGAGGAATCGATGGGCGAGGAAGCGCTCGCCGAACGCATGAACGCCGCCCAGCCGATCCCGCGCGCCGGACGCCCGAAGGACATGGCCAACGCCATCCTCTTCCTCGCCTCCGACGAGGCCAGCTTCGTCACCGGCCAGGCCCTGGTGGTCGACGGCGGCCTCTCCACCGAATTCGACTCGCGCCTGCGCGCCAGCGCGGGTTGAAAACAAATGTCATCCCGGGCGAAGCGGAGAGCCGGGATGACAAGCAACGAATGAAGGAAACGCCATGTCCATCGTCATCGACTGCGATGCGCACATCATGGAGCCGGCGGATCTGTGGCAGCGCTATCTCGAGCCGCGCTACCGCGACCGCGCGATCCGCATCGAGGACATCGACGGCGTCGAGAGCCTGATCATCGGCGAGCAGGTCGTGCTCGCCGGACGTCTCGCCGGCCTCGGCGGTGCCAACCTGCCGCGCGAGGAGCTGGCGACGGGCAAGTATCGCTATGCCGACGGCTGCCCGCCCGCGAGCTACGATCCGGCGGCGCGTCTCAAGCTGATGGACGAATGGGGCGTCGACCGCGCCGTGCTGTTCCCGACGGTCGGCATCCTGCCCTTCCCGACCGAGGACATGGACCTCGCGAACGCCTATTGCCGCGCCTACAACACCTGGCAGAGCGAATTCCACCAGAGCGCCGGATCGCGCGTGATCCCGATGGCGCTCGTCAACTGGCACGATATCACGGGCGCTGCGGCCGAACTGGCGCGCTGCCTCAGGATGGGCTTCGGCGGCGTGTTCGTGCCGCCCGAGACGGTGCGCGGCATCCGCCCCGGCCAGCCGCCTTTCGATCCGATCTGGCGCCTTTGCGACGAAGCCGGCGTGCCCGGCTGCCTGCACGTGATCGTGCGCTTCGGCGGCGCGGCGGTGTCGTTCGCGCCGTGGCACGAGACGCAGCCCGGCCCGAACTTCACCTTCGGACTGGGGGCGCCGGGCCAGCTCATGCCGGCGATCACCTCGCTCATCATGGACGGCCTCTTCGACCGCTTGCCGACGCTGAAGGTCGTCAGCGTCGAGGCGGGCTGCGGCTTCGCAGGCTATCTGATGGACCGCCTGGACGAGAAATACGCCTTCTTCCGGCACATGGCGCCGCTGGCGATGAAGCCCGGCGACTACATGAAGCGCAATTTCTACTTCGTCGCCGAGCCCGAGGAGCGCACCATCGACGCGATGCTCGACCTCGTCGGCGAGGACCGCATCTTCTGGGGCAGCGACTTTCCCCACATCGACAGCCACATGCATGCGCACGAGCTCATCCGCGCCAGCGTCGCCCCCCTCTCCGCCCCCCGCCGCGCCCGCGTCCTGGGCGACAACGCCGCGAAGCTGTGGGCCTGACCGAGACGGAGAGAGGCATCACCTCCCCGCCTTCAATCTTCCCCTAGCTACGCCCTGCTATTCGCCGAGGAGTGTCAGCCCGTTGCCGCTCGGGTCGCGAAAGTGGGCGAGCGTGCCGCCCCAAGGCTGGCGTTCCGGTGGGGCGAGGAAGCCGTCATCCGGTTCGACGATCGGCATCGGATCGCCGACGTCGTAGCCGACGGCATTGCCGAAATCCCATTTGCAGGCGAGGCCGAGCGTCGCACCGTAGAAGCGGCGCGCCGCTTCCATGTCCGCGACCCAGATCCTCAGCGCAGAGAGCCGCAGCGCCCGGTCCAAGGATACCTCCGAAAAGGACCGTGCCGGAGCCCTTTCGGGCCCCGGCACGAAGAGTCATCGAAGCCTGAGCGAAGCGCCGTCTGCGTCAGGCCACGCGCTCGATGATGATCGCCGGGGCCATGCCGCCGCCGGCACACATCGTGATGAGCGCACGCTTCTGGCCGCGGCGCTCCAGTTCGTCGAGCGCCGTGCCGATCAGCATGCAGCCCGTCGCGCCGATCGGATGGCCGAGCGCCATCGCGCCGCCGTTCACGTTGACCTTGTTGCGGTCGAGCTTGAGGTCGCGGATGAATTTCTCGGCGACGACCGCGAAGGCTTCGTTGATCTCGATGAGGTCGATGTCGTCGAGCGTCAGACCGGCCTTCTCCAGCACCTTGCGCGCCGCGGGCACCGGCGCGTTCAGCATCAGCGTCGGGGAATCGCCCATGTTGGCCGTCGCGACGACACGGGCGCGCGGCTTCCAGCCCTGCTTCTTGGCGTAGCCCGGCGAGGCGAGCAGCATAGCGGACGAACCGTCGACGACACCCGACGAGTTGCCGGCATGGTGCACGTGCTTGATGTCGAGGCCCGGATAGACCTGCTGGATCAGGCTGCGATAGGTCGCGCCCGTCGCGTCGATCGGCACGTCGGCCAGCGCTTCGAACGAGGGCTTCAGCGCCGCGAGGCCTTCGGCGGTCGTCTGCGGACGCGGGAATTCCTCGTGGTCGAGCGCCAGCGTTCCGTCCTCGCGATAGACCGGCACGACGCTCTTCTTGAAATGGCCGCCCTTGATCGCGATGTCGGCGCGCCGCTGGCTTTCCAGCGCCAGCGCGTCCAGCGCCTCGCGCGAGATGCCTTCCAGGCTGGCGATCGCGTCGGCGCAGATCCCCTGGTTCACCTGGGGGTGGCGGGCGCGCAGGCGCATATTGCCGTTGTCCATCGCCGGCAGCGTGTTGTCGTCGGCGGCGCGGCGGTTCGGCATCGACATCATCTCGGTGCCGCCGGCGATAACGCAATCCTCAAGGCCCGAGGCGATCATGCCGGTCGCGAAGTTCACCGAGGTGATGCCCGAGCCGCAGAAACGGTCCAGCGTCACGCCCGACGACTTCACGTCATAGCCGGCATCGAGCGCCGACATGCGGCCGAGGTCGCCGCCCTGGGGACCGCGCTGCGAGGAGGTACCCCACACGATGTCGTCGACCTCGGCGGTCTTGATCTGGTTGCGCTCGGCCAGCGCCTTCAGCACGGTCGCCCCCAATTGCTGGGGATGGATCAAGCTGAGCGCACCCTTGCCGTATTTGCCGATGCCGCGCGGCGTGCGCACCGCGTCGATGATCCAGGCTTCAGACATTCTCGGTTCCTCCAGGCTCATGTCGAAGGCGCGACGCTAGTCGCTCGGCGCGGCGCTGGGAAGGCCCGCCGCCGGGGAAGCTCCCCGGCGGGTTGACGTTGCGGCGCTCAGCGTCTGGTGTCGAGGAAGTCGGCGCCCTTGAAGTCCTTGGGCGCGGCGACTTCCACCACGCGCTCGTCGACGTCGTCGAATTCCAGGCGCAGCGCGCGCGTCATCACCGCATGCATGTCGTAGAGCATGGTGATGTAGGTGAATTCGACGATCTCGAAATCGGAGAGAAAGCTCTTCAGCACCGTGAAGATCTCGTCCGGCACGCGCCCGTTCTGGAGCGTCAGGCAGTCGGTATAGGCGAGCAGCGCCCGCTCCTTCTCGTCGAAGCAGGTGGCGACCGGCCAGTGTGCGATGGCGGCGATCTTGTCGTCCGCCACGCCGAGGCCGCGCAGCGATTTGCAGTGCTGCGAATAGACGAACTGGCTGCCCTTGTTGAAGCCGGCGCGGGTCTGGCCGAGTTCGCGCCAGACGGGGTTCAGCTTGCGGGCCGGGTTGCGGTAGACGGCGAAGCCGTCGACGGCGTGCTGGAAGATGTCGGGCACGTTGGCGAAGGCGGTCCACCAGTCGCCGCGCGTGCCGGTCGAGGTGCCGGGCTGGCTGACGGGATCGCGATCGCCGAAGAGCGCCGTCTAGTAGCGCTGGATGGTGGGGTCGGTGGCTTCGGCCTTGGTAACCTGGTGCACGCGGGGCATGGGCGTTCCTCGTTCTGGTTCTGTCAGGCTATTTGACGAGTGGGGGTGTATGCAATCCAGGGAAATGCAGCTCGTGCGGCGCCCGTCCGGCCTGCCGCGGGAAGACGACTTCCGCCTGGTTGAACGCAAACTGGGGCCTTGCCCGCCCGGGCTGGTGCGGGTGCGCAACCGCTTCATCTCGGTCGATCCCTATATGCGCGGGCGGATGACGTCGCCCGCCAACCCCTTCGCGCTGAACGAAGCGGTGCCGGGCCGGACGATCGGCGAGGTCGTCGAATCCGGCGATCGCCGCCTCCGGCCCGGCGATCTCGTGCGCTCGATGTCGGGCTGGCGCGAAGCGTTCGATGCGCCGGCCGCCGCCCTCGAATATCTCGACCCGCGCTCGCTGCCGCCGCAGGCCTATCTCGGCGTCGCCGGCGTCTCGGGGCTCAGCGCCTATGCGGGCCTGGTGCGGGTCGCGCAGTTGAAACAGGGCGAGACGCTCTTCGTCTCGGCGGCGAGCGGCGCGGTCGGCATGGTCGCCTGCCAGGTTGCGCGCATCCTCGGCGCGCGTGTCGTCGGATCGGCCGGCGGGCCTGAGAAATGCGCCTTCCTGCGCGAGATCGGCGTCGATGCGGTGATCGACTACAAGGCCGAACCGGACCTCGACGCCGCGCTCGCCCGCGCTGCGCCCGCCGGCATCGACGTCTATTTCGACAATGTCGGCGGCGCGCATCTCGAAGCCGCCATCGCCGCGCTCCGGCCCTTCGGCCGGGTCGCGATCTGCGGCATGATTAGCATCTACAACGAGGCCGCGCTGCCACCCGGCCCCGCGAACCTCGTCACCATCGTCGGCAAGAGCGCCCGCATCGAGGGCTTCCTCGCCGCCACCCATATGGACCTTATGCCGGAATTCATCCGGAACATGGAGGCCTGGATCGGCAGCGGCGCCGTCAGATACCGCGACACCATCCACGACGGCATCGAAGCGCTGCCCAGGGCCTTTATCAGCCTTTTCACCGGCGCGAATTTCGGCAAGCCGCTGGTGCGCATCCCGTGACGCGCCGCCCGCCTCGCCCTCAGGCGTGAATCCAGAAGGCGCTTTCGGCGAACTGCGCGCCCTTCCACCAGTTGGCGCTGCCTGTGCCGTACTGGAAATTCACGGCGCCGGCCTGGCTTTGCAGCGGCGCGGTCACGCCCGAGGCGTCCCGCTTCGCGCCATGATCGTTCGTCTCCGGCACCACCATCACGATATGGCCCGAACGCCCGTCTTCCCGGCGCCGCGCGACGACGACACCGATGCCGCCTTGGTTGGCCGCCTGCTGGAGCTTGTCGAGCGTACCGGTCTGGCGCCAGCCGAAGCGCGGCCCGAAATCGCGCAGCCAGCGAAAGAGGTCGTTGGCGCGCATCTCTCCTATCGTGTCGCCGTATTTCGGCTCGACCGTCTGCCCTCGCGCCAGCTTCTCGATCGCCCGCGGCGTCCACCACACGCGCGGCAGATAGACCCCGGCCAGCGCACAGAAGTCATGGGCGTAGACATTGCAGAATGTCAGCCCGTCATGCGGCTGGTAGCGCGTGTTGGCCGCCCGGTCGACGGCCAGCCAGGCGATGATCGCGGCCAGCTCCGCCCGCAAGGCGTCCGCACTCGTGCCGGTGCGGCTGGGCTGGCCCGGTTCGTTCAGCGAATGCGCGCCTGCGGGTTCGGTGCGGCGCGTGATCGTCCCGGCCTTGCGCGGCATGATGACGGCCACGATGCCGTTGTCCGGCGGTACGGGTTCGGGCGCAACGACCGGCACCGGGGCCGTTCCGGCGCCTGTGGCGACCAGATATTTCGCCGCGCACCAGCCCCGCAGCAGGCCGCCCGAGAGGCTCGTCTCGATCTCGAGGAAGCCGTTCTTCTCCGCACCCGTCACCGCCCTGACGGGATACCCGTCCGGCAGTTCGCCGATGACATTTGCGGTAGGCGGTGAACTGATGGCCGGCGCGCTCCGGACGCGCAGCGTGCTCTCGCGCGTGTCGACGACATAGGCGCCGCCGGTCGCAGATACCGGTGTCGGCGGCGGCAGGATGGCATGGCCCGGCGGCGGGGCCGGAATGTCCGGCTGTCCGGACGGGTCCATCGGCACCGTGCGCGCGAGCTGGATGAAGTCGTAGAGCTGCTCGCCGTAATATTTGCTGCCGTTGAAATAGCCCTGCTTCAGCCCCTTGGCCGGATTGAAGCCGCCCGTGTTGTAGGCGATGCCGACATAGGCGCGTTCGAGGTCGCTGAGCGACGCACGGTTCGCCCAGCCGAGCTTGTTCAGCGCGCTGCGCAGCTCCTGAAGGCACTTGCCCAGCGTCTCGCCGAAGATCGCGTAGCGCCGCGTGAGGAAATAGGCGGGGTCGACCTTGAAGAACTGAAGGTCGTACTGGAACAGGCCATAGCCATGGCAGAACTTGCCCGGCTTCTTCGCGACCTCGCGATAGGAGGGAATGTAGCGGGCCATGTCCACGAGGGCCTGGCGCGCAATCTCGAACATGGCGGCGCCGTCGCTGGCCGTCAGCAGGTCAGCCTTGGTCTTGGGAAACGCCCTGCGTCCGCCGCCGCCCGGCTTCGCGTCGATCGTGTCGCCGACGCACAGCTCCAATATGCGCTCGACGGACAAGGTCGGGTCGCGCCGCAGGATCGGCCACACCTCTCCCGTTTCCTGGCAGGCCACCGCGGTCAGGAAATTGACGTCGAACACCGTTCCGCCGACCGCCGCCTCGATCTGCCGGCCAAAGGTCGCCTTGAACCACGCGATATCGGATCTGCCTGGCATGGGCCTTACCTCCCGCCGGGAAGCTCACGCCTTCTCGCCTTACGGTTCAATGTGACAAATATACGCGCGGAGGCTGGGCCGCCTCGGCAGGCTCGCCTCCCATCGCCGCCCTTTGGTCAGTTTTGCAGCGCGGCGTTCGGGTAGGTCGCCCGTATGTGTTCGAACTGCATGCGCTTGTGCTCCAGCACCATGTTCCCCGCGCGGCTCCACGGCTGTCCGGCTTGCTTTGCGGACTGTGCCTTAACCCCACTTGTCATCGCCGGACGTGTTCCACGGCTGTCCGGCTCAGCTTGCGGTCTGTGCCTTACCCCCACTTGTCATCGCCGGACTCGTTCCGGCGAGCCATCGTTCCGCCGCGCAAAAAGCTCGGATTGAGGCGCGGCGGTCGCAGCAGCGAATTTCCTGCCATTGCTCGTGCGACTGCACCATGGCTCGCCGGAACGAGTCACGCGATGACAAGTGGGGTATGAAGGGCAGTGGTGATTTCGTGTCGGGCGAGCGCCTCAAGAGCGCAATGGGCAGGTGCTGATGGGCATCCGCGACCCAAGACGCACAGCGCACTGATCGGCTCGTGCGCATCAAACGAAAAGCCCCTCTCCCATGAGGAGAGGGGCTTTGCAGAGCTGAAGCCGAGCCTTCGGTCTAGCTCGTGAACTTCTTGCCTTCCGCGGCGAGCTTTTCGAGCAGGGCGGAGGGCTTGAAAAAGGCGCCCATCTGCTTCTCGTAGTGCTTCAGGCGTTCGACGATCTTTGCGAGGCCGATCTGGTCGGCGTAGAACATCGGCCCGCCGCGATAGAGCGGGAAGCCGTAGCCGGTGATCCAGATCGTGTCGATGTCGGAGGCGCGCAGGGCCTTGCCCTCTTCGAGGATCTTCGCGCCCTCGTTGATCATCGGGTAGAGCGTGCGCTCGAGGATTTCCTCGTCCGAGATGTCGCGGAGATTCTTGCCGGCCTTGGCGGCGAACTCCTTGATGATCTTCTCGGTCACCGGCGAGGGCTTGGCGACGCGGTTCTCGTCATAGTCGTAGAAGCCCTTGCCGTTCTTCTGGCCGAGGCGCCCCGTCTCGCACATGACTTCACGGATGGTCGACGAGGTCGACTTTTCCTTGAACCAGCCCACATCGAGACCGGCGAGGTCGCTCATCGCGAACGGCCCCATCGGGAAGCCGTAGTCGTAGAGCACGCGGTCGATGTCCCACGGCATCGCGCCCTCGTTCAGGATCGCGTTCGCCTGGATCTGGCGCTGGGCCAGCATGCGGTTGCCGACGAAGCCGTGGCAGACGCCGACGAGGACGCCGACCTTGTTGATGGTCTTGGCGACCTTCATCGTCGTGTTGATGACATCCTTCGCCGTCTTGTCGCCGCGCACGATTTCGCACAGGCGCATCACGTTGGCCGGCGAGAAGAAATGCGTGCCGATCACGTCCTCGGGGCGCGAGGTCGCCGCGGCGATCTCGTTCACGTCCAGATACGATGTGTTGGTGGCGAGGATGGCGCCCTTCTTGGCGATCTTGTCGAGCTTCGCGAAGACATCCTTCTTGATGTCCATGTTCTCGAAGACCGCCTCGATGATCATGTCGGCATCGGCGAAGTCGTTCATGTCGAGCGAGCCCTTGAGCAGGCCCATGCGCTTCTCGACATCGGCCGCCGTGATGCGGCCCTTCTTGGCGGTGTTCTCGTAGTTCCGGCGAATGGTCGCGAGGCCCTTGTCGAGATTTTCCTGCTTGGCTTCGACGATGGTGACGGGGATGCCGGCATTGGCGAAGTTCATCGCGATGCCGCCGCCCATCGTGCCGGCGCCGAGCACGCCAACCTTCTTGATGGGGCGCGTCGGCGTGTCGGCGGGGACGTCGGGGATCTTGTTGGCCTGGCGCTCGGCGAAGAACATGTAGCGCATCGCCGCCGATTCCGGGCTGACGATGACTTTGCCGAACAGGCGCTGCTCGGTCTTGATGCCGTCGTCGAAGGGCTGGTTCACCGCCGCCTCGACGCACTGGATGATCATCTCCGGCGCGAGCTGGCCGCGGAACTGGCGCGCGTTGGCCTTGCGGAAGCGATCGAAGAGGCCCGGGTCCTTGCGGTCCTCGGCGATCTTCTCGTCGCGGTCGCGCACGCGGGGCGGCTTCTCGCCGGCCGCCAGCTTCTTGCGGATGAAGGCGATGGCGCCGCCGCGGAGATCGTTCTCCGGCACCAGCTCGTCGACGATGCCGAGCTTCAGCGAGTCGGCCGCCGAGATCTGGTCGCCCGTCGTCATGAAGCCCAGCGCCTTCTCGGCGCCGACGAGGCGCGGCAGGCGCTGCGTGCCGCCGGCGCCGGGCAAGAGGCCCAGCTTCACTTCGGGCAGGCCGGTCTTCGCGCTCGGCACGGCGACGCGGTAGGAACAGGTGAGCGCGACCTCCAGGCCGCCGCCCAGCGCCGTGCCGTGGATCGCGGCGACGACCGGCTTCGTCGAATTCTCCAGCGCGTCGAACACCTCGTTGAGGCCGGGGCCGGTATTCGCCTTGCCGAAGCCGGTGATGTCGGCGCCGGCGATGAAGGTGCGGCCGCCGCAGATGAGGACGATGCCCTTGGCGTCGCTCTTCAGCGCCTGGAGCATGCCGTCATGCAGCGCCGCCCGGACCGGCCCCGACAGCGCATTCACCGGCGGCGAGTCGATGGTGAGAACGGCGACATCGCCATCCTGCTCCAGCGTTCCGACTTCGTTGATCTTGACCATCTTTGTCTCCTCGGCGGTTCCTCGATTGGGCGGGACCTTGGCCGAAAAGGGCCATCGCAAGCAAGCGCAGGACGCTTTCCCAAGGGAAGGGGCGCTTCGCCGCATGGCGGCCGCCCCGGGACGCCCTGGTATCCCTTGCGGACGGAGCGGCTCTTGCTGCGCCCCGTCCGCGAAGACGATTTCGACGCGATCCACACCTACGCCATCGACCCCGCGGTCTATCGCTACATGGACTGGGGGCCGAACACGCCCGAGATCACGCGCGGCGTGCTGAATGGCTGGCTGGAGGCGCAGAAGACCTGGCCGCGGCGCGAGGTGAATCTGGGCGTCGAGCTTATCGAGGAAAGGGTGCTGATCGGCGGCGCCCGCCTCGCGCTCCAGGCGCCTGGGAACGCCGACCTCGGCTACTGCTACAACACGCCGCGGCATCGGCCACGAGGCCGCCGCCGCCCTGCTGCGCGTCGCCTTCGAAACGCTCCACCTTCAACGCGTCTGGGCCACCTGCGACGTCCGCAACACCGGTTCGTTCGCCATCATGGAAAAACTCGGCATGCGCCGCGAAGCCACCTTCCACAGCGACCTCCAAATCCGAGGCCGCTGGCGCGACACTTATCTCTACGCGATCCTGGAAGAGGAATGGCGGGCGCGGAGCGCCTGACCTCGGTCGCATGGCATTGATGAACCGCCTGCCGAACACGGCGCCGAAGGCGTTGACACGATTCAAAGAAAGGGATACTAACACTTCTATCCTTTTCTTATCGATGAGGAAATCTATGAGCAAGTATGGAAGTCTTACTACCTTTCTTAACGCTCAAGCCGGCAGTTCGCTGCCTATGACTTTTCGGGATGTCGAGAAGGTCATTGGCGCATCTCTTCCGCCGTCCGCCTTCCGCCACCGGCCTTGGTGGAGCAACAATCCGGGTAACAACGTGATGACGAAGGCCTGGCTCGAAGCCGGATGGGTAACGTCCGATGTCGATGTACCGGGGCAGAAGCTCGTCTTTCGGCGGAACCAACGCGAAGAGCGCAATGCGCCCAAACTTCCGTCAACGGACTACCCGGTGCCGTCGCACGAAGTGACACTCAAAGGGCTAAGCGAGGATGCCATGCGGTGGTTGGCGTTGCGCGCGGACGCAGCACAGAAAACCGTCCCCGAAATTGCCGCGCAGGTTGTTGAGAACCACGTTAAGCCCAGTGTTGCCGAGCGGCTGGAGATGCTCGATCGGCTTCGCGCGCAAACGACGCTGGTGGGCGACGTGGATATCGTGGCGATGATCCGAGCCGACCGGGACAGCCGATGACACTAGTGATCGATGCCAACGTCGCAATCGCTCTCGCCCTTCCTCAGCCTTACTCAGCAGCGGCACGGGCCGCGATCGGCAATGTTCGCCTCATCGCGCCTGACCTTCTCATTCACGAGACGGCAAACGTGCTGTCGCGGCTGGCGGCCAGCAAGGCGATCGTAGACTGGGAAGCTCCGCTCGATCACATTCAAATGCTGATCGACGAGCTTGTTCCCAGCAGCACGCTCGCCAAGTCCGTCGTTCGTGACGCACTCAGCACCGGTCATCCCGCCTATGATCTGTTCTACGCAGCGCTTGCCCGCGACCGTGGCGCAACGCTGGTGACCGCCGATCAGAAGCTGGCACGCCAAGCCCGAGTTCTCGGCATCGCCGTGACGGCTGTCCGCTAAATCCCGTTCAGCCGGGCGAAGCGTTCCTTGTGGTAGGCGGCGTTGCCGTAGGCGGCTTCCACCACGCGGGCGCGCTTCAGGTACAGTCCCGCGTCATGCGCATCGGTCATGCCGATGCCGCCATGCATCTGGACCATCTCGTTCGAGACGAGATGCAGCGTTTCGCTGGCGCGCACCTTGGCCAGCGAGGCGAGCTCGCGGATGTCGTTGGCGCCGGTGTCGATCGCCTGGAGCGCCGCCTCCACCGCCGACCGCGTCAGCTCCAGCTCGGTGAACATCTTCGCGGCGCGATGCTGGAGCGCCTGGAAGGTGGAGAGGAGCTGGCCGAACTGGGTGCGGACCTTCAGATATTCGACCGTCTGTTCGAACGCCGCCGCCGCCATGCCCAGCATCTCGGCCGCGAGGCCGGCGCGGGTGCGGTCGAGCGTCGGCTCCAGCACCTGCCAGCCCTGCCCTTCGCCGCCGAGCAGCGCATCGGCGCCCAGCTTCACCGCCTTGAACGTCACCTGCGCATGGCCGCGCGAGTCCATCGTCTGCAACGCAGCGCGCTTCACGCCCCTGGCATCGGCCGGCACCAGGAACAGGCTGACGCCGTCGGTCGATCCCGCCCTGCCTGACGTCCGCGCCGCGACGACGAACAGCCCCGCCGCCATGCCTTCCGCGACCAGCGTCTTCGCGCCCGAGAGCGTGTAGCCGGCGTCCGTCTTCTTCGCCTTCATCGCGATGCGTTCGGGCGCGTGGTGCGGCCCTTCGTCGATCGCCAGCGTCCCCACCAGCTCGCCCGCAGCGATCGGCGCCAGGTATTTTTCCTTCTGCGCCGCGTTGCCGCCCAGCATCAGGGCGGTCGCCGCGCCGAGGCTCGACGACACCAGCGGCGAGGCGGCGAGGGTGCGGCCCATTTCCTCCAGCACGAGGCCGAGCGAGAGATAGCCGAATTCCGATCCGCCATGGGCCTCGGGCACGATGATGCCCGGCCAGCCCATCTCCGCCATCTCCTTCCAGCGCGCGGCGTCATAGCCGAGCGGCGTGCCGGCATCGCGCAATTTGCGCAAGGCGGAGACGGGCGATTTGTCCTTCACCCATGCCCGCGCCGAATCGCGCAGCAGGGTCTGTTCCTCGGTGAGCGCTGCCATGATCGGTCCGCCTACTGATGATCGAGCATGCCGAGCATGCGCTTGGCGATGATGTTGTTCTGGATCTCCGACGACCCGCCATAGATCGTGAAGGCCTTGCCGCCGAGCCAGCCGCGCACGGCGCCGAGCTCGAGATCGTCGAAGCCGTCGCCCTCCCAGCCGAGGCCCTGGTTGCCCATGATCTCGAGCGTCAGCTCGGCGCGCTCCTGGCCGAGTTCCGCGCCGGCATTCTTCATCACCGAGGTCGCCGAGCTCGGCCCGCCGCCGCCCTTCGCTTCGGCGGCCGCGCGTTGCAGCGTCAGGCCGAACGCCTTCTGCCGGATCGCATTGTCGATCAGCTTCTGGCGCAGCGCCGGGTCGGCGACGCGGCCGTCCTTGTCCTGGCCGACATATTTCCGTGCCAGCGCCACGAGGTCGCTCGGCCCGCGATTGGTGCCGCCGCCGGTGCCGCCGGCCGGTCCGCCATTGGCGCCCGAGAGGCCCTGGCGCTCGAACTGGAGCAGGCGCTTGGCGATCGTCCAGCCGCCGTTCAGCGGCCCCATCAACTGGTCCTTCGGCACCTTCACGTCGGTGAAGAAGGTCTCGCAGAAGGGCGAATTGCCCGAGATCAGCTTGATCGGCCGCACCTCGACGCCCGGCGATTTCATGTCGAACAGCAGGAACGAGATGCCCTCGTGCTTGCGCGTCGTGTCGGTGCGCACGAGGCAGAAGATCCAGTCGGCATATTGCGCGCCCGAGGTCCAGATCTTCGAGCCGTTGACCAGCCAGTGATCGCCCTTGTCCTCGCAGCGCGTAGCCAGCGAGGCGAGGTCGGAGCCGGCGCCGGGTTCCGAGAAGCCCTGGCACCAGCGCGTCGTGCCGTTCACGATGCCGGGGGCGAAGCGCTTCTTCTGCTCCTCGCTGCCGTATTCCAGCAGCGTCGGGCCGAACATCATCACGCCCATGCCGCCGATCGGGCTCCAGGCGCCGGCCTTCGCCATCTCCTGCTGGAGCACGCGGGCTTCATCGCGGCTGAGTCCGCCGCCGCCATATTGCCTGGGCCAGGTCGGGGTGCCCCAGCCCTTCTCGCCCATCCGCTGCTTCCACTGAACGAAGTCCGGCTCGTCGGTCTCGACGTTCAGGTTCAGCATGATGTGGCCGCGATTTTTCAGCGACGCGGGGAAGTTCGCGGCCAGCCATCCGGCCGCCTCGTCGCGAAACGCCGCCAATTCGGGCGTGTCTGCTGCCATCGTCTGCTCCCAGTTTCCGGTTCTTGAAGGCGTGCCGTCCGGATGCGGCTCGGCCACAGCCTAGCGTGCGCCCGGCACCTCCGCCAAGCGCGCCTCAATTACGGAACGGAAAGCCGGACGATCAACCCTCGGCGCGCGTGTCGGCGTCGGCCAGCGTGCGCGCGATGCCCCAGGCGCAGGCGGCGACCAGCACGGTCGCGGCCATCACATGCATCAGCGTGAACTGGCTCGCGGTCACGTAGAACTCGCCGCCCAGGATCTGCGGGAGGAAGCCGGCGGCTTCCGTCTGGCCCGACATCACGTCGGGTTCCGCCGCCGCAGTCAGCGCGATGACGACACGCAGCAGCCCGGTCGCGAGCATGGCGCCGACGAAGGCGTCCCAAAGGGTCCGGCTGAGCTGCTTCATGGTTGCACGATGCGCTGAAGCGCGTTGCGGCATCGTTAAACGACGACGCGGCGCGCGGTTGCCTCCCGGCGCGGTCCCTCGCGCCCGGGCGCCTCATAGCGCCTGGGTTCGCTCCAGCGCCAGTCTTTTGACGGCCGGATAATCCATTTTGCCGTTCGGCGAACGCCCGATGCTCTCGACGACCACCAGCGCGCGCGGCGCCTTGTAGTCGGCGAGCTGCGTCTTCACGAAGGCCGCGAGGTCCGGCAGCTCCGGCGTGCCGAAGCCGGGCCGCGGCTCCACGACCGCGCAGATCTTCTCGCCGAAGCGCGCGTCGGGAACGCCCACCACCGCCGCATCGCGGATCGCGGCGTGGCGCTTCAGCGCTTCCTCGACCTCCTCGGGGAAGACCTTCTCGCCGCCGGTGTTGATCGACTGCGAGCCGCGGCCGAGCAGCTTCAGCGAGCCGTCCTCATTCACCTCGGCCCAGTCGCCCGGCACCGACCAGCGCTGGCCTTCGATCGTGGGAAAGGTGCGCGCGGTCTTCTCGGGGTCCTTGTAATAGCCGAGCGGCAGGAAGCCGGAGAGCGCGACCATGCCGCGCTTGCCCGAACCCGGCGCGACGCGCTGCCAGTCCTCGTCGAACACGGCGGTGTTCGGCCCGGCGACGAAGCGCGCGGTCGTCTCGGCGGCGGCGGCCGCGGAGGTGGAGACGCCCAGGCCCAGCGCTTCGGACGACGCGAAGGCGTCCATAAGCTGAACCTGCGGCATGTGGCGCAGCAGGCCGGCCTTGTTCTCCTTGCTCCACATCGCTCCGGACGAACCGATCATGCGCACCGACGACACGTCCCAGCGGCCGGGATTCGTGTCGAGCGCATCGAGCATGGGCGTCGCGAAGGGAAGGCCGACGATCGAGATGCGCGTCGCGCGGTGGGCATGGACCGCGTCCCACAGTTCCACGGGATCGAATTTGCGCCCCGCAAGCAGGACGACAGTGCCGCCGAAGGTGAAGGCCGCCTGGGCGCCCATGAGTCCTGTGCCGTGCATCAGCGGCGGGCCGATCATCGCGACGGGACGCGGCAGGCCGGAGGTCGCGGCGCGCGGGCCGGCATCTTCCGGCTTCGCCAGCGGCTCGGCTCCGATCAGCGGATTGGCGCCGTAACTGCCGACGCCCATGAGGTCGCCCTGGCGCCACATCACGCCCTTGGGCATGCCCGTGGTGCCGCCGGTATAGAGCATCATGAGGTCGTCCTCGGAGCGGCCCCACGGCCCCTGCTGGTTCGGCGCGACCTTCGCCGCGACGACACCAGCGAAGTCTTCCGCCCAGGGCGGAACGGCGGCGCCCGGACGCGCGACGCCGATCCAGGACTTCACGAGGGGCAGGCGCTCGCGAATGGGTTCAAGACGATCCGCAAGGTCGGCGTCGAAGATCACCGCCTCCGCGTCGGCATTGTCGAAGAGATAGTGCAGCTCGTTCGCGCCGTAGCGGTAGTTCGCGTTGAACGGCGCGAAGGACATCTTGTACGCCGCGAATTGCGCGATCAGATATTCCGGCGCATTGTGCATGTGGATGCCGACCTTGGCATGCCGGCCGAGGCCCGCCTTCCGCAGATGCGCAGCCAGCGCATCGGCCTCGGCGTTGAACGCCTCCCAGGCGATGATACGTTCGCCCTGGATGATCGCCGGCCGTTCCGGCTGCGCGCCCGCGACCGACTCCCACAGATCCGCATAACACCACACAGCCATCGGGCGCTTCCTGTCGTTGCCTGGTATTGTTGTTGTCGTCGGCAATTGCGGCGCCCAGAACCTACCCTGTCAAGCCAACCCCTCACCTCTCCCCCGCACCGCCCTCTTTCTCCCTCCGCCTGCGGAGGGAGTACCCGCGAAGCGGGGGAGGGAGGCCTTCCGGCGCCGGCGCCCGCGCATCGACCTCCCACCAGATCGCATCCAGCACCGCGCTCAGGCGCCGATAGACATCGTCATTCGTGAAGCGCGCGACCTTCCAGCCCTCGCGTGCCAGATACGCATCGCGCCGCGCATCATGCGCCCGTTCGTCATCGGTTTCATGCGTCGCGCCGTCGACCTCCACCACCAGCCGCGCCGCGACACAGGCAAAGTCGGCGACATACGGCCCGATCGCATGCTGGCGATGAAACACGACCCGCGCCTGCGCCCCCTTCCGCAACCGCGACCACAGGATGACCTCCGCCTCGGTCATCCGCTTGCGCAACGCCCGCGCCAGACGCCGCGAGCGCTCTGTGTCGTTCCGCATGTGGTGTGTCCCGGTTGCCGTCGCATCGTGCGGCATTTGTCCGCCGCCGCAATCGGACGACATGCCGCAACCCTCCCTCCCCCGCTTCGCGGGTACTCCCTCCGCAAGCGGAGGGAGAAAGAGAGCGGTGCGGTCGCTAGGGCGGTGCGACCAGGCTCGCATAGAGAACCAAGATGCCTGGCGTTGTCATCGGTAGGCTCGGCGCCTTTCTCCCTCCGCCTGCGGAGGGAGTACCCGCGAAGCGGGGGAGGGAGGGATCGATGCAGCCCACGAACCCCGCGCAGCGCACTTACACGCCGAGCAGTTCACCCCGCGGCCACCCCCTACCCCGCATCCTCCCGCACCATCGCCGCGCCCTTCTCCGCGATCATGATCGTCGGCGTGTTGGTGTTGCCCGACGTGATCGTCGGCATCACCGACGCGTCGATCACCCGCAAGGCCTCCAGCCCGATCACCCGCAGCCGCTCGTCCACCACCGCCATCGGATCGGAAGCGAGGCCCATCTTCGCCGTGCCCACGGGATGGAAGATCGTCGTCCCGATATCGCCCGCCGCCTTCGCCAGATCCGCATCGCCGTCACCCACGCCCGGCCCCGGCAGGAATTCCTCCGGCCCGAACCCCGCGAGCGCCCGCTGCCGCATCAGCCGGCGCGTCACGCGGATCGCGTCGGCGGCGACGCGGCGGTCTTCCGGCGTCGCGAGATAGTTCGGCGCGATGCGCGGCTTGTCGGCCGGGTCCGCCGAGCGCAGGCGCACCGTGCCGCGCGAAGTCGGCCTCAGATTGCACGCCGAGACCGTGATCGCCGGGAAGCGGTGCAGCGGTTCGCCGAAGCGGTCGAGCGACAGCGGCTGGACGTGGAACTGGATATTCGCCCGCTCGTGATCCGGCGACGACACCGTGAAGATGCCGAGCTGCGAAGGCGCCATGGTCAGCGGACCGGTCTGGAACAGCGCATATTCCATGCCCATCCAGGCGCGGCGCAGGAGCGAGTGATAGGTCTCGTTCAGCGTCTTCACGCCGCGCACCTTGTAGATCGCGCGCTGCTGGAGATGGTCCTGGAGATTTCGTCCGACCCCGGAGCGTTCCGCTGTCACCGGAATGCCGAGTTGGCCGAGCCATTCGCCCGGCCCGACGCCCGAGCGGTGCAATATCTCCGTCGAACCGATCGAGCCGGACGAGAGGATCACCTCGCCTTTCGCCCGCGCCTCCACCCATTGCCCGTCGCGGCGGAAGCGCACGCCCACGGCGCGCGTGCCCTCGAACAGCAGCTTCTCGACCAGCACGCCGGTCTCCAGCCTCAGATTCGGCCGCCGCAGCGCGGGCTTCAGGAAGGCGCGCGCCGCCGAGACGCGCAGGCCGCGCCGCTGGTTCACATGGAAATAACCGACGCCGGCGTTGTCGCCGGTGTTGAAGTCGCTCGTCCGACGGATGCCCATCTGCTCGGCGGCCGTCGCGACCGCGTCCAGCACGTCCCAGCGCACGCGCGGCTGCTCGACGCGCCAGTCGCCCGCCGCGCCGTGATGTTCGGTCTCGCCGAGGAAGTGATTGTCGAGCCGCCTGAACACCGGCCGCACGTCGTCCCAGCCCCAGCCGGTAAGGCCGAGCTGGCGCCAGTGGTCGTAATCTTCGGCCTGGCCGCGCATCGAGATCATCGCGTTGATCGCCGACGAGCCGCCGATCACCTTGCCGCGCGGATATTTCAGCGCGCGGCCGTTCAGCCCGGCTTCCGGCTCGGTCTCGAACATCCAGTCGGCGCGCGGATTGCCGATGGCGAAGAGATAGCCGACCGGGATGTGGAACCAGATCCAGCCATCGCGCCCGCCCGCCTCCAGCACCAGCACGCGCCGGCGCGGATCTGCGGAGAGGCGGTTCGCCAGCACGCATCCCGCCGATCCCGCGCCGACGACGATATAGTCGTAGTCGCCGTCCAGAGCCGCTGCCGTCACGCCGCCTCAGCCCGCGCGCCCGAGGCTCGGGTCGATGAGATATTTCTCGCCCGTCGCGCGCTTCGCATAGACGCGGAGATTGTCGAGGTTCAGCGCATCGGCGAGCGAGATGACCTTGGTGTAGTGGCTGGCGAAGGTCGTCTTCAGCTCGCGCAGCACGCGCTGGCGCAGCTTCTCGGTGCCGGCCGGGCCGATCTTTTGCAGGAACGGCGTCAGCAGCCAGCCGCCGAGGCCCCACGAGAAGCCGAACGAGCGCGTCAGCTCGGTGGGCGCCATGTCGAGGCCGCCATAGATATAGACCTGCTTGTAGACCGACGAGCCGTAGCGGTTGAACTCGGTCGCCGTGCGGCTCGCCGCGGCTTCCATGCAGGTCAGGATCTGCCCGGCCAGCCTGCCCCCGCCGATCGCGTCGAAGGCGATCGTCGCACCGGTCGCGGCGAGCGCCTCGGTCAGGTCGGACATGAAGCCGGGCGCCGCCGAATTGCAGACATGCTCGGCGCCGATGCCCGTCAGCAGCTTCGCCTGCTCGGCGCTGCGCACGATGTTCACCAGCTTCACGCCGTCGGCCTTGCAGATCTTCACCAGCATCTGCCCCAGATTGGAGGCCGCCGCGGTGTGGACCAGCGCCTTGTGGCCCTCCATCCGCATCGTCTCGACCATGCCGAGCGCGGTCAGCGGGTTGACGAAGCACGAGGCGCCTTCCGCCGCGGTCGTGCCCTCGGGCAGCACCAGCACGTCGGCCGCGTTGAGCACGCGATACTCGGCATACATCGCGCCGCCCAGCATCGCGACCGTGCGGCCGATCAGCTTCTGCGCCTCCGCCGCCTCGCCCGCCGCGATCACCGTGCCGGCGCCTTCGTTGCCGGCCGCCATCGACTGGTCCAGCCGCGCCGCCATCGCGCGCAGCATGTTCGCGGCGACCGGCGCGGTGACCACCTGCGCATCGCCGCTGCCCGTCGCCGTCGCGCTCTTCGGATCGACCGGCCCGAGCAGCAGCCCGAGATCCGACGGGTTGATCGGCGTCGCCTCGACGCGCACGACGATCTGCCCGGCCTTCGGCTGCGGGACGGGCGTGCGCTGGAGGCTCAGCTCCAGTTCGCCGCTCTTCTTCACGAGCGAACGGAGCTGAAGACCGGATTGGGGGTGTGACACGGGCGCCTCTCTGGCCTGGTTTCCTGTTGGCGCGACCCTAGCACCCTTCGCGGTTTTGTTGCACCAAGCGGCCATGACGACGACGCACGGACCGGTTTCGCACAGCTTCATCTCGCAGCGGCTGCGCCTGCACTATGTCGAATGGGGCCGCCCCGACGCGCCGGCCATCGTGCTGGTGCATGGCGGGCGCGACCATTGCCGAAGCTGGGACTGGGTGGCGCGCGAGCTCGCGCGCGACTGGCGCGTGATCGCGCCGGACCTGCGCGGCCACGGCGACAGCGCCTGGTCGCCCGACGGCGAGTATTCGATCCTCTCGCATATCTACGACCTCGCGCAGCTCATCCATCAGCTCAGGATCGCGCCGATGCCGATCGTCGCCCATTCGCTCGGCGGCAATATCGCGCTGCGCTACACCGGCCTCTATCCCGGGAACGTGACCAAGATCGCCGCGCTCGAAGGGCTCGGCCCCTCGCCCAGGATGCAGGCCGAGATGCAGCAGACGCCCTTCGAGACGCGCTGGCGGGCGTGGATCGAGAACAAGCGCGCCGCCTCGGGCCGCACGCCGCGGCGCTATGCGACGCTCGACGAGGCCTATCGGCGCATGAAGGAGGAGAACGCCCAGCTCAGCGACGAGCAGGCGCGCCACCTCACCGTCCACGGCGTCAGCCAGAACGAGGACGGCACCTATAGCTGGAAGTTCGACAACTACCAGCGCGTCTGGCCGCCGGTCGACGCCACGGCCGACCAGATCGCCCAGCTCTGGAGCGCCATCGCATGCCCGACCCTGCTCTGCTACGGCGAGAAGAGCTGGGCCTCGAATCCCGAGCAGGACGGCCGCATCCGCTATTTCCGCAACGCCAGGGTCGTCGCCTTCCCCGACGCCGGCCACTGGCTCCACCACGACCAGTTCGACCGCTTCATGTCCGAACTGCGGGCCTTCCTCTGACGGCGCGCGCCCTACGCCGCGCCGTCGAACACATAGGGCTCCAGCGTCTGCTGGGCCTTGATGCGGATCTTGTGCCACTGGCCGCCGCCGTAATAGGCGAGGCTGCCCGGCTCGGCGTTGCCCTCGCCGTTGTAATACGAGACGCAGTCGCGCAGCGGTGCCGAGGCGATGTCGGCGTCGCGGCAATGCTTGGCGTAGGCGATCTCGGGCTCCGGCCTCACGTCCACCGTCCGCGCCTTCTTCTCGCGCATCGTCTTCAGCATCCACACGATATATTCGGCATGCGCGTCGATCGCGTCGGTGAAGTTGAAGCTGCCGCCGCCGCCTTGCGGGCCCGAGACGATGAAGAGATTGGGGAAGCCCTGGCTGTGCAGGCCGAGGAAGGTCCTCGTCCCCTCCGCATCCCATTTCTGCTTGAGCGAGCGGCCGTCGCGTCCGGTGATCTTGTTGAACGTCGCCGTGCCCATCCACTGGAAGCCGGTCGCATAGACCAGCACGTCGAGCGGATATTCGACGCCGTCATGCACGACGCCCCGCTCGTTGATCTCCTGCACGCCGAGCGGCGCGGTGTCGACGAGATGGACATGCGGCAGGTTGAAGACCGGCAGGAACTCGTCGTGGAAGGTCGGCCGCTTGCAGCCGAACGGATAATAGGCCTTCAGCGCCGCCGCCGTCTTCGGGTCCTTCACGATGGCGTCCACGCGGGCGCGGACCTGTTCCATGATGCGGAAATTCGATTCCAGCGTCTTCGCCATCATCTCCTCGGCGGAGAGCGGCGCGGCGTGCTCCCGGCGCGCCTTGAACTCGGGCACCTTGCCGGCGAGGAAATCGTCATTCGCCTGCATCGCGGCGCGGCCGCCGGAGATCATGGCGAAGCGCGCCCGGCGGGCCCGTGCCCAGCCCGGCTCGTTGGCCCATTGCGCGCGCTCCTCGTCCGTCGTCGCGCGCTGGTCGCGGACGTCGATCGACGACGGCGTGCGCTGGAAGACATAGAGCTCCTTCACGACCTTCGCGAGTTCGGGGATCACCTGCACCGCGGTCGCGCCGGTGCCGATGATGCCGACGCGCTTGCCGGTGAGATCGATATTGTAGTTCCAGCGCGAGGTATGGAACGCCTCGCCCTTGAACGTCTCCATGCCCTTGATGCGGGCGAGCCGCGGCGTCGTCAGGATGCCGTTGGCGAGGATGACGAAGCGCGCCCGCATGCTGTCGCCGCGGTCGGTGTGCACCGTCCAGCGCCCGCTCGCCTCGTCCCATGCGGTCTCCTCGACCGTCGTGTGGAACAGGCAATGGTCGTAGAAGCCGAACTGCGTCGCGAGCCGCTGGCAATGTTCCAGGATCTCGAAGCCCGAGGCGAACTTCATCGTCGGGACATAGCCCGACTCCTCCAGCAGCGGCAGATAGCTGTAGGATTCCACATCGCAAGCGACGCCCGGATAGCGGTTCCAGTACCAGGTGCCGCCGACATCGCCGCCCTTCTCGCAGAAGCGCACGTCGGTGAAGCCGGCCTCGCGCAGCTTGTGCCAGAGCATCAGCCCGGCGAAGCCGGCGCCGATCACCAGGATTTCGCATTCGTCGGTCAGCGGCTCGCGCGGCACCGGCGCCGCCGAATAGACGTCTTCCAGATATTTCGTGAAGGCGCCTTCCATCGGCATGTAGTCGGCGGCGCCGCGCCGGCGTTCGTTGAAGGCGCGATACTTCGCCTGCTCCTCGGCGTCGAACGTCGCGCCGGGCGGCAGGCTGGGCAGTGTCTTCAGCGCTTCGTCCGCGACGATCGAATAGCCCTTGCCGGCAATGCGCTCGGTCGCCTTCGCGGCGCGGGTGTTGAAGAGCTTGCGTCCGCTTTCCGGATCGATGCGGATGGGTGCGTTCACGGGTCTGTTCCTCCTGCCCTTGAACGGTCTCACGCCGCCCTTGGCACAGGAGAGACTAGAGGCAGGCGCGGGCCGAGCGCAACGCGCCGTCGCCGCCGCGGCTCCGCTACAACAGTACGACGTCGTCCGGCGGTGACGGCGCGACGTCGTCCGGCGGTGACGGTAGCGTAACCCTGGCGCGCAGCAGGCGGGTCAGGCGCAGCAGCAGGACCTCGTCGCGGAAGGGCTTTGCCAGATAATCGTTCGCACCGAGCGCAATGGCCGTCCTTACATCCTCTGCACGTTGCCGCGCCGTCATCATCATCACCGGCACGCGGGCGGTCGTCGTGTTCGCCTTCAGCGCCTTGAGCACGCCGAAGCCGTCGAGCTCCGGCAAGTTGACATCCAGGAGGACGGCATGCGGCGGGCGCGCCGTGATGCCTTGCAGCGCATCGCGTCCGTCGCGGGCGTAGCCGACCTGATAGCCCGCCACGGTCAGCCGCGTGCGCAACAGGTCCAGCACGCCGCGGTCGTCTTCCGCCACGAATATCTGGGGCGCCCAGGTTTCAGGCGGCGGCATCGGCTTCGCTCCTGGCTGTCGGATCGTCGAATACTGCGGCGATGGCGTTGCGCAAGGCGGCCGCCGTAAGCGGCTTGCTCACGATGCCGTCGAAGATGCCTTCGCCGAGGTCGGGAAAGCGGTCGGCCGAGAAAGCGAGAATGGGCGTGCGCGCATTCGGCCCGTCGCCGCGCCGGATGCGCAGGGCCGCCGCCTTTCCGTCGAGAACCGGCATGCGCAGGTCCATGAGGATGAGATCGAAAGCCTCCTGGCCGGCCATGGCGACCGCAAGCTTGCCGTTCTCGGCTTCCGAAAGCTCCACCTCGAACGGCCCGAGCAAGGCACGGACGAGCTTGCGGTTCACCGCGCTGTCCTCGGCCAGCAGAATGCGGATGCCGGGGGGCAATCCGGCAACCGGCGTTCCGGCTTCGGCTGCGGGTTGCGGGACCGGCGCGGGAATCCGGAACCAGAACATCGAACCCTGGCCGGACACGGTCTCCACGCCGATCGTGCCGCCCATCGCCTCCACGAGGCCCTTGCAGATCGCCAGGCCGAGGCCGGTACCGCTGTGCCGGCGCGTGGACGATGCGTCGACTTGCGAGAAGCGCTGGAAAAGACGCGGCACGTATTCGGCCTGAATGCCCGGCCCGGTATCGTGCACCCGCACATCCAGCAGGCCGTCCTGATGGCCGAGATACACATCGACCGCGCCCTGCTGCGTGAACTTCAGCGCATTGCCGACGAGATTGAGAACGAGCTGGCGCAGCCGGTCGGGGTCCAGCGCCACGCTCGGAGGAACGTCCGGCGCAACGGTCAGGCTGAGGGCGATCTGCTTCTCGGATGCCGCCTGTTCGAAGAGTTCGATGCTTTCGCGCAGGAGAGCGGCCGGCGAAGTCGGCTGGGGGCGGATTTCGACCTGCCCCGCCTCGAGCCGGGAAAAATCCAGGATGTCGTTGACCGTCGTCAGCAACGCCCGGCCGGCGACCAAAGCGCGCTCGATATAGCCGCGCGCCTCGGCACCGAGGTCGGGCTGTTCCTGCACGAGCCGCGAGAAGCCGAGCATCGCGGTCAGCGGCGTGCGCAGCTCGTGGCTCATATTGGCCAGGAACTCCGACTTCACGGCGGCCGAGTCTTCCGCTTCGCGACGTGCGTCGAGCAGTTCGGCCTCGAGCCGCTTGCGCGCCGTGATGTCGCGGAAGGCCGAGATATATTCGACGACCTCGCCCTGCGCGTCCCGAACGAGCGTCGGATTGCCCTCCGCCCAGACCTCGCGTCCATCGCCTGTCCTGATCTTGTATTCCCGCCGCACGGTGTCGTCGGGCTCCGGACCGGAGAACAGTTTGGTGAACACGGCCTTGGCGTGATCCAGGCTTTCCGGCGCGACGACATGCATGACCGACCGGCCGATCAGCTCCTCCGGCTCGTAGCCGAATTTGCGGCACGAAGGGGAAACATAGCGGAGGATACCGTCCCGGCCGGCCCGGACGATCACGTCGCTCGCCTTGTCGGCGAGTTCCCGGTAGCGCGCCTCGCTTTGCTCCAGCGCCACCGAAAGCCCGCGCCGCGCCGTCACGTCACGGATGACGCCGATCACCTCTCGCGGCCGGCCGGCATCGTCGCGCACGAGGCTGAGGCTCGTCTCGACCCAGACCTCCCGGTCGTCCCGGTGGAGCGCGCGATGCTTGACTGTGCATTGCCCGCCCGTCTCCATCAAATCGTAGAAGGCCGCTTCGACCATGCCGCGATCGTCGGGATGGACGATGCCGATCACGCCGATGCCCGAAAGTTCGTCGATCGCGTAGCCGACGATGTTGGAAATGCCGGGCGACACATAGGGGCTGGTGCCGTCCGGCATGATGCGGATGACCGCGTCGGCCATATTGTCGGCCAGCAGGCGATAGCGGGCCTCGCTTCGCTGCACCGCGCGCAGCGTCTCCACACTCTCGGTCACGTCCTGGAATACGCCGATGACCGCTTCGACCTGGCCGTTGCCGTCGAGCTCGACGGTGGCCTTGGACAGGACGTGGCGTATCCTGCCATCGGGCTCCAGGAAGCGGAGCTGGAACTGGTAGCCCTTCTTCTCCTCCACGGCCGCCTTCAGATGCGCCTCGACAAGAGGGCGGTCGTCGGGGTGATAGAAGGCCAGCGCGTCGTCGAGCTTCAGGTCGAAGCTGTCCCGGCTGACGCCGTGAATGCGGTAGACCTCGTCCGACCATTGAAGCTCGCCGGTGGCCGGCTCGAAACGCCAGCTTCCGATATTGACCATCGACTCGGCCAGCTCGAGCAGGCGCTCATTTTCCTGTGCAGCGAACGTGACGCGACGCAACTCGAGTTCGCTCACCGCAGCTTCGGCAAGCATCGCCAGGCGCCGCAGGTCGCGCTCATCGGTATGCGGACGCGGCTTGGTGTCGAGCACGCAGAGCGCGCCCAGCTTCGCGCCGGACGGCGATACCAGCGGCGCGCCGGCGTAGAAGCGGATGCCCGGTTCGCCGGTCACCAGCTTGTTTGCCGCGAACCGCGGATCCTGCGCCGCATCCGCGACCACCAGCGTGCGGCCCTCCGGGTCGCGCACGACATGGTCGCAGAAGGCGATGTCGCGCGGAATCTCCACAGGGATGTCGCCGTATCTGGCCTTTCCCCACTGGCGCCTCGCATCGACCAGCGACACGAGGGCCATCGGGGCGTCGAACAGGTCTGCGGCGAGTGCCGCGAGGCGGTCGAACGCAGGTTCGGGCGCTGTATCCAGGATACGGTACGAATGCAGGATCGCGAGGCGATCGCCGTCTTGATCCATGGGCCGCTGTCTTGTTGTGGCCGAACCACGCAGGGTATCACGCACCGCATCGAACTACCCGTTACACGGTAAATTCTTTGTCAAAACCGTGCGCCGGAATGCGCCGGCATCCCCCTAAACGGGGGTATACCCTCGCGTCGCCTACCCATGATTGCTTCCCCGCGCCCGCCCTGTCGCGGGGCGTGTCTTGGGGAACGCACGATCATGCCGGCCAGCTTCTGGGATAGCGAGTTCCAGGTTTCCGACGCCGACCAGGGCACGCGGCAAACGACGCTCCAGACCGTCGCGGTCCTGCCCGACGGGCGCACGGTGGTCGTCTGGGCCGCCGACCTGGCGGAGGGCGACGGCGGCACGGGCGGCGACGGCAACACCGCAATCCGCGCCTGCATCCTCAATCCGGACGGCACCCCAGCCGGCGCCGACGTCCTGGTCAACACGACCACCGCCGGCGGGCAGGGCGGCGCCGCCGTCGCCGTCCTCACCGACGGCCGCTTCGTCGTCACCTGGACCTCGCACGAGAACGGCGACGGCGGCGCCATCACCGGCGACAACTGCGTCCGGGCCCGCGTCTTCAATGCCGACGGCAGCGCCGCCGTCTACAACGGCAGCTCCGCCGACTTCGTCGTCAACACCTTGCCCGGCCAGGACGAATACAACGCCGAGGTCGTCGCCCTCACCAATGGCGGCTTCGTCATCGGCTATGGCGGCCCTGCGGTCGAGACCGCCTTCGCGGCGCACGACGTCCAGGCCCGCGTCTTCACCGCCACCGGCCCCGCCGGCAACAGCTTCGTCGCCAACGACACCGACAGTCACGAGCTGTTCTCGTCGATCACCGCGCTCTCCGGCGGCGGCTTCGTCATGAGCTGGGTCGACGCCTTCCCGCACAACAGCTTCCCCAACGGCGCGGGCTACAACGTCGTCGCCCGCGTCTTCAGCGCGAACGGGGCGCCGGTCGGGCCCTCCTTCCTGCTCGCCACGACGCCCACCACGCAGACCTCGTCCAGCGCCCTCGGCCAGCCGCACGTCGCCGCGCTCGCCGATGGCGGCTTCGCCGCCGCCTGGACCTTTCCCATTCCGGGCGACGGCGGCGACGGGACTTCCACCTCGATCCGCGGCCGCGTCTTCAACGCCGACGGCACGCCCCGCGCCGTCAACGGCTCCACCGCCGACTTCCAGATCAACACGACCGCCAATTTCGACCAGCGGCTCGCCAACATCGCCGGCCTCGCCGACGGCCGCTTCCTCGTCAGCTTCTGGTCCCGCGACGCCGGCGACGGCAACGCGAGCGACACGCTCCTCGCCCGCCTCTACAACGCCGACGGCACACCCGACGGCGCCAACTTCGTGCTCAACCAGGGCCCCGGCCTCTCCTTCGGCGCCACCGAGGGCTCGCCCAGCGACCTCGTCCAGACCGCCGACGGCCGCATCCTCGCGATCTACAGCAACGAAGGCGCCAACATCGTGCTGGGACGCTATCTGGAGCTTGCCACCGCCGCTGTCGGCCTCAACGGCTCCGGCAGCGCCAACAGGCTCTTCGGCACCCGCTTCAACGATACGCTGAACGGCGGCAGCGGCGACGACAGCCTCTACGGCGGCGACGGCAACGATACGCTCACCGGCGGCAACGGCACGGATCTGCTGTCGGGCGGCGGCGGCAACGATACCTACGTCAATCCCAACGGCGACAACATCACCGAAGGCGCCGGCGGCGGCATCGACACCGTCAACAGCGACACAACGACAACACTCGGCGACAACCTGGAACGCCTCATCCTCTCCGGTACCGCGGCCGCAAACGGCACCGGAAATGCGCTCGCCAACCAGCTCTCCGGCAATAGCGGCAACAACCTCCTCACCGGACTCGACGGCGCCGACACCCTGACCGGCGGTGCCGGCAACGATACGCTCGACGGCGGCAACGCCGGCGACACGCTGCGCGGCGGCGTCGGCAACGATACCTACGTCAACCCCACCGGCGACAGCGTCGAGGAACTCGCCGATCAGGGCACCGACACCGTCCAAAGCGACGCGAGCTACACGCTGGGCGCCCATGTCGAGCGCCTGTTCCTGACCGGCGGCGCCGCCATCGACGGTACCGGCAACAGCCTCGCCAACATCATCCAGGGGAACGCCGGCAACAACGCGCTCTACGGCCTCGACGGCGACGATACGCTCCAGGGCGGCAACGGCAACGACACGCTGTCCGGCGGCAACGGCCTCGACAGTCTCTCCGGCGGGAGCGGCAGCGACACCTATATCGACCCCGGCGCCGACATCATCGTCGAATCCGCCGGCGGCGGCACGGACAGCGTCCAAACCGGCGCGTCCTACAGCCTCGCCAACGAAAACCTCGAGCGCCTGTTCCTGACGGGAACGGATGACATCGGCGGCAGCGGCAACTCGGCCGCCAATCTGATACAGGGCAACGCGGGCGCCAATACGCTGAGCGGCTTGGCGGGTGCGGATACATTGCAGGGCGGCGCGGGAAACGACTCGCTCGACGGCGGCGACGGCGCCGACCTCCTCGTCGGCGGCCCGGGCCGGGACCGCCTCACGCCTGGGCCGGACGCGGCAAGCGACACCCTCCGCTTCGCGGCGGCCGCCGACTCCACCGGGGTCAACCGCGACCTCGTGATCGGCCTCGACCTCGCCAGGGACAAGATCGACCTGCCGGCGGTCCCCGTTACGATCGCGGGATTGGTCTCAGGCGGCGTGCTGAACGAAGCCGGCTTCAATGCCAATCTCGCATCGGCCATCGGCGCGAGCGTTCTCGCCGCCAATGGTGCCGTGCTCTTCGATCCCTCCAGCGGCACGGCCGACTATGCCGACACGCTGTATCTCATCGTCGACGCCAACGGAGTTGCCGGCTATCAGGCGAACGCGGATTACGTGCTCCAGCTTCAGGGCGCCAGCGGCACGCTCGACACCTCGGACTTCGTCTGAGTCTACTTCGCGGATCGCTGCGACAGCTTCTTCAGGCTGCCGACAATCTCGCGCCGGGCGGATTCATCCGTCTCCTTGTCCAACTGAATGAGGGCGCAAATCGACGTCGTGAAGAGCTGAGCGATGCGCGCCTGCATCGGCTCTTTCGAGTCGACATAGTCGCACAGGCTGGATGCGACCTCGCTCACATCGGACCAGCCGAACGTGCTGGCGTGCCCCAGCAACTCGTTCGCGGTGCGATACACTTCATCGCGATCGAACGAATCATGGGACACAAGCTCATGAAGCTTGGCGGCCGTCTTCGCCACTTCGTCGAACGCTGCCCCTCGCAGGCTTTCGAGATTCTGGCTGGCGGCCTCCAAAGCCGCGGCCACAGCTATGCCGCCTGGCTTCCCCAGCATCGCTTTCAGCTTGGTTTGCGGAAAGAAGCGCCTCAAAGCGAAACCCTCTGAGGTTTGAGCATCTGGCCGAGTTCGGCCTCCGACATGTTCGGCTGATCTCCTTCCGCCATGGGCGTCGTGAGGTCGCTGGCCCGACGGCCGTCCGTTCCCGACGGCGGCCCCTCGAACTTGAAACGACGGTCAGGCCCAACATAGTTGCCATTGTCGAAAAAGGGCCGCTTGTCGCGTCCTATCCACAATATCCGCTGGAGCAACACCTGCGGCGTAACAGGCTTGGCCACGACGAAGTTCACGCCGGTATCGCGCATGCGGTTGACGTCGCGGCGCCGCACATGGCCGTGAACCATGACAACCGGCGTGTAGCAGTTCGGCTCCACTTTCGAGCGACGAAGCTTTTGGACGAATGCAAAGGCGTCTCCGTCCTTGATCGCGGTATTCATGATGATCAGGTCGATCGCATGGCCCGCAACGGCCTTGTCCGCCTCCTCGACCGACAGGCATCTCACGACCTCGCGGACGCCGAAGCCGAAGATGATCTGGCTCAGGACATCCAGCGCGTGCTGGCTGCTTTCCAGAAGCATCACGGTCGCGTCGGCGAGGTTGATCGTATCCTCGTCCTGTTTCGGGCGCGCCTTAGCCACGGCCTAGACCTCTTCCCAAACCTCGGCGGTCTCGACGCCCGCACCCGCGAGCCCGCCACCAAGCCGGGACCGGACATCGTGCAGCGTTATGCGATTGGCAGCCGTTGCAGCCCGGTCGGGGCAGAATGCGCCGTCATGCCCGCTCAGGGCGGCAACATAGTCGCGCAGGGCGGCCAGATGCTGAACGACCTTATCCAGTTGTTGCAGTCCGTCGAGCATCGACGCGTCGGGCGGTATGTGATGGGAGAGATCGCATACCGCTCCCTCGACACGCAGCGTCATCTCGCGCGCGTGCTCCAACTCGCCGGCCAGAGCTTGAAAGACCTTGTTGATGGCAGTCATGGAGGTCTCGATCAAAAAAAATCGACGTCGCCAGCAGGAACCGCCGGGCGCTGCGTCTGTTCGGACCGGAAGATCGCGTTGCCGGGATCCTGCAACAGCATCTGTATCGCGCGGCCCGTTGCAGGCCAGAATTTCACGCGACGCGCACGATTACCGCCCAGGCTCTGGCCGACACACCGGATACCTTCCGATTCCAGGAAGCGGACGGCGAAGCTGCTGTTCTTCGCACCGATATTGCCCAGCCCCTGGACCACATTGGCGCCGCCGAAGAGCTTCGCCTCGAAACGCGAGCGGAGCGCGCCACGCTGAAGAAGCGCGTTGATGAGCAACTCCATGGCATTGAGGCCGTATTTGACGGAGTCGGGGCCGCCCTCGTCGCCGGGGAGAATGAAATGGTTCATTCCGCCTATGCCCGCGACCGGGTCTCGCAGGCAGCACGCGACGCAGGAGCCGAGCACCGTCGAGAGCACCTCGTCCGGATCGGCGGTGACACGATACTGGCCCTGCACGACATGGACCGTTCTTACGCCCGCATAGTCGGCGGCGGGCTGACGCTGCATTGCCTGTGTCATGTCAGCGGCCCGAACACTTCCTCGATCTTCGTTCTCAGGGAGGCTGGAGAAAACGGCTTCACGACGTAGTTGTTGACGCCGAACTGCATGGCGCGCTGCACAAGCTCCTTGTCGGCCCGGCCTGTCAGCATGATGAAGGCCGTCTTTCGGAGCGACTCCTGGGAGCGAACCGCGCGCAACAGCCCAAGCCCGTCGAGCTTGGGCATGTTGAAATCCGAGATCACCAGGTGGCTCGGCCTGCTCAACAATGATTGCAGACCGTCCTCACCGTCGACGGCATCTCCGATATCGCGGAAGCCGATCTCCTGAAGCGCGGCACGCACCAGCGCGCGCATGGTGAGCTGGTCGTCGACGATCAGAACCTTGATGGCTGAGGCGGCGGGCATCAGGCAGTCCCCCGCGCTGCGGTTTCGCAGAGTCTGATCAAGGTCGAGCCGATGGCCGACAGTCTCACCTGACGTTCGACGGCGCCGATTTCGTAAGCCGCCTTGGGCATGCCGTAGACGACACTCGAGTCCTGATCCTGGCCGATGGTGCGCGCACCGGCATGGCGCATCTCCAGCAGGCCGGCGGCGCCGTCGCGCCCCATGCCCGTCAGGATCGCGCCGACCCCGCGCGCGCCGACCACCCGCGCGACAGAACGGAAGAGAACATCCACCGAGGGACGGTGCCCATTCACGCTCGGCGCCTCGACCAGGCGGCACGACAGGCGGGCGCGGCCGGTGACCTCGAGATGCGACGCGCCGCCCGGCGCGATGTAAACACAGCCGGCGTCCAGCGGAGCACCGTCAAAGGCTTCCCTCACGTGCGGTGCGCATGTCCGGTCGAGGCGCATGGCGAAACTCGCCGTGAACGTCGCCGGCATGTGCTGCGTGATCAACGTCGGCGGGCAGTTCGCCGGAAACACCGACAGAACCGTCAGCAATGCTTCGACGCCGCCCGTGGACGAACCGATGGCGATGACCTGGTCACCGAACGCAGCGCTCGCCTGATGCGCCGCTTGGGCTACCGGAGGCCGTGCCGTGACGCGCGCCGTTGCCGCCGCCTTCACCTTCTCGCAGAGTTCCGCGAGATCGGTCTTGTCCACGCAGTCGACCGCGCCCAGCTCGAGCGCTTCCAGCGTCAGCGCAGCCCCGTCGCGGGTCAGCGTCGAAACCATGACGACCGGCATCGGCCGCAGGCGCATGATCTTTTCCAGGAAGGCGATGCCCGACATCCCCGGCATCTCGACATCCAGGGTCACGACATCCGGCTCGTGGCGTTTGATCGCTTCGCGCGCTTCAAACGGGTCTCCGGCAGATCCTACGACCTCGATCGCCGGATCCTGTCGCAGGATCGACGTCAGCAGCGCACGCATGGTTGCGGAATCGTCGATCACGAGGACGCGCACCGGCTTCATGCGCCACCTGCCTGGCCGTCGAGGCGATACACCGTGTGGCCCTCGGGACGGAATCCCGGCACGTCGACGCGCTCCGAATGCCCGACATACAGGCGGCCGCCGGACGTCAGTCGATCGCGCAAACGCTGCCAGAGCTGGGCCTGCGTCGGCTCGTCGAAATAGATCACGACATTCCGGCAGAAGATGGCATCGAAGGCGCCCTGGAAGGGCCAGGAGCCGTTGAGATTCAACTGGCGGAACGAGACGAGCGCCTTCACGTCCTGCTTGATCGATGCCCATTCCGGCTTCTCGCCGCAGGGCTCGAACCAGCGCTGGCGAAGCTTGTCAGGCACCGCCTCCAGCGATGCATGCCGATACTGTCCGGCACGCCCCACCTTCAGGACATCGGGATCGATGTCGGTCGCGAGGATGCGGATGTCGTAGGTGTTCGCGTTCGGGCACAGCTCGAGGACGGTCAGCGCAATCGAGTAGGCCTCCTCTCCGGTCGAGCATGCCGCGGACCAGAGACGCACCCTGCCGCCGGCCTTGGCCGACTCCAGCAGAGCCGGCAACACCGTCTGGCGAAGATGGTCGAAATGGTGGGGTTCGCGAAAGAAGCGCGTCACGTTGGTCGTCAGCGCCGAAACGAGCGCAAGACCTTCGTCGGCTCCTGCCGGTGAATTCAGGAGTTGGCGGTATTGCAGGAACGAAGTCAGCCCCAGCCGCCTCAGGCGCTTGGCCAGGCGGGAATACACGAGCGTCGCCTTGCTCTCGGGCAGCGAGATGCCGGTCTGCTCCATCAGCAGCGACGCGATCGCCGCGAAGTCGTCCCACGTGAAGTGGAATTCGCCCTCGACGATCGGCTCGGCTTTTCGCAAAGCAGCGGACGTCATGCGGCGGCGTCCATCTGCTCGCCGGGGACGATGTCCTCGATGGCGATCCACGAGATCATCCGGCCTTCGACCGCAATGATGCCCCTGATGAACTGCGAAACCGTCTCGCAGCCGACCTTCGGCGTCGGCTGCACCATGGCTGTCTCGACGGTGAGAATGTCAGAGACCGCATCGACGAGCAGACCCACCAGCTTGTCGCGCGAGCGCACCACGATGATCACGCTGCGCTGCTGGGCATCGGTCTGGCCGAGGCCAAGCCGGTCCTTGAGGTCGAGCACCGGAAGAACCGCACCGCGGAGATTGATGACCCCGCGGACATAGCGCGGCGTGTTGGGCAGGACGGTCGTCAGCGTCCATCCGCGGATTTCGCGAACCGACATCACGTCCAGGCAGAATTCCTGGTCGTCGATCCGGAACGAGATGAGCTCCTGCGTCGTGGGAGTGCTGGTGACAGGTTCGGTCATGTTCAGCTCGCTCTTGCAAACCGCATAGGCTCAGCCTTGCCGGCCTGGTGTTCGATGATGGTGTCTACGTCGAGAATCAGGGCCACCCGGCCGTCGCCGAGAATCGTCGCGGCGGCGATGCCGTTGACGTGCCGGTAGTTGGCTTCAAGGCTTTTGATGACGACCTGCCGCTGGCCGTGAATGGCTTCGACGACCATGGCGGCACGTCCGCCGATCTCCGATTCCACCAGCAGGACGATGCCGGTCGCCGGATCGATCGGATGGTCCCGGAGGCCGAGCGCCACGGCCACGTCGATCAGCGGAACATGGGCGCCGCGGATCGACAGGACTGCCTGTTGCGGACCGATGCGGCGTATGTCGGCGGGCTTCGGCTGAAGCGATTCCAGCACGGCCGTCAGCGGCGCGACATAGGTCTGGCCCGCCACCGACACCACCATGCCGTCGAGAACCGCGAGGGTGAGCGGCAACGACATCGTGAAGGTCGAGCCCTGCCCCGGCTTCGAGCTGATCGCGATGCGCCCGCCGAGCGCCTGGATCGAGCGCTTCACGACATCCATGCCGACGCCGCGGCCGGAAATGTTGGAGACCGCGGCCGCGGTCGAGAAGCCAGGCAGGAAGATGAGGTTGTCGGCCTCTTCGTCGGTGAGCTGCGCTTCCGGCGCGATCAGACCTTTTGCAATCGCGATATCCCGCACGCGCGGGCGGTCGATGCCTTTGCCGTCGTCCGATACCTCTATGACGATTCGGCCGGACCTGTGGCAGGCGGCCAGGCGCACGACGCCTTCGGCAGGCTTGCCGGCCTGAAGGCGCTGGTCCGGACCTTCCAGCCCGTGGTCGATCGCGTTGCGCAGCATGTGCGTGATCGGATCCGACAGGCGTTCGATCACCGTCTTGTCGACTTCGGTCGCCTCGCCGTCCGTCACCAGCCGCACGAGTTTTCCGGTGGCGGCCGATATCTCGCGCACCAATCGGGGCATCCGCTGGAAGACCGACCGAACGGGCTGCGCCCGGATGGCCATGACGCTGTCCTGTATCTCGCGCGTCAGGTGTTCCAGCTCTTCCAGGCCGATCGCCACCGCGGACGAGCGCGCAATGCCGCTTTCCGTGACCCGCTGCGCAATCATGGCCTGATTGATCACGAGCTCGCCGACCAGATCGATCATGCGGTCTACCCGGTCGAGATCGACGCGTATCGTCGGGCTAGCCGCCGCAGCGGCCGCGACATCGGCCTTCTGTTCGAGCGGGACGCTCACAAGCGGCACCTGCTGGGGCGCACTCGGCGCTTCCACGATGACCGCTTCGACGATGGCCGCCGGCGTCGACGTGGCGGGTTCGACGGCGCCCTGCGTGATGGAAACCAGGCAATCGTCGCCTACGAAATCGAATATCTCCTCGATTCGCACCCGGTCGACATCCGCCGGCAGCTCGATCTCCCACCGCAGATAGGACTTGTCCGGATCGAGCTGATCGAACGGCGGAAGCTCATCGTCGATCAGCGTCGTGTGCGCTTCGCCAAGCCGGCCGAGTTCGCGCAGGAACAGAATTGCGTCGTGACCCTTCGCGTACATCGCAGACAAGGGCTGGAGCCTCACCTGCCACGGCGACGGCGTGCTTTCCAGGGCGGGCAGGTCGAATTCCACGACGACCGGCGCAAATCCGAATTCATCTGTCCGGCGCTCCACGATCGGAGCCGCGGGCTCTTCGGCCATCGCCAATTCTTGCGCAACGGAGCGACCGCGCGCTTCATCCGGCGAAGTGCCGTTGCGTGCCGCGACGACAAAGTCCGCCAGGACATCCGCCGCGCGCAACATCGTCTTGATCAGCGCCGGTTCGGCGGCCCGCCGGCCGGACCGGAGGTCGTCGAGCGCCGTCTCGAACACATGCGCAAAGGTGACGAGTTCCTCGAAGCCGAACGCGCCGGCGCCACCCTTGACCGAATGGACGGCCCGGAAGACGGCGTTGACGGTTTCGGAATCGCCCGTGCCCAGCTCGAGCGCCAGCAGGCCTTGCTCGAGATCGCCGAGCAGCTCGTCGCATTCCTGGAAGTAGGTCGCCTTGATGGCGTCCATCGGGTCCAAGTTCGTCTCCTAAGCCGAAACGCGCCTTACAGCGCCGATCAGCGACTCGGCGTTGAACGGCTTGACGATCCAACCGGTGGCCCCGGCCGCGCGCGCACGATTCTTCTTGTCCGGATCGCTTTCCGTGGACAGGACCAGAATGGGCTTGGCGCGATGCTGCTCCGTGCCGCGCACCGCCTCGATGAAGCCGTATCCGTCCATCCGCGGCATGTTGATGTCGGTGATGATGACGTCCGGGCTGCACTCCGCCAGCACACGTACGCCGTCGACCCCGTCTTCGGCCTGGACCACCACGAAGCCCGCGTCCTTCAGGACCTTCGCGAGCATTTCGCGCATCATCCGGGAATCATCGACCGTGAGGATTGTCTTCGTCACGCTGTATGGCCCTCCTCCAAGAGTATCTGCGCGCCGGCCATCGCGAGCGCATCGCGCAATCCTTCGGAGGGGTTCCACACGCGGAACACCCGGCCGTCGGACTGCCAGCACTTTCTTGCGGCCAGCAGGACTTGCAGGGCCTGGGCGCCGAGCCGCTCGACGCCGGACGCATCGATGTTGAGATCGACGCCTCGCAGCTCCGACAATTGTGCAAACAGCGGTCGCGCCGTCACGGTATCCAGCGAGGCGGAGAGCGTGAGTGTCGTCATGCCGGCTCTCCCTTAGAATTCCTGCCAGTCGGCGTCGTCGGCACCGGCGATGGCGCCGCCGGACGCAAACTGGACGACACGGCGCTTCTGTTGCGTGACGGTCTGTCCCGCCGGCCGCAGCGGAGCCGGCGCCGGGCGCTTGGCGGGCGGCGCGATGTCGACCACGTCGGCGCCGGTGCGGAAGCGGCCGATCAGCGCCATCAGCTCGCTCGTCTCCTGATTGAGCGAGTGGCTCGCTGCGGTCGACTCTTCGACCATCGCCGCGTTCTGCTGGGTCACCTGGTCCATCTGATTGACGGCCGTGTTGACCTCGGCCAGTGCGGTCGACTGCTCCTGCGCCGATGCCGCGATCCCCGACACGAGGTCGCTGACTTCGGTCACGTGATGCGCGATGTCGCTCAGAGCCTTTCCGGCTTCGCCAACCAGCTTGACGCCGGATTCGACCTGTTGGCTGCTCGCCGAGATGAGATCCTTGATCTCCTTGGCCGCATCGGACGAACGCTGGGCCAGCGCGCGGACTTCCGAAGCGACAACCGCGAAGCCACGGCCGGCGTCGCCTGCCCGCGCAGCCTCCACGCCGGCATTGAGGGCGAGAAGGTTGGTCTGGAACGCGATCTCGTCGATCACCCCGATGATCTGCGATATCTGCTTGGAGGATTTTTCGATCTCCGCCATGGCGGCAACCGTCTTCTGGACCACCTGGCCGCTGGCCTCGGCATTGGCCTTGGTCGTCGCCACCGCGGTGTGGGCCTGCTTGGCGCCTTCCGCCGACTTGCGCACGGTCGCGGTGATCTCATCGAGCGCCGCGGCGGTCTCTTCGAGGCTCGCCGCCTGCTGCTCCGTCCGCTTGGACAGATCGTCGGCGGCCTGGGTGATTTCGCCGGCGCCGGTGCGGATGCCGCTCGCATTGACGACGACCGCGCGCATCGTGTCCTGGAGCTGCTCCGCGGCGTGGTTGAAGTCGCTGCGCAACTGCTCGTACTGGCCCGAGAACGCGTCGTTCAGCCGGATCGTGAGATCGCCCGCGGAGAGCCCCTTCAGGCCGGACGCCAGCGAGCCGACGACCTTTTCCTGTTCTTCAGCGCGCGCTTCCCGCTCGTGCTCCGCGCTGTTCCGCTCCGCCTCGGCGGCGGTGATGTCGCTGGCGAATTCGACGATCTTGAAGGGCTTGCCGTTCCCGTCGAGCACGGGATTATACGTCGCCTGGATCCAGACGTGACGTCCCGCGCCGTCGACGCGCGGATACTTGCCCGATTGCGCTTCGCCCCGTGCCAGCGCCGCCCAGAACGCCTCATACTCCGTTCCGTTGCGCTGATCGGCGGGGACCAGGGTCCGGTGATGCTTTCCTTTGATCGCGTCGGCCGCGTGGCCGAAGATCTGCGAGAAGTTGGCATTGACCTGCTGGAGGGTGCCGTCGAGGCCGAGTTCGGCGATCGACTGGGCGCGATCCAGCGCCGCCAGCTTCCCGGTGTTCATGCGCGCGACGGTGACGTCGTCCCACTGAAGCATGTTGCCGATGTAGTTGCGATGGGCATCGTACGCGGCACTGACGTTCAGCTCGATCTTCAGATCGCCGATCGAGATGTCCGTCCGGTGGGGCAGACGCGACGGATCGGCCAGCAACTGGCGCTGATGCGCGGGGTTGCGGTGGAACTTGTCGATGCACTGCCCGACCAGGTGCGCAGGATCGAAGTCCGGCCACACCGTGCGGAAGGCCGCCATGTTCGCCGAGAACAGACGAACCGACGCTTCGTTCACGAAGGTGATCTTCAGATCGCGGTCGACCATCATCATGGCCGCCGATGAGCCGCTGAACGCCGCGCTTTTGAACGCTACTTCCGCGGCGCGACGCTCCTCTTCGGTCACGTCCGTGGCAAACTTTACGACGCGGACGACCTTTCCCGAACGATCGCTGATCGGGTTGTAGGACCCCTGGATCCAGACTTCGCGGCCACCACGACCAAGCCGCTTGTATTTGGCCGCCTGGAACGTACCGCGGTTGAGCGCTTCCCAGAACGCGGTGTAGTCGGGCGAGGACCGGTCAGCGGCATCCACGAACATGCTGTGGTGCTTGCCGACGATTTCGTCGGTCGTGTAGCCCATGACCTTGCAGAAGTTCTCGTTGGCCGAGAGCACCTTGCCGTCGGGGCTGAACTCGATCACGGCCTGCGAGCGCGAGACCGCGGCGAGCATTGCCGCAGCGCCCGTCTCGGCCTCCTCGAAGCGGCGCGCGTCTTCCGCGGCACGTTCGGCCATCGCATCGCGCAGGACCTTGAGGGTCTGGGCGATCGCGCCGGTCTCATGTCCGTCGCTCGTATAGGGAACGTCAACATGATACTCGCCCGAGCGCAGGGCGTTCATCACGCCCGTGAGCGCCTTGAAGCGCCGGCCAAGGCCCGAAGCGACCACCCAGGCCAACGCTATGGCAGCGGCCAGCGCCGCACCCAGCAACGCGAGTTCGACGATCAACGACTGCTGGAGGCTTTCGCTGCGGGCGGCCAGGAGGCGATCCAGCTCGCCGGCCGTCACCTGCCAGGCACGGTCGACCGCCGTCTCGAACGACTTGAACGCCGCGTCGGGGCTGCGGCCGGCCTCGATGTCGGCGGTCAGCGCTGCGGCGGTGCGGGCCAGCGCGTCGGCGGGTTCCGAAATTGCTGCGCGCGTCTTGCCGTCGGGGTTGTTCGCCATGGCAGATGTGAGCGAGGCCGCACTGGCGTCCACGGCGTCCTGGAGGTCTTCCGCGGCCACGCTGAGGCGGATCGCCGCCTCGGACGGATCACCCGCTGCGCCGAGGCGCTCAACGAGAATGCGCCCCGACGCAAGGGTCACGGGGAGCCGAACGGTCGCAGCATCCATCGCATAGAAGCTGTCGAGGTCGGGATCGAGCGTCAGGTTGGAGCTGTCGGCCACCTTGACGATGAGGCGGAGGGTGGCCGTGAGCCGGTCAGCCGCGTTCGTCGCATCGTTTATCGCTGCCACGTCGCCGGGCGCCGCGAAGGCCGCCACCGCGTCGGCTTGCACCGCACCGCTCGACCGGGCCGACGCCCAGATCGTCTGAAGCACGGACACGCCGGCACGTTCCTTTTCGGCGACGGCAATTTCTTGCTCCGCCCGATTGTAAAGGAGCACGGCGCCAAAAATCGCGGCGGCCAGGAATATGGCCGAAACCAGCATGAACCGCGTCCATATAGACAGACGACGATTGAGCGCGTCGATCATCACGTCACCCGAAAGTATCCACGCCGACGCCGTCGGCACTGGAAGGTCAGAATGAACCGTCGCGGGCGATACGCCGGCGTGCCGTGGCGGCTCTCCTTGTCGCGCCTCGCGGCACTACGGCTGACCTCTTAG
>JADZAI010000017.1 GCA_020852655.1 Alphaproteobacteria bacterium
AACGCGGACGGGAAGCCATCCGGGCGATCGAGAAGTCCGTGCGCAAGACCGAAAAGCAGGCGTTCAAGGGCATGGACAAGAAGGAGCAGAAAACGCTCGCCAAGCTGCTCGCCCGCGTCGAGAGCAACCTGTCCGCCAATGCGGTGGTCGACATCGAGGAAGACGACGCGGACGAGTGATTCGCCTGCGCCTCGGATTTTGGGGTTGCGGCCTGCTTCGAACGCGATAAAGAGCGGGCGACCGCCGCTGCGAAGATTCCCATCCCTTGAGCGCATCCGACGATAGAGCCACGCCACTTTCGGCGATCCTGCTCGTTTTCGCGACAGGCATACTCTTCACCGGTCTCGACACCGGGGCGAAGTATCTCGTGCTTTCCGGCATGTCGGCGCCCTTCATTGCGTGGGTGCGGTTCTTTTCGCATCTCCTGCTGGTCCTGATCCTGTTCCGGAGCTGGCATCACACGGCGATGTTCCGGTTCAATTCGCTGCCGCAACAGATATTGCGGGGCGTTTTCCTCTTCGGCTCGACCGTGTTCAATTTCGCCGCGTTGCGGACATTGCAACTTGCGGAAACGACGTCGATCTTTTTCTTCGCGCCCATGGTGATCACGGCGCTGGCCGGGCCGCTGCTCGGCGAATGGGCAGGGTGGCGCCGCTGGATGGCCGTGCTGGTCGGCTTCGTCGGCGTGCTGGTGATCACGCGTCCGGGCTTCCACGCCTTCTCGATCGGGCATGTCTATGCGCTCAGCGCGACGCTGAGCTACTGCTTCTACGTCATCATGACGCGGCGGATGAGCGCCACCGAGAACCCGCCGAGCCTGATCTTCTATTCGGCGCTGGCGCCCGCCGTGCTGATGGCGCCGGCCGTTCCGTTCACCGCCTCGGCGCCGCCGACGGCGGTCGCCTGGCTTCTGCTGCTCAGCCTCGGCTTCTTCGGCGGTTTCGGCCACTGGCTGCTGATCCAGGCTTACCGGCAGGCTTCGGCGACGGCGCTCGCGCCCTATCCCTATCTCCAGATGGTCTGGATGATGATCTCCGGATATCTGGTTTTCGGGCAGTTGCCGGACGGATGGACGCTTGTCGGCGCCGCGATCATCGTCGTCAGCGGGCTCTACATCGTGCACCGCGAGCACAGGCTCAGGCTGCGCGACCGGTCCACGCCCAGCGCCGAAGACAGCGAGCTGGCAAAAAAGCTTTGAATTGTATGATTTCCGATGGCATAGAGCGCATTTAAACAGTTTAAAAAGTTCTACGCCACGGGGAGGCGGGGCTGGCCCAGAAGATCAAGCTTTCCACGATCGCGGATGCGCTCGGCGTTTCCACAGCAACGGTGTCGCTCGCGCTGCGCGACAGTCCGCTGGTCGCGGAGGCGACGCGCGACCGCATCAAGGAACATGCGCGCGCCATCGGCTATATCTACAATCGCCGCGCCGCGAGCCTGCGCACATCGCGCTCGGGAATCGTCGGCGTCGTGGTGCACGACATCATGAACCCCTTCTATGCCGAGATCCTGCGCTCGATCGAGATGGAGCTCGATCGCGGCCGGCAGACCTTCATCCTGTCGAACCACTACGACGATCTCGAAAAGCAGCGCAATTTCATCGACACGCTGCTCCAGCTCGGCGCCGACGGCGTCATCATGTCGCCCGCCATCGGCACGCCGCCGGAGGACATCATGGTGGCCGAGCATAACGGCCTTCCGGCCGTGCTGGTGGCGCGTTCCGTGGATGGCGCCGACGTGCCGGCCTTTCGCGGCGACGATGCCTACGGTATTGCGCTCGCCACCAACCATCTGATCTCGCTCGGCCATCGGCGCATCGTCATGATCGGCGGCACCGACCAGACCTCCACCGGCCGCGACCGCTATCAGGGCTACGTCAACGCCATGGAGGCCGCGGGACTGGAACTGCGATCCGGCTGGCGCCTGCCGGGACCGCGCAACAAGCAGGCCGGCTTCGAGATCGCCAGCCAGTTCCTGGCGCTGAAGGACAAGCCGACCGCGGCCGTCTGCTGGAACGATCTCGTCGCCATCGGCCTGATGAACGGCATCGCGCGCGCCGGCCTGCGGCCGGGCGTCGACATTTCCGTCACCGGCTATGACGATCTCGAGGAGGCGGCCATCGCGACGCCGGCGCTGACCACTGTCTGGAACGGCCAGCGCGAGGTGGGCCGCCGCGCCGCCCGCGTGCTTCTCGACCGCCTCAACGGCGCCGCCGTCAAGACGACGCTGGAACTGATCCGCCCGGAACTCCATATCCGCCAGTCGACCGGACGTCCGGTCGAGCGCACGTAGAATCTTTCCCGACTGCGAGACCGACAATGACCGCCAGCACCAAGCCGATCGCAATTCTCGTGCCCGGCGCCCTCAATCCGCACGCGCTGAAGCGCATAGAGGCCGAGTTCTCGATCGTTCGCATACCGGACGGGTCGGCGGCCCATGTCACTCCCGAAATGGCCGGGAAGGTGCGTGGCCTGTCGGCGATGGTCACGCCCGTCACGTCCGCGCTCATCGACGCGCTGCCGAATCTGGAGATCATCGCGAATTACGGCGTGGGCTACGATTCCGTCGACGCGAGGCATGCCGCGACCAGGGACGTGATGGTCACCAACACGCCGGATGTGCTGACCGAGGAGGTGGCGGACACGGCCATGGGCCTGCTTCTCAACACCGTCCGCGAACTGAGGGCGGCGGAAAACTGGCTGCGCGCCGGTAAATGGGTTGCCGAGGGACCGTTTCCGCTGACGCGGCTCACCCTGCGCGGGCGCCGCGCCGGCATTTTCGGCATGGGCCGCATCGGCCTTGCGATCGCACGCCGTCTGGAGGCGTCCGGTCTCACCGTCGAGTATCACAACCGCCGGCCGGCCGAGGGCGTATCCTACAGATATCACCCGACGCTGAAGGGCTTGGCCGAATCGGTCGACACGCTGATCTCGGTGGCGCCGGGCACGTCGTCGACCGCCAAGGCGGTGAATGCGGAGATTCTGGCAGCGCTCGGACCGGACGGCGTGTTCGTCAATATCGGGCGGGGCAGCACGGTCGACGAGGATGCGCTGGCGAAGGCGCTCAACGACGGGACCATCGCGGCGGCGGGACTGGACGTGTTCGCCGACGAGCCGAACGTTTCGCAGGCGCTGCTCGACGCGCCCAACACTTCGCTGCTGCCGCATGTCGGCTCGGCCTCGGTGCATACGCGCCGCGCCATGGCCGACCTCAGCGTCGACAATCTGGTTTCGTGGTTCAGCCAGGGCAAGGCGATCACGCCGGTTCCCGAGACGGCCGGCGTAAAGCCGCGTTGAGGGACGGCCCTCCGGCCCTGTCCTACTCGGCCGCCTGCGGCAGCACGTTTCGGGTGCGGGCGTAGGCGCGCGCCGCCTCGCCGAAGGCGCGGAAAATCTTCTGCGATTCGCTGTCGGACTTCACCCAGTATTCCGGGTGCCACTGGACGCCGACGGCGAAGCCGCGCGCGTCCTTGACGGAAACCGCCTCGACCGTTCCGTCGGGAGCGAGAGCCTCGACCTGAAGCCGCGACCCGAGCCTATCCACAGCCTGCCGGTGCACGGAATTCACCATGATTTCGCCCGCGCCGAAAATGCCGGCGAGGCAACTGTCCGGGGCGATGGTCACGACCTGCCTTATGGCGAAGCGCTCATCCTGATTGTCGCTGACGGGCGCGCGATGATCCATCGATCCGTCACGCTCCTGTATCTCGGTGGCCAGCGTGCCGCCCAGCGCGACGTTGAGTTCCTGTATGCCGCGGCAGATGGCGAGCAGCGGGATGCCGCGCGCTATCGCCTTGCGGATCATCGGCAGCGTGGTCGAATCGCGCGCGGTATCGTAAGGGCCGTTCGCTTCGCTGGCGTCGCCGCCATAGAGCGCCGGATCGACATTCGATTTCGAGCCGGTGAGCAGGACGCCGTCGACGCGGTCGAGAACGGCGTCGAGGTCGAGCCGGTCGCCGAAGGAGGGAACGAGAAGGGGGATCACGTCCGCGCCGGTAATCGCCGCCTCGAGATATTGCTGCGGCGCGGCGTGCCAGGTGTAATTCTCGAAATGCCTGGTGTCCGTCGAAACGGCGACGATGGGCTGCGACATGCGAACCTTGCCTTGAAAGAGCCGGCTGGCCTTGACGAATGGAGGCGCACGCGCGCCGGATGCCCAAATCTAAGTCGTTCGCGCCTTATTTCCAACTGTCATCTGCGCAATCGGCCTCGCTAAGAAGTGCCGAAGCGCGACTATAGTCTAAGATGATGATTTTATAGGCAGTGCTGCCGCTGCGGAATGGACGATTTCATGGATTCCCGCGCTGGACAGGGCGGTCTTACCCTGTATTGTTCGGGGTTCATCCCGGCCTTGAGGGAGATCTTCCGGCCGGCCGATGGGTTGATCCTTACCGGAGGAGTTCAATGGATCGTCGTTCATTCTTCAAGAAAGCGGGTGCGACCGGCGTCGGCGCGGTGGCAGCCACCACGCTGGCCGCTCCGGCCATCGCCCAATCCAACCCGAAGATCACCTGGCGCATGACGTCGTCGTTCCCGAAGTCGCTGGACACGATCTATGGCGGCGCCGAGGTGCTCTCGAAGATGCTGTCCGAGGCTACGGACGGCAATTTCCAGATCCAGCCTTTCGCGGCTGGCGAGATCGTGCCGGGCCTGCAGGCGGCCGATGCGACGTCTGCCGGAACGGTCGAAGCCTGCCATACCGTCGCCTATTATTACTGGGGCAAGGACCCGACCTGGGCGCTCGGATCGGCCGTTCCCTTTGCGCTCAACGCGCGCGGCATGAACGCCTGGCACTATCATGGCGGCGGCATCGACCTGTTCAACACCTTCCTCGCCAAACAGGGCCTGTTCGGCCTGCCCGGCGGCAATACCGGCGTCCAGATGGGCGGCTGGTTCCGCAAGGAGATCAACACGGTCGCCGACCTTTCCGGCCTGAAGATGCGCATCGGCGGCTTCGCCGGCAAGGTCGTCGAACGCCTCGGCGTGGTGCCGCAGCAACTTGCCGGCGGCGATATCTACCCGGCGCTGGAGAAAGGCACGATCGACGCGGCCGAGTGGGTCGGTCCCTATGACGATGAGAAGCTCGGCTTCCAGAAGGTCGCGCCGTATTACTACTATCCTGGCTGGTGGGAAGGCGGGCCGACCGTCCACTTCCTGTTCAACAAGGCGAAGTATGACGAACTGCCGGCTTCCTATCAGGCGCTGCTGAGGACGGCGTCGCAGGCGGCGGACGCCAACATGCTGCAGAAGTACGATTACCTGAATCCGACCGCGATCAAGCAGCTCGTTGCCGGCGGCGCGCAGCTGCGGCCGTTCAGCCAGGAAATCCTCGCGGCCTGCTTCGACAAGGCGAACGAGGTCTATGCCGAGATGGAAGCCAATAATGCCGACTTCAAGACGATCTGGGAGTCGATCAAAGGGTTCCGGAAGGACTACTATCTCAACATGCAGATCGCGGAATACAACTACGACACCTTCATGATGCTCCAGCAGCGCGGCGGCAAGCTGTAAGCATTTCGTCAGCAAGTAAGAAAGCCCCGGGATGGTCGCCATCCCGGGGCTTTTGATTCTATCGCCGTGTTCAGTTGAAGCTCGGCGGCTTCGACAGGTCGTTTGCCGGCGCGGGTTGCGCCGGCGCGGAATTGCCGAAGCTGGGCGGCTGCGAGAGATCAGGCGCTCCGCCACCGGCCGGCAGGGACGAGCCGTCCGCCGGAGGCTGGCCCAGGGGCGGCAGTCCGAGGCCGGGCTGGTCTCCGCCGCCGATCGGCGGCAGGATGATCTCGATTTCGCTCGGGTCGACCACCTTGCCCTTGTAGTGCATCACCAGCTGCGGGAAGGCGATCACGACCCCGATCATGACGACCTGGATGCAGACGAAGGGCACGGCGCCCCAGTAGATCTGGCCCGTCGTCACGGGCGCCATCTGCCGGCCCGTGACCTTGTCGAGATAGGGCGCCTTCGCCGCGACGGACCGCAGGTAGAAGAGCGCGAAGCCGAAAGGCGGGTGCATGAACGAGGTCTGCATGTTCACCCCGAGGATGACGCCGAACCAGATCAGGTCGATGCCCAGCCGTTCCGCCGCAGGGGCGAGAAGCGGCACGATGATGAAGGCGAGTTCGAAGAAATCGAGGAAGAAGGCGAGGAGGAAGACCAGGATCGACACCGCGATCAGGAAGCCGGTCTCGCCGCCCGGCAGCGAGGTGAGGAGGTGCTCGACCCAGATATGGCCGTTGACGCCGTAGAAGGTGAGGGAGAACACCCGCGCGCCGACCAGGATGAACATGACGAAGGCCGAGAGCCGCGTGGTCGACGTCAGCGCCTGGCTGATGACCGACAGGCTCAGCCGCCGTTTCATCGCCGCCAGCACCAGCGCGCCGACGGCGCCCATGGCCCCGCCTTCGGTCGGGGTGGCGATGCCGAGGAAGATCGTGCCGAGCACGAGGAAGATCAGCGCGAGTGGCGGGATGAGGACGATCACGACCTGCTGGGCCAGCCGCGACATCAGGTTCAGGCCGAGTGTCCGGTCGAGAAGCGCCGCGACATAGACGGCCACCACGCCGAGGGTCGCCGCGAGAATGTCGGCGTTGGCGCCATGCGTCGGTTCGAGCCAGAGGTAGGCGGCATAGCCGACGCCGACACTGGCGGCGAGAGCGATGAGAAGCGACAGGACTCCGCTGCCAAGCGTTCGCGCCTCGGGCGGCAGGGCCGGAACCCAGCTTGGCCGGATGATCGAGACGAGCAGCACGTAAGACATGTAGATGCCGGTCAGCACGAGGCCCGGGATCAGCGCGCCCTTGTACATGTCGCCGACCGAGCGGCCGAGCTGGTCGGCGAGCACGATGAGGACGAGCGAGGGCGGGATGATCTGCGCCAGCGTGCCCGAGGCTGCGATCACCCCGGATGCGACCCGCCGGTCGTATCCGTAGCGGAGCATGATCGGGAGCGAGATGAGCCCCATGGCAATGACGCTCGCCGCGACGACGCCGGTCGTGGCGGCGAGCAGGGCGCCGACGATGATCACCGCATAGGCAAGGCCGCCGCGCACCGGCCCGAAGAGCTGGCCCACGGTGTCGAGCAGGTCCTCGGCCATGCCCGAGCGTTCGAGGACGATTCCCATGAAGGTGAAGAACGGGATGGCCAGCAGCGTCTCGTTGGACAGGAGCCCCCAGAGCCGGCCCGGCATCGTGTTCAGCAGCGGCCAGGACAGGTTGATCGCGCCTTCCGAAAGGGGGGCAAGCTCCACGCCGATGAAGAAGAACAGGAGCCCGTTCGCGGCCAGTGCGAAGGCCACCGGATAGCCGAGCAGAAGGAAGATCACGAGCGAGGCGAACATGATGGGCGCCATGTTCAGGGCGATGAATTCCATCATTTGCGGATCTCCGAGACCAGAGTCTCGCCTTCCCGTTCTGCCGCCTCATGGGCGGAGACGAAGGGGTGGGGATCCTCGATCAGGCCGCGCATGACGGCGATCTTCTTGATGATTTCCGAAAACCCCTGAAGGGAGAGCTGGGCGAAGCCGATCAGCAGCAGCGCCTTCGCCGGCCAGATGATCAGCCCGCCGGCGTTGGTGGACACCTCCTGCGAACGGAACGACTGCAGGACGTAGGGGGTGAAGAACCAGGTCATCAGGAGCACGAACGGCATCAGGAAGAAGACATGCCCGAAGAGGTCGATCCAGTGCTGCGTGCGCCGGGACCAGCGGCCGTAGACGATGTCGATGCGGATGTGCTCGTTCTGCTTCAGCGTGTAGGCGGCCGCCAGCATGAAGGCCGCGCCGTAGAGATACCACTGCAGTTCGAGCCAGGCATTGGACGAGGTGTTGAAGAGTTTCCGGACACTCGCGTTCACCGCCGAGACGAAGATCGCGATCAGGATGAGCCAGGCGACGGACTTGCCTATCGTCTCGTTGATGCGGTCGATCAGGCGCGACAGCGCTAGCAATACTTGCATGTGGCCTCCCCGTTTTTTCCGGATTCGACGGTCCGGTCCGGTTTTTATAGAACGTCCCGCCGGATCGGTCTAACCACGAGTGCCCAAAGCCGGCATCTGCCGCGAGGGAAATTCTCGGCCGGGGCCGCATCGCGCCGCGGGGGGGCGACTGCGGCCCGCCGTCAGCCGCGGGTCGGGCGTGCCTCCGGAAGCGCGATGCGCGCGACCTGTTCGGCGATCGGATCGACGGAAAGGGGATGGGTGTCGCCGGAATGGTCGGCCGGGTCACCGATGTCCTGCCAGCGTCCGTTCTTGTAGATCTCGAGCGCGCCGAAACCCGCCTTGTAGCCCATCTTGCGGCTCCCGGGCACCCAGTAGCCGAGATAGACGTAAGGAAGGCCGGTACGGCGGGCGAGATCGACGTGGTCGAGGATGATGTAGGTGCCGAGGCTGTCGCCCGCCTTGTCGGGCTCGTAGAAGCTGTAGACCATGCTCAGGCCGTCATCGAGCACGTCGGTCAGGCAGACGGCCGTCAGCTTCCGCCGACCGCCCGGTTCGTCCGGGGCTGCGGAATACTCGATGACGCGGCTCTTGACCGGCGTCTCCTCGATCATCGCGGCGAACTCGAAGATGTCCATGTCGGCCATCCCGCCGTCGGAATGACGGCTGTCGAGGTAGCGGCGGAAGAGCGCGTACTGATCCTCGGTCGCCCAAGGGCTCGTCGCGTCGCGGCGCAGGTAGGCGTTCCTGCGGATCGTGCGGCGCTGGCTGCGGTTCGGCACGAAGTCCGCCACCCGGATGCGCGCCGAAAGGCAGGCCGCGCATTCGGCGCAGGAAGGGCGGTAGAGCACGTTCTGGGAGCGCCGGAATCCCTGCTTGGAAAGCGCGTCGTTCAGCCGCTCGGCATTGTCGCCCTGGAGCGCGGTGAACAATTTCCGCTCAGACCGGCCCTCGAGATAGGGGCAGGGCTGCGGGGCCGTCACGTAGAACTGGGGCGCGATGGGCAGCGTGTGGCGCATGGCCGGCGTCGGATCAGGCTTTCGGGCTTCGTATGGTCGGCTGCGCCGACGTTAGCAAGCAGGTCGATTTCCGCCAAGCCTTCTGTTCGGTACAATCCGGCCGATCCGGCCCCCCAGACAAGGCGAACGGCCCGGAGCGGTCCGGGCCGTGGCCAGCAAGGGTCCGTTCCGGCTCAGTAGCGGCCGCCATTTCCCTCGCCGCCGCCGGTCTGGCCGTCCTCGGCCCGCCGCGCGCTTTCGTCGCGGGCAGCGCGGGCGCGTTCATCGAGGTACTGGTCGAACTCGGCCTTGTCCTTGCTTTCGCGCAGGCGCTTCAGGAAGGCCTCGAACTCCTCCTGTTCGCGCTCGAGACGGTCGAGCGTGTCGGCCTTGTAGGCGTCGAAGGCGGTGTTGCCGGAAGAGCGGAACCCGTGCCGGTTCGCCCAGGTGCGGGCCATGTCGTGGTGCGCATTGTGGCGGCCCCAGCCGCAGCCTTTCGAGAACATGCGTTTGCTCCAGATCATGTAGCCGAGGATGAAGAGGCCGATGGGCCAGAAGGCGATGAAGCCGAGCACCATGGCGACGATCCAGGCGCCCTTGCCGCGATCGTCGAGCCAGGCTTCGGCGCGACCGGGCCAGGCGGCGATGGTGGACATGCGGGTTTCCTCCGTGGGTTTGACGCGGGGTTGATGTGAATGTGTTTCACATCACGCAAGATCGGATTGCGATCGGGCGGCGTCAAGAGGCAATGTGAAAGAAATTTACATCATGCGCCGGCGGCCGCCGCCTCGGCGAACGCTGCAACCTTGGCGCCAGTGACCGACAGGAGCAGCGCCGGCGCGATGGGAAAGATGTGCCGCGGCGTCCCCGCGGCGGCCCAGACCGTCGGGAAGTCGAGCAGGCGCGGGTCGAAGAACGTCGGCACGGGGACGATGTGGCCCACAGGGGCCACCCCGCCGATGGCGAAACCGGTCTCGGCGCGGACGAGGTCGGCGTCCGCCTTGCCGAGTGTCTGGCCCGCCACCGCGCTCGCCAGGGCCGGACTCACTCGGTTGCCGCCTGCGGTGAGGAAGAGGACGATGTGGCCCGACGCCTCGCCCCGGAAGATGATCGACTTCACGATCTGGTCGAGAACGCAACCCGCGGCATCGGCGGCCTGCTGGGCGGTGCGCGTCTCGCCCGGCATTTCCAGGATCGTCGCGTCAACCCCGGCCGTCGCCAGCGCATCCGCCACCCGCTTCAGGCTCTTGCTCATTCCTTGCTCCCGAGTTCCGACACCTTGCCACTGAACCCGGTCGCGGCGGGATGCGCAAGCGGGGGGCGATTGACGGCTCCCCGTGGCCCGTTACTGTCGCGCCATGAGCTTCGCGTCCCGCCTCGCCCGCAGCCCGATCCCCTATGAACCCGCCCGCGCCGAGGAGGTGCTGGCGCGGTTCGCCTGCCTGCCTGCCGACCTGCGCGCCCTCCTGGAGGGAACGGCCGGTTGCAGCCCCTATCTGTGCGGCCTCATGCTGAGGGAGGCGGACTGGCTGGAAGAGGCGCTCGCCGGCGCGCCGGAGGCGGCGCTTGCGGCGGAACTCGGGCGGCTGGACGGCGTGGAGGGGGCCGATGCGCTCGGCTCGGAACTCCGCCGCGCCAAGCGCCGGGTGGCGCTTCTCGCCGGGCTTGCCGACCTCGGCGGAGTCTGGCCGCTGGAGTCGGTCACGGGGGCCCTGACCGGGCTCGCCGACCGGGCGGTGGACCTCGCCTTCCGCGCCCTCGTCGCAGCCGAGATCCGGCGCGACCGAATTCCCGGCGCCACGGAGACGGATGCCGCGACCGCCGCCGGGCTTGTGGCGCTCGCCATGGGCAAGATGGGGGCGGGGGAACTCAACTATTCCTCCGACATCGACCTCATCTGTCTTTTCGACGACAGCCGCTATCCGGGCGCGGACGTGCCGGAGGCGCGGGCGGCGCTGATCCGGGTGGTGCGCCGGATGGCGGCACTTCTTTCCGACATGACGGCGGAGGGCTACGTCTTCCGAACCGACCTGCGCCTCAGGCCCGACGCCTCGGTGACGCCCGTCTGCATCTCCATGTCGGCGGCCGAACAGTATTACGAGGCGCAGGGCCGCACCTGGGAGCGCGCGGCCTACATCAAGGCGCGCGCGGCAGCGGGCGACATCGCGGCGGGCGAGCGGTTCCTTGACGCCCTCACTCCCTTCGTCTGGCGCCGCCACCTCGACTTCGCGGCCATCCAGGATGCCCACGACATGCGGCTTCGCATCCGCGACCACAAGGGTCTCCACGGGCCGATCGCACTCGAAGGTCACGACATGAAGCTCGGGCCGGGCGGCATCCGCGAGATCGAGTTCTTCACCCAGACCCGCCAGCTCATCGCCGGCGGGCGCGACCCCGACCTCCGGCTCCGCGACACCGTGGGCGGGCTCGCCGCGCTCGCCGTGAAGGGCTGGGTGCCGGAGGCGGATGCGACGGAACTCACCGCGCTTTATCGCGCCCACCGGGAGGTGGAGCACCGCGTGCAGATGGTGGGCGACGCCCAGACCCATGCGCTGCCCGCGTCGTCCGAAGGCTTCGATCGCATCGCCCGGATGTGCGGCGAGGGCGACACGCGGCGGTTCCGCGAGGGCCTCAAGGCACGCCTGGAACGGGTGGCGGACCTGACCGAGGGCTTCTTTGCCCCCGGCGAGACGCGCACGGGCCCCGAGATGGACGCAGAGACCCGGGCCGTCGTCGATGGCTGGCGCGCCTATCCGGCGCTCCGGTCCGAGCGCGCGGTGTCGATCTTCAAGCGCGTGCAGCCCGAAATCCTGAGCCGGCTTTCCCGCGCCGCCAGTCCCGCCGAGGCCCTGAGGCAGTTCGACGGCTTCCTCGGCGGATTGCCGGCGGGGGTGCAGCTCTTTTCGCTCTTTGACGCCAATCCGCAATTGATCGACCTGATTGTTGACATTTGCGCAACCGCACCGGGACTTGCGCAATACCTGTCGCGCAATGCCGCCGTTCTCGACGCGGTGATCGGCGGCGACTTCTTCGCCGACTGGCCGGGCGCCGAGGCGCTCGCCGCCGAGCTTTCGCGGCGACTTGCGGGGGTCGCGGACTACGAGGCGCGGCTCACCGCCGCACGGGTCTGGACGCGGGAATGGCACTTCCGCATCGGCGTCCACCATCTGCGGGGGCTGATCGACGCCTCGGTTGCGGGGCGCGAATACGCCGACCTTGCCGGCGCGGTGCTGGCCGCGCTCTGGCCGGTCGTCGTCGCCGATTTCGCGTCCAAGCACGGGGCGCCGCCGGGGCGCGGCGCGGTCGTGCTCGGCATGGGGTCGCTCGGGGCGGAGCGGTTGAACGCGGCCTCGGACCTCGATCTCATCGTCATCTACGATGCCGCCGGGGCCGAGGCCTCGGAAGGAAAGCGCCCTCTCGCCGCACGGGCCTATTACGCGCGCCTCACCCAGGCGCTGGTCACCGCGCTAA
>JADZAI010000018.1 GCA_020852655.1 Alphaproteobacteria bacterium
CGAGGCCGCGGAACGAAACCGATCCGTCCTTGACGATGACGCCGTGCTTGAGCAGCGCCTGGAACACCTGCGTGGAATCGAGGCCGCTGTCCTTGACGTCGAGCAGGAAGAAGTTGCTGCGCGAGCCCGGCACCATGCGGAAGCGGTTGAGGCGCGAAAGCTTCTCGGCGACGTAGTCGCGCATCTCCACGATCATCGCGACGGTGCGCTCGACATGCGCGTCGTCGTCGAGCGCGGCGATGCCGCCGGCGACCTGCATGGCGCCGAGGTTCCACGTCGGCTTGAGATTGATGAGCGGCGCGATCAGCGCCTTGTTCGCGGCGATGCCGAAGCCCAGGCGCAGCCCGGCGAGGCCGAACGCCTTGGAGAAGGTGCGCAGCACGATGAGGTTCGCGTAATCGCGCGTCAGCGCCATCGAGCCGGTCGTCTGCGTGAAGTGGATATAGGCTTCGTCGAGCACGACGAGGGTGTTCTCCCCTGCCGCTTCGCAAATGGCGCGGATATCGGCCTCGGACAGCAACTGCCCCGAGGGGCTGTGCGGGTTGGTGAGGAAGGCGATCTTCGGCGCCGCCGCCCGCATCGTCGCGATGTAGCGCTCGCGCGGCAGCGCGAAGTCCGCCTCCATCGGCACATAGACGGGACGGCGCCCCTCGTTCTCCGTGAACATGTGGTAGATGGGAAAGCACGGCTCGCACATCAGGACCGGATCGCCCTCGCCGGCGAAGGCGCGGATGATGAAGGCGATCACCTCGGTCTCGCCGGAGCCGCAGACGACGCAGTCGGCGTCGAAGCCGTATTTCCTGCCGATCGCCTCGCGCAGCGCCCGCGACGTCCATTCCGGATAGAGGTCGATCCGCTCCGCCGCCTCGCGCACCGCCGCCAGCGCCTTCGGCGACGGCCCGAACGGGGTCTCGGCGGAACCGAGCTTGGCCACCTCGCGCGGCGCGATGCGGTAGGTCTCGGCGACGAATTCTCTCGATAGTCCGGGCGTGTAGGGCTCGTTCTCGACAAGCGCGCGGTGCTGGACGGCAACCATTCTCTGTCTTTCCTCGGGGCCAACGCCAAGCGGCGGAACGGCGGGAAGGCGGAAGACCACCGCACCCCGCGAAGAATGTCAAAGCCTCGCTGATTCGCCCCATCGGCCGCCGCGCCTTGCCCCGCCCTCTCCGCCGCCTCGCTCCTCCCCCGGCTTTTGCGCGCGCCCCGGCACGGAGAACTTGCGCCCACAGACTCGCGTCCGGCGGCAGGAAGCAGCGCCATACCATTGAATTTTATATTGAAATTATCCCATGAATTTCTATTGGATACTCAAAATGGGACAGTAGATATGCCAAACTGTCGCCTCAAATCTCACGGAGCATCGGCTTCGACAGCGGCCGGTTGTCGCCTGTCGCCACCGAAACTATCGCCGGTTGCGATGGTGTCCACGCTGCCCTCCTGGGTCGCCCGTCCACCTCAGCAGAAGACAGGAGAATACTATTGGCAACACTACACTATACTTCGGGAGCTAATTTCGACTCGCACGGAAACTTCACGCCGGGCGAATTCGGCTTCAACCTTGCCGACGTTCAGTCCGTCGCCCAGCTCAATGCATTGCCCGAGGGGGTCAAGGGGCTCGTCTGGCTCAATATGAGCGACGGCGTGACGCCTCAATTTATCGAAACCGTCTCGCAGTACATCGGCAATCCCAACCTGTTCGGGTTCTTCCTGGTCGATGAGCCCGATCCCACCGGCAACTGGGGGAAGAAGGTTTCGGCCGCCGACCTCAAGGCCGAATCCGACTGGATTCACGCCCACGTCCCCGGCGCCAAGACGTTCATCACGCTGATGAACCTCGGGTCGTCGAAGGAGCCGGACTTCTCCAACTCGTTCACGCCGGAAAACACGCATATCGACTATTTCGGCCTTGACCCCTACCCGGTCCGCTCCGGCGGCAAGGCGCCCGACTTCGACATGATCAACCGCACCGTGGCGGCCGCCGAGGAGGCCGGCATTCCGCTCGAGCAGATGATCCCCGTCGACCAGACGTTCGGCGGCGGCGGATGGAAAAACGACGAGGGCGGAAGCTACGTCATGCCCACGCCCGCGCAGATGCAGGAGATGCTGGACATCTGGGGGGAGCTGCTGCCCGCGCCGGCCTTCGACTACGCCTATTCGTGGGGAACGCAGAACGGGGACCAGGCGCTCAGCGGCGCGGCGGCGCTGCAGGAGCTCTTCCAGGAGCATAACAATCTCGACGGCGGCGAGCTGGTCGGCAACGCGCCGCACGACGACCCGCCACCGGCACAGGACGATCCGCCGGCACAGGATGACCCGCCCGTCGTGCATGATGACCCGCCGGCGGCGCAGGATGATCCGCCGGCGGCGCAGGATGACCCGTCCACGGCCGGCGACGGCCGCGGCCAGGGCGGGGGGGCCGACCGGCCGAGCGGCAACGGCACGCACGGCAATCCGCCGGCGCAGGACGACCCTACGACCGGCGACGGTCGCGGCCAGAGCTGGTGGGCCGACCGGCCGAGCGGCAACGGCACGCATGGCAATCCGCCGGCGCAGGACGACCCCACGACCGGCGACGGTCGCGGCCAGAACTGGGGCAGTGGCAGCTTCGATGGCCTCGGCCAGGGCCGGTGGGGCGGCGGCGGCAGCTTCGACGGCAGCGGCCTCGGCAGCGGCAATCGCGGGGTAGGCGAACGCCCTGCCTCGAGCGATGTCGCCAACCCGTTGACCGCCGACGGCGGCGGCACGTTCGGCGGCGGCGCCGCGATGGGCCGCGGCGACGCGCTGCACATGCTGGCGGAACATTCGGCCGACGGCGTTCAGGGGTTGGACTTCTCGCGCCTTCTGACCGGCACGGTGGTCGATCCCGGGCCGCTGGGCCCGCTGCAAGCGCTGCACGGCGACGGCGGCGCGGCCGCCGACCCCACGCCGCCGGCGCCGACGCCGGCGGCGCAGCACGC
>JADZAI010000019.1 GCA_020852655.1 Alphaproteobacteria bacterium
GACCGACGAGGACGTGTTCCAGACCGGCGGCTGGACGGCGATCTGGGACAGGGCGAGCGTCCCCGACGCGACGCCGGGCACGCCGAACGGCAAGGTCACCTACGCCGACGACAGCGAAGCGGAATGGGAAGTCGCCAACGGCACCAACCCGTGGGGCATCATCGGCTCGCGCGCGGTGCGCAACGGCGTCGGCCGCGCCTTCTCGATCTATCTCGACTATTCGATCGGCACGCCGGCGGCGCAGGGCCGCCTCCTCATGCGCAACCGCGGCGGCACGTCGTCGTGGAGCGAAGGCGACCTCGCGACCGACTGGCGCGACGGCGCGCGGCATCTGCTGATGGCTGGCTTCAACCCCGGCACGTCGGAGATGAAGCTGTGGGAATACGAGACCGGCGTCGGCGAGACGCTGCTCGCCACGAAGAGCGGCGTCGCCGTGGATCTAGACGTCGCACCGAGCGGCGGCAAGAAGGCCCGCATCGGCGGTGTCGGCGCCGAGGGCGACGGCGCGTCGATCTACGCCAACCTGATGTTCACCTCGGTGAACGGTTTCCTGCCCGACCCCGTCATGCACACGGACGCCGACGCGCGCGCCGATCTGTGGGCGTGGGCCGAGGCGCTCTGACCGGAGAAGGGCACCATGGATCGCAAGAAGGTCTTCGCCGGCATCAAGCCGCTTTTCGGCAAGTTCGACCAGGACCAGGTCGACGGCATCACCGCCGTGCTCGACGAATGGGAGCGTCGCCAGCTCAAGGATCTGCGTTGGCTGGCCTACATGCTGGCGACCGACCAGCACGAGACCTCGGCGACAATGCAGGCCGTGCGCGAGGCGTTCTGGCAGGACGAGGCCTGGCGGAAGCGCAATCTGCGCTACTGGCCCTGGTATGGTCGCGGGCTGGTGCAGCTGACCTGGCGCGAGAATTACGAGCGCGCCGATCGCGAGCTCGGCCTTGGCGGCAAGCTGATCTCGGACCCCGATCTTGCCCTCGATCTACGGGTCGCGGTGCCGATCATGTTCCGCGGGATGATCGAAGGCTGGTTCGGCGGCGACAAGCGCGGCCGCCACACGCTGGCCCGGTACTTCGACGCCGACACCGAGGACTGGATCGGCGCGCGGCGCATCATCAACGGCACCGACCGGGCGGAGAAGATCGCGGCGAAGGCGGTGAAGTATCACGCGGCGCTGAAGGCGGCGGTGTGAGATGCTCGACCAGACCACGGGGCCGGTTGTCGCTCTGATCGGAACGAGCGCGGCGACGGTGGCAGCGGCGCCCGAAACGCCCGACCTGCTGAGCATTTTCCTGATCTGCCTCTCCGGCACCTGTGCGGGCACGCTGCTGCGCTATCGCACCTGGATCGACAAGAAGGCCGGCTTCCTGCGGCACGAATTCCTGAAGGATGCCAGCGCCATCTTCGGCGTCGCGACGGCGGGCTGGGCGGCGGCCGACAAGTTCGAACTGACCATCCCTGCGGCGGCGCTGGTGAGCGTCACGCTGGCGTTCCTCGGCGTCGACGTCCTGCGCGGCCTCCTCGCCAAGGTCATCAAGGCCAAGACCGGAGCAGACATCGACACGCCCGATGTGCCGACGACGGAGGCAAAGCCATGACGAGCGCGGTCCCGGAGAACGCGGCGCAGCACGAGCAGATCAAGGATTCGACGGCCCGCTCGTTCGCACGCCTGCTCGACACGCCGCAGGGGGATTACATCGCGCGGAAGATCGAGGTCGCCATCATCGCCGGCTTCATCGGGATCTGCGCCTTCTTCCTCGGCACCCAGTGGGATGCCCCGAAGTGGCAGTCCCGGCTCGACGCCAAGGACGCGCAGATCGCCGAGGCGGTGGTCGAGATCGGCCGGCTGCAACACGCGCTGGAGATCAACCGCCAGACGACGAAGGAGAATCGGTGCTTCGGCGTGGCGATCCTGTCACTGCTGTCGGATGGCAAGTGGGTGGTGCCGGACCGTTGCTGGGTGGTGATCGACGAGTGGATCGCGGGGATGTCGACCAGCGACCCGCCGAGGTCCTAAGCGTCCGCCGGCTTCTCCTGGGTGTGCGTCACCGACTTAGGGCCGCCAAGCATGCGGGTGGCGTGGAACTGCGGTCCTCGAACGATCAACAGGATGTCGGCCTGGGTCGCCAGCAGGTCCAGTTCGGCGAGCTGGTGAACGTCGAAGCTGTCCTCGTGATAGATCACGACGCGCCGCGAGAACGTCAGCGTGTCGAGATTCTTGGTGCCGACCTCGCCCGGGTACGAGTAATCGATTCCGAAGTTCTGAAGCATCTCCGAGAGGTAGCGCCTCGCCTCGACGATGCACGATCGGCAGGCCTCGAAAGCGTGCGGTGACCGCGGGATGAAGAAGGCGATGTATTTGGTGTTCGCCGAAAAATTCAGCAGGGCGTGGGTCGGCATCTTCAGCGCGACCGTGCCGTCGAGCTGCTTCATCTCGATGTCGACGCTGACCTTTGTGTCGCTGGTGAAATCCTCGTCGAACAGCCGACGGAGCGGCTTCGGGTACCACGGCCCTTCTTCGGCCGGCTTGATGGCGGGTTTCTTCCTCCGGGACGCCAGCCAGGCGAGTAGCCCTCCGATCGCCGCCGCCGCGACCGCAGAAATCGGAAACCAATACGCGGCGAGGGGGTAAAGCTGGGCGGTGGCACTAGCGCCGATTAGGCCTATGCCGACACCAAACCCTGACCACGCTAGGACGGGTGGCACGGCTGGTACCGCATAGCGAAGGCAGGCGAAGGCCAGGCTGAGACCCAGCCCCATGAGCAGTTTGGGATCCACGGCCGCTGATTAGCACATTCCGCGGAACGGCGATGAAGGCGCCCGTTAACGGGGTTGGGCGATGCTCGCCCCATGGTCCCGCAGTCCACCGAAAGCCGCGTCCTTGCCGGCATCATCCGCGAGATCGAGGCGAAGACCGGCTTCCTCTCCCACAAGACGCCCAGCTTCGTGCTCGACGTGGCCTGGACGATGGCGGAGCTGCTGAGGGCGAAGGGCTATCTGCTGGTGCAGGTCGAGGATCCGGACGTTGTCGAGACGGTCACGTCTGGGAAGCCGACACGGAAGCGCCGCTAGCGGTCAGATAGGTTAGGGCGCCCTTTACAACCTGTTCGTGAATGATGCACAGACCGAAAACAGGCTTGAAGGCTGTGCGTAAGGTGGCTTGGTGTACATTCTCAGTGGGGACACATGGGGCCCGTCGCGAGACGCGCCGCCGCTCGCTGGCTTCCGGTTGAGAGAGGGATCAGCCTAAACGGGGCTATAAGAAATCGTTGATCCCGCACGCCGGACACCCCTTAAGGCAAGTCTGCGTAATTGGGTGCCTCGCTAGTCCGCTTAGATAGCGAGGCACCGCGTTTGTTAGCGTCGCGCAGGGCGGCATTGCCTAGGTCAGCGCGGCCAGAACCACATCGCGAAAAAGAGCCCCGAAACCGCGATCCCGATGACGACGAGGATCGCCTCGCTCCGGCGCGACGGCGGCTTGCGGTCCTCCGGCTCCCAGTCCCACGGCATCAGAAGCCAACCCGCGTGCCGTCGATCTGAGTAAAGCCCATCGGACCCTCGGCTGCGTGAGCGAGCCGGATAAACGCGCGCCGCGCCCGCTCAGGCGCCGGGATCGTCTTTCCCTCCGCCTCCTTGATCGCTCGGCTGGCCGAGATGCGTAGCGCGAGTTCGACCATGCTCTGGGTCTTACCCATCGGTGCCGGCTTCTCGGGCCAGCGCCAAGCGGGCACTTCGGGCGGCGGCTTGTAGTCGGCAGCGATGATCGACCCGTTGACGCTGTCCCGTCCGCAGTGGCCGCATCGCCAATGACCGGCCTCCTGGTCCTGCAGGCGAAGCAGTTCCTCGGGCCGCAGCGTGATCGCCCACCCGCACGTGGTGCAGTTCAGCCGCAGGCGAGACCCGCGGCGGCCGAGATCGTGCAGGGTGGGGATCGGCTCCATCATGGCGCGACCCTGGCACGGCCGGCGTGCGGGAAAACAGCGGGAGAACCTCCCCTGTTCGTTCTGGATTGTTCGCGGCCCGTACTCAACGGGAGTTGGCGGATTTCCGGGCTTCGACCTCGCACGAACGCGCGACCCATGACGTTGACATCGTAGGGGTCACTGGTTCAATCCCAGTACCGCCCACCATCCCTAAGCCTTTCATTTCATTGAGAAACACCCGCTTCCGCGTTCAGCGATAGACGGCGCAGCCGCGCCGCTCCAGCTCCGCGAACCAGGGCTGCGGCGGCAGGGTCGATACCCAGCGCACATCGAGCTTTTCGAGGCGCGGCAGGGCCGCGAGGCTGTCCGGCAGGCTGGTCAGCGGATTCCCGCGCAGATCGATCTGGCGCAGTTCGGCCATGTCGCCGATCTCTGCCGGCAGCGCGGTGAGCCTGTTGTTGCGCAGATGCAGTTCGCGGAGGCGGGAGAGGCCGGCGATCTCAGGCGGCAGGGCCGTCAGCGCGTTGTCGTTCAGGCGCAGTTCGAGCAGGCCGGTCATCTCCGTCACCGCGAGCGGAAGCGCGTCGAATTCGTTTTCGCCAAGGTTCAGGTAGCGCAGCCGCTTCAGCCGGCCGAGCGACGGCGGCAGCGCGCTCAGCGCATTGTCGTGCAGATAGAGGAAGCCGGAGAGGCCGGCCAAGTCGCCCAGCGCATCGGGCAGCGTCGTCAGTCTGTTGTGGCCGAGGTCGAGCATGCGGAGGCGCGCGAGGCCGCCGATACGATCCGACACGACGGTGAGCCCGTTATCGGCGAGGACGAGCGTTTCGAGATCCGAACGCCCCCACACCCACTCCGGTACCGAGCCGAGATTCTGCTTCCAGAGCGAGAGGTCGGGACCCGGGTCAGCCACGCTCGGCCACGCGCTCCAGCCGGCCGTCGGGGGAGCGCACCGCGCGGTAGAAACAGGACTGCGCGCCGGTGTGGCAGGCCGGGCCGGACTGTTCGACCTTCAGCCAGACGGCGTCCTGGTCGCAGTCGATGCGGAGTTCGGCGACCTTCTGCGTGTGGCCCGAGGTCGCGCCCTTGCGCCACAGCTCGCCGCGCGAGCGCGACCAGTACCAGGCATCGCCGCTCTCGATCGTGAGCCGCAGCGCTTCGGCGTTCATGTGGGCGACCATAAGCAAGGCGCCGTCGGCGACGTCGGTGACGACGGCGGTGATGAGGCCGTTCGCATCGAAGCGCGGCATAAGGTCGAGGCCGCTTTCGCGGGCGAGATCGGTTGCGGACATGGCGCCATTGTCGCCATCGCGCGCCCGAAACGCTAGCCTCCGACTCATGTGCGGGAAGTTCAGATGCCTGAAGCCGTGGGGCGCCAGTCGCGACCTCGCGGAGGCCATCGGTGCGGCATCCGGCGAAGACGGCGGCGCAGGCGAGGAAGAGACGCAGACGCCGGGCCGCTGGGCCAGCGTCGTCCATCTCGCCGCCGACGGATCGCGTGTCGTCACGCCGATGCTGTGGGGTTGGCCGAAATTTCTCGGCGCCGAGCGGAGCAAGGGGATGCACATCCACGCCCGCGCCGAGGAGATCGACATGCGGCCGACCTGGGCCGAGGCGTTCCGCCTGCGCCGCGGGATGATCCTGGCGACGAGCTTCAACGAGGCCGACGAACTGCCCGGCGGCAAGACCCGGCAATGGGTCTGCGCGCCGGCCGACGGCGCGGGCTTGCGCATCGGCGTGATTTATCAGGACTCGGCGACGAGCGACGGCGAGGTGCTGACCTGCTTCGTCATGGTGACGACCGCACCCTGCGATGCGCTCGCGGCGAAGAACATCACGCGCATGCCGGCGGTCATCGCGGGCGCCGACGTGCCGGTGTGGCTGGGCGAGACCGGCGCATCGCCGGCCGCGGCGAAGGCGGTGCTGCGCCCGTATCCCGGTGCGCTGATCGTCGAGGAGGAGACCAGGGTCTATCCGCACACCGCCCCGGTGCAGCGCCGTCGCAAGCCCGGCGACGACGCGCAGCCCGGACTCTTCTGAGAGCATGGCCCGTAGTCCAAAGCCCGAGGGGAGGCTTTGGATTACGAGCCAGACCTTTGATGTGTCGTTGCGGCGGATGCGCAACACGGCCCGCGCGAAATTGACGCTGGCTGCGATTATCTGTTGGCGGAACATCCCACGCGCTGTATGAGCCGCGCCGTCAGTGAGGCGTGTCGTGACTTTCTGCAAACTCCAACCTGCGTATCGCATAGTCGACGAAAATATCGTCGGCGGCATGCGCATGCGCGCGTGGAGGGAAGCGTAAGGTCAGGTCATCGCGACAGTGACGGTACGAAGAACCCCTCCCGGCCCGGCCTGGAGGGGTTCTTCGTTTCGTCGGAACGCTTCCAGTCTGTGACGCCGGGAGGGGCGGTGTGGAAGGAGGACCCGATGAGCGGGTTTCAGTATATCGGCGGCGCAAAGGCGCCGATCAAGGCATGGACGAACGGCGTGCCGATCGAGGATTCGGCGCTTCAGCAGTTGCGCAACGTCGCGAGCCTGCCGTTCATCCATAGCCATATCGCCGTGATGCCGGACGTGCATTGGGGCATGGGCGCGACGGTGGGATCGGTGATCCCGACGGTCGGTGCGATCGTGCCCGCCGCGGTGGGCGTCGACATCGGCTGCGGCATGATGGCGGTGCGCACCTCGATCCGCGCGGAGCATCTGCCCGACTCGCTGGGCGCTGTGCGCTCGGCGGTCGAGGCGGCGGTGCCGCACGGGCGCACGGACAATGGAGGCCGCAACGACAAGGGCGCGTGGCAGACGGAGCCGCCGGCGCTGGCGGCCGGGAAGTGGGCGGCGCTCGAGGACGGCTACAAGGCCATCGTCGAGAAGCATCCGAAGGCGGCGCATCCGCGCGGCCTCGGCCATCTCGGCACGCTCGGCACGGGCAACCACTTCATCGAGCTCTGCCTCGACGAGGCGGACCGCGTGTGGGTGATGCTGCACTCGGGCTCGCGCGGCGTCGGCAACAGGTTCGGCAGCTACTTCGTCGAGCGGGCGAAGAAGGACATGCAGCGCTGGTTCATCAACCTGCCCGACGCGGACCTCGCCTATTTCCCGGAGGGCTCGGCCGAGTTCGGCGACTACATCCGCGCCGTCGGATGGGCGCAGGGCTATGCCATGGCCAACCGCGAGGTGATGATGGAGGAGGTGATGGGCGTGCTGCGCTCGCTCTTCCCCGACCTTGCGACGAGCGAGCTGGCGGTGAACTGCCATCACAACTATGTCCGCAAGGAGCGCCATTTCGGCAAGGACGTGTTCGTGACCCGCAAGGGTGCGGTGCGGGCGGGCGAAGGCGAACTCGGCATCATCCCGGGCTCGATGGGCGCCCGTTCGTTCATCGTGCGCGGCAAGGGCAATGCGGACTCGTTCTGCACCTGCTCGCACGGCGCCGGCCGCGCGATGAGCCGCGCCGAGGCGAAGCGCCGCTTCACGGTGGAGGACCACGTCCGCGCTACCGAAGGCGTCGAGTGCCGCAAGGACGCCGAGGTCATCGACGAGACGCCGATGGCCTACAAGGACATCGACGCTGTCATGGCGGCGCAGGCCGATCTCGTCGACATCGTCCACACGCTGCGCCAGGTGGTCTGCGTGAAGGGCTGACGGGCGGCCGGGCGCGTGACGCACCCGGCCGTTTCTTCGGAGGCAAAGCCATGCCACGCGACATCGGCGTCGAAGTCGCGGGCGGCGTTCACATCTGATGTGGTCAGGCGTCGCCGAGCGGGACCCAGGGGATGGGGGTGACGGGGATGCCCTCGTCCTTCAGTTCGCGCGTCTCTTCCGCGGTCGCGTCGCCGTAGATCGGGCGGTCTTCGCTGTCGCCGTAGTGGATGGCGCGGGCTTCCTCGGCGAAGCGGGGGCCGACATGTTCGGCGTTCGTCTCGACATGCTTGCGCAGCTTGACCAGCGCCTTGCGCATCTCGGCGGGCGACGGCATGTCGCCACTCTTCGACACCGACGGCGCCATCGGCGCCTTGACGATCTTCTTCGAATTGCAGACCGGGCAGGCGATCCTGCTCTTCGCACTTTGCGCCTCGAACGCATCCGACGACGCGAACCAGGCTTCGAAGCGGTGTTCCTTGCGACAGACGAGATCGTACTTGATCATAATTCCAAGACTAGCTCCGGCCTGCTGAACGGCCGGTGAGCGGAAGATGGGGCCACCGGAGGGCGGCGGCAACCTGGCTATTTGGCGTAGGCACGATCGTGCTGAAGCGAGGGAATCCGTGCACGCGCGGCTTTCACCTCCGCCGGGTCGATGCGCGCCGCGATGACGCCGGGATCGGTGCCGCCCTCGGCCAATATGTCGCCCCAGGGGCCGATGATGAGGCTGTGGCCGTAGGTCTGGCGGCCATTGGCATGGCGCCCGCCCTGCGCCGCCGAGATGACGTAGCAGGCCGTCTCGATCGCCCGGGCGCGCTGGAGGATGTGCCAATGCGCCTCGCCGGTCGTCTTGGTGAAGGCGGCGGGGATCGCGACGAAGTCGCAACCCGCCTGGCCGAAGGTCCTATAGAGATGCGGGAAGCGGAGGTCGTAGCAGATCGAGAGGCCGAGCCTGCCCCAGGGCAGGTCGGCGATCACCGCGCGGCTGCCGGGCGCGACCGTGTCGCTTTCCTTGTAGGTCTCGCCGTTCGCGAGCTGGACGTCGAAAAGGTGGATCTTGTCGTAGCTCGCGCTGATCGCTCCCTTGGGGCTGATCAGATAGGAGCGGTTGGCGACATGGGTCGGCGTCACCTTGATGGCGAGCGAGCCGATATGCAGCCAGATGCCGAGCTCCTCGGCGAGGGCGCGGAAAGCCGGGAGCGCCGGATCCTTGTCCTCGGCGAAGGTCAGCTCCAGCTTCGCACCGCCGTCGGGCGCCATGAGGCAGGTATTCTCGGGCGTCTGGATATAGGATGCGCCCTTCCCCGCCGCCTCGCGGATCAGCGCCGTCGCATCGCGGATATTCTCCGCCATGTCGTCGCTGGAGCGCATCTGGGCGCAGGCGGCGATGAAGGTCTCGGGCATCGTCAGTTCGCCAGCAGCGCGTCGAGTTTGCCGGCCCGTTCGAGCGCGTGGAGATCGTCGGAGCCCCCGACATGCTCCTCGCCGATCCAGATCTGCGGCACCGAGGTGCGGCCGGCCTTGCGCGCCATCTCCTCGCGCGTATCAGCGTCCATCGTCACGTCGATCTCGTTGAACGCGACACCCTTCCGGGTGAGCAGCGCCTTGGCACGGTGACAATAGGGGCACCAGGCAGTGGTGTAGATCGTGACGGGCTTCATGACGGTTCCTTATACGCCGCCCTCATCAGGCCGCACAACGCGGGCCAATGTGAGGCAGGCGACCGACGACGCCCCGCCCCGGCGCAAGGCGCGGGCACAGGCCTCCAGCGTCGCGCCGGTGGTCATGACGTCGTCGACCAGCAGAACGCGCCGGCCCTTGAGCCGCTCCTTCAGGCGGTCCGGCACCGCGAAGGCGGCGAGCACGTTGCGCCGGCGCGCGCGGGCCGAAACCATCGCGCCCTGGCTGGGTGTCGGGCGGGTGCGGATGAGCGCGCCGGGCAGCGCCGCCCGGTCGCTGCGGGCGGCTATCGCGTTGGCGAGAAGGGCCGCCTGGTTGTAGCGCCGCTTGAGCAGCCGCCAGCGATGGAGGGGCACGGGGACGACGATATCCGCCTCCGCGATCAGCCCGGCCCCGGCCCGCCCCATCCAGGCCGCGAAGGCGGGGGTGTAGTCGATGCGGTCGGCATGCTTGAATCGGAGGATGAGGTCGCGCGCCGTGTCATATCGGAAGACCGAGACCGCCCGCTCGAAGGCCGGCGGCCGGGCGATGCAGCCCGCGCAGACCGCCTCCTGTTCGAAGCCGAGTTCCAGCGGCAGGCCGCAGCGGCGGCAGGCGTCGCGGTCGATGAAGCCGACGCCGTCCCAACAGCGGGTGCAGAGCGCCCCCGCCGAGCCCGCCTCCTCGCCGCAGGCGAGGCATTGCGGCGGGAACAGCGCATCGGCGAGAGCCGTGCCAGCGCGGCGCAGTCTCGCCAGCCAGGCCGGCCTTGGCGTATGGCTCATGTCCATGAGCAGCAGCGTAGCGCAACCATGACGGGAGGCGAGTCCCCGCGCCTGTTCGACCGCGCCTTGCGCCGCCGCCGGGCGGCGCGCTGGCTACCGCGTTTCCCCGAGCATGACGTGCTGCACGCCCATGCGGCGGCGCTGGCGGCGGAGAAGCTGCTCGACGTCACGCGCAGTTTCACCCGTGCCTGTATCTGGGGCGACCGGGGGCGGCATTTGCTGTCCCTGCTGCCGCCCGCCAAGGTCGACGCGGCGGTGCATGCCGACGACGTGGCGCTGCCGGACGGGACGACGGTGGTGGCCGATGCGGAGGCTTCGCCCTTCGCGGACGAGGCCTTCGACCTGGCCGTCAGCCTGCTCGACCTGCACGCCGCCAACGACCCGATCGGCGCGATGATCCAGATCGCCCGGTCGCTGAAACCGGACGGGCTGTTCATCGGCGTGATGTTCGGAGCGGAAACGCTGAACGAGCTGCGCGCCGTGCTGGCGGAGGCGGAAATCGAGACGGCGGGCGGCCTCAGTCCCCGCGTGTTCCCCTTTGCCGACGTCCGCGACGCCGGCTCCTTGCTCCAGCGGGCCGGATTCGCCCTGCCCGTCGCCGACGAGGACCGGCTGACGGTGCGCTATGGCGACCCGCTGCGTCTTCTCGCGGATCTGAGGGCTGCCGGGGAGAGCAACGTGCTGACGGAGCGGCGGCGCGCCTTCCTGCGCCGCGACACGCTGGGCCAGGCGCTGGCGGGCTACAGCGCGCGGTTCCACGATGGCGGGCGGTTCCGGGCGACCTTCTCGTTCCTGACGCTGACCGGCTGGCGGCCGCACCAGAGCCAGCCCCAGGCGTTGAAGCCGGGATCGGGACAAGTTTCGCTCGTCCAGGCGCTCAAGGATGTGCGATCATAGGAGCGACGGGTTCGGCCGCGCCGCCCGTTGGACTTGAACCCGCTTGCCCAGGAGGACGCCATGGCGACGCATGACCAGACCCGGCGAGGGCTCGTGGTTCTGTCGGCCGGCATCGGTAGCCTGCTGCTGATCGCGGCGGCGATGGTGGCGGGCGCCGCGGCGGCGGAGAATGACGACCTCGTCAGCGTGACGCCGCGCGCGCAGAGCGCCGAGGAGAAGGCCGCCGCCGAGACCGGCAAGGAAAAGGAAGGCCTGATCGACCACGCGCTGCGCAACGCGCATGGCGAGGTCGGCGCGATGATCGCGACCGACGGCTCGCGCGCCGCCTATGGCACCGTCACGATGCCGCTGGGCGAGAATGGCAGCCTGACCCTGTCGGGCTCGACGGGGCGTTACCGCAGCTACGGCTACGAAGACCGGCGCGATTGCCGCCGCCTGCCTCCCGGCGCCCTGCCCGAGCCGCTGCCGCCGGGCGTCGCCCCCTGCTCCGACCTGTATCTGCGCTGATCCACATGCACGCCTGACCTTTTTGCGGCGCTGCGGCGTCGCGACGCACGCCTCTTGCCTCGGCCGGCAACCTGTTCAACAATTAACTCATAAGTTAATTGGTTGATGGGCTCATGGCCGACCGCGTCTTTCTCGCCCTCGCTTCGACTCCGCGACGCAAGATTCTCGCCTATCTCGCCGAGACCGAGCTGACGGCGGGCGAGATTGCGGCGCGGTTCGACATGTCGAAACCGGCGATCTCGAAACATCTTCAGATCCTCGAGACCGCCGGGCTGGTCCGCGCCGAACGGCGCGGGCAATTTGTGCACTACGCGCTGAACCGCGACAGCCTTGCGAACACGCTGAACGGCTTCCTCCAGGTCGTCTGCCCGGTGTCACGCCCGCTGAAACGCGAGAGCGCAAGTCTGAAGAAAGTACGTACCGCACGCTGAGGAAGCGTCATGCAGCTCGTGCCCGGCATGGTCACCATCGTCGCCGACGGAACAACGTCGCCCGTCGCGGGCCGTGTGCGCTGGGCGCCGGTGAAGTCGGTCTGGATCGGATCGATGACGGCAACGACACTCCTCGTCGGACCGTTCGTCGCGACATGGGACGCGCTGGCGCTCTTCCTCGTTACCACCGGCATCACGCTGTGCTTCGGGCATTCCGTCGGCATGCATCGCCGGCTGATCCACCGCAGCTTCGCCTGCCCGCTGTGGCTGGAGCATGGCCTCGTCTATCTCGGCACGCTGGTCGGCATGGCCGGGCCGCTCGGCATGATGCGCCAGCACGACATGCGCGACTGGGCGCAGCGCCAGCCGGATTGCCACGCCTATTTCTGCCATCGCCGCAGCTTCTGGCGCGACGCGTGGTGGCAATTGCATTGCGAACTGGTGCTCGACCATCCCCCGCGCTTCGCCCCGCCGCCGGAGGTCGCGAAGGACGCGGTCTATCGCAGGATGGAGCGTACATGGATGGCGCAGCAACTGCCGTGGGCGATCCTGTTCTTTGCGCTCGGCGGATGGAGCTGGGTGGTGTGGGGCACCGCGGCGCGGGTGGCCGTGTCGGTGACCGGACACTGGCTGGTCGGTCACTATGCACACCGCCAGGGGCCGCAAAGCTTCCTCATCGAGGGCGCGGCGGCACAGGGCTACAATGTCGCGATCGCCGGGCTGATCTCGATGGGTGAGAGCTGGCACAACAACCACCACGCCTATCCGGGCTCGGCCAAGCTCGGCCTGTTTCCGGGTCAGGCCGATCCGGGCTTCTGGCTGATCAAGGGTTTCGAGGCCGTCGGCCTTGCGTGGGACATCCGCCTGCCCGAACACCTGCCCCATCGACTGCAACTGCTGCACCTCAACCGTGACGGCGGCGGATGCCCTGCGCTGCGCAGGCTGGAGCACTGGGCGGCGGCGCGCGATACGCGTGCGCGGAGGCCGCGTCAGTCGGCGGCGTAGAGGCCGGCGAGGCGGGCGCGCAGGGTGTCGGTTTCGGGGCCGGGCCTGAAGGGCGGGATGGTGAGGAAGTCCTCGAGCTGGGCGCGGGTGAAGTCGGCGAGGCTGGCGCGGTCGCCCGCGCCGATGGCTTCGGCGATCGCCTTGCCTTTCACGAAGACCGGATCGACGAGCTTCAGGCCGCCGTTGCGGTCGGCCAACATGTTGCCGGGCCGGATGTCGGAGCCGCCCCAGAGGCGATAGCGCCGTGCCCCTTCGGCGAGCAGCGTGCGGAGGCGCCGGCGGAGATCGGCGAGGTCGGTGTCGTCGGGATGCGGAATGGTGCCGGGCGGCGGCGCGTAGCCGGTGTCGTTGACGATGCCGACGGCGGCGCAGAGGGCCGCGGCGGCGTGCTCTTCGGCCGGCCAGAGGCGTTCCATGACGACGACATGGCCGTCGCGCATGAGAGGATGGATGGCATCGATGCGCGGGAGATAGCGGTTGGGCGGTCCGGCGCGACAGGCTTCGGCGTGGAGCCGGTAAGCGGGATCGAACGGCGTCGCGCGCGCGGCCAGCCTGTCCGCAGGATCGGCAAAGACCCATGACCAATCGCCGACGCCGATCTCACGCCAGCCGGCGCCGTGCAGCGCGAGCCGCGCCGCGGCGGCGGTCATGTCGGGCGGGAAATCAGGGAGCATGGACGGGCGCCGCCTCTCTTGCGCTGGGAAGAGGCGGCGCCGGCGTCAGACGCCGGCATTCTTGAGGAACGCCGTGACGGCGGTATTGAACGCCGCGGGCTTGTCGATGTTGGCGGCGTGGCCGGCGCCTTCGATGACGACTTTCTGCGCTCCGGGAATCTTCGCCGCCATGTAGTCGGTGGCGGCGAGGAAAGGCTTGTCCTCGCTGCCGACCAGCACAAGCGACGGCACCTGGATCGCCGGCAGCGATTCCAGCACCGCCGGATCGCGCTGGGTCAGCATGCCGCGCGCCGCCTTGGCGAGGCCGACGGCATTGCGGTGGGTCGAGGTGCGCATCTCCGGGCTCATGCGTTCAAGGCGCTTGAGGCCGTTGGCCTCGAAGTCCTCGGCGGTCTTGATCGCCGTGGCGTTCCAGCCGTCGCGTGCTTCGTCCTTCCGGTAGCCGGGGCCGGTGTCGATGATCAGCAGCGCCTTCACCCGTTCCGGGTGCACGCGGTGGAAGGCGAGCGACATATAGCCGCCGAGCGACAGCCCGCCGACCACAGCCGTCGTCGCGCCGACCTTGTCGAGCAGGGCGCCCATGTCGGCGACGGTGGCCGGTTCGCTGTAGTCGGCCTGGGCTTCAGGGTAGTCGCTCTGGCCGTGGCCGCGCATGTCCCAGAGGATCAGCGTGTGGTCCTTCGCCAGCGCCTCGATCTGGCCGCGCCACATCTGCAAGGTGGCGGAGAAGCCGTGCGTCAGCAGGAGCGCCGGCCCCGAGCCGTGAACCTCGTAATAGAGGTTCACGCCGTCGCGGTTGAGGGTCGCCATGGCATCACCGCGCGATCGAGGGGCCGGTCGGCTGGGTCACCGACAGAAGCGGATTCTGCCATTCCGGCTCGTAGACGATCTCCGGCGCCTGGCGCACCGCGGCGTCGATCTTGTGCGCGTCGTCGCCGACGAGGATGCGCCATTTGTTGGCCTTCACGCCGTCGAGGATGATCTTCGTCGCCTGGGCGGCCGTGGTCGGCGCGTTGTTCTCGAAATTGTCGGCCATCGCGTCGAAGAACTTGCCGATATCCTCGCGCGTCAGCTTGTCGCCGTCGAAGCCGAAAAGCTTGGCGCGCTCGCGGGCATTCTTCAGTTCGGCCTCGCTCATCTCGCCGGAATCGAGCACCAGGCGCGAATTGCGCGCGATCGCCGTGCCGATATGGCCGGGCATCACGACCGAGCAGGTCACATGCGGCGCGTTGAGGCGGAGGTCGGTGATGAGCGCTTCGGTGAAGCCCTTCACGGCGAATTTCGCAGCGGAATAGGCGGTGTGCGGCGTGTTCGGGCCGAGGCTCGCCCAGAAGCCGTTGACGCTGGAGGTGTTGGTGATGTGCGCGCGGTCGGCCTTCAGCAGCATCGGCAGGAAGGCGCGGCAGGAATAATAGACGCCGTACCAGCAGATGCCGAAGGTCTTCTCCCACTCCGAGCGATTGCCCGCGACAAAGCTGCCGCCGCCGCCGACGCCGGCATTGTTGAAGAGCAGGTGGATCCTGTCGGTCTTCAGTTCTTCGGCCACCGCCTTGGCGAAGGCGTTCAGCGCATCCTCGCTCGCCACGTCGGCGACGTAGCTCATGATGCGCGTGCCCTGTGGGATGCCGGCCTGCTCGCACAGGTCCCGCGTCTTCGCCATGTTCTCCGGGATGACGTCGCACATCGCGACCGTGCAGCCTTCGGCGACGAGCTGGCGCACCATCTCGCGGCCCATGCCCGTGCCACCGCCCGTCACGACGGCGATCTTTCCGTTGAAGTCCTTGAGCGGCGCGACCATGGCGTTTCCCTTTGCGTTGTCGTTCGCGCCCATGGTGGGCCGGGCCGGAGCGCTCGGCAAGGTGCCGCAGCGTGAGGGAATTGTGACGCGGCCGCCTCAGGCCGATCCGCGGGGCTGGAGGACGGACCGGGCGCGTTCCAGCTTGTCGGGATTGCGAATGATGTAGAGCTTGGCGATGCGGCCGTCCTCGATGTCGGCGGTGTAGAGCGAGACGTCGCAGTCGCGGCCGTGCACGACGATGCCGTAGGCGCCGTTGACCTCGACCGGCGTCACGCCCCGCCAGGTGGCGGCATATTTGCGCGCGACACTCAGCAGCACGTGGACGGCGTCGTCCGGACCCACGAGTGGGCGCAGCGCGGCGCGGACCTTGCCGCCGCCGTCGGAATAGACGACCGCGTCGTCGGTGAGCAGCTTCTTCATCGCCGCCGCGTCGCCCGTGGCCGCCGCCCGCATGAAGGCGCTGATGACGCGCTCCTGCTGGGCGCGGCTGGTCTCGAAGCGCGGGCGGCCCGAACGGACGCGTTCGCGGGCCCGGCTGACCAGCTTGCGGCAGGCCGTCTCGGTCTTGCCCAGCGCGGCGGCGATCTCGTCATAGCCGCAGTCGAAGGCGTCATGCAGGATGAAGGCGGCGCGCTCGTCGGGCGTCAGCCGTTCCAGCACATGCAGGAAGCCGAGGCTGATGCGGTCGGCGCGATCCTCTTCGCTGTCCTCGTCTTCCGGCAGCGGCGCTACCACCGGTTCGGGCAGCCAGGGGCCGATATAGTCTTCGCGCCGCGTCTTGGCCTTGCGCAGCGCGTCGATGGCGAGGCGCGAGGTGGCGCGGGTCAGCCAGGCCGCCGGGCTCTGGACCTCGGCGGCATCGACCCTGGCCCAGCGCAGCCAGGCCTCCTGCACGACATCCTCGGCCGCCCCGCGCTCGCCCAGCATGCGATAGGCGAGACGCGTGAGGCGCTGCCGTTCGGCCTCGAAGGCGGCTGCGGCGTCCATCACGCCGCCTTGAGCGCCGGCGCAACGGCGATCTCCTCCCGGCCGACGCGGACTTTCCGGCAGGCCCTGGCGTGGCCCATGGCGCGCTTCATCACCGGGA
>JADZAI010000020.1 GCA_020852655.1 Alphaproteobacteria bacterium
CTCGAAGCGAAACATCTTGAGGAGCAGCACCCGCCCGCAAGGTCCAGCCGGGCTTTTCTGCTCAGACAACTGAACCTCATCAATCACGGCGTCACCTACGTCTACGATCTGGAGAAGGGCCAGCGCGGCGAGATCGCCGCCCTGCTCGGCCACCCGCGCCAGGACGCCGATGCGGGAGACTTGCTGGCCTTGGTGCACCGCGGCGACAGGCGCCTTGCCAAGGCTCACCGCGCCCGGCTGCCGCATCTCGCTGGCGGTGAGTTCTCGGCGTTCCGATGCCGAATGCGCCGCGTGGACGGAACCTGGCGGTGGGTCGAGCTGAACGAGCGGGTCTTTCGCCGTCATAAGGGCGCGGTGAAGGAAATTCTCGGCTTCGCCACGGATGTCACCGAACAACAGCGCTTGATCGACTCCCTCTCGGAGGCCTCGACCGCCGTGCTGAAGGCCGAGGAGCAGGAGCGCAAACGCATCGCCCGCGAATTGCATGACTCGGTGGCGCAACACCTGGTGGCCATCGACCTTACGGTCTCCCGTCTGGAGCGTCGGATGAGCGATGACGTTGAGCAGGCGGAGATACTGCGGGATATCCGCGAGTGCCTGTCGGTCGCGCGGCGCGAGGTGCGGACCTTTTCCTACCTCTTGCACCCTCCCAATCTGGAGCGGCTGGGCCTGCACGCGACACTGCGAAGGTTCTTGGACGGCTTTGCGAGCCGCACCGGTCTTTGCATCGATCTACAGTGCGACGACGGCCTTCCGTCGGTCGGTCCCATCGGCGATCTGACGCTGTTTCGGGTCGTGCAGGAGGCGCTCATGAATGTGCACAAACACGCCGGCGCGAAGACGGTCGCCATAGGCCTGACCCGCGACCGCGCGAACATCGTCCTGGAAATTCGTGACGACGGCGTCGGCCTCAAGACGCCTCGGCTCAAAGCGCTGAAAGCGGATGGCGACAGCGGCGTGGGCATCTCCAGCATGCGCTCCAGGATGGAACAGATCGGCGGCGCTTTCGAGCTGAGGGCCGGGCGACCGGGCCTTACCGTGCGGGCCGTTCTGCCCTTCTGCCCGACGATGGCCAGCGGCAAGCCGGACCGGCGCTAGCGGAAGGCGACGCACACGGTCGCGCCGACGGTCGTGGGCGCGATCGTCACCACGCCGCCCAACTTCGCGGCGAGCGCGCGAACCATGGCGAGTCCATGCGCCTCCCCCTCCAGGGCCTCTTGCCCAAGCCCCCTGCCCTCGTCCCGTACGGCGAGCCGCCATTCCCCGCCGGGCCGGCGACGCAGTTGAACCTGTACCTTGCCTCCATGCGGCAGGACGGCGTGCTTGACCGCGTTGGTCACCAGCTCGTTGACGATCAGAGATAGCGTCAAAGCCGTTTCGACCGGCGCCTCCATGTCGTCGATATCGAACTCAAGGACGAAAGGGAAGGCCAGGTCGGCCGCGAAGCACAACAGCAGGTCGTTACGAAGCCTGCCAAGGAAGGGAGACAATTGCATGCTGGCCGTGTCGTCTGAGTGCTGAATTTCCGAGTTCACCCGCGCGACCGCGAGCACGCGGCGCCGCGTGTCCAACAGGGCGTCCCGGACCTCGGGGTGGGCATGGTTGCGGGCTTGCAGTCCAATGAGGCTGGCGAGAATCTGCAGGTGGTTGCTCACCCTGTGGTGCAACTCCCGCACGGCCGCCCGCGGATCGCGATCCGACCGCCACTCTTCAATCCCGGCTGGAATGACCTGGCCCAACATATTTGCCCCCGACGGATGGGAGGCTAGGCCACGCTGGCCGGCGATCCAATCGGGTGAACGCCTAGTCAAGCTTGCGTCAATCCCGCGTGGTCGGCGACGATCGCATCGACGCCCCGGCAAGGGCGCCGGTCGTCATAGAAAGAGGTCGCTTCAATGCGTTATCTGCACACCATGATCCGGGTCACCGATCCCGACGCCTCGATCCGCTTCTTCAATCTGCTGGGCCTGAAGGAGACGCGCCGTATCGAGAACAGCGGCGGGCGGTTCACGCTGATCTTCATGGCCGCCGACGAGGACCTCAAGGGCGAGGGCGAACGCGCCGACGCGGAGATCGAACTGACCTGGAACTGGCCGCCGCAGGACGGCGCCGCGCCGGAGACCTATGGCGGCGGCCGCAATTTCGGCCATCTCGCCTATCGCGTCGACGACATCTACGAGACCTGCGCACGGCTTGCCGCGGCCGGCGTGACCATCAACCGGCCGCCGCGCGACGGCCACATGGCCTTTGTCCGCTCCCCCGACGGCATCTCCGTCGAACTGCTCCAGGCGGGGCCCGCCAAGCCGCCGGCCGAGCCCTGGGCCTCGATGGCCAACACCGGTGTTTGGTGAGTGGATTTGACGCTCCGGCGCAACGAGCGCGCAACACTGGCGGCGCAATTTGGCTTCGCTGAGCGCCTACACCCGCCTTCGACAGCCTAGTGTCGTTCGAAGCCGAGGTGTGACGTGATCGAGCCCATCGAGTCCATCGCCGTCGTCCGCAGCCATGGCGGGTGGCGCGTGCTTCGCGCCAAGGGCCCGGCCGGCGACTATGCCTTCCAGGTCGACGCGGAGGACGCCGCGCTCAAGGTGGCGAAAGCCTCGCAACCCTCCGGTGGCCGGGTCGAGATCCTGGTCCAGCAGCCCGGCGGCGAACTGCGGCCGTTTCCGATGGCGCCGCCGGCCTATCCGCTCGTCTGACGCGTCCTTCGCGGTCGCGCCGCCGTATCTCATTCAGGATCGGGATGACCGGCGCGAAGAGGCCTGGATGATCAAGATGAAGACCTTCACGCTCACCTTGCTGCTCGGCGCCGTGGCCATGCCCGCCGCCGCCGGCGCGGGGTTCGAGGCCGGCCAGTGGCGACACGAGACGAACCTGATCAGCGCGGACGTGCCCGGAATCCCGCAGCCCTTGATCAAGCTCTTCGCCGGCCGCGGCGCCCGCGCCAGCTGCCATGACCGCGCCCAACTCGACGACCGTCCCGAGGCGCTGCTGACCGCCGACAACGGCGCCCGATGCGAGCTGCGCAAGTTCTCGGCGGCGAACGGGCGGCTGGTTTTCGACACCTTCTGCGTCAACAAGCGCTTTCCCGACGGCTTGCTGGTCTCGTCCAAGGGCACGTACACGCCGGCAAGCTACGCCATCTCGACGACCAGCACCGGGACCCGTAACGGCCAGCCGGTGAAAATCCTCACGACCGGCGCCGGCAA
>JADZAI010000021.1 GCA_020852655.1 Alphaproteobacteria bacterium
CAAATCGGCGGTGGAGAGCGACGACCTCAACGCACCACTCGGGCAGACCAAGAGACGACGCCGACCGCTGGCGCCGGCGGCCATACCTTGGACGATTGCCGCCGTTCTGGCGTCTTTTTCGAGCGTGTTCCTCGGCTGGGCGTTGCTGGTCAAGGATCCGCTCGGCGGAGAACCCGTCGTCATCGTCGCGACCGACGACAAAACTGCGCCAAAGTCGCAAGACGCCGGATCAAGCGGCGGCGATGGCGCGATTGCAAAGCCGCCGGAGCCGGACAGCGCAGCTCCATCTGCAACGTCGGCGCAGCCGCGGTCCGACGGCGGCCGCACGGTTACGATCATTGACGGCTCCAGCGGCAAGCGACAGGACGTTCAACTTTCGCCGAACTCGGAACCGGCGGCCGACGCAACGGTCGACCGCCTTATCGAATCCACCCGGCATGGCCCGATTCCGAAGATCGGCCGGGACGGTGCGCGACCTGCGGAAGTGCATAGCCAAAAAGCGCTTGAGACCGCCGCCAAAGGCGACCTTCCGCGCATCGCCATCGTGGTGGGGGGACTGGGAATCAGCGCAAGCACCACCAGCGAGGCGCTGGCCAAGCTGCCGGGTCCGATCACGCTCGCTTTTCTGCCCTACGGCGCCGACCTCGACAGGCTCAGCGCACGGGCGCGCGGAGAGGGCCATGAGGTGCTCCTTCAGGCGCCGATGGAGCCGGTCGACTACCCGGAGAACGACCCCGGACCGCAAACGCTGCTCACCACGCTCTCGACGGATCAGAACATCGATCGCCTCCATTGGATTATGAGCCGCTTTCGCGGCTATGTTGGGATCGCCGGCTTCATGGGCACGCGGTTTACGGCCAGCGATGCCGCGCTCGCCCCCATTCTGCGCGAAACCGCCAAGCGCGGGCTCCTCTACCTGGAAGACGGCTCATCCGTGCGCAGCCTCGCAAGCCAGATCGCCGGGGCCAACAATATGGGTTTCGCCAAGGCCGATATTGTGCTCGACGCGACCCCGACAGGGATCGAGATCGACCGCGCACTCGGACGGCTCGAGCAAATCGCGCGCGAACGCGGCGCGGCGATTGGGATGGCCAACGCTTTGCCGGTTACGATCGACCGCCTCGCCGCGTGGGCGAAGACCGCCGGCCAGCGCGGCGTCGTGCTTGTGCCGTTGACGGCGATCGCGTTAAAGCCCAAGTCAACCTGACCGTGAGCTTCGCCCCGGTCGTTTCGACGAACGCAATCGGAAAAAAGGCCGGTCGCCGGCCCACCTCTCACCATCCGAGCGCATGCGCATGACCCCTCCCCACCAGCTTCCTTATCGGCCCTGCGTCGGCGCCATGGTGCTCAATCGTGCGGGGCAGGTTTTCATCGGGCGCCGGACGAACAGCCCTGAACATATCGACGCCACCCATGTGTGGCAGATGCCGCAGGGAGGGATCGACGACGGCGAGGATCCCTTTCCCGCGGTTTTGCGGGAGCTGCGTGAGGAGACCAATATTCGGTCGGTCGTGAAAATCGGCGAGATCGCCGATTGGCTTTCCTACGACCTGCCGCCCGAGATCGTCGGGCAGGCTTGGAAAGGACGCTATCGCGGGCAGAAACAGAAATGGTTTTGTCTGCGCTTCACGGGCGACGAGGCCGAGATCGACATTCGTCACCCGGCGGGCGGCCACAACCCCGAATTCGTGGAATGGCGGTGGGAGCCGGTCGGCAATCTGCCGAACCTCATCATCCCGTTCAAGCGGCCGGTTTATGAGCGCGTGGTCGAGGAATTCCGCCGCTTGGCGAGCGGGTGATCCTCACTCCGGAAGCCGCCGGCACGACGTCGGCAGGCGCTTTCGTCCAGCGCGACCGGGTCAGGGCTGCGCGCAACGTCTGCAATTGCTCGAGACGCTCGCGCGCCTTGTCGCGGGCGGCGTCGTCCTTGGCGTCGGCCAAGTCTTCCTCGGCGTCCCGCACGGCGGCGGCAAGCGCGTTGGGGTCGAGCTCGTCGACCAGCGCCGCCTGCTCGGCGAGGACCGTTAGCCCATTTGGCCCGACTTCGGCAAAGCCGCCGCGCACGACGACGCGCACGGGGCCGCTGTCGCGGTAGACGGTCAGCACGCCTGGCTTGAGTGTCGCGATATACGGCGCGTGGCCGGCGAACACGCCAAACTCGCCTTCCTCGCCGGGCACGTCGACCTGGGTGACTTCGCCGGAGAACAGCAGCTTCTCCGGTGAGACGAGTTCGAATTGAAAGGTGGCCATGGCTTTACTCCTGCAGACGGACTAGGCCGCCTCAGCCGCGAGCCGCTTGCCCTTCTCGACGGCCTGCTCAATGGTGCCGACCATGTAGAAAGCGGCCTCCGGCACATGATCGTACTTGCCGTCGACCAAGCCCTTGAAGCCGCGGATCGTGTCTTGCAGATCGACGAACACGCCCGGCGCGCCGGTGAACACTTCGGCGACGTGGAAGGGCTGCGACAGGAAGCGCTCGATCTTACGGGCGCGGGCGACCGCGAGCTTGTCCTCTTCGGACAGTTCGTCCATGCCCAAAATGGCGATGATGTCTTGCAGCGCCTTGTAGCGTTGCAGCACCTGCTGCACTTGCCGCGCGACCTGATAGTGCTCGTCGCCGACGACGCGCGGGTCGAGCATGCGCGAGGTGGAGTCGAGCGGGTCGACCGCCGGATAGATGCCTTTTTCGGCGATCGAGCGCGACAGCACGG
>JADZAI010000022.1 GCA_020852655.1 Alphaproteobacteria bacterium
ACTTTAGATTATATGCGCTTCGGCGCACAACCTCAGGCTGCGCCTTCACGCAAACAGGGTAATCTGGAATGCTGCACTGGAGCGTCCCCCGGCCGGAACAGGCGGCTGACGACATTCTGGAAATCGCCCGCGAGGCGGCGGCCAGCGTCGCCGATTCACGACTGCGTTGGCAGTATCTCGAGGGCCACTGCGATCACTTCGGCATCGTTCAGGCGTGCGTGACCGCCATCAAGGCCGACCGCGAAGCCCGCCTGCCCACGACGGACGGTGCGATGCAGGAAGGCGACCCGATCGGCTGGATCGAGCACGGCTAGGCAAAAGTCCGCCGGTCAGCGAAGCAGGCGCAGTGCGACCGGCAGCGCATAGCGCGCGGCCTCATTCCATATTGGTGTGTCTGGCCCGCATCTCTTCCGGCGAGGCGACGAGCAGAGCCTTCAGCTTGAGCACCATCACCTCGAACAGCACGAACAGCGCGCCCTCGAAGGCCGAACCCATCGGCAGCACGGAGGTTTTCGCCGTTCCCTGATCACTCGCCATGGTCTGTGCCGGCACCAGCAGCGTCACGTCGGCGAGCTTGGCGGCGCTCCCGTCCGGCTCGGCGGTGACGACGATCACCGTCGCCCCGGCTTCCTCCGCGACTCCGATGAGCGTCAGCACGGTCGTTGTCTCGCCCGGCCCCGACGAGACGAAGAACACGTCGCCCTCGCCCAGCGGCGGCATCGTCATGTCGCCGACGACGCCCACCGGCATGCCGAGGTGGAACATGCGCATGGCAAGGCCGCGCATCTGCAACCCCTCGCGGCCGAGTCCGTGGATACCGACGCGCTTCGCCTTCGCCAGCAGGCGGCACACCTCGTCGACCCGGGCCTCGTCGACGCGGTCCAGCACCAACCCCAACTCATCAAGTGCGGTGCGGAAGAGCGAACTCACGACAGTTCCGCCATCAAATCCTTCGTCTGCGCATAGATCGCCTTGAAGATGCGATACTGCCTGTCGTAGACGGCGCGATGCTTCGGCCGCGCCGAAACCTTGCGCGCGGACGGGTTCCACAGGCCGATGTCGCTTTTCTTCACGTCGCCGACCGCGAGCGCGGCGAGGAAGGCGTCGCCGTAGCTCGCGCCGAGGGTACGCTCGCGCACCGTCTGCGGCAGTCCGGAAATGTCGGACGTCGCCTGCAGCCAGACCGGGTTCTTGGTGCCGCCGCCGACCGCCAGCAGCGTCTTCGGCGCCTCTCCGATCTCGCGGTAGGTCTCGAAGATGCGGTTGGTGCCGAAGGCGATGCCCTCCACCGCCGCGCGGTAGAGGTCGCCGCGCGTATGCGTGAGATTGAGCCCGAAGATCACGCCCTTGGCGTTGGAATCATGGATCGGCGTGCGCTCGCCCGACAGATGCGGCAGCATGACGACGCCGTTGGCGCCGGGCGGCGAGCCTTCCGCTTCTTCCGTGAGCGTCCTGAAGGCGCTTTCGAACGGCAGATCGCGGGCGAACTGGTCTCGGAACCAGTGCGTCAGCGTTCCGCTGGTCGCCAGCCCCGACATGGACGCATGCTCGCCCGGGAAGAGCCATGGCGCGTACCAGAGGCGCGCATCCTGAATCCGTTTCGACGACAGCATGATCATGAAGATGGTCGAGCCGTACATCACCATCATGTCGCCGGCCTTCGTCATGCCGACGCTCAGCGCCTCCGCCGCCGCGTCGATGGTGCCGGTGATGACCGGCGTCCCGGCGGCCAGGCCCGTCTCCTTCGCCGCCTTCCTCGTGATCTGTCCTGCTATGTCGGTGGTCCACAGCACCTTCGGCAGACGTTCCAGATCGATGATGTCGGGCGCGAGCGCATTGCTCCACCCCTTCACGTCGATCTCGTAGAGCGGCGAGAAATTGGCGGCCGAATAATGGTCCACCACGCACTCGCCGGTCAGCTTCTGCACGAGATAGGTGGTGGAGGTGACGATCTTCGCCGCCTTCTCGAAATGCTCGGGCCGGTTCTTCTGCAACCAGAGGATCTTCGGCCCGACGGACTGCGTCGTCAGCGCGTTGCCGCAGCGGTCGAGGATTCTGTCCGCGCCGATCTGCCGCGTAAGCTCCTCGATCTCGACCACGGCGCGGTTATCGACGCCGTAGAGCGCGGCGTTCGACATGGCCTCGCCGTCCTTGTCGACCGGCAGCATGCAGGGACCGATGGCGCTGCATCCCACCGCCTTGATCGCCTTGGGGTCGATGCGGCTGTCGGCCAGCATCTTTTTGGCGATGAAGCAGAAATCGCCCCACCAGTCCTGTTTGGGCCGATGCTCGGCCCAGCCCGGCTGCGGCACCAGCATCTTGTGCGGCCGTGCCGCCGTGGCGATCACATAGCCTGTGTCGTCGACGATCGCGCCCTTGGATTCGAACGTGCCGACGTCGATGCCGAGATAGTAGCTCATCCGATATAGTCGTCCCGATCCAGACTGAAATCCCTGTCGATCGCGCCGATGCCGGCGACCAGCAACCGCGTCAGCGCCTCCAGATCGGCGAGATCGACGACTTCCAGCGACGAGTGGGAGTAGCGCATCGGGAAGCCGAGATCGATCGAGGCGACGCCCCCGCCGACAAGCTGCACATAGGAGGAGTCGGTCAGGCAGCCGGTATGGGCACTGCGCTGCAACGGCGCCTTGAGCTTCTTCGCCGTCCTGTCGAACAGCGACACCAGCGCCGGATGCGGAATGGTGCCGTTCAGCGTGCCGCGCCCATGGAAGGAATACATGCTCATCGCCGCGCCGCCGCCGAGCGTAACGTCGCCGCGATAGCCCATGTCCGGCGTGTCGGCCGCGAGCAGCAGGTCGAGCTGGATGCAGATGTCGGGCTGCAGGATCTGCGCCGCCGTCAGCGCGCCGCGCAGGTTGAATTCCTCCAGCACCGAGAAGACGAAGTGAACCGTGGGCTTCCGCTTGGCCCCGACGAGCTTGGCTGCGGCCTCGACGATGACGGCGCAGCCGGCGCGGTCATCGACGGCGGTGCCGGCAATGCGGCCGTTCGCCAGCTCGATCACGTTCGGGCGATAGACGACCGGCGTGCCGATATCCACGCCCGCCGCCCGCGCCTCGTCGGCGCTGGCGAAACCGGCGTCGATGTAGAGGTCCATATAGGGGACGACCTTGTATTTCTCTTCCGGCGTCGTCGCGTGATGGCTCTTGTTGGCGATCACGCCCGGCACGTCCTTGCCTTCGCCGACGCACAGGGTGACGGCCTGCGACGCCAGCGCGCGCTCCGGAACGCCGCCCAGCCGCTCGACGCGGATCAGGCCGGTCGGCTCGATCTTGCGCACGACGAAGCCGAGCTGATCCATATGGGTGAAGAGCATGACGCTCGGCGCGCCTTCGTCGCCTTCCATCGTAGCGATCAGATTGCCCAGCCCGTCCGTGGA
>JADZAI010000023.1 GCA_020852655.1 Alphaproteobacteria bacterium
GGAAAGGACGGGCCGCACCCGCTCGACCTCTTTCGCCGCGTCATCGAGATCAACCTGATCGGCAGCTTCAACATGATCCGGCTGATGGCGAGCCGCGCCGAAAAGCTGGAGCCGCTCGAAGGCGGCGAGCGCGGCGTGATCGTCAGCACCGCCTCGGTGGCCGCCTATGACGGGCAGATCGGGCAGGCTGCATACTCTGCCTCCAAGGGTGGCGTCGTCGGCATGACGCTCCCCATCGCCCGCGACCTTTCCCGCGCCGGCATCCGCGTCATGACTATTGCGCCCGGCATCTTCAAGACGCCGATGATGGCGAACATGCCGCAGGAGGTGCAGGATTCGCTGGGCGCCGCCGTCCCCTTCCCGCCCCGTCTCGGCGAGCCGGCCGAATACGCGGCGCTGGCGCTCCACATCGTCGAGAACCAGATGCTCAACGGGGAGGTCATCCGCCTCGACGGTGCGATCCGCATGGCGCCGAAATAGCGCCGCAAGCCTTGCCCGACGCCCATCGAGGCGGCATGAAGTGGATTCTCAAAGTCAGCTTAGGGCAGGAAGACAATGGAAAAGAAGCGCGACGTGCTCAGGGAAACCGATGCGGAGTCGATCCGCCTCGCGAAGACCCTTCTCCGCTCCTGCCGCTACGGGGCGCTGGCCGTGCTGGAGGCCGAAACCGGCGCGCCGCTCGCCAGCCGGGTCGGCGTTGCGACGGATGCCGACGGCACGCCGATCATCCTCGTTTCCATGCTGTCGGCGCATACGCCGGCCATCCTTGCCGATCCGCACTGCTCTCTCCTGCTTGGTGAAACTGGCAAGGGCGATCCCCTCGCCCATCCGCGTATTACGCTGTCCTGCCGCGCGACGAAGGTCGAAAAGGACACGCCCGACAATGAGCGCGTGTCGCGCCGCTATCTCAATCGCAATCCCAAGGCGAAACTCTATGTCGGCCTTGGCGACTTCTCCTTCTTCCGGCTCGACATCGAGCGCGCCTCGCTGAACGGCGGTTTCGGCAAGGCCTATGCGCTCGGTCGCGACGATCTCATTCTGAGCGGATCGGTCGTCGAGGCGCTGGCGGCGCATGAGCAGCGCGCCGCCGACCACATGAACGAGGATCACCGCGACGCCATTGCCCTCTATGCGCAGCATTTTGCGGGCAATCGGGAGAATGGCGACTGGACGATCAGCGGCATCGACGCCGACGGGCTGGATCTGGTCGACGGCGACCGGTTCCAGCGCGTCTTCTTCCCCGAACCGCTGAAGGACGCGAACGAATTGCGGCCCGTGCTCGTATCCATGGCCAAAACCGCCCGCGACGCCGACGCACGAGCTTGACGATACGAAGATTTGCCGGGCGCCCTTGACCTTCCAGTAACTGGAAGTCCTATCTCCCGGCAAGACGATCCGTGGAGATGGAAATGCAGATCAGGCTGAAGGTGGATGGCATGACATGCGGCGGCTGCGTGCGCGCGGTTCAGACGGTGCTGTCCCGCATGGACAAGGTGGACAATGTGGCGGTCGATCTCGCGGCCGGCGAGGCGGTCGTCAGCGCACAGGACGGCATCGATGCCGCCGCGCTGATCGCGACCGTCGAAGATGCGGGTTACGAAGCCCGCCAGATCTGACGATCGCGAAGCAAAGATCATGAAGCACGTCTCGCTCGACATTTCCGGCATGACCTGCGCCGCCTGCTCCGCGCGCGTCGGCAAGGCGCTGTCGAAGGTGGATGGCGTCGCGGCGGCGGAGGTCAACCTCGCGCTGGAGCGCGCCAACATCGAACTCGCCGACACGGTGACGGCGGAGCAACTGATCGCTGCCGTCGAGAAGGCCGGATACGGCGCCGCCCTGCGGGTGGACGACGCGGCGGCTCAGCGGCGGGCCGACGACGAACGCGATGCGCTGAGACTCGCCGAGGAGCGGCAGATGCTCGTGCGCTTCGCGGTGAGCGCGATTCTGTCGGTTCCCCTGGTGGTCGGCACGCTGCCGATGATGCTTGGTCTCGGCCATGCGTGGATCGGCCCGTGGACGCAGCTTGTGCTCGCCGCCGGCGTCATGGCGGTTGCCGGCACGCGTTTCTACCGCGAGGCGTTCAGCGCCGTGCGGGGCGGCACCGCCAACATGGCCGTGCTGGTGTCGATCGGCACGGGCGTCGCCTTCGCCGCCTCGACGGTCGAGGTCCTGCGCGGCAACGGACACGCACACCTCTATTTCGAGGCGGCCGCCGTCGTGCTGACGCTGACGACGCTCGGAAAATATCTCGAAACGCGGGCGCGGCGCGGGGCATCGGCGGCACTTGCCGCCTTGGGTCGCCTGCAGCCGCGCGAAGCCGAGCTCGTCGTCGAAGGCGGCGTCCGCCGCGTGCCCGCGGAGACCTTGAAGACGGGCGATGTCGTCCTCGTGCGGCCCGGCGCGCGATTCCCTGCCGACGGTGCCATCATGTCCGGCGCGACAAGCGTGGACGAGGCCATCGTCACCGGCGAGAGCCTGCCCGTCGAACGCGGCGTCGGCGATCCGGTGCTGACCGGCACCGTCAACGGCGCCGGCGCCGTCGAGGTCAAGGTGACGCGCGTCGGCGCGGATACCCGCCTCGCCCGCATGGCGAAACTGGTCGAGGACGCCCAGACCGGCACCGCGCCGATCCAGAGACTGGTGGACCGGATCTCGGCGATCTTCGTGCCGGCGATTTTGCTGGCGGCCGTCGTGACCTTCGCGGGCTGGTGGCTGATGGCCGGCGATCCGGCCGCCGGCATCCCGGCCTCGGTCGCGTTGCTCGTCATCGCGTGCCCCTGCGCGCTGGGCCTCGCCACGCCGACGGCGCTGGTGGCCGGCACCGGCGCGGCGGCGAGAGCCGGTATCCTGATCCGCGACATCGAGACATTGGAGCGAGCGGACGAGATCGGCACGGTCGCCTTCGACAAGACCGGCACGCTGACCGAGGGCAAGCCCCGCGTCACGCAGATCGTGGCGCTGGACGGCGATGCGGATCGCCTCCTGTCGCTTGCCGCCTCGATCGAGACGCGCAGCGAGCATCCGCTCGGACGGGCCGTGGTCGAGCGGACGAAGGATGCCGGCCTGCCGCTACCCGACGCCGCGAATGTGGGCGCCATCGCCGGCGAAGGCCTTGCGGGGACCGTCGAGGGACGGCGCGTTGCGGTCGGCAATGCGCGTCTGGCGGCACGCGAGGGCATGGAAGCCGGGGAGATCGATTCGCTCAAGGCCAGCCTTGGGGCGGCGGGAACCGTTGCCTATGTCATGGTTGACGGCAGGCTTGCCGGCGGACTGCTTTTTGCCGACGAGGCAAGGCCGGAAGCGGCGGCGGTTATCGCCGAACTCAAGGGCCGCGGCCTGCGCACGATGATGCTCACCGGCGACAATATCGGCATCGGCACGGCACTCGGCGAATCGATCGGCATGGAAGAGGTGCGGGCCGGCCTGCTGCCGGAAGAGAAGCTGGAGATCGTGCGAAGCCTCTCCGGCGATCCCGGCAGAC